>CAZACJ010000009.1:7520-65068 GCA_964483385.1 uncultured Pirellula sp. | reverse complement strand
GGAGTCTAGCCGTCGAAAACCGGAGTCTAAGAACTCAATACACTGATAAAAAATAGGCCTGCTGAACGATCGTTCAACAGGCCTATTTCGCTTGCTTTAAGCTACCACTACGAATCGCCGTACTCGCGTGTGGTCAAAATACCTGGTTGCGGGATCGGGTAAATTCCTTCCGCATTGGCTCGCACAGGTGCTGGACTCTCATACGTCATCATGTCGAGACCAGGTGCAAACTCATGCTCGCAATTGAGCATATCGTCGTAGCTGATCTCCACTCCGGTGTGGGCTGCCATCCGTCCCATGCTCGTGACAACGCTCGCCTTCACGCCACGCTCAACTTCGTTGTAAGGCAAATCCTTGCGAATCGCATTGATCAAGTCATTCCATTCCAATTGGTATGGATTTGGCTCGCTCTGTGGTCCTTGCCAAACGATGTTGTTACGGGTCATGTTCTGACCAGTGTAAATCTTGCACTTCGCAGGTGCGTGACCAGAAGCCGAAATGACGGCGCTGCCCTTGGTACCGTGAGCGTAACTTGCGAACTCGTTTCGGCAACCAGGGATGGTCCGACCGTTGACGAACATCTTCGTCCCGTCCGCAAAAGTGTACTCGATTGAATAAGTATCAAAATTCTGATCCACACAATCGTTGCGGTAATGGCGTCCACCAGAAGCGATCGCGCGAACAGGCCAATCTTCCTTCATCCAACAGCATTCATCAATGTTGTGGATCAAGAAATCGCTCACTGCCCCACCACTCGCCCAAAGAAATCCGTGAAAGCGGCTGATTTGATAGAGCAACTCGCTCTTCATGTCATCAGGCTTCTTCGTCACCGCAGCCGAACCTGTTGGACCAGCCATTCGGTAAGCTCGCAACATGAGCAAATCGCCGATCTCTCCGTTGCGAATACGGTCGAGCAACTCGCCACGTACCACGCAGTGACGGCACATCAAGCCAACACCAACCTTTAGGTTTCGCTCAACCGAAAGCTTGCCCAATTCAAACATCCGCTTGCTCGTCGGCCCGTCGACAGTAACAGGCTTCTCCATGAAAACGTTCAAACCCTTTTCAATCGCATACTTAAACATCACCCAGCGAAAAGCCGGAGGCGAAGTCAAGATCGCGATATCGCCAGGTCGAAGCGTATCCATCGCTTGCTTGTAGCCGTCAAAACTGACGAATTGCCGCTCCTTCGGAACGTCGACCTTCTTTGGGAAGTTCTCTTTGAGCTTGGCATAACTACTGCTAAGACGGTTCTCAAATACGTCCGCCATCGCAACCAATTCAATCTCACCATTGTCGACTTGCAATGCGTTCTCGGCAGCACCCGTACCACGACCACCGCAACCGATCAAAGCAACGCGAATCTTGTTATCTTCCGCAGCGTGTACCGAACGCGATAAAGTGCTGGTCAAGCCAGCAGCTGCAGCCAAACTAGTTCCCGTCTTAATAAATCCGCGGCGATTCGAAGCGTTGTCGCCCGATTGTCCCGCTGGTGTGCTATCAAGTGTCATCGAATTACTCCAAGTCTTGTGTGGAAAGGAAAATAAAAAAAGCAAATTGAACCAGATTATCGCTCAAGGGGCACTGGACGTTCTTTCTGAATCGGCTCGGAATACTCCCAGAACTTGTTTTTCTCTTCTTCGGACGGCTCTTGCAAAGGACGCACTACCCGAAAACCGACATGCAAAGCATCGGTAAGGTACCAAATGCTCACCGGCGACTGAGGATCCTGTGCAATCCAGTCCTCCGTCGATCCCTCACGCGCCGCAGAACGCAAAGCCACCGCATCTTTGTCCCAACCGCCTCCCCGCACAACACGAGGATAAAGTGTTTGCGGAACAAACAAAGGATTGATCTTGGCCAAATCCCCACGGTATCCATCCGGCGTGTGCTGATCGAGCACCCACTCCGCAACATTGCCGTGCATGTCGTGAAGCCCCCAAGGATTCGGTTTCTTCAACCCAACCTTGTGATAACCCTCCCCAGCATTGTCAACAAACCAAGCATAATTCTCGAGCTCCGCTGCATCGTCGCCAAACGAATAAGCTGTCGTCGTTCCAGCTCGGCAAGCATACTCCCACTCGGCTTCCGTAGGCAATCGATAGTATCGTCCCGTCTTGCGCGATAACCACTTGCAAAATGTTCTTGCCGCATGCTGAGTCATGCAAATCGCAGGATAACCATGTTTGCCCATCCCAAACGTCATGTCCGTGTATGGCTTCGTCGGCTGACTCTTCTGAAACTCATCAGCCAACTCGTCACGACGCGTCGCTTGAACCTTGTTCACCTCGCGATAGAACACATCCAAGTCCGACATCCAGACGTCATAAGAATCCCAAGTCACCTCGAACTTAGCCATCCAAAATGGCCCGACTTGAACTTCATGCAAAGGTCCCTCATCGGCGTTCCGTCCCTCTTCGGTATCCGGACTGCCCATCCGAAAAGTCCCACCGGGAATCGGTAACATCTCGATTTTGGCAGTCGAATGCTCGATCTTTTCGACGTAGGGCTTCATCTCCTTTTCCGATGTCGCATTCGCATCTGGAATCTCCAGAATTGAACGCTCCGTAACCTCCGCTTTAACCGCATCCTGGCCACAGACAAATGCAGTCGTACCCGCACTAGTCATCCAAAGCGCTGGGAGAACCCCAAAAGCAATCCACCCGGATCGAATCGCTTCTCGAAAATACTGTCGGTTCAAATCCATCCCTTTCATGATCGTGATATCTATCCCCACACCAACTATCCCCACACCATCTCAGTGTCGATCACCCCATGAGCAATCGACGAAGAGATAAAGAAACCTATAGGCTCGCCAAACTAGTTCGCTACCGGCAAAATTTCAACGTTTCGAAACTTCACCGGATCCGAGTGACCCGCGAAACCAATGTGACCACTCGCTCGCTCTTTGCCCGGATGCGGCGTATTCGCCATGTATTCGGTAACCGTCGCTAAGTCGGCATCGAGAATCTTGGTGCCGTTAAGCTCCACTTGAATCTTCGATCCATTGACGGTGACGACTTGATGATTCCACTGTCCTGTCGGACGCAGATATCCTCGTTTCGCTGCAACCATGCCGTACGCACTCGCATGCGCCTGACGTGGGTCAATGCTCTTGTAGTTTGGATGCCCATCATCAAGAACTTGCAACTCAGTCATGCCAACATAAGCGGCATCGCCATGTCGCTGATCCTTGGGCAATTGCTCCAATTCCTCCGCACTCGGATATCGAATCGCTAACCCATTGTTTCCAGCAGGAGGCAATTGAAAGTCAACCCGAAACACAAAGTCGCCGTAGCTCTTCTCCGAATACAAAACACCACCCTTACCCTGCAGGCATTGGATCGCTCCTTCGGTAACGGTGTAGTTTCCTACAGCACCCTTCCAGCCTGCCAAGTCCGTTCCATTGAACAATACGTCGAACTTCTTGCTGCTCTTTGCCAACTCTTCATCTTCCGCTTTACGCAAGATTTCATTGGCTTCTTCCGCACTAAACTCTTGCAACTTGACGTTCTTGAATCGTATCTCCGCACCATGTGTTTGCAATTGAATCGGCCCACGCTGAATCAAAGGCTGTCCAGGTGCAAAGTAGTCATGAAGACGCGCATTTACCACAACCGGCTTGTCGTTGAGCCATACCCAACATCGCTCACCAACTAATCGCATCTTCATCGTGTTCCATTCCCCTACCGGCTTGTCCGCACGCACCAAGGGGTCCTTACCCGCCCAACCAGCCGGATTGTTCCAAAGTCCTCCACTACCCTTCTCGTTGCCGTTCTTGCGATTGTTCTCCGCATCCGGATCCCAAATCTGCACTTGCGGAATCCCACGCAAGTAAACACCCGAATCACAGTCCTTCACAATCCTGTAATCCAACATCAAATCAAAATCGCCAAAGTCCGCATTGGTGGTCAAATAAGCCCCCTGGCCATCGTTGACGATCTCACCATTGTCAACCTTCCAATGCTCCGCAATCTCCTTATTCCACTTCGCCTTGTCCGCTTCAGGTGTCGAATCCCACTTGCGTGGATCCACCGTCGGACGACCATGCCAGCCATCAAAGTCCTTGCCGTTAAACAAGGCTACCGGATCGGCAGCACTGACGAAACTCGAAGCAAAAACACACAGACCCGCAAACAACATTGTCACGTTTTTCATAGGACAGAACCAACTGTTCCAAGGGGAGAGAAACACAATTCGGTGCATAAGAATTCGGAAAAAATAGAGGGTTGCCAGAAGTAGGGCGGTGCCAACGCAATACGCCTCAAAAATAGTTCCCGACGATAGCGGGAACCTACAGGTGGGAGGCCAACTTCGCTGACCTTCCCCAAATTCTACCAAGAATTCAGGCTCTTGGCGAAGTCTCCCACTGCCGTTTCCATAATTTTCACTCGTTCCAACAGCAGAGCCATTTGCTTTACTGATTTTCCCATATTGCTTGCTACTCCCTCGCGATTCAGCAAGATATACAGTAGAAGTACGAATACCCGGACTCGCACCAATCCTTTTCCTCAACGGGCCGCTATGGAACCACCCTCCGCTATCGACACATCCCTCGCTATCGATGTCGTCCAACTTTCGAAGTCCTACCGAGAAGGTCTGATATTCCCACGCGTACACGCCGCGCTCAAAGAAGTTTCGCTGCAAGTCCATCGAGGGGAAGTCTTCGGACTTCTCGGCCCCAACGGTGCCGGCAAAACCACTCTAATCAAAGTCCTCCTAGGAATTTTACATCCCTCGCGTGGCACCGCCCAAGTCCTCAAGCTGCCGGCAGGCAGCAAAGCGGCTCGACGCAAAATTGGATACCTCCCCGAAAACCTCGTCTTTCCTAGACATCACACTGGTCGAAGCGCTCTGTATTTCTACGGCCGCCTTAGCGAAATGACCGACTCGCAAATCGCCGCCCGCGAAAAAGAACTCTTCGAACTCGTAAGCCTTAAAGGACGCGAAAACGAAGCGGTCCGTCGCTACTCCAAGGGGATGAGACAACGCTTGGGGCTCGCACAAGCCATGCTGCACGACCCGGACTTGCTCATCCTCGATGAACCGACCGATGGACTCGACCCCATGGGCAGATCCCAAATCCGCGAAGTCCTCGAAAAACTAAAACAACGCGGCAAAACCGTTTTCCTTAACAGTCATATCCTCCAAGAAGTCGAATTGATCTGCGATCGCGTCGCTATCATGGCCCTCGGAAAACTGCGAGGTATCGGCACTATCGACGGCCTCGTTCGTCATCACACCCAAGACGAAACCGCTCGGCTGACCATCGAAGTCCTCGCAACACCTGCGACTCTTGAACAACTAAAAATACTCCCCTCCGAAACGACAGTCGAATCCATTGTCTTTGAAAGCCGTACCGACGCCCCTGATATGCAATCGACCACCCCATCCACCGGCCTGTCGCGTATCACCATCCCCGCAATCGATCAACCGAATACCGACCGACTCGTCGATTCCCTTCGCGCAAATCAACTGAGCATCCTGCGAATGGAACGAGCCCGCCCTAGCCTTGAACAAGTCTTCATGAATATCGTCGGAGCAGCCAAATAATGAGACCCTACCTCGCTGTACTCTACGATAGCTTCATCGAGTCCATTCGCTCCCGCGTCCTGTGGATCCTCCTCGCAGGCTGGACTCTAATCCTCGCCGCTCTGTTTCCCTTATCACTCTCCGAAGGCGAAACCTATCGCGTTGGAACCGGTGATGTAACCAATGCTGGTGCTATGATGGACCAGCTTGCACAAGCTTCCGCTGGCCGGGGGACACGCTCTCAACGCGCTGTGTTCGCAAAACTAGATGAAGACTTCCAAAAAACTCTCAAAGATCGCGAACGATCTTCCAATCGTAAAATTGCTGTCGGGCGACTCGTCGCCTCACTCAACGAACTCCTAGAAAAACCAGACCTCTACGACAAAGAAGCTTGGCCTACCGCAGAACGACGCGAAGAACTCAAAGAACTTATCTCGGTAAATAACAAGTCCACCGATCAACTCCAAAAACTCAATCGACGACTTCTAGATCTCGCCTTCCCCGGTTCAATCCGACCAGCGACCGGCCAAGCCACTTGGCTGACATACGCCGGAATGCGATTTATGGATCCACTCCCCTTCACCTTGCGTCAAATCCGACCATTTATTGAAGCGAACCTGTTTCCCTTCATTATGTGGCTCGGCCTAGGCCAAATCGCCATGATGATCGCTATCATCATCACTTCTCCAATGATCCCAGATATGTTCCAGACTGGATCGTTGCACTTGTTGCTCAGCAAACCGCTTTCACGAAGCCTATTGTTTCTAAGCAAGTACATCGGTGGCTGTATCTTCGTCGCCCTCAATGTCTCCTTCCTACTCGTCGGACTCTATCTCTACTCCGGGTTGCAACTCGGAATTTGGAACCTTGGCATCCTCTGGTGCATCCCCCTGTTCATCTTCGCATTCATGGTCTTCTACTCCGTCTCCGCTTTCGTCGGCCTGATTTGGAAAAACCCCATCATCTGCGTCGTTCTCACCGTACTCTTCTGGGGAATCTGCTTCACCATCGGAGTTGTTCGAGGAATCGCAGCTGGCTTCCTAAAAGGCCCACCCGAAATTCAAAGCATCCTCGCAATCAACGATCTACCCGTTACCGCTAACCGCCAAGGTCGAATCCTTTTCTGGAATCCGAAACTCTCAACCTGGCAATTCGCCTTCGGAGAAGTCAACGGACAGAGAGTCCTCGGCCCCTTCTGGGATCCGAAATCAGGGAATCTCTATTTCGGTCGCACTCGATTCGTACCCATGGGACTCGGTGGCTCTAGCTCCCCAAAACTTGAATTCGCCCGCTTCCCTGAATGGGCAGAACCATCTGCCGACATGAATCCTCAAAACGCCTCTGCCGAAATCCAACGCAACCCTTGGGATGATATTCGTCTCGATGCTGCCCCCGAATTCCCCTTGGATACCACGGAAGTCCTCTTCTGGGAAAACTCTCTCCTCTCTATCACCGCCGATGGAGCCTACCTCTTTGACCCCGAATCCACTTCCGTCAACGATCCACAAAAAATCTCTGTCTTCGGTTTCGATGTAAAACTCCCCAAAGCCAAAGAAAGCCACCGAAAAATTACCGATGCCGATTGGGACTTCCGCAAACCTCTCGCCACATGCCCCGTCCCCAACTCCAAACAACTTGTTGTTGTCTCGAAAGGCTCTATCTCCTTGTTCGATTTCGATGGCCAAAAACTCACCAAAATCAAATCGCTCGACCTAGATTTCCCCACTGAAACTGTCGCAAATGTCACCGTCTGCAATCGAACCGCTATCGTCTGCCCCGAAGACTCCGTACCCATCTTGGTAAACCTCGATGCAATGACCAATTCCTACCCGCTCGATCCTCTCGGTAAAGTTACAATTAAACGAACAACACAAGCCCCCGATGGACGCGTCGCTTTACTTAGCAAAGAAGGACAGATTTGGGTCCTGAAAATAAAACAAGCCACCCAAACAGCCGCCAATCAAGCTCCAGCCTTCGATATCTCAATTCCTAAACTCACCGGACAAGCCTTCGCATCCACTATTTCTTTCGATGCAAAAAACCGTCTCTGGGTCGCTCACCACACCAAACAAGTCGACGCTTGGAATGCAGATCTCTCAAAAAGCGAACTCACCTTCCGCCCAGGTAGCACCACCCCAGAATTCCTTTTCGATTACTTCATTAACCCTTTCTATCTCGTCAATCCAAAACCTTCCGCAATCCAAGAAACCATTCAATACGTCCTGAAAAACCCCGACAACAAAGTCATCGCAATAGATCGCGGTGATCTCGATATGCCAAACATTCAACGTGACCCCTGGCAACCCATTTGGACCAACGCCATCTTTATCGCCGTAATGCTCTCGGCAAGCTGCTGGCTCTTGTACCGCCAAGACCTGTAACATCCATTCCTTACCCCCCCCCAATCTTTCCGCCAATCCAATACTAAATCTGTGCAACATAACATCGCGCAGAGCTTGGCATGAAAATGGGGGCGTGAATATAGAAAACGATAGGCACCCTCACGCAGATCCAAGAATCGTGACGCCTCACCATATCATTCTGCTGAATCCCAGTTAATCAGATCAACCTGCCCCCATTTTCTTGCCCCCATTTTCTTGCGGCGCTACCGCAATGTCACGAAATCATTGTGATTAAGCAACGCCCAGACCAACAATACACGCTCGCGTTGCGGATGCCCTTGCCCTAATCCAGTATCACTCATTTCCTTCCATCGCCCCATCGCTGCGCGACTCGCAGCTAACATCTGCTCATCGGCACGAATTCCCAGCAACCATAAAAATGCGTTCTTCATAAACTCCTCATCGGAATCATCAATAGCGCTAATCCGATCTGCAATCGGCTCACAATTCTCTAAAACCAACTTGCTATTGCTCAAAGCCAACGCCTGTTGCGGCACGATGCTTTGTTCGCGACGGTAACATTCCTTCACCAACGCTTCATCAAAAGTCGTCAGCAACAGATTGCGTTCATTGTTCGAATGAAAAAAATACAAACTTCGCCGCATAGAATTCGCTTGATCCTTCATAGCGACTGAAACTCCACCGATCGTCCCATCCAATCGGCCAGCAAAAGCCAAAATCGAATCTCGAACGACTTGCGACTCCATTCTTTGGGGGATTCGACGCCACATAAAACGGTTATCTGGATCAAGTTCCATTCCTTTACCCTCTGCACCAACCCTAGAATCTCGTCGGTAATGCTCTGAGTCCAGGATCAAGCGATGCACATGCTTCATGCTCCATCCGTGCTCCATCAGTTCACAAGCCAACCAATCGAGCAGCTGGACATGTTCACTCTTCGCTCCTTTATTCCCAAAATCAAAAACTGTTGCTACCAATGGTTCGCCGAAGTGCCGACTCCAAAGATGATTGACTGCTACTCGCGCCGTCAATGGATTACGACGATCGGTAATCCAATTCGCTAAAGCCGTACGACGTCCGGAGCTGGTTGCACGAAATTCCACTGCCGGGTCATCAGCACCAGAATTCAAAAAGCGAGTTGCACTCCATTTTGCACCGACAAAGCGAACAATCTCTCCCTCAGGTTCGCTTGCCGACAGAGCGTTCTGCAATTGCATATCGCCGTTCGCAACCCCTTCCATCGCAGCCGCAACTTCCTTGTCCGCTGCGTCTTTCTTCTCCGGAGTACTCTTCGCCTGCTGAATCTTCGCAGCCAATAACCTCTCTTTTGCCTTCCCTAAAGCTAACCTACGATCCATCCGCAAAGAAGCTATTTTTGTTTGAGCCGCATGCTCTTTCAATTTCTCGAGCGATTCCTGAGTTTCGCCAGCTAACTCACCATCCTCAAAGACCCAGCGAGCCAACCATGCAGTATGGCGAGCTTGCAATACTTCAACGTCCAATCTGGCATTTGCCAATCGTTGCTCAGAGAGCTCCATTTCCGATTTGGAAATCCCTAGCTGAGCTTCTGGATCCAAAGTCACAGTCCCACTCGGCTCACGCATCACAACGCTAGCCGGCAAAGTACTGATCACGATTTCATGAAAAGCAACTTGGACGTCAAACGCAGTAAATCGCAATCCACCCTCCCGACGACCGATCGGAATCTTCCAAGCCAACTTAGGCTCGCCATCAACGTGAGCATTCACCAAATCCCCTCGGACTTGAACACGCAACGTATACGGCTTCTGCAGCATCACAGGCACCGATACCCGCCCTTCGGCTGGGTAATGATAGGCTCCTTGCGTCGCATAAGCCCCCTGAACTTTCGGGTCTGGAGCGTGAGCGCTCAGATACACCATAACCTCACTGTCCTGAGGACCCGGTGCCAAGCCCTTCGCACCTTCTTCGCTTCCCTCCTGCGTCGAATCAAAAGTGATCCCAACGCTGCGATACGTACTGCCACCTTGTATGGTGAACTTCAAGGTCACATCGAAATCTTTCGGAGGCTTGCCTAGCCAACGCAAGACACTTCGATCCTGACCATCTCGCAACTGCTCAAGCTTTCCAGGCTCAAACTTCCAGTCTCCACCCAACGTTTGCCAAACCAAAGGATCGAGGGCTTGAAAATTCTCACGCAACAACTCCTTCGCAAGTAACTCAGTATCCGTTGGAGCCTTGTCAGAATTCTCAGAACCTGCCTTCCATATCCGATGCTCCTCACTTGCCTTTTGCATTGCAGTTCTAGCATTCTCAAGATTTTTTTCTGCCACAGCAACTTCTGCACGCGCTCTTTCAATCACAGCCGGAATAACCCATGCTCGCCGCTCTGGTTGCCAAGCAACTCCTGGCAATCGAACCGGTTGGACTTCAAACGGAATCCCTGAAAAGAACTCGGGTATACTGGGAGTCATAGCCGTCGATTTGTCAGGATTCGACTCCTCACCGCGAATAAACCGATAGGTCGGTGTATCGAGCAACGTATCGAACACCCGTGGTAAACCGTTCTTGTTCAGATCCGACTCACCCTCGACTTGATCCAACCGCACATGATAAGGCTCGAAAATCGCACGCATGCGGTAATAGTCGGTTTGCTGGATTGGATCGTACTTGTGATCGTGACACTTTGCACAATTCATCGTCAAACCTAAAAAAGCCTTGCTGACATGCTCAATCGTCTCATCCATCCATTGGTTGCGATTAAACAAGAAGTAGTTACGAGCTAAGAACCCAGTAGCGCGCAAGTCTCTAATATCTTCGGGACGAATCTCATCCGCCGCTAACATCAATCGAACCATCTCATCATACGGTCGGTCTGCATTGATATTCTCAATGATCCAATCTCGCCAATGCCACATGTGCAGCTGACTGTTCCGAAGTTGATCCCCTAAACCCCACCAATCACTAAACCGCCAGACATCCATCCAATGCCTTGCCCAACGCTCCCCATGCCGTGGGTCCATCAACAATCGATCTACTTGCTTGCGATACCAGTCATCACTCCATTCCGATGGTATTCCCTTGAGCTCTGCGAGATCAGGTGGCAAGCCGATCAAATCGAATGACAAGCGACGCAACAGGACCTCGTTTGAAGCACGATCGGCTCCTTGCAATTGATGCTCTTGATGTACCTGCGTTAAAAATGCATCAATCGGATTCAGTTGCCTTCCTCCTACATCCTGCCTTAGCGGGACCTGCGGCCGGCGAACCGCTTGAAATGCCCAATGCAAACGCGGATCAGGTTCCGGTTGCTCGTTCGCAACACCCTCAGCGCCATTCTCGATCCATCGCTGCAATAATTCAATCTCCTGAGACTTCATCGCCTCCCCTTCGTGCTCGGGTGGCATTCGATTCTCAATTTCTGCACTGCGAATCCGCTTGAGCATTAAACTCCCTTCCGTGTCTTTGGGCAAAATCGCAGGCCCACTATCCCCACCGGTCAACATCGAACTCAATGTATCGAGCCGCAACGAGCCCTCTTGCTTCAAAGGACCATGACAAGCGAAACAGCGCTCGCGCAGCAGACTCTTTACCTGCGACTGATAGTCGATCCGCCCGGAATCTTCCCCGCGAACAACACCAACTCCCCCCCAAAAAACACAACCCGTGCAGAGAGTCAAAAAAAGAACGCAGCCAGGGAGGCTACCGAGCCCCTCACCAAAACCACCCCCGGCCCGCGAAATGCGAGAAACTCTAAGGAACGACTTGATCAACCTATTCATAACGAATCCCAAAGCGACTTCGAGGGCATGAACCGTCCCAATCCACGATCGATCCACAGCCGAAAGTAGACCGAACAAATTATGGTAGAATACGCTAACCGGTGACCCCGGCTGTCTACCTCGAGTTTCCCAATATACTCCAATCCGGAGTGCGTTGTGGCCGTACTTTTTTGTCATTGTTTACTCACATCCCCTCCGCGAAGTCGATTACGATTCACGCTTTTCCTCCCCTCATGAAAGGTTGTTCCCATCATGCGACTGCATTCGTTACTCCCATACTTCACCTTCCTACTTCTTCCTCTCCTAACCATGCCAGCTGTCCACAACCAAGCGCTCCATGCACAATCCCCTGCGACACAAACACCCCTTCGAACACTCGGTAAAATCGAACGCCTAAAACCTGAATTCGATGCGCTCGTTCCTGCTGATGCGAAACTCGAAGTCCTCGCAGACGGTTTTACTTGGACAGAAGGCCCACTATGGATGGGTGACAAAGACTCCGGTTACCTTCTCTTTACGGATATTCCTCGTAACTCCATTTTTAGCTGGTCCAAATTCCACGGCATCAGCTTGTTCATGAACCCCTCGGGGTACACCGGCGTCACCTACTACGGACTCGAACCAGGTGCAAACGGACTTCTAAAAGACTCCGAAGGCAACTTGGTCATGTGCGAACACGGAGACCGTCGCGTCAGTGTACTTACCCCTAACGGTGGCAAAAGAACCCTCGCCGATAACTACCAAGGTAAAAGACTCAACAGCCCCAACGACGGCACATTGAAGTCCAACGGCGATATCTACTTCACCGATCCCCCATACGGACTTCCCCAACGCGAAAACGACCCACGCCGAGAACTCGACCACTTCGGTGTCTATCGTATCTCGAAGAAATCGGGGGAACTAACTCTCCTGACCACCGAACTCGCTCGCCCAAATGGCATCGGATTCTCCCCCGATGAAAAAACTCTCTACGTCGCACAAAGCGATCCAAAGAAGGCGATCTGGATGAGCTTCCCTGTCAAAGAAGACGGAACGCTAGGCGCAGGTAAACTCTTCTATGATGCGACCGATCAAGTCGGAGTACACCCAGGACTCCCAGACGGTTTGTCGGTCGACAAAAAAGGAAATATTTGGGCCAGCGGCCCAGGCGGCATCTACGTCTTCAACAGCAGCGGCGTGCTACTCGGCCGCCTTTATACCGGCGAACGAACAAGCAACTGCTGTTTCGGCGAAGATGGCTCCACCCTATTTATCACAGCCGATAGCAACTTGGTCCGTATCCGCACTAGCACCGTCGGTCTCCCCTAAGGTTTGACCATGATTCGGTTGCTTCGAATCCGTATTCGGAATCGCAGGATCCCAACCGTAGGCTACTGCCGCTACCATGTCTTCGACCTCGGCGATCGCTCCGTCGAGGTCGTCTGCGTACATCAACAAATGCGTCTGTAACGCCGACATCGTCACCTTCCCCAAAGGAAGCTTCTCAGCGAACCGATTCGCAACATCAGACGATGCATCCGGAAAGAAGCGACGGAACAATTGCGATGCTTGCTCACGCGTCGCATGTCCAACGTACACTTTTCGGTCCACACGCCCAGGACGAATCAATGCCGGGTCTAGCCTCTCGATGTGGTTCGTCGTCGCAAATAACAACCGCCCCTCACCAGCCGCCACACCATCGATCGCATTGAGCAAACCACTAAAGGTAATCTTACTACGCTTATCTTCGTTCTCTTTGCGTTCCAAAAAAGCGCAGTCGATGTCCTCCATCAATACGATGCTGTTGACAGGTATGGAACTAAACAACTCGGAAATGCTGTTGTCATCCAAATTCGAATCACCCAAACTCAACACCGCTATGTCCATCTGCAACGCGGATGCCAAAGCCACTACAGCAGAACTCTTCCCCGTACCTGGAGGTCCATGGAGCAAATATCCCCGGCGATAAGGGATACCACGCTGCAAATACCAATCGCGCCGCGCCAAAAATGTCTTCGCATCCTCCAGCAAGTCTTCCATTAATCCATTTGCCAAAATCACCGATTCAATCGGACGCGGCAACCGCTTCATCTGCTCCATCCAGTACCCTTGCCCCGCACGGTGCACCGTCAAACGAACCTCGGACTTCGGCATAGCCACATCGCGAGCTTCTTCCAATAACTGATGCGCCAAGCGACGATCGCGAGAAAAAATCGTGATGTTGAAACACTCCCTTACATTCACGGGCTGCCCCGTCCCCTCGTTTGGCTTCGGACGCTCGCGATGCAAACAAATCAAACGATTTCGAAAAAACAACCAGTGAACACCAGGAGCAGGGGTAAACAAAATACGTGGCCGTGAATCCATCGTCGGATTGCTGCTTCGCTCGTCGTAGTCAATCGACTCCGTCTTGACCGTCAACGAACGAGCCCGATTCCTTGCATAAGCATGCTGCGATAGCCACTTCTCAACCCACTGGAACGCCGGATCCCGATCCAAAATGTCAATCTCGGTGATCACCCGACGGCGTATAAACTGGTAAATATGAGCCGGCACCTGACGAAAATAAGCCAGCAACGCCCCACCAACCATCAGGACCAATCCACCGCTGAAGATCTGATTGTTCTGCAATAAGCTGCTGAAGTATTGCCAAAGATTTTCAAGCATCGCGATCGAAACCTTCCCTTGTTGCCAACCCTAAATAACCAGCCCCTGCATCCCGTCCGAATCCTCTTCCTGTCCCTTCGTTATGCAGTGCTTGTTTAGACGCGCCTATCCCCAAAAAGTTCGGGGATTCCCCCCTCGCAAACCTGGATTTCAGGTACTTTTCCCCAACTCACTTCAGCCTCGTTTCCCGACGATTTTCCCGGGCTTTCTTCACGTATACCCCAAGAGTGCCGTATGGAATCCGGACGAAAATGTGTACTATCTATCGAGCGTCCTAATAATGCCCCGGCACTCCATGCCACCCAAGTACTCTCTTATCGAAAAGGATTGATCGATGAATCTAGGTAAACGTTGCGCTGCCGAAGCACTCGGCACGTTCTGGCTCGTCTTCGGCGGTTGCGGTAGCGCCGTACTCGCTGCGAAATTCTTCGCAGAAGCCAATAACATTCCAATCAACCTCGGAATTGGTCTCGTCGGTGTGTCACTCGCGTTTGGTCTCACCGTTCTTACCATGGCTTACGCCATCGGTCACATCTCCGGTTGCCATCTCAATCCAGCCGTCTCCGTCGGCTTGATGATTGCAAAAAGATTCCCCTCGAAGGATCTCATCCCCTACATCATCGCTCAAGTAATCGGCGGAGCTGTCGGTGCCTACACGCTGTATTACATCGCCCAAGGCAACGCAAGCTTCGATCTCGTCGAAAGCGGATTCGCTTGCAATGGTTTCGATGAACATTCACCAGCTAAGTACAGTATGGCCTCTGCATTTGTCGCAGAAGTCGTCCTGACCTTCTTCTTCTTGTTCATCATCCTCGGTGCGACGGACAAGCGAGCTCCTGCCGGATTCGCCCCAATCGCTATCGGACTTGGACTCACCCTCATTCACTTGATCGGTATTCCAGTGACGAACCTCTCGGTCAACCCAGCACGTAGCACCGGGCCTGCTCTCGTACTCGGTCTAACCGGCGGCGACTCCTGGGCCATCCAACAAGTTTGGCTCTTCTGGGTCGCTCCAATCCTAGGCGCATTCCTCGCCGGAATCGCTTACCCAATCGTGGCCGAAGACGACCGCTAAGCCATTCTCAACTGATGTGTGTCTCTCGTAGACATCAAAACTACTAACCCCTGCCAGCTTCCGCTCGCAGGGGTTTTTTCGTCAACAAACTCAGTCGATAAACTCAATCGCTAAACTCCCCCCAGAATCACAATCCCCCCAAATTGTTAATCTGGATAAACTCTGCTCAATAATCCCAAAGCAACACCCCCTTGCCAGCCCTTCACCTCTCCAATGACATCCGCACTCATCCCCCCGGCAAATCTGCTCCGATGCTACCCCCATGCGGACTCATTACAATACAAACCAATCTGAAAACCGCTTCCCTATGGCTGCGATTGCTCCCCAAGTAAACCCACTGGGGTACAGAAAGACTTCCGAACGTCATTCAATCGCACACTCCTTCACGTTGCATGCATCCCAACTCATTGTCATCGCCCTGAGTTCATTCGCCGCCGGTCAAACCAAGCCCGACCCACTTCCAAACGCTCAAGAATGGCAACGCTTACCCTCCACAGGCCTAATACTTGAACCAGGTGCATCGGACCTCCTCGACTCCTCCGGTCCAGCATCGCCGTTCCAGCCAAACCCAACTGCTAATTTCCCAAGACGCATTCAACAAGGTCTCCCCGACGTAACGATGCCATCCCAAGGAGATTCAACACTCGTCTCCGCAGATACCGATGCAGATGGCTCCTCAAAAAGCAAACGTCGCGAAGCTAAATTGCAGCGGGAATTGCAACAACGTATTTCGGAATCGTTTCCTACGTCGTTTCTCCTCGATGCTACAGATCCTAGCCACTTCGGAAACCCATCCGCTCCACACTCCGATGGCTTCCAACCAACACGTAACACCCAACGCTTGCGTTTGCACCCCTCCGACTCAGAAAAGTCCATTGCTCTCTCGCCAGACTGGGAAGATCTGCACGATGAAATGCTCAAACGCCTCTCAGCCTGCGATCGCTACTTGAGATCCCAAAGCACCTACAGCGCACGAGAAGAAGCCCGCGAAGGACTACTTCTGCTGACTCGTCGTCTCGATCAACTATTGAAACCCACCACTACATCCGACACTGCTCGTAAGCCCTCTATCCGTAAATCCACCCCCCACGCTTCCGCACTGCAACACGCTCTACGAGCCTTGGACGAAGCCTCCTTTGAGTCCGGAGAATCGATGGCAGAAACCCTTCAGACATTCTCTGACTTGATACCTCAAGCCATCCTGCAACACCCTTGGGCTGCAGATCTCCTATACGCTCTCGGTAAATCCTATGAACGAGAAACAGAGATCGATATCCCGAAATCAGATACCCTTAGACTCCAAGCGATTGCATGCTACCAAGCCGCACTTCGGGTCGCACCAAGTCGCCCTTACATCAGCAATCAACTTGGCTTCAATCACTTGTTTAATAATTCCCTCGATCAAGCATTCAATGCTCTGCAACGATCCCTCGACGCCGGTCCGTCCGTCTACGCCTGGAGAAACCTAGCTGAACTCTATCGACGACGCGGTGACCACCGAGAAGCTCTCCTTGCTGATGAACAAGCACAGTACTTGCTCGAACAATCGGTACAAGCCATCAAGCCCTAGGCATTAGCCTTTCTTCGATTCAGATCTGCCCCTCTCCGGACCAAGACGCGTGCATCCAACGCTCTCGATCCCTCTCGCGTCACCAACAACGGATTGATGTCTAATTCCTCGATCCACTCACATGCTCTACATAACTGAGCGAATCGCACAATCGTTTGCACTACACTTGCAACATGGAGCACCGGTCTACCTCGATATCCATTCAGTAAAGGCCAGCACTTTAGCCTCTTCAACATAGCCTCTGCTCTTCCTCTCCCAATTGGCAACAACTCCAACACACGATCTGCGACTAACTCAGTTGTTACTCCACCGTACCCAACCAGCACAACAGGTCCAAACAATGGATCTCGTTTGCAGCCCAAGATCAACTCGACACCCCCATCGCGCTCAACCATCGGTTGTACGCTAACACCCTCAATCAAAGCATCGGGACGCAAGCTTTGAATCCGTTGCATCATCGCGTCATATCCCCGCCGTAATTCTTGAGGCGTTTTTAAATCCAACACAACTCCCCCAACATCCGATTTGTGGGTAATCTCCGAGGAAAGCACCTTCAATACCACGGGATACCCCATGCGATTAGCATGCTCAAGCGCTTCCTCACAATTCTTCGCAACCTCCACAACAGACGTTGAGATTCCACAAGCCCCCAGCAGTCGCTTCGATGCTACTTCATTGAGCATGGCTTTGCCACCGATCGGAATCTGATCAATACCGCATTCGGATTTCAGTGATTCAGCGAAGCTCTCCGACAGTCGTTCGGAGTCACCACTGCTGAGCAATCGCTCCGATTCATCCCACTCCTCCTCTAGACGAAGTTGGCGTCGTCGATGAACGTCTCGCCATAAATCCATCACACCCCGAATCGCTTGCTCGGGAAACTCAAAATTCCGAATGCCACGGCTCTGTAATATCTCAATCCCTGACTGCATCGATTCGCCGCCAAGCCAAGATGCCAATAAACATTTACCGTTAGGATAAGAACCTTGAGCAACCAATCGTGCCGTTTCCTGCGGATCAGTCATCGATTGAGGACTCAAGATCGCTAACACCACATCGACCTGCGGGTCATTCATCACCAACTCCACCGCTCGAGCATAACGCTCTGGAGGCGCGTCACCGATCACATCAATAGGATTACCCCGCGACCAATTGATCGGAAGACACGCGTCGAGTTTAGCCGAAGTTTCCGGCGACAATTCCGCCAATCGACCACCTAAACCAAGCAAACAGTCGGATGCCATTACCCCAGGCCCACCCGCATTGGTCACAATCGCGACCCGCACCGATTCCTGCAATCCATTAAATACACCAACGTGATCCGCTAACAATTCAGCACACTCGATCAATGAAGCCATGTCCATCACACGATGAACCCCACATCGATCCAACGCGGCTTGATACACTGCATCCTCTCCCGCCATCGCTCCAGTATGAGAACTCGCGGCATGAGCCGACTGAGCAAATCGCCCCGCCTTGTAAGCGATCAATGGTTTATGCTTCGCAAATCGACGCGCTGCGGCCATAAAAGCTCGCGGCTCCGGTATTGACTCGATGTACAACATCGCGGCACGTGTGTTCGTGTCCTCCGCTAAGTAATCCAGCAAATCTGCAAATCCCACGTCCAACTGATTGCCCACCGAAACGAAGTGTGAAAAACCTATCCCTTCTTGAAGCGACCAGTCCAACAAAGCGGTACACAACGCGCCCGACTGGGACAAAAAAGCTAAACTCCCCGCCTTCGGCATCCCATTCGCAAAACTAGCACTCAAACGAGAAGCAGGGTGTATCAATCCCAAACAGTTTGGACCGAGCACCCGCATCCCCGGATAAGATCGATAAGCCTCGACTAATTCCGCTTCTAATCGCACTCCTTCTGCACCCAACTCTCGAAACCCAGCAGTAATCACCAACACCGCTCGAATTCCTAACTCACCACACTCACGCACTAGCCCAGGAATACTCGCAGACGGGGTGCACAAGATCGCTAACTCAATACGCCCAGGACACTCGCGCAGACTGCGATAGACCTGGACACCCGACATCTCCCCACCTTTGGCATTCACCGGATACAACACCCCGGAATACCCAAGCCCCATCAGGTTGCGAAAGACCCCTGTTCCAACTTTGCCTGCGACCTCACTCGCACCTACTACCGCCACCGATCTCGGCGCTAACATCTCTCGCAGTATCAACGATCCTTCGCTACCCAATTCACACCCCACAACCATTACAAAACGCGTGTCGCAACTTGAACCCAAGCCGGTTCTCCAAGCAATTCAGGGAAGTGCTTACGCCCCTCCTGGATATGAGCCGATTGCCCATGCTTCTCCAACGCCGCACGACTTGCCCACTCTTCGATAAACGTAAATTTATGAGGATGATCCAAATCCACAAACAAATCATATCGTAAACATCCCTCCTCTTGACGCGTCGGCCCTACAAAGGACTCCAACACCTCACGTAATCGCCCCTCACACCCCGGCTTCGCATGCAAGTGCGCTACTACATCCACCTTGCTCCCTGTCATTCTGTATTCTCCCAATTCACTGAAGTTGATCGATCAAAAAATAAGGCCAGAATCCCTGCCAAATCATGAAATCTCTCGCACAGATTCAGTTCAAATCAAGCGTACGCGAAATCCATATTGCAGAGAAGTTGGTATCATACTCACCGGGCCATGATGCCACCACCGCAAGATTTGCCTTCACACCCCCATCGTATTAGACGGAAGCGACGACTGTGAGCAACGCAACCAACCCCAGTGGAAAACCATCCAAAAGCATCGGTGACCTCCTCCGTGAATTTCGTGAACATCACGAACAGATGAAGTTCGAATTGGGGAAGGCAATCGTTGGCCAAGAAGAAGTTATCGAACAACTCTTCGCGGCAATCTTCACACGCGGCCACTGCCTGCTCGAAGGTGTACCCGGCTTGGCGAAAACCCTCATGGTCTCCTCCCTCGCCAAAATCCTCGACGTAAATTTCAAACGAATCCAATTCACTCCCGACTTGATGCCCTCCGACATCACCGGAACCAATGTCCTCGAAGAAGATGCACAAGGCAGACGCGAGTTTCGATTCGTCGAAGGACCAATTTTTACCAACATTCTCCTCGCTGACGAAATCAACCGAACCCCCCCGAAAACACAAGCTGCATTGCTACAGGCAATGCAAGAACGCGAAGTCAGTGTCGGCCGACAAACCCTTACGCTCCCAGACCCATTCTTCACAATCGCAACCCAAAACCCAATCGAACAAGAAGGTACCTATCCGCTTCCCGAAGCTCAACTCGACCGATTTATGTTTAACATCAAAGTCGGATACCCAAACGCCGAAGAAGAGGAACGAATCCTCACCGCAACCACCCGTGGAGAACGACCTGAGATTGCCAAAGTCCTCTCCGCCCGCGCAATTCTTAACATCCAAAAACTTATTAACTCGGTAGCTGTCAGCCCCTTCGTCATCAAATACGTCGTCTCACTCGTTCGTGCGACTCGCCCCGGCGAAACAGATTCCCCCGAAGTCGTCAAAGAACTCCTCGACTTCGGTGCAGGACCACGCGCTGGACAATTCCTTATCCAGGCCGGCAAAGCCATGGCCGCAATGGATGGTCGATTTAGTGTTGCCGTCGAAGACGTGCGACGTATCGCTGTCCCGGTCCTGCGACATCGACTTAGCACCAACTTTCAAGCGCAAGCCGAAGGAATGACTACCGATAAAATCATTCAACGAATCCTCAAAGAAATCAAAGAACCCGCTATCCCCAAATACGCAGGTATCGATCCAAACGCGATACAACAAGCTCCTCCCCCCGTCCAATAACCTCACATCACGAACCCATCACTCATGCAGTGGGACACTCCACTACTCCAAGCCCTTCTGCACACCCTCGGTATCGGCTGCGGCGTCGCTCTGCTCGCCTCCTGCTTCGCTCTCCTATTCGTTCTCGCGTTCTTCTGGTGCCGTATCTCCGCTTGGCCCGTCGCACTCCTACTTGTCTCCAGCTTTCTTATGGTCCCGGTGTACGTCCAAGCCTCAGCATGGAGTGCCGGATTCGGTGATTTTGGCTGGTTGAGACTCAGCCAAGTCTCTGCTGCGAAAAACCCTTGGTTCGGGATCGCTAGTGTCATTTGGATCCATACCTGTAGCATCCTCCCCTCCTGCCTCTGGATTCTTTCGACCGGCTCACTGCGCGCACCATCTCCCGCACTAGAACTGGCACTCCTCGAGCACGGCCCTTACACTGCCCTCCGCACCCATTGGCTCCCCAAAATGAAATCTTGGATCTTACTTTCCCTCCTTTGGGCATTCTGCTCCGTTCAAGCCGACATGGTGGTGACAAACTTATTTCAAGTCCCCACATTATGCGAAAGCATCTATCAACAAGTGCAATTCGGAAGACTGCGTGCCCCACCAATCGCTACCGCTTGGATCATCTCCATAGCCTGCGGTCTATCTATCGCCCTCCTCGTCAAACTTCATTTGCAAACGCGAGTAACTCGCTACACCAACGGACAACAGGGTGATGATCGTGGGGCAGGGCAGGGGACCGCGTTTACACTTTCCAATCATCCCATCCTAATCCTCCCGCCTCCCATATTTTTTCTCGCCACAATTGCAACTTGGCTTCTCGTCCTGCTTGTGGCTGTCCTGCCGTGGTGCAACCTTCTCTCCCGGCTAGGTTGGGTCTCCACTCTCAATAACAACATTCCCTCACGATCTTGGTCTTTGCTCGAGACACTTAACTCGCTGTGGCATGTCCAAGACTTCCGCAATGAACTCTCTTGGAGCGTGCAGCTTTGCTTCTGGAGCTCGCTACTTAGCTTGGCACTCGCTTTATTTGCACTTCGATTCTGCTTCCCGCCCCCTCCGAGACACGCTCCCATCATTACGATTTTCATCGTCGCCTTACTCGCCTGCATGCTCGCTGTACCGGGCCCCTTAATCAACCTTGCCGTCGCGCAAACGATGCTCCAACTTCTACCTCAATCCCTAGCTTGGCTGTACGACCAAACCCTTCTCCCTCCTATCCTTGCTCTGCAATTCCGAACCATGCCGATCTCCTTTGGCATACTATGGATTGCATTCTCTCAATACCGCGACCACTATCGGGAACTCGCCCTCACAGACCAAATACTACCTTTTAGGTGGAAAGCAAAACTCGTGGGATCGTGGATGTTAAAACCAACGCTTGCAACACTCTTCGTCAGTTTCACACTTGCCTTCGGTGATTTATCCACCTACCTACTCGTACAACCACCAGGTGTCACCACTATCGCGATGCGCATGTTTGATCTCCTGCACTACGGAACCAAAAATCGAGAAGCCGCACTCGCTTTATTCCTCGCGATACTCACAACGATTCCTTGTGTATTTCTAATTATTTCTCTTCGTCGTAATCAAAAGAAACGCCTTTGATCAAGTACTCCAAGGCTATCGGATCCACCCTGCTCGGGATAAAACGGATGGATCCATCCCCCATCACAACCTGAGCCCCATTGCTGTGGAACGAAGACGCAATCCCCTTGGATCTCCAAGGCTCGCGGCCTTCCTTCGCGGTGTTCCCTATTCTCCACTCTGCAGTATCCAAGTCGATATCCCTTGGTTCGGTCCAGAGAATGTTCGCTCCACACGACTCCACGAGTAGAATGCGATTGCTATCGGAAGCAGTACCCCATTTCAAGTTGACCCTTTTAGGATTGTCCACCTGCTTATCGCTATTCGTCAACATCGCATAAGACGTAAATCGACCACCTTTCGGACTGACTAACTTCGGCTCACTCGGACACGTATACGCACTGAGAGACTCTTGAACCACAGGCCAATTCTCTTGACTGTCCCATGGCTGAGAATACTGATACTTTTCGGCCAAGTCCTCACGCCCAAGCTGCGACAAAAGCTTCACTCGCCAACTGACATTCGGTCCACCTTCATCCACATTGGCGTTACTTTTTGTATCATCCCTCCAATCCGTGCTTGCCGGTCCCTCTGGCATCAATAACAGTGCCAGTTGCTTCAGCGAACTTGCACACGCCATCCGTTTGGCAGCTTCTCGTGCTGAAGGAACCGCAGGTAAACATAACCCGATGATCAATCCCAATAACAGTAGTGAACCGATGATCTTTATCGCAAATGCTCCCCGCGTCGCACTCTTCATCCGCCACAAGACAACAACCGAGGAAAGCACCAAGACAACAAGACTCAACAACGCGTACCCTCGCAAAAAAGGCATCGCATGACTAGGCAAATACTTAAAGGCCACACTAAGCCCAGTCATCAAAAGTATTCCAAAACCGATCAGCAACAACATGTCTAACCAACCAGCGGCCGACTTGCGTTTCAAATAAAGAAGCAGCAACGGGCTCAGCGCTGCTATCAACAAAACGATGTGCAGCCCTATGTCAAAAGCAGGCCGATCCCATTGGGAAAGAATTCCAGTTCCCCCAGAAACCGGAACTCGTACGTTTTCTTCGATTGCCATTATCGCACCCTCGTGAGCTTTGTAACGCGCCCTGAACGAACCCATTCAGCCACCAAGATATCACCATTGCGATCAAAACAAGCATCGTGCGGATGGACAAACTTGCCATCTAGCCACAGCTTTTCATCCTCTCGCACACCCTTGGTCTGCTGAACTCTTTCAACATCACTTCCCAGATGCGCGAGCACCTTGTATTGCCGATCCAATAAAGAAACCCGCGAGCCCAACTCTGGCACCAGCAACAAATCCCCCTTAGCATCAACATTTGCTGGTAACCCAAAACCAGAAATCGTTTCCAAGTACTTCCCGGTGAGATCGAATATCTGAAGCGTGTTATGCGCTCGATCGGTAACCACAATCTTTGGATTCGCGGCATCTCGATCATCAATCCAAAGTCCATGAGGAGTATTAAACGTCCCCTTACCCTCACCAGCACCACCAAAAGAACTTACCCAATTTCCATTGTCATCGTAGCGATGAATGTGAAATGCCCCATATCCATCCGCCAACAAAAATCCTCCTGTTGGCAGAAACGCAAAATTCGTTGGCATGAAGCGATCTCGCCCCCATACCTTCTTCGGCTCCGTGTATTCCTCTTCGTTGTAAACCTTCGATTCCTTCGGTGCCTTCTTGGTCCAGATTTCCTTACCATCCAACGTCAACTTGGAAAACGCCTTCACTTGCTGATACGCGGCTACATAGAGAAACTCCTCACTCCCCTCGCGTCGCACCTCGATGCCGTGCCCCCCACCCTGATACTGATTCCCAAAGGCCTTGATGAACGTTCCCTGGTCATCAAACACAAAGATCGATGGGTGGTCTTTTAGATCCTCTCGACCTTCATGAATCACATAGAGTCGGTTCATCGAATCCACAGCGACATTATGGGTTGTCTGCCACGTATACTCCGAAGGAAGCTTCAAAAACTGGTGATCGGCCCGGTATTGGTATTCACCAGTACCAACGATCGTGTCAACACTTGTATGAATCACTGGCGATGCAAAAGCCCTCCCAATACTTCCTGATGCAGCGATACCGACTGCTCCAGCGGATAGATCCTTGAGAAAACGTCGACGAGAGGAATAATCAACCATAACTGCCTCAACTCCCTAATGCAAAATCAAAGATAAATCGTTTGGGTTTACGCGTAGAAACACAAGCACCAGACTCAGGAAAAATTTTACTGTAATCAACGTGGTATAAATCGAAATTGTCGTATAAGACACTGTAGTGTATTTTCACCCATTCAACTTCCACAATCAATTACGGATCCTCTGCGATCCTCAACAATCCCCCTCGATATTCCTATGAGCACAACTCCACAAGAACTTCGTCAAAAGAAATGCCTTCCTTGCGAAGGTGGTGTCCCAGCTTGTACTCTCGAACAAGCTAGGGCATTGGGGAATGCTACCCCCCTCTGGAGTATCACCGAAGACGGAAAATGGATGACCCGTTCCATCAAGTTTAAAAACTTCGCCGACATGATGAAGGCTACTGTCCAAATTGGGGACCTCGCAGAAGCCGAAGCTCACCATCCGGACCTTCACCTCACTGGCTATCGACACTTGCGAATCGAGCTGACCACTCATGCAATCGGCGGTCTGAGCGATAACGATTTCATCCTTGCAGCAAAAATTGATCACCTCCTAGATCTCAATACCACCCAATCCCCAACAACCAAGATTTAACTTCCCGCTACCAAATCACTCCAACCATCGTTGTTGAAGTCAGCCCAACATGCCGTCGAAGAGGCTAGTTGTAATCCTAACACTGCACCAACATCGACAAATCTCGCTGTACCGCTTCGAACATCCTGCCCATGCAACCTACTCCCCACCAAACACCATGCAGACTCCGCGATAAAACCCCATGCGGAAATCAGTACTAAACACAACAACACTCGTATTTGAATGGGCATGCGCTTACCAATTCCTTTTACCAAACCCTAAGATCGCTTTGCGTGGGAGTCTACCAAAGGAGAAACAATGCCATCCGCAGCATTCTCCCCCTTCTCAAAGACAACATTGGCTCGACCTACCAAAAGCGGGTCCAAACTTCCAATCCTTGCAACATCGCGCCCCGCGTATGGTAACTTCAGTAACACGTACCTCATCGCATTGATACGTGCTCGCTTCTTACAATCAGATTTGATAACCGTCCAAGGTGCATCTGTCGTATCCGTGTAGTAGAACATCGCTTCCTTCGCCCTTGTGTATTCCTCCCACTTGTCAAGCGAAGCCAAGTCGATTGGCGAAAGCTTCCATTGCTTCAAAGGATGACTCTTCCTCTCTTTAAACCTTCTACGCTGCTCCTCGCGGGATACAGAAAACCAAAACTTGATTAAGTGAACGCCACTGCGCACAAGATTCCTCTCAAATTCAGGAGTCTGACGCATAAACTCTTGATACTCCTCCTCTTTGCAGAACCCCATTACACGCTCAACCCCGGCTCGGTTGTACCACGAACGATCAAACAGAACGATCTCCCCGGCTGTTGGCAAATGCTGCACGTAACGCTGAAAGTACCACTGACCTTTTTCCACCTCACTCGGTTTTTCCAAGGCGACCACACGAGCCCCCCGAGGATTCAAGTGCTCCATGAAACGCTTGATAGCTCCCCCTTTACCCGCTGCATCACGTCCTTCAAACAAGATCACTACCTTTTGCCCCGTCCCCTTCACCCAAGCCTGCAACTTGAGCAACTCCACTTGCAAATGGTACTTCTGCTTCTCGTAGGTCTTGCGCAACATCAAGTTGCGATATGGATATCCACCTAACCTCCAATCAGTTGCCAATTCATCATCTGGCCCTAACGCAGTCGGTAGATGTAACTCATCACCTACCGTCAATGCTTTCCTCAAAACGGCTGCATCATCCGCTGATGCCCCCTCCATGATCGCCTGCAAAACCTTCGTCAACGTTTGCAAGTCACTTCCTGGCGCTGCACGCACGATGTCTCGCACTGCATGAACCTTCGCCTCCTGTGCCGCCAATGTAGATTGGGAAATCTCATGCGAAGCGATCCCGCTCGCATCCAAAGCAGGGGAAACGTCCCCTTCGTTGACACCCCGCACCGATGGAGACTCCTCCCCCTTCTGCTTTCCTTTGCCCCGCTTCAAGCCTGAACGATCATCTTCGGGAGTGGACGTAGTCATGGCGTTCCTCCCAACTCAGGGAGCCTCTTAAAGTCGCAATTGTCGTCTCTCGGGAACCACCGCAACAGGACATGTCGCCATCCGCAGAACACGCTGTGTGTTCGATCCCCGTAATCCATCCAAAAACCCATCAGGTCCGTCTGTTGCCATTACAATCAAGTCAGACTGAAATTCAACAGAAGCGTCCAGAATTGCCTGCGGTACCGACCCTTCCTTCGTAACTTCCCGCACCTCTAACCCCTCAACCTGCGGTACACGAACCGCAGGACGATCCCCATCCTCACCCACATACAACAATGTCAATTCCACCTTCGGTACCGATAAACCCTTCACCAATGCCTCCACCGCATCCAAACTTGGCTGAGCCTTTGGTTTGTGCCCCGTGGGAACCAATACACGCCTCAAACTGACCTCTCCACTATCCCTACAAACAAATCCCTGAACTCCATGTGGTAACAACAGACTCATCCATGCTGCATTCGATGCAATCGGTTCCCCCGTTGATCGATTGAGCCAAGCCAAGGCTCCATCATGTCGATGGATCGCGAGGACAATCACATCCGCACGATGCACCTGCAAATACTCGGTGCTCGCGGTCAACGGATCTCTACCGGGCACCAATGCTTTGTGCACATGCAACCCCAAAGCATTGACATCCTCACGATCACTTCCCGGACGCAAGACACCCCATCGCTCCAACCATTCGCGAACACTCGGTAACTGATCCCAATCAACTTCATCGGTTCGATCCACATGAAATATGTCGAGCTTCGACTTTGCCACCAACGCTAACTTCAAAGCGTGCGCGAACGCAATCTCACTCGCCTTGGACAAATCGGTCGGGTGAAAAACACTATAAAAGCCAAGCCCTGATGAACTCATGGTTATTTCTCAAATAGCCAGCCAAACGGCTTCCAACGCTTCTTTTCTACCGTTAATTGGAACTCGTCAATCGTGTTCTCATGCAGATACTTCACCGCTTCATCGATTGAGTCCGTATAAAAAAACAGCTCTTTGTCGCTCGGCGATACCGTCCCTCTCTCAATCATCTTGTCAACGTATCGCATCAACTCTTGATGATACTCTCGATCCATCACTACGATCGGAAACTGCGAAATCTTCTTCGTCTGAATCAAGGTAATCGTCTCGAAAAACTCATCAAGCGTTCCAAAACCGCCCGGCATGATCACAAAACCATAAGAATATTTCAGCAACAGTACCTTTCGAACAAAGAAGTAGCGGATGTCTACCGAACGATCCATGTATGGGTTCGGATTCTGCTCAAAGGGCAATTCAATATTCACCCCCACACTGCGCCCGCCAACCGCTCTCGCACCCCGGTTCGCCGCCTCCATAATCCCCGGGCCACCGCCCGTCATGATCGTAAACCCCAACTCAGCAATGCGGCCCGCTATCTCACAGGTCTGCTGATACTCCGGCGTGCTCTCCTTCAGACGCGCAGAACCGAAAATAGTGATGCACGGACCAACGAAGTGAAGCGTCCGAAAACCCTTAACGAACTCCCACATCACCTTAAGAGTGAAGTAAAACTCCCTGAAACGCGACTGACGCCCCTCTAAGAACTGGATCTCGCGCTGATCAATCGTCATAGGTATGACTTCTGTGGAGTTCCCCTGCTGCAGCCTCCAACCGGAAAAACTTACTCGTCAACTTCATTCCCAGTGGCACCCGGCTGCGATGCCTTCACGGTCGACTTGTAAATCAACCTCTCGCGGTACCCCTCGGCATCCATCAACGTAAAACCCAAAAACAAAGCCACAAAGATCAAACTACTCAAAATGATGATCGCATTCAACGGCTTATCCCACAACAAGTGCATGAAGAACAAGATCACCAAACCCGCCTTCACCGTCGCAATGGTGAGCGACAACCAAATTTCGGCATTCCCCAAGTCAAACTGAGCTTGGAAAACCGTCAGTCCAGTCAAAATCAACAAAGCAAAAAATACAGAAAGCAACATCCATATAGGCATTGGGTGCGAGAACCCATGATGATCCCCATGATGCCCCGCATGGCCGTGTTCCGAATTCGTATGCCCCGCCTCGTTCGCTGCGTGTCCCATAATTCTTCCGCCGTCTTTGTCGTAAAAAATCAACTGCCAATCAACCGCCAAACCACTAACGAATCTGCAAAACCATAACCGCATTCCGCAAACGCTAAGTGATCAAATACAACAGCGGGAACAAGTAAATCCAAATAAAGTCTACCAAGTGCCAGTACAAACCGACGTTATCAACAGGTCCAAAATACTGCTCGTGGAACTCTTCGCGTGCAGCCTTTACGATCAACCAGGTAATTACTGCCATACCACCAAGAATGTGGATCGCGTGCACACCGGTCATGCAATAGTAAATACTAAAGAACAATCCAGCCATCGACTTCTGATTCACATCAGCGTTCGGTGTTGTAAGTTCTTCCTTCATCACCTTGACGTCTTCTCCCGCTGACACCGTGGCAACAGGGATAGTTGCACCCTCAGCAGCATGTTCCGCATGCTCTGCAGCAGCATGATCGTGCGACTCGTGATCAACGTGTCCTTGCACCAATTGATGCCCGCCATGTCCTTCGTGACTGGACTCCTCCGCCTCTAACGTTTGACCAAGGAATACGCCACCAAAGAAAGACAAACCAGCAACCAACAATGGTCCCGCAACTTGCTTGTGGAAGTTACCGCCAACCACCCAAGCATAGACGTAATACAAAGCGGAGAGGACAGTGAGGATCATCGGAATCACGCAGATGGTCTGCAAATAACCCTTCGGCTCGCCGTGGTGGCCACCCAGCTGGGCTACGTAAAACTTGCCTGGCAAAAGTCCCAATTCCCACTTGTGCGAATACTCAACTGCTTTGACCCCCAAGAAGATCGCTGCACAAGCCAACGTGGCTGCCAACATCCCTACCAACAACTTGTGTTGACGGAGTTGCGAAGCACGAACAGCCCAAGCCATCGTCAAGGAACTGAACAACAACACCCCGGTGTTGATCGCACCAAGCTTCTCGTTGAGAAACGAGCTGCAAAATTCAAACACCTCAGGGTTTCGATTACGGTACAACGCGTACGCGCAAAACATTCCGCTGAAAAACAACACTTCAGTCACCAAGAACAACCACATCCCGAGCTTGCCCGAGTCGTATTGCTGTTCCGCATCATCGAAGTGGTGCGCTAACCAACTCGGATGATCGTGATGGTGATCATCGTGCGAGTGATCCGTATGTGCTGACGTGTCTTGAATGGCGGTCATGTTCTTAAGCCGTGGGGAATCTAATTGGAAATTGCTGCAGTAGTAATGGACGCTTTGGAACTAGCTCTTGCGAACGTATCCACCAACGCGGCCATCGTACTCAATCTTGCTGAAATCGTACGGGTCGCCAACCGTCGGTGCAGAAGCGAAGTTATCGTGCGGCGGTGGAGAAGAACACATCCACTCCAACGTTGCACCGCCCCAAGGATTCCGAGGAGCCTTCTTGCCACTGAAAAGCGATGACACCAATACAACCAACGCGGTTACCAAACCAAATCCAAGAATCAAAGATCCAATCGTCGACAAACGGTGTAGGTCTTGGAACTCCTCAAGATACGTAGCGTATCGACGAGGCATACCACGAGTCCCCAAAACAAACTGAGGCAAGAACGTCAGGTTAAAACCAATGAACACAATGATCGCCGAGACCATTCCCAACTTGTCGTTGAACATGCGGCCCGTCATCTTCGGCCACCAGTGGAACACACCACCCAAGAATGCTACCAACGTTCCACCCATCATCACGTAGTGAAAGTGAGCGACGACGAAGTAAGTATCGTGGAAGTGCATGTCGGTCGACAAAGCACCAAGTGGTAGACCGGTCAAACCACCGATAGTGAACAAGAAAATGAACGCTAAAGCATACAACATCGGCGTGTTCAACGACACTGTACCCTGATACATCGTCCCCAACCAGTTGAAGACCTTGATCGCAGAGGGAATCGAAACCGTAAACGTCAATGCACTAAAGACCACCGTCGTCACATCTGCCATTCCTGATGTGAACATGTGGTGCCCCCAAACCAAGAACCCGAACAACGCGATCGCGATCGAGCTGTAAGCGATCATGCGATAACCGAAGATCCCTTTATGGCAGTGAACACTCATCAGTTCGCTGATAACACCCATCGCTGGGAGAATCATGATGTACACGGCAGGGTGGGAATAGAACCAGAAGAAGTGCTGGAACGTAACCGGATCACCGTTGAGCTTCGGATCGAAAATACCGATCCCAAGCAAACGTTCTGCGGAGAGCAAGAGAACGGTAATACCCAAAACCGGTGTCGCCAAAACTTGGATGATCGAAGTCGCATAAGTCGCCCACAGGAACAACGGCATGCGGAACCAAGTCATCCCGGGTGGACGCATCGTGTTGATCGTAACGATGAAGTTCAAACCGGTGAAGATCGAGCTAAACCCAAGGATGAACACCCCGAATGTTGCTGCCAGAACTGCGCCACCCTTTTGGGTCTCAATACTGTAGGGAGTGTAGAACGTCCAGCCTGTATCCAAACCTGTCACGCTCAACGCGGTCAAGAAGAGAATCAAACCGGTCACCCACAAGTAAAAGCTGCCGAGATTTAACCTCGGAAACGCTACGTCTTTTGTACCCAACATGATGGGCAGAAAGAAATTACCCAAAGCTGCAGGAATACTAGGAATGATGAACAAGAAAACCATGATCGCGCCGTGGAGCGTGAACACTTGGTTGTACGTCTTGTTGTCCAGCCACCCATCCTGGAAATTCCACAAGTGGATCCGGATCATCAACGCAAATAATCCACCCAAGGCAAACGAAGCCATCACACCGACCAAGTACATCAAACCGATGCGTTTATGATCGAGCGTCAGGGCCCAGCTAAGGATACCCTTCGTGTGATTCAAAAAATGATGTTCTGGATAGGTGTCCGCCCCGGCTGTCTCGGTGGACACGATTGGACGATCAACGACACTCATTGCTTTGACCTATTTAGTTTGAGTCTGTAAAGCTTGATTGGTTCTATAGTTCTCTCACGCCTGCACAAGCCGACGCAAGAAGCATGTGTTTTGTTACTTGGATTTCGGCGGAGCCGATTCCAACGATTTGATGAAGGTTATCAAAGCATCGATCTGCTCGTCTTTGACCCTACCCGCATAACTGTTCATTGGAGAAGCCGACCCGTATCCCTTTCGCGCCTTCGCTGCTGGATTTAGAATCGATTCTCGAACGTAGTTCTCATCGAAAGCGACTTCCTGACCGCTTTCTAAAGTAACCTGCTTACCCCACGAACCATTATAGCTCGGTCCAGGTCCGTTGGCACCATCCTCACCCGCGTAGTGACAGGTCGAGCACCCAAGACGCTTGTACAAAAGCTTGCCTCGCTCCAAAGGATCCTCTGGCTCTTCGATCGCTTTCGCTAAAGCTTGCTGGTATTCCGCCTCAGTTACGACTTTCACTTTCGCAATCATCTGACTGTGATTGTCGCCGCAATACTCGGTACAAAAAATGTCAAACGTTCCTAGCTTGGTCGGACGGAACCACATGTAATGGTATCTACCAGGAACAACGTCACGCTTCGCCCGAAACGCTGGAATATAAAAACTGTGCAACACGTCGTCTGACCTCATGATCAGCTTGATGTCCCGATCAATCGGTAAAACCAAAACTGGAAGTTCCGTCTTGCCAATCTTCTCGAACCCGTTGTCACCCCCATTTTCGTACTTGAAAGCCCACTTCCACTTCATGGCAGTGACGTTTACGTCAATGGTTCCTTTAGGAATACGTGCCATGTCCAAATAACCCATGGCACCTTCCCAGAAAATCCAAACGACAATTGCTGTGGGGATCACCGTCCAAGTGATTTCCAAGGGCGTGTTGTGTAACGCTTCTGGAGATCCTCTGTAGCCTGGACGCTCACGGAACGCCCACATGAAGTACCCCATCAGAACGACAATAGGGACGAAAAACAGGATGCAAATCCACAAAATCACCGTAAACAAAAAGTCCACCTGCGGCGCAAAGCTCGAGGCCGCTTCCGGGAACCATGCGTAGGGTGCTACTTTGTCTGCTAAAACGAAGTTCATTTTCGAGTCTCTAAGCTGAAACCGAGTGAATTAATCTCTAGTAAGTTCTTTTGCACTGGCATTCTTCGCCGCCGAATTTCGCTTGGCTAACCAAAACGGGAGGGAGACGAATAATCCAAGCGTAACAAACACTCCAGCACCGATGGACATCAGCCGCCGAGCATTCGCCGAATATCGATTTTCATTCGCATCGTAGTGCGAACACCACAATGCAATCATGTCCAAAGGCGAACCAATCTGACCTTGGCCAGCCTCGACAAACGCCATCTTCAGAGTGTTCGCAACGAAACCGATCTCAAAAACGTAGCGAGTTACCACACCACTCGGAGCAATAAAAATAGCTGCCGATGGATGATTGTACTGCTTGTGTTTTTCATCGTATGTGTAGCGAAACCCAACCACTTGCGCTAACTCTCGTATCGGAGCCTTGTCGCCAACCCAAAACCGCCATCCGCGCGGATCGTGGTGATCGAACAAATCCTTCGAGTATTTCTGCTGCGTCGCACCTGCCTTGCTGACCGTCTCCGATGGATCGATGCTCAACGACACCATCAGAAAATCTTTCCCAAGCTGTAACGAACTCAATTCATTAAGCCCCTGAACGAGGCCGTTCAACTGGGCGATACACATCCCGGGACAATTGCTGTAATTGAGCGTCAGTAACACAGGCTTGCCGGATCCTAGCAACTCTCGCAATGAAGTCGTCTCTCCGACGCCCTTTTCCACTCCGATCGTCGCATTCGTGAACTGCAAATCCAAAGGAACGCTTACGCCAAGGTTTTGGTCGATCCCAACGCCTTCGAGCGATTTAGGCAAAATGTTGTTGATACTCCCGTACTCTTCCCCAAAACCTGGGCAAGCAATCACCGAAGCCGCTAACAATGCTAACGTCCAGGCGAAATTTCGGTTTCCAACAAAGTTACAAGCCATACTTGGTCACTACGCCCCAGGTGCAGAGGCCATCTCCTTGAGAATCAACTTTTGTGCTTCGGTGATCGGAATGTAAATGACATCCTTCATCTTCGGTGCTTGACCCTTATCAGCTGCAGGGGCAGTCTCGTCGATGACACTCTCCTTCTTATAACCGGCCAAAGACTCCAATTGTTCACTCTTGATCTTTAATGGTTTGTCCGCCTCGGTCCCGGTCTTGTCCGTCCGCTGATCGGTCCAGTTGACCATGTTGTAACAAAGGGCCTGTGTTCCTTGCAGAACCAAAACCAACACCACAATGCTTAACACTGAGGCATAGGCGATCATATTGGTATTCAAATCGTCGTATCGCGCCATAGTAGTGCTTCCTTCGATTGTTCTTGTTTCTGAATGATTTGACGATGGACGAACAGTACTCGCCCAAAGATAGGTTCTATAGGATTGGATTCGCGTAAGTCAGGGCTTCCGGTAAACGCGGGTCCCGCATCGGCACCAAAGGCGTCCCACTGGCTTTCGCCAAGAAAAACGCCAAAAACACCAAAAGCATACCAACGCCACCAAGAAAGTGACCAACCATCGGAACTAGATTTAATGGGCCCGCATTAGGCATCACCAAAAAAGTCATGTCGAGCCAATGGACCACCAACGCCCACACGGCCCAAAACGCAAGTCCAGCGCGGTGACGACGCACATGGCGGCTAATGGTACCCAAAAACGGAATTGCAAAGTGCAGCGGAATCAACGCGTAAGCTACATACTGCCAGCCGTTGGCCAATCGAACCATGTACCAGTTGGTTTCTTCCGGAATGTTTCCATACCAGTAAAGCAATAGCTGGGAAAACGCTATGTACGACCAGAACATGATGAACCCGAACATGAACTTGCCCATGTCATGGAAATGCTCGATCGTTATCAGTTCCCGTACCTTACCAGCACGCTGCAGCGAGAGACTGATCAATATCATCGTCGCAAAGAAAGCCATCATGCCTGCTGCGAAAATGTAAACTCCAAAGATCGTGCTAAACCAATCCGCGTCGATGCTCATCACCCAGTCGAACGCTGCAAAACTCACAGACAACGCAAAAACCATGATGCACGGACCAGCCCACTTCTGACGGGCTAGTGACAACCCCACATCCCCTGACTCGTCTTGGTCACGACTACGTTTGTAAAACCACCATCCCATGGCACTCCACAAAGCAAAGTAAAGAATCGCCCGCGCCGTGAACCATTCCTTGGTCAAATAACCAACGTCAATCTTTGCCTTAATCACGCTGCTGTGGATCTTGTCCGGCCGATTCCATTCATACAACGAATCCATGTTGGCAAACAGGGTGATAATGATCGGCGCAAACACAACAGCCAAAAACGGAATCGTTTGCATAAGCAACTCAGCAATCCGACGAATCGAAGTGCTCCATCCCGCTCTCGCAACGAATTGAACCAAAATGAAAAACAAAGCCCCTAATGCAATCGACATGACAAACATAAAGTTCGCCAAGTAAGAATGCGCGAAGAACTTCATAGACGCTTCGGAAGCATTTTCAGCACCTCCTCCAGCGAAAAGACTGAACGCAAATCCAGCAGCCACAAGGATAACTCCCAAGGCCACCAAGATCGGTGTCAACTTTTTCCAGCCTTCCGGCAACTGGATCGATTCAGGGTCGTACTTCAGGCTCATATCTGACTTTTACTTTTTGTTTGGACCAACTACTCGTTAGTTTGATGTCGGTTGCTTGATGCTGGTTGTTGGATCTCGGATGCTCGTTTTCGATCACCTAACCCATCATCACTCTGGTCTCTCTACTCAGACCAAAACGACTACTTGCTCTCCGTCCCATTCGACACCGCTGCAGTCGTCAAACTACTGCGTTGCTCGACAGGCACGTCATCAATGTTCGCATTCCTAGAACGTTGTAACGCTTTCACATACAAAACCACCGCCCAACGCTCCTTGGCGCTCAAAGAAGATGCATAAGACGCCATCTTCCCTTGCCCCTTGGAAATCGTATGGAATATCCGACCTACAGGCTGCTTCTGAACGCGGTCTGCATGCAACGACGTTGGTGGGGTCCAGGTGTCTTGGAGCAAACTTGCAGCTCGCTTTGATACCAATCCATCGCCGAACCCTGCGTAACCATGGCAAGCCGCACAGTACGTCTCGTACTTGACCTTCCCAAGATTCATATGTTCTTCTGTTACGTCTATAGGCAACTTCTCCAACCAAGCATAATTTGGAGCCTGGCCCCCATCACCGGCCGCAGGTGCCACAGGTGTCGCGACTGGTGCTGGTGCCACCGGCTCTGCTGGCTTCGCTTCTTCCACAGGCTTCTGTTCTGCCGAAGCCCCCTCAGCTGGTTTTTGCTCCGATGCTTTCGCTTCTTCAACAGGATCTTGATCCGTCGCTGATACAAACACCGCGCGACGATAATCAGCCAAAGTCATCTTCAATGGGTCATGCCCCAAATAAAACGGATCTTGCTCCTCAAGCTGTCCCTTCGCAATCGTTCCAGGTACCTGCGGACGCATCGTCCGCCCATCCGCGAAAATCGTCGTCGTTTGCTGTGGCTTTTTCTTCGGCTGGAAGTCCATGTCAAAGAAAACATGCCAACGTGGCAAATCGCTGAAACTCGCTCGCATGTTCAATACAATCGCCGCAGGAATCAATCCTGCAAGCACTAAAAGCAGAGCTCCAAGCCAGATCGCGCGAGGCAAGTGAGCAGGCGAGGAATCCTCCATCACCTCATCCAACGAATTTGGATGAACCGATCCAAGCAACTCTCGAACCGAGTCGCGGTTGTAATACTTGTCCGCAGAATCCACGTACAAGAAAAAACGATCATTGGTCGCACGATCAAACTTGGGATTCGTAAACACAGGGTTGCTGAACTTCGGCAACCCATTGAGCGCCAACATTCCTAACACCGACGTGAAAGCCGAAAACAGAATCGTCAGTTCGAAGGACACCGGAATCGATGCTGGTGTAATCCCGAACGGCTTACCCGATATGATGTATCGATAGTCCACGCCATTCATCCACCATTGCATCAACAGGGCTGTGCACAACCCAGTCAATCCAGCACAAAGCACGATGAAAGGCAATATCGTAGGCTTGATCCCCAACGCATGATCAATACCGTGCACAGGAAACGGTGTGAACGCATCGGTCTTTGTGTAACCGGCATCCCGAACCTTCTTCGCCGCCTCGAGCAAATCATGCTCGTTCGTGAATTCCGCCATCCAACCACAAGCCTTCGGAGGCCGTGACTCGACGTTTCTCGTGGGTTTATGTTCACTCATGTTCGATTACGTTTGTTTTTTGACTATTCAATCTTCAAAATCCATCACTTTGAAGCCAGCCACTTTCAAGTGACCAACCCCCTCGGGTTTCTAGTGCCCATGACCATGACCGCCGCCATGTCCATGCCCGCCGTGCGTCTCCCCCAACAACTCAGCCTGCACATGGTCCGCATGCTCCGCTGCTGCAATCGTTCCCTTGACTTCCGATATCGCTATCGTTGGCAAGAACTTGCAGAACAACAGAAACAACGTCATGAACACACCAAAGCTTCCGAAGAACATCAAACCGTCAAACATCGTTGGACGGAAATACCCCCATGACGAAGGCAGGAAGTCTCGGCTTAAGGATGTAACCGTGATCACGAATCGTTCAAACCACATTCCGATGTTAACGAAAATCGAAACGATCCACATCGCAACCAAGTTCGTTCGGAACCACTTGAACCAGAACAATTGCGGGGAGATCACGTTGCAAGTAACCATGATCCAATAAGCCCACCAGTAAGGTCCAAACGCTCGGTTGATAAACGTGAAACTCTCGTATTGGTTCTGGCTATACCAAGCCATGAAAAACTCGGTTCCATAAGCTAACCCAACCAACGAACCCGTAGCTAAAATAATCTTGTTCATGTTGTCGAGGTGCCGCAACGTGATCAAGTTCTCAAGCTTGTAAATCTTCCGCATCGGCACCAACAATGTCACCACCATCGCGAACCCGGAGAAAATAGCCCCAGCAACGAAGTAAGGTGGGAAAATTGTCGTGTGCCAACCAGGTAACTGCGAAACGGCGAAGTCAAAGCTAACGACCGTGTGCACCGAGAGAACCAGAGGTGCAGCCAAAGCAGCTAACAAAGTGTAAGCCTTTTCGTACACCATCCAGTGCCGAGACGAACCAGTCCATCCCAAACAAAGCAAGCTGTAAACCGCTCTGCGAAATGGAGTCTTGCTCCTGTCGCGATACGTTGCAATGTCAGGGATCATCCCCATGTACCAGAACACTAACGATGTTGACGCGTAAGTTCCAACCGCAAAAACGTCCCACAACAGGGGGCTTCGAAACTGTGGCCACATCCACAAGTTCAAACTAGGGTAGGGCAGCAGCCAAAATGCCAACCAAGCCCGTCCAACGTGAATACCAGGATAAATCGCCGCGCAGATAACCGCGAAAATCGTCATCGCTTCCGCCGCGCGGTTGATGCTAGTTCGCCAGTTCTGTCGGAACAAAAACAAAATCGCGGAAATGAGAGTTCCTGCGTGCCCAATGCCAACCCAAAACACGAAGTTCACGATCGGCCACGCCCAGAACACCGGATTCATGTTCCCCCAAATACCAACCCCCTTGTAAAGCAAGAAGGCGATCAAGGTTAGAAACATCGCCGCAGTAAGCGAGGAAAACCCAAAGAGCAACCACCAAATCTTCGGCTGCGGATCCTCCGCCACGCGGCAGACCATCTCCGTTACGGATGAATAGGTCTGATTCCCGGTGACCAAAGGGGCACGCCGCCCTGGAATGTCTTCAGTGTTGTCGATTTCCCTTGGATTGTAGGAACTAGCTATGGTTGCCATGGTCACCTGAGGAATGTTCGTGGTCATGATTGTGATCGTGATGCCCGCCATGCCCCGGTCGGGCCGGCTGCAATTGGCTCTTCGTTGCCAAACGCTTCGGAATGTTTCGTATACGCGACAAATACAAAGTTCTCGGCTTGATGTTCAACTCTTCCAATACAGCATAAGCTCTTGGATCGTTGTGCAACTGATACACGCGACTGGTCTTGTCGTTCAAATCCCCGAATACAATCGCTTCAGTTGGACAAGCCTCTTGGCATGCCGCTCGCACATCGCCGTCGTGGACCTTGCCATCACCCCTAGATCGCGCGTAAATCTTGCCATTCTGCACTCTCTGAATGCAATATGTACACTTCTCCATCACCCCCCGACCTCGTACCGTTACCTCGGGGTTCAAAACCAACTGCTGCAACTTCCTCGAAGCCTGCTCGCGTTTGTCCTGCCAACCGTAATAGTATCCGTACTCGTCGTTGTAGTTGAAGTAATTGAATCGGCGAACTTTGTAAGGACAGTTGTTCGCACAGTATCGAGTTCCAATGCAACGGTTGTAAGCCATCGCATTGATACCTTCTTCCGTATGCACTGTTGCCGCAACTGGACAAACTTGCTCGCAAGGAGCGGTCTCGCAGTGAGCACATGCCATCGGTTGCATAACAACCTTCGGATCAATCGGCTGATGCAACGACGACTGAGAGGTCAACGGATTGACGTCCGCTTGGAAGTAACGGTCAATCCGCAACCAATGCATCTCACGACCGCGGATGACCTGCTCTTTACCAACAATCGGCACGTTGTTCTCGGCCTGACAAGCCACCACGCAAGAGTTGCAACCCGTGCACTTATTCAAGTCGATTGCCATCCCCCACTTGTGGTTCTGGTCAACCGTCGGCTCTTTCCACAACGAATTATTCTCAAAGTGATGCTCGACCACTTCCGAAGTGAACTTCGGATTCTCGAGATATTCGAACAGCGTCCCCTCACGCACCAATTGTGGCGCACGCTTCGCAGTTTCACCCGCTCCCAAATCATCAAGAGCGAAGTGATCCTGAGTGGTCGCAAGCCGATAAGGCTCGCTGGTAGGCATAGCACTAACACCAGCGTACAAGGCAGCCTGATTCCATCGTCGGAATGTCGAAAGATCGGTACCTACGGCCCCAGCAATCGTCCCACCTAATTCACGTGTTCGCCCGTATCCGTAGTTGACGGTGAACGAACCCTCTGCGTGTCCAGGCACCACAAATACCGGTAACTTTACCTTGGAGTCCCCAAGCGACAACAGGACCATCTCACCCTGTTTTAAGCCCAAGGCTTGTGCAGTAGCAGGACTGCATAACGCTGCATTATCCCATACCAACTTCGTGACCGGATGCGGGCATTCCTGCAACCATCCATTGTTCCCTAGACGACCATCATAAACGGTATCGCTGGCCAATACCAAAACTTCCAAGGCGTCCTTGTCCAACGCCAAACTGATCTTCGTGTCCGGCAATTCATAATTGCGAACCGAAACCTTCTCGTCATTAAAGTCTTTGACGAAGCTTTGCAATTCCTTCGGATCAGCCTTCAGCTCGCCAGCGAACTGCTTCGCTTCCGTGCCAGACATAAATCCAGAGTGCAACGCCTCTCGGTATTTACGCAACGAAGCAATCACACTCGAGTCACTTGCGCCCGCAGGTGCTTGCCCAACAGGATCATTGCCGAATAGCCGAGCTGCCGTCTCCGCAATCACCACCTCTGGCGGCAACGCTTCAACCTGCAATCCTGCCAACATCACCAACAACTCCGCAGGTGTCTTTCCGCCTAACAACGGAGCAATCGTCGGCTGGCATATCCCGTAAGTCCCATCAACAGCTCGAACATCCCCCCAAGCCTCTAAAGGATGGGCCGCTGGAACTGTCCAACGTGCGTACTGAGAAGTCTCGTCGTCATAGTTCGACAAGTAAACCACATCGCCAATGCCCTTGATAGCCTTGGCTAAGTCCACATCGCCCGCGACCGTGAAAACTGGGTTCGGAGCCAAAACCCAAAGCTTCCCGAACTCTTTGGCGTTGTTGACGAAATCGTCAAGCTTCATCGTTTTCACCGGCTGAATGTCAGCAGGTGCTTCATAAATCTTGACCGTTTTACCGATATTGCCAAGTTTCGAATTGATCCGCAACGCTGCAACTTGAGCAGCTAACGAATGATGCGAACCAACCGCTAAAACCGCTTGCCCCTTGTTCGCTAACAAGTCGCTCGCAATACACTCAACGAGCCTCGCGATCTTCGCGTCACCATCGAGCATCTCAATCGTTTGACCCTCTTCCTTGTCTTCGATGACCACCCCAGCGTCAACGGCCGCCTCAATTCTCTTGAGCAACCCATCAATTTGTGACGCTCGCAGTGCAAGCCTGTAGTCTGCCGAAGTCCCCGTTACCGAATACTGCGACTCAACGACATAAAGCCGATTCATCCATTCACCGGACGGAGAACGATGGTTGGCAAACTGCTTGGAGTAAAGAACCGCATTAGGATCGCTACCCAACAAATCTGAATCCAACGCAACGATAACCCGAGCAGAATCCAAATCATAAGACATCGAGCAATTCGTTGCGCCAACCGCATCCAACGCCTTGCTGACGTTGCCGGTGTAGACCGACTCGTACTTCACAACCTGAGCATCAGGCAACTTCTTGAGCACTTCTCGCAATACCATCATAAAACTTGGACTGCGGGTCGGCTCCATCAAAATCGCCAACCCCTTCCCAGTACCCAATGCAGCAACGCTCGATGCTACGTAGTTACGAAAAGCTTCCCAACTGCGATCCCGGTCTTCATCGCTGTCGCTATTGGGAATCGACGGCCTGCCTCCCGCTTCCTCACGTCGCAACACAACCCCAACTCGATCGGGATCATACAACGACAGAATCGAAGCCTGCGTGAAAACATCAGTACCGGCCGAAGCAAGCTTCTTGTTCGCAACAGCATCTTTACTTTGCAAACGCGCGTAAGCGGGGTGCTCAGGATTTCCGTCGACCTTCAAAGGCCGACCATCCACGTTGGCAACCGTCGCGTGAACCACACGCCCAGCCCACTCGAAATTCGTTGCGAAATATTCCGGAATCCCAGGGATACGCCCCTCCGGTCGCATGACAAAAGCCGCAATCTCTTCGCGGTTGTACCGGCAACCGGCCAACCCCCCAAGAGCAAGCGATGCCCCCATCATCTGCAACCAACGCCTACGAGAGACCCCCTCAGGGAACTCCGATGCCGCTTGCGGAAATTCTCGTGCTAAAAATTGATCAAACTCTGGTGTCTTCTGAAGCTCGTCTAGGCTGCGAAAATACCGAGTTCTGCTTTCGGTCCCAGTATGGCTCATCGGTGACAAACCGCGCAATTCGTTTGAGGGTTAATGTTGTTCTCGGCTCGAAGCTTCTTGCCGAGTTCCAGTTGCTTCTCTTCACTGCCAGCAGTCCAAGCCAAATTCGTGACTTGATCCACCGGACGCAAGTGTGGCTCAGGATTGCGGTGACAATCCAAACACCACGCCATCGATTGATTCTTCGCTTGATACACAACTTCCATCTGATCGACTCGACCATGGCAAGAAACACACGAAACCCCACGGTTCACGTGAGCCGAGTGATTGAAATACACATAGTCGGGCAAACGGTGAATACGCACCCAATCGATCGACTCACCAGTTCTCCAACTCTCACGCAAAGGCTTGAGCTTCGGTGACTCCGAATGAATCGCTGACAATTTCGGCGTTCCACCCGTACCAGTCTTCGGACTGTGACAGTTGATGCAAGTCTGCGTAGCCGGTATCTGCGAGTGGGCAGATTTGTCAACCGATACGTGACAATACTTACAATCCATCTTTAACTCGCCAGCATGCAACGCATGGCTAAACGGAATCGGCTGCAAGGGACGATACCCCGTGTTCAGCGTCTCTGGACTGGTCGCCCCAAGAAACAAAACACTGGCGTACGCACCACCTGCAAGAATCAAAAACCCAAGCAGGGCGAGAAATTTATTCGTCCACCTCGGGAAAAGAAATCGTTGGGACATAGTTCGAAATAGGGTTTCCGAATGGTGTGCAATTCTCGTGGAAAGCCAAACTGCTGACCTACAGCAGCCCCACTCTCCTAAAATTCAACGGAATTTCTGCTGCACGCAGTGTACTTACAACCCGCATAGGACAAAAGCCATACAACGCGATCGAAAACGTTCAGCGACCTCCTAATCGACCCGTTTTCAATGAAACTATTGGAAAAGAGCTAGCAAGCGTTCTTTAGTGGCAATTCGTCGCATCCACCCATCTCCACGGCTGCTACTCCAAGATGATCCCTAAAACACCCTGACCCCTCACGCATTATCAGCAGCACTTCTTTCACGCCTTCCGGTTTCTCGGACTCCTAGCCCCCCCCATCCTCGCGATCCCCCACAGCAAAGTCTTCGCCACCTTTCGCAGCGCGATATTTCTCCCGACCCTCGCTATAGACGCTCTTCTGCGGAGTCCTCGCCGCAAGCCAAGCCTCTATTTCATCGGCCGCCGGCGGTGATTCCTGACACTGCACCAGCAATTTCTGCATCTGCTTGCGACACCACCCACAACCCGTCCCAGCACCACCACACTCCGCTAACTGACTCGGTAAGCGCACTCGGTGAATCCGTATGTAATTCAGAACCTTCCGACACGAAATGTGAAAACATAAACATAACTCGTCGTCGGCTTGCATCTGCCCAGCGCCCGCTAACCTTCCTGCTTGTACTTATCAAGCTTGCGATACAAAGTTCTGGCCCCAATATCCAAGATCTTGGCAGCCTCTTCTCGGTTGCCCGCCGTCAATTTCAACGTTTCCTCGATCGCCCAACGCTCGATGTCATCCATTGTTTTCCCAATCAAATCAGGGACCGACGCCCCGGCGTATTCCATAGTAGTTACACTTGGCCCCCCGGAAACCTCAAGCAAATCCGAAGAAGATCGCTCCCCTTGAACCACCGCCCCCGTTCCATCATCCAACTCAGGCGGCAGATCATCGATGTCCAACTTTCCATCCGTGTCAAGCACCACCATCGTCTCGACAAAATTACGCAACTGACGAATATTCCCAGGCCAACTATATGCGTAGAACTTCCGCGTTACCGCCGGTGTAAAATTGCAAGGCCCTCGGTTATGCCGCCGAATGAACTGCTTGCGGAAATGATCCATCAACGGAATGATGTCCTCCCGCCTCTCCCGAAGCGGTGGCAAATGGACCGTCACGACCTTGAGCCGATAATACAAGTCGTTCCGGAACTGCCCGTCCTCGATCATTTTCTCCAACGGCCTGTTCGTCGCCGATATCAACCGAACATTCACTTTGATCGCTTTGTTGTCCCCAACCCGAGTGATCTGATGCTCCTCAAGCACCCGAAGTAACTTGATCTGCGTGCTCATGGGCATGTCCCCCGCTTCGTCAAGGAACAACGTGCCACCATCCGCATACTGAAATGCCCCCTCACGATCACTTACCGCGTCAGTGTAGGCCCCCCGTACGTGCCCAAACAACTCGCTCTCCACCAAAGTTTCCGAGACCGCACGTACGTTCAAAGCCACCAAACGCTTTGCTTTCCTCGGACTGTTCTGATGAATCGCCCGTGCAATCATCTCCTTTCCTGTACCACTCTCACCTGTAATCAAAACCGTCGCGTCCGTCGGTGCTATCCGCTTGAGTCGGTCAATCAACTGCTGCATAGCCGGACTAGCAAAAACGATTCCCTCAAACCCAAACTTCTCGTCCAATCGCCGACGCAGATCGATGTTCGTCTGCCGCAATTGAACCGCCTCAGTCGCCTTCGCCGCGATCGCCCGAAGCCGGTTCGGCGTGATAGGTTTCTCCAGGAAATTAAAGGCCCCAAGCTGCATCGCCTCAACCGCCTTGGTAACCGTCGCGTGGCCGGTTACCATCACCACCTCCGCCTCCGGCAACAACTGCCTGGCAATCCCCAGAATCTGCATCCCATCCACGTCATTCATCACCAAATCGGTGATCACCACGTCGTAAGTGTTCTGCTCGAGCATCCGCTTGCCCTCCGGACCGCTCGTCGCTACGTCACACCTGTAACCGACCTTCTCTAGACTCTCCGTCATCGCACGCGCATGCGCCGGATCGTTGTCCACAATCAAAAAAGCAAATTGCTTTGGATCAAATTCTGTACCGGCACCCGTCTCGCTAACGGAAGCCATCGTTGGGTTGGCATCGTCGATTTCCATACTTTGAAGTATACTTCCAACTTCCCAATTGCGAATGCCCTTTTCTCAAGCCCCCATCCTCGAAACCCTCTGCGAAACTTGCAAACAACGAACGACCGTATGACCTCCCTACCCCCCAACCAAACCCCAGAACTCAACTCCAAGACAGCCGCTTACCCCGCTTATGCCAACACCGTCTGCCGCGGCGTTCGTGGCGCCACAACCGTCGAAGCCAACACAAAAGACGCAATCCTTAAAGCCACACGCCAACTCCTCGCGCTGATCATCCGCCGAAACGAAATCGATCCTAAAGACCTCGCCAGCGCAATCTTCACCGTCACCCGCGATGTAAACGCCGAATTCCCAGCCCTAGCCGCTCGTCAAATGGGCTGGCTCGACGTTCCACTCCTCTGCGGATACGAAGTCGAAGTGCCCGGCTCTCTTCCTCTGTGCGTTCGCATCCTCCTGCATTGGAACACCAACCGCCCTCAACATGCGATCCACCACGTCTACATCCACGATGCCGTCGCTCTGCGACCCGATCTGAGCAAATTGCCACCCGTCGATTGGCAAGAACTCGAAACTTGGATCAACTCCCAAATGACCAACCGCGCACCCTAACAAACCATCACTAACCAAAACCTATGCACCTCCTTTGGACCAAAAACGCCTCCGTCAGCTCTCTGCATACCGCCGAATGCTGCTGGCACGCACCTAACCGCTTGATCGATCCCCAAGTCACCAAAGGCATGCTCCTTCCGGCCGAAGCCCTCGGCACGACCCTCAGAGACTCGAACTCCCTGCTTGCCGACGCTCTCTGGAATGACCTGATTCCATTGAGCGCCTCCATCGAATCCAACAGCGCTCTGGCTCACGAACTTCTCTCGAAACACCTCGATGGATTCGTCGAAGACTCCCTCTCCCAACGCCTAACCGGTTGCATCACTCAAGTCGAAGCCGCGTTCAAACTACTCTTCCCGAAATACATCGATCAAATCGACTTCCGTGTCCGCCCCCTGCAAGACCAATGGATCGGTTACGGCAACGGATTTATGGCTCATATCTCGCGCTTCACCTCACGAGAAATGCTCGTTCGCCAAGCGACCGTCATCCCAGTTCAACCCGTCCAAGGTGGCGGCGGACGAGCTCACGTCGATCACGCTTCCCTTCGCATCGAAGCCGTTTTGACAAACCCACTGACAGAACTACCCGAAATCGTCCGCCTCGGCTGGCTCGCCTCCCAACTCTACTCCACTCCCTTCCGACACTCGCTGAACTGGAAAACCGAATCCCTTTCGCGAATCACTCCAATCGCCATGCTCTTGCCCGCTCTCGCTACCGCACAAATCCTTGAACTCAGCCGCTGCGACGAAGCTACCACAGCACTAGCCATCGAACATTGGCATATCCCCATCCCCAAACACTCGGAACTTCATTCCCAACTTGTACCATCCCTCATGGAATGGTGGGAACAATACCTACAATTGAAATCCTCTTGGGAAGTAGCTCTCCAAGCGCTCGCGCATCGCCTCGGTGTTCAAACCATCTAAGCGATCCCGCCAACTACCCACCCAATGCGCAACACCTCCCCCACAGCCAACCACATACAACTCGCCACCACTGATCCAATAGACGGCGTCCTGCACAAACTCCACACCCAACCGCCGACCGGTATCCAACCCCATCGGGACCAACCAACTCGGCTCTGCATGCTTCGTTCGCGGAGAATACCCAATCACCCGCACTATCGGTGAAACACCCCGTAATCTCGCTGCTAACGCCAAATCCGCAGCAGCATTCCGCTCCAAGGTCCAAGTCTGACCCGTCGTCGCAAAAGCAGACAACACAATCCAGTCACACCCTTCGTACATTTCGAAGTGCGTGATGCCTTCCAGCGATACCCAAAACCTTGTTTCAAAGTACTCGCCGTGCATCCTCTACATCTCGTAGTGCGAATCGTCCTGGAAATTACCATCGATCCCAAGCCGCGTTTGTAAACTGTCAAAAAAATCAATGTATCGATCACTGCTGCTGTGCACGTGCTCTCCCTCGGTGATGAATCGCATACGATCATCAGGGTAAACATCGTACTTGATCAATACTCGCTCAAACAACTCCTGCGGTACACCGTAACAAACCAATAACTTGTGCTCGTCAAACTGTACCTCCAACTTACGCTTCGGATTGACCACCGCAATCCCCGTACACCCATCATTCACGAGCAAGTCCTCAAAATCATACAACACACTCTTGAGTATCGGCATGTCGATATGCTCTCGCACAAAATCATTGTGCTCACCAGTGTCCCCGTGGTGACTCGTTTCCAACACCACATTGACCGTATCTCCTAAACAAGAAATCAACTCCATAAACAAATCAAACAACCGCTCCCGTGATACCGATGCCAATAACACCGGAATGCTCTCGGAACTATCTGGGTCCACATATGCATCGTGCCGAAATCCCTGCTTGGGCACAACCTGCAAATCATAAGCAGGACGGATCGCATCGGTTAACTCAAACGTCCCATAACGACTCCGCTCCATGTGCATCTCCAACTCGTCATGACTCAACTCCGCAAAACTCGACGTCGGTGTCGATCGCGACTCGGTGTAACTCTTCTTGACTGCCCCCGAACGAAAACCTGGAAATCCCATGATGACTGCTTAAAACCTGTCCTAGATCAATTCAACCAATAATGAAACGGAAGTACGCTGGAAACGTCCCGGTCTACCCAAACCCTACGGCTTGCCCATCCGGGATTACCCAAACATAGGTCAGCCTCCAAACCCATGCGTTCGATCCGAAAGATTTCCCAAGCTTTTCAGCCCCGAATAACCCCTACAATCCCACCGCGTCAGTTAGCATTCCAACAAGAACGACTCGTCATCCACCCATCCACTGCGCCCCCACCGAACTCCCTGCCGAAACTTCTTCTCGTATCCACCCACGCACACCTATCAAATGCACCCAAAACAAATAGATCCCAACACCAACCCAGTCTGCCCACCATGCCCCACTCCCATCAAAAAACCCGTTCCCTTCAACTCCCCCCCTCACGCCAACTCCAAATAATCCCCCAGGGCGACCCAAGAAAACTACTAACCCTCGTTTGCTCAATCCTCTCCCTACTACCAGGCTGCTCTCCATCCCCCGATCAACTCGCCTCCGCACGCGCTCAACTACGAAAGACCATCGGAATCCCCGAAGGTCCCATCCTCAGCCCACACAACTCCACCCCGTCAGCAACCGCCTCAAACATCACCCCCGTCAATCCATCCATTATTGACCAAACATCGCAAGCGATCGAACCAACTTCCACTCGTTGGATCGACCTGAACTCTCTTCCCCAACTCCACTGGGAAATCATCTACCTAGGCAATCGACCCGTCGGCTATACCAGACGCTCTGCTGAGTTCGCCAAGAGCGAACTTCTTTCCGCACAAGCCCTCGCGAGACACTCCAAAGAAAACCCTTTGCTCCTTATCGAAGCCGAAAGCCGCATTCGAATCAAAAACAAAGGCGCCGACCCCACCGATCAATCTGTCGTTATCTCCACACTGGAATCACCCCAAGGTGAACTGATCGAACTCCTAGGAAAATTGGAACTAGGTAACTCCAAGCGACGCTTTCAAGGCCTTACCACTGAAAACGTTCTGTCCATCGATCAAATCACCTACGACCCCCAAGATAAACCCATCGTCAATACGTCGAGCGTCCCTTGGAACCCCGAACAATTCGGCCCCTTCGCACTGCAACAATCCCTCCAACGCCTACCTATGCAACCAAAGGATATTCGCACCATCCGATACCTCGATCCATTCCGTATGGCTGTCTCCGAAAGCCGTCTCGAAGCTATCGATATCGTCGAAACCATCAACCATTCCGGAAAACTAATCCGTCTCTTGGAAATCCAAAATCGTACCATCACCCAAGGCCGCGAAGCGAACTCCACCCTATGGGTCGATAACCAAGGAGTCATCCAAAAATCCTACAACCCTGCACAAGACCTCCTCGCCTTCGCCTGCGATCCACAAACCGCTCGCTTCGTTCTCTCCAAAGATGAATTCGATGCCATCACCATCAAACCCGTCCCCTTATTAGGCTCACTCCCAAAACGCCCAAGCGAGTCGAGTATGCTCTTGCGCATCTCAAGCGATACGCTCCCACTGACCGATCTTTTCCCCTCCAAATCCAATCAACGCACCAACCGCTCCTCCCCCAAAAACCTCTCCGTAGAAATCTTTTCTATTCCCCCGTTTGACGCAACACCGACTAACCTCACAAACACTGATCCTCTCGCCGAAGACCCAATCTCCCCGGACTCCATCGAACCCTCCGAATCCATCCGATGGGACACCTCGAACTTTCAACAATGGACCAAAACCCAACTCGCCGCCCTTCCCGAAAACGCTTCGATTACAACTCGTGCAGAACAAGCCTGGAAAGCCCTCTCGCAAAATATTCAGCAAATCCCCCTCGATAAGACCATTCAAAACCCCAGCGATACGCTTCGCAATCAGCGTGGTGACTGCATCGACCAAGCCCTCTGCTTGACAGCCGCACTCCGCAGCTTAGGCGTTCACGCTCGCATCGCCGTCGGACTCCGCGCTGAACCATCCACCGTACGACCAACCCTCGCCTTCCACACCTGGACGGAATACCATGACGGTACCCACTGGATTCCCGTCGACTCCACCGACGAAAACTTTGTCCTACCCCCAGATCACTTAAAAGTATCAGATTCAAACTTCAACTCGATCAATATCTACGAACCTCTACTAACTACCATTCGTCTCCTCGGTCAAATCGAAGCCACCGTCAGATTGACCAAGCCCGATTCGAAATCCCCGTAACATCCTCTTTGCAAAAACCCTACTGCCTCAACAACCATTCTCTTGTTCCGATCTTCACTGTCCAAAGCCTGCTTGCTCCTCTTTCTTGTCGCCCTAACGGTGCGACTCGGCGCGGCATTCATCTGGCAACAACAATGCAATGCAAACGGCTCCGCGCTCCGGTTCGGTGACTCGCACTCCTACTGGACAATCGCCCGAAACCTCCTGCATCACGGTAACTACCAATACGGTAGCGACCAATCCCGAATCTTCCGCGCCCCGATCTACCCTCTGTTCCTTATCCCTGCCGTCGCTACCGACTCCCTGAACGATAGCAACAACTCCACCCTCGTCGCCCCCATCAACCCCAACAGCGTAATGGCCGCTCGTATCTGCGGGTGCCTGCTCGGTGCCGCTTGTATACCACTCCTAATGCTCTGGACCTACTTCCTTCAATCCCACATCCCCAACCATCAAACCCCTACACCCCTTATCGGCCCCCTCTCCGCCGGTACCCTCGCCTCCCTCTACTGCGGAGCCGTCGGTATGAGCATCTTCATCCTCAGCGAAGCCGTTGCAACTCCTCTGTTCCTACTGTCCATCTACACTTGGTGGCTCGCTACCTTCCACCCACAACACTCCACACAACCACGCCCCCTGCTGTCCATCGCGGCAATCACCCTCGCTCTCGCATGCCTGTGCCGCCCAAGCTGGGGACTATGGCCCGCCTTCGCTCTCCCATTCCTAGGATTAGCTAGCTTCTCGAAAGATACTCCCAATCGAAAAATACTACTCAAAAACACCCTCTTTTTTCTCGCTCTCTTCACACTCACCCTCTCCCCCTGGTGGCTGAGAAACTACTCCATCACCGGCAAATTCGTTCCCACCACACTACAAGTCGGTGCCAGCCTCTACGACGGTTGGCACGACGGTGCCACCGGCTCGAGCGACGAAAACATGGGATTTTCAACGGACTTCCTGCAACAACAACTGCAAGAAGACGCAATGCTAGCATCCCAAGACACCCCGCTCGAATCCACCCTCGAATGGCGCATCGACCGAAAACTCCGCAATGCAGCCCTGCAATGGGCCATCGAAAATCCCTCTGACGTTGCCAAGCTCGGATTGGTAAAGTTTCTCAAAACATGGATGCCCTTGCCTGTAGCCAAAGAACTAGGTAGCCAATCCGTGCGTTGGTGGGAAGCCACTTCCTATTGCCTTATCCTCGCCCTCGCAGCGCTAGGACTGATCTCACTATGGAAGTCCCAACCACTCAGCGCACTGTGGATCGCCCTACCTTGCCTCTACCTGGCCACTCTGCACTGCATCTTCATCGGTTCAGTCCGCTACCGACAACCCGGCGTCCTGATCCTCTGCCCATTGGCAGGTATCGGCGCCGCTACAATCCTGGCTTACCTCCAAAATACACTCCGTAAAACTTCCCCCAAACACCAAACACTCAACAACCCAAACGAGTGACACACGGATCGTCGCCACTCCAACCCGTTCACGGATGTCTCCGCAATCAATCCCCAATCAGAACCCAAACACCCATCCCACCAATCGCGGGTCCGGTCGCCTCGCATGGATCCTCCTGCTTGCCGCAGCCATCTCGATGGGATACTTCGTCGCATTCGATCGCGTTGATCATAAGCTGACATCCGAAATTGCGAACCGATTGCAAGCCCAATTCCCAAACCACCACGTATCGATCGACCGCGCAAGACTCATTCCAGGCGAATCCATACTCATCGATGGACTCTGTATCGCAAAAGCAACCGAACAAGGAATGCGCAGTGTCCTGAAAATCGGACGCATCACCTGCCAAGGCCCGGTCGACCTCCTCGGCATAATCCAAGGCCAAGTACCAATCGACACTATTATCGTCGACGCTTGCGAAGCCTCCCTATGGCCCACCGTCGACGATCGCTGGAGCCTTCAGGACCTTGTCCCAAAACAACCATCTTCCCAACTTCATATCCCTACCGTCCACATCCGCTCCGGTCTACTGCGCATCGCCCATCCAACGGGTGTACAAGCCCGCGAAATCCTTTGCCATGACCTAAACGGTGTCTTCACACAACAAACTCCACCCTATCCGTCCCTGTCAAACAACACGAAACAACAACCGCAACAACAAGTTTTCACCGCTAGTCTAGCCTCTGGACACTTCTCGCGACTCTCCATCCAAGCCACCCGGAACCCACTGTCCAACTCCGTCGATCTCGCTTGCGATCTGGAACAACTCGAAATCTCAAAAACACTTCTCGAACAACTCCCGCTACCAATCCGAACGCGATTGAGCCTACTTCAAGGATTCACCGGAAGACTCGACGGCTCCCTTCGCGGATCTATCCAAAACCAAAACCTGCAATTCCAAGCCCATGCGACGCTGAGAGAAGGACGCCTGCTTCACCCCAGTGTCCCTTACCCAATCGATCAACTATCCGCTGAACTATATGCCGACCCCCAAGGCGTCCACCTGAGAAAAGGCCAGGGAATGTCGGGACGCGCAAGCGTTACGCTCGAAGCCGATATCTCTGGGCTATCCCCAACGGCCCCAAGCATCGCTGCACTATCTGTTCGCAATCTCGAACTCGACGAAACTCTCTACAACGCACTCCCAACAACCGTCCAAGAACATTGGCGCAGACTCAACTTACGCGGAACCATCGATGCCGTCGCAACCCTACGTTTCAATGGTCAAACATGGGATCCTCAAATCACCGTCCGCGCAAAAAACGCCGGAGCAAACCCCGACTTCTTCCCCTACCCAATCTCAAACCTCTCAGGAGACTTTCAATACCGTGACGGTATCGTACAAGCTCCCGAGTTGACCGCATTCGCCGGCCAAACACGACTCCATGGTGCACTCACTCTGCAACGCTCTCAACCACGATGGCTTATGGACCTGACCATCGCCTCCGATGCCCCACTACCAATCGACGAAAATCTACTCTCCGCTCTCACACCCCGCGGACTGCCCCAAAGCGGCTTTCATCGCTTCGTCAACTCACTGCATCCCACCGGCACCGTCTCGCTCCGAAAAAGCCGCTTCATTCGCTCCCAAAATAAGCCTGACCAGATCTCTCGCTCCCTAGAACTGACTTTCTCCGAATGCGCAATCCGCTTCGATGGCTTCCGATACCCAATCACCGATGTGCACGGCCAAGCCACCCTCGATAACGATCGCTTGATCCTCAAAGACTTCGTAGGGCGAAACGACGGGGCTAGAATCCACGGCGAAGGTTCCGCAACTTGCACTGTCAGCAACGTCGAATCCATCGACTTGATCTTCCAAGCTCACAACGTCGCGCTCGATGAAGACCTCGAACAAGCACTCCCGCCAAGCGCTCGAAACCTATGGCAACAACTGCAACCAAGCGGCGTGATCGATCGGGTTGCCATCCAAATCCAACGCTCAGCAGCACGCGCACCTCTAGACCTCAAAGTCGCAATAGCCGAATCCCGATCCTCCAATAACGGCGGACGCGGTATGTCCCTTCACCCTCTATCTTTCCCCTACACCATTCACGATATCGAATGCTCCGTCGATTACCGCCCAGGACGCATCGATATTCGCTCCCTCTCCGGAATTCATGACTCAAGCCGCGTTGAAACCAACGGGCAAATCCGTCTCCATAGCGATGGCTCATGGGACGGAATGCTGAACTGGCTGCCTCCCTCACGATTGCTGATCGACCAAGTCCTCATCAGCTCACTACCACCAATCCTCAAAGAACCGATGACCCGACTGAGCTTCCGCGGACCAGTTAGCATCACAGGTTCGACCCATATCGCCTCCCTATCCACCGAATTCCATTCCCTCGTCCGCGACTGGAATCTTCGCCTAGACCTAGAAGATGTCTCCATCAGCGGAGAATTGGCCAAAGGTATACGTGGCTCGATTAACACCTACGGCGAAAGCAATATAGCCGGCACCTCCGCCTCCGGCACTATCAACCTCGATGCTCTAGCCATCAAAGGAGTTGCGGTCACCGGCATCGAAGGCCCCTTTGCACTCCATGAAAACCAACTCTATCTAGGTCGCGATGCCTTACTCTGGCAACTGCGCAACCAAACAGCACCCCGCTCTGAAGCAATCGCTAAACTCAACTCCCCTCAATCCGCAGAAGTCGTCGCGGCTGCCTTCCAATCCCGAGTTCGTAATGGCTTCGTCGAACACCGCGATCAATCAAACAACTCCTGGTTCTCTAACCCCTACAAACCAACGATCGAATATCCCACCATGGATATACATGAACACGACATACGCGCTCGTACTCTCAGCGGTACCCTCTTCCTCAGCGGTATTGAACCACTCGACGGCGAACGCGCTGCGATAAGACTGCGACTCGTCGATTCTGACTTCCATGGCATGCTTGTCGACCTCGGTGAATCCAATACCCCCGTCAACGGTCGCCTCTTCATGGAATGCGACCTGCGCGGATCAATCAACAACCTATACGCTCTCGAAGGAGAAGGCAAAGCCTGGCTGCGCGGCGCAAATCTATACGAACTTCCTGTGATGATTCGACTCCTGAACCTCCTAGCGATAAGACCCGACCAAGGCGCTTTCGACGCTGCAAACCTGGAATTCTCAATCGATGGTGATCGCGTCCCCATACATAAACTCGAACTCGATGGCGATCTGCTGAGCATGCAAGGAAAAGGCGAAGTCAACTTCCGCCGCGAAATCAATCTCGAACTCGCTACAAACGTCGGTCGACGCGGACTCATCGGCGCTCTGATTCGCCCATTCACCGAAAACCCTAACGCTAACTGGATGCGCATCGAAGTCACCGGCACAACCAGCAACCCACAAATCCGCCCCCCAATGCCCCTGAGAGACTCCCTTGACCAAGTCCTCCTCGAAACACCTTAAACATAAAGCTCAAACCCAACCAGTATTCAACCTGTACGCGAAACATCTCCCACCCAAGTCAGACTTGCCCTACCATGGACTTTTCTATTGATCCACTCGCAAGTAATTCTCGTCCCATCCAACGTTCCGCAATCAACCCCATCCCCGCCCCCAGAAAACTCGTCGATCCAACCGCACTCACCACCGACCGTGACCCAAGAGAACGTGCCGCACAACATCACAAATCGAACTCAAATCACCAACCCCCAGAAACCGACCCACTAAACTCTCAATCAACCGACAATCCATCTAACGGTTCAATCGACTTCCTCACCTAAGTCACTGCCATCGTCGCGGATCCATTGTCGCGGATCGCTCCGTCGCCCCCTCTACACATCCCAACACGCCCCCTAAAAACCTTAACAATCCCCCTTTTTTACAAACTCCCCAACCCTTGCTAGAATCTCTGCCTCAACGAGTATCATATCCCCATCTTTGCATTTGCTTATCCGCACTTGCCAACCTCCATATTTGACCACCTCCACCATTGTGACCGGACCAGGAAGAGAGAATCGGGTGAACAATACTCAGGCCGCAAAAGCCGGAATCCCATTTATCCTCGTCACCGTCCTTATGGATGTCCTATCCCTAGGTGTGGTGATCCCGATCACCGCCAAGCTCGTCAAAGAACTCGCTGGCAACGACGCCATCAACGCCGCAAGTTACGTCGGATGGTTCGGTACCATGTGGGCCCTGATGCAGTTCTTCTCGTCACCTATCATGGGTGCTCTCTCCGATCGATTCGGACGCAGACCCGTATTGCTCCTCTCCGCCTTCGGCCTGGGCCTCGACTACATCCTGATGGCCCTCGCACCAAACCTTACCTGGCTCTTCATCGGCCGTATTCTTGCCGGCATCACCGCCGCTAGCTTCTCAACCGCAAGCGCCTACATCGCCGATGTAACGACCCCAGAAAATCGTTCCGCTGCCTACGGCATCTACGGCGCAACCTTCGGCCTTGGTTTTATTCTCGGCCCGGCTCTCGGTGGCTACCTCGGGGATATCGATCTGCGTCTCCCCTTCTGGGTCTCCGCCGCCCTGACACTACTCAATGCAATGTACGGACTATTTTTTCTTCCTGAGTCTCTCCCCAAGGAACGACGCAAACCCTTTCAATGGTCCCGCGCAAATCCACTAGGCTCACTCCGTTTGCTCAAAAGCGTCCCTGGACTACTGCCGATGGCACTGAGCCTCTTCACCTACCAACTCGCACACTCTGTATTCAGTAGCGTCTTTGTCCTCTACACCGATGCCCGCTTCGATTGGTCCCCCGGAACAGTTGGAAAAGCTCTCGCCATCGTAGGTATCCTGAACTTCATCGTCCAAGGCGGTCTGATCCGCCCGATGATGCGAGCCCTAGGCGAACGGATTATGGTCTTCATCGGCCTGACCGGCGGTATCCTCGGTTTTCTTGCTTACGGACTCGTCAATGACGGAACCATGTTCATGGCTTCCACCGTGATCTTCTGCCTAATGGGCTTCTTCTCCGCAGCCATCCAAGGACTAATGTCCAAGTCCGTCGATCCGACAGTCCAAGGCCAACTCTCCGGTGCAAATAGCTCTCTTAATGGTATCGCGGGTATGGTCGGGCCCGTTCTTTTCACCAGTGTCTTTAAAGCTACCATCGATCCCGGCGGAGGATTGTATGTACCAGGCGCACCCTTCTTCTTGGCCGCCGCCGTCTTGGCAGTCGGCTTGCTCTCCGCTTGGCTTGCTATCCCAAAACAACCGTCAACCGAAACTCCATCCTCCACGCCACCAACCTCCCACTAAACCATGCTCCGAACCCCTCGACGTGATTTCCTAAAAACATCTGCCGCGCTCGCCTCCTCTCTCACCTGCTCCTCTCCCTTCGCACAAGAAGCACCCGCTACTGAGCCGATAACCCGCTTCTTCGCGATCGGCGATACCCATTATTTCGCCAACGAGAAATCCCCCACCGAACTAACCGAAGCTTCCATAACAAACTGCCACGGCTTGATCGACACCCTCAACGCTCTCCCGGGTACTGAAATCCCAGAGTCCGCCGGAAGCGGTATCGTCGGTCCAATCCAAGGTGTCATACATGCCGGCGACATTATCGACACCGGCGACAAACGCGGAGCCCTGCAAAGTCGCATGCAACAACGCGAATGGGATGGCTTCACGGCAGACTACGGACTGACCGGCATCGAAGGAAGATTAAAGTTCCCCGTCTACGAAGTCCACGGAAATCACGACAGCCCCAGCGGCCAAGGGCTTGCCATTGATGGATTGATCGAACGCACCAAAAAACGCCAAATCCTCGCGCGATCGGCCAACGGATTGCACTACTCCTGGGACTTCGGACCACTGCATTGCATCAACCTCGGAATTGTCGTCGGCCAAGACACCAAAGTCGCACAGCGACGAAGATACAACCCAATGGATAGTCTCGAATTCCTTATCGGTGACTTGCAGCAACACGCTTCAGATCCCAACCGCCCCGTCCTATTGACTCACCATATCGATCTGCCTCGTTATAGCAAACCTTGCAACACATCGGACGAAGCAAACCTCGCTATGGAATGGAACCCATGTGATGTAGCCGCCTACTACGAAGCAATCCATAAGTACAACATCATCGCAATCCTTTACGGCCATACACATGTGCGCAACATTCAACATTGGAACGGTACGCCAGAGAAAACAGATGTCGGTATCCCTCTGCTGAACATCGACAACTCAAGCCATTTCAGCGGTGGCAATCAAGCCTTCTTCTACATCGAAGTCGACACCCAAGAAATGCGCATCCGAGAATGCGCCACCAAAGACTCTTGGCAATCACACTTCTGGACCCCTACCATCTGGAAATTCTCAACGCGCAAGCACGCATAATTCTCACCGTCTGGCGAGCGGTGCCTACGTCCGAACAGTTACTCTCGCCTATCGCCTCCCGCCTCCCGCCTCCCGCCTATCGCCTCCTGCCTATCGCCTATCACCTCCCGCCTATCGCCTCTAGCCCCATACCGTCAAATCGATATCTCGACTGCTTCCAGGAGTGCTTTTTGAGCCGGAAAGCGCCAGCTCCGGGTGGTCCTCTGAGCCGGAAAGCGCCAGCTCCGG
>CAZACJ010000009.1:0-7420 GCA_964483385.1 uncultured Pirellula sp. | reverse complement strand
GTACATGGTTTAATCCATCAATACACCCAACCAATCAGCGTCTACAACGTTGTGGTTTTCGATGGAGTGAAACGTGCAATGAGATGAGCGTAGCCGATGCAAACACCCCGCGGCTTGCGCGAAGCGGGCTCAAGCTGCTTGGCTATCGATTCGACGTTATTGGCCTATCGCCTATCGCCTATCGCCTCCCGCCTATCACCTCCCGCCTCCCGCCTCCCAGTGGACATCACCAGTAATACCACTTCCAGGCAGATTATTTTTCACCGCTCGAAGCGATTGTGCCGATTGAACGATAGATAGGAATATAGAAGCAGCGGAGCAAACCGCGTGTCAATCAGCAGCTCAAGGGATTGCCCATGATTTCAACGTTCTGTAGCAACTTGACACGCGCTACGGGTAGATTCGGTCGACAACCGATTGCAACTGCAGTAATTTTACTCCACTGCCTATCGTTTGGCTTAAGCTCCCGTGCCCTAAGCCAATCTATTGAATCTGACTTGGCACCACCTCGTGGTGAATTCACCGCTCCAGCTTTGGAGGAGCCCGCGACACCCTACTTGGTGCCTGACGTCCCCCCTCAACTCTCGCAACGCCTTCAGCTCGATCGTCACTGGATCACTATGACGCCAGGACTTGTGCTCATCGGTGACTACAATGCATTTGGTCAAGATGCCGCGAGCTTGTCCCAAGTTGGAAAACAGAGAGATCAATTCGATGATCGTGCAGTCCGATTTATGGCCAGAGGCAAAATCGGTGGCGAGTATAAATTCGGCTATCTAGTCGCAGCGGAGTACAAAGGCTTCGATACGGATCCAGATCAATTGTGGAACCTAACGGACTTGGCCATCACCGCACCGATCGGCGGACCAGAAACGACATTGTCAGTCGGCAAATTGAAAGAGACCTTCGCCTATGAAATGGTCGGAGATGCAGCAAACCTACAAGCCCAAGAGCGAGTCTTGAGCCCGTTCTTTGTTTCTCGTAACGCCGGGATCCGACTTAATCGCGTGTTGGGCGAAGACCATCGCGGTACGGCTGCTATCGGAGTCTACGACCAAGACTGGGGGCAACCGGGAAACGCCGCGAATAACGGAACCGATGTGACTTTCCGAACCACAGGTTTACTCTGGGACTTAAATGACGACCGCGACTATTTCCATGTGGGACTTGCAGGCCGATACAATACCGACACCGATGGCTCGATCCGTATGCGGGGGCGACCTGAATCCAACGTCACGAGCAATTACGTGGATACCGGAGCTATCGCAGCGAACTACGCTTGGGACTTTGGGCTCGAGCTACTTTGGAACCAAGGCCCAGTATCGGTGCTGGCCGAGTACATCCCCAGCTGGGTTAGTTCCCCAATGACCGGAAATCCCAACTTCAATGGTTGTTATGTGACAACAAGTTGGGTCGTGACCGGTGAATCGCGTCCTTACGATCGAACGGTCGGATATGCAAGACGAGTCATCCCGAAGAATCACTACGGGGCCTTAGAGCTTGTAGGCCGGTTTTCTAATGTTGATCTCGAAGATGAAATGGTCCAAGGGGGCGAATTTTACAAAACGTATTTCGGCACCAACTGGTGGGCAACGCGACGAGCCAAATTCGGTATTGGTTGGGGACATACATGGCTCGACCGTTTTGGTACCGTTGGGGAAACCGATCACCTCCATTTGCGGACCCAATTCGTGTATTAAGACGTGCACCTGTGCGATGAGGACAAGCTTCTAATGTCTGCGTTCAAAGAATTCCAGAACCGCATTGCCGTGTTGACTGGCGCCGCGTCAGGTATCGGCCGCGAGCTCCTGCTTCAACTGGTAAGAAGGGGCACTCATGTGGCGGCCTGCGACATCGATCGCGAAAGTTTACAAGTCACGGTTCGGCAGGCACAGGCGATCGCCCCAGACGTGCGAGTGACGGCACATGTGCTTGATATCTCAGATGAGAAGTCGGTTGTTCGGTTTGCAAAGGCTGTAACCAAAGAGCATGGCAGTGACGCGATCCACCTGCTGTTCAATAACGCCGGCGTGGTAGGTGGTGGGTCGTTCGTCACAGGCCAACGTGACGAGTGGGAACGGACATTCAATGTATCCTGGTCCGGTACCTATTACTGTACCCGGCATTTTCTGCCAATGCTCATCGCCGCCGATCAAAGTGTCATCGTTAACATGTCCTCGGTATGCGGACTCTGGGCCAGCTTGGGAACTGGCTCGCCCCATACAGCTTATTCATCAGCGAAGTTCGCGATCCGAGGCTTTACAGAATCGCTCATCGTAGACCTCCGCACCCACGCTCCTCATGTCTCTGCAGTCTTAGTCATCCCAGGGCACGTCCGCACAGGGATGCCTGCACCACCTCGCTCATGGCGACGGGCGCTCGATTCGCTTTTCGCCAGCTATAAGCCTGTCTCAAGCAAAAATGCGGCGGAGGTGATCCTCACCGCATTAAGCAACGGCGAATGGCGAGTCGTCATCGGAGAAGACGCTCAAGCTGTCGACATGCGTATAAGGAAAGACCCGTGGACAGCATACGACTGACCAAGTGCAACAGTCTCTCTGCAATTACCCACGCCACACAAGCCTCTCGGCAAAAACACTTCGGGCTGATGAAGTGAAAACGGAATATTCAATTCTTCCATCCAACTGCCGCCTTGGCTTCCGATCCCGATCCCCTTGAAACTGCTGTCAATCATCAACCCTTCAAGCAAAAACCAACAGCATGATCCCCACAATCACTTATAGCGTGGTGTCGAGGATACACCCACATCTGCAAACGAGCGGCTGATTGCCTGCCCTGTCGGTTGCCAATTCGGTAATACCCGAAACTAGTTTGACGCTATAATACCAAGTCCATTCCTCCTGACCGCTTTCCAATCGCTCAAGCGATTCATCCCATTCAAAGCCCCTATTTATCTCATGTGCGAATCGATTTGTAGATGGTTTATCACTGCATCCCTTGGGATTGGTGTCGTGAATCATCTCTCTGAAACCCAACCTTCCAAGGAAATCACCAACAGCATCGGGATGAAACTGGTACTGATTCCCAAAGGGACGTTTATGATGGGCTCTCCTGTGAGCGAGGAAGGCCGTCAAGAAAACGAAAACCAGCATGAAGTCACGATCCGTAATGATTACTACCTTGGTGCGTTTGAAGTCACGCAGTCGCAATACCAAACGGTTATTGGGAACAACCCAAGTTGCTACCAAGGGGCTTTGGTTGGTAACGACAACGCAGATCTCCCTGTAGAAAATGTTTCCTGGGACGATGCTGTCGAATTCTGCAAAAAGCTTTCAGAGTTGCCCGAGGAGAAGAAGGCAGGTCGAGTCTATCACTTACCCACCGAAGCCCAGTGGGAGTATGCTTGTCGAGCTGGTAGCAAAACGACTTATTCGTTCGATGATGAGGAAGGATTGTTGCCGGTGTACGGTTGGTTTAAACGCAACAGCTCGCAAAGAACTCATTCTGTCGGACTCTTGGAGCCAAACGCTTGGGGCCTATACGACATGCACGGGAATGTTTGGGAGTGGTGTAGCGACTGGTACGGTGAATATTCCACAGATGCCGTCACCGACCCAACTGGACCAACAACGGGCAAGGAACGTGTGAATCGTGGCGGCTGTTGGCTCTACCAAGCCGCGAACTGCCGATCCTCAAGTCGAAATTGGGCAAAGTCGTCCTACCGGGACGGTCTCCTCGGCTTCCGCATTGCCCTGAATCCATCCGGAATCCCAAAGTAGCGGCTGTTTTGGTTGAGTGTGAAATGAATTCGTGCTCAGCGAATCGGTGCGCAGTGAACCGGTGCTCCTAATCGAATCGACGAGAACCTCGCAGAACTCGACCTCAACAACGATCAGACGTTTTGGACGGCCATTGATGCAACCCCAAGTCCCACCGTTCGCCTGCTCTCATTTCCCGAACGATGTAATTTCTTTAGCAAGCCCCGCTGAAGGGCAGGGGGTGATGAACAAACTGGCGTATCGAATGCCCCCTGCCACCGAAGCCCAACGCTCGGCGAGATCGCCTTTGGCCAACGTTTAGGAAAGGCACAGCCCCCCCACGAAATACACAAATTTGCTATTTCGCAACTTTCTCTGAAAGGAATTACTGACATCATGTGTGTATACCAGTGACGCAAAAATACTTTCTCCTGGAACTTATCGCGGTCCAATGCCTCCCGATACTAGACACAGCCTAATCCGACGATTGCAAGACGGCGGCGACAATGCCGCTTGGGATGAGTTTGCGTCCATCTACCGCCCAATCATTGTCCGTATCGCTCTTCGTAAACAGCTGCAACTGGACGACGCGGAAGACCTCGCACAGCAAGTCCTCCTCTCTGTCCTCAAAAACATTCACAAATGGAAGGCTGACCCCGCCAGGGCTCGCTTCAGAACTTGGCTGCAAACCATCGTTCGAAATGCCACTATAAATGCTTTGAACCGACGACCAAAAGATCAAGCATCCGGCGGCACGAACTCCTTGCACCAGATTCATCAACACCCTGACAAATCCGATTCGCTCTGGTTTGATCTCGAATGGCAACGCGAAACACTTCGGTGGATTGCTCAACAAGTTCGCGGTGAATTTGAATCGTCGACTTGGACTGCATTTTGGGAGACGGCAATCGAGCAATCGCCACCTCAAGAAGTCGCAGAAAAAATCGGCAAGTCGGTCGGAGCCGTCTACATCGCCCGCTCGCGTGTGATGCAAAGAATCAAACAGAGAATCTTAGAACTCGACGAGGATTCAATAACCCAATAGTCTTGGGATCTAAACCATGAAATTGAAGCAAACACATTGCAACACGGATCTCTTAACGCGATTTCTTCGAGGTGAGTTGTCCGACGGCGAAATCCAAGCTTATGAAGCACACCTATCGACTTGCACATCCTGCAGAACTCGACTCGAGGTAAAAACTGCCTCGACAAACGAATGGGACGCACTTCGAGATTCGTTGAGTAACAATCAAGACTCCGATACGACATCGGGGCTGGAGGACTTGGCGACTCTGCAAAGACTCTTGGGGCCATCGGATGATCCTCGGATGATGGGGCGCATTGGAACGTACGAAATTGTTGGACTGCTAGGCCGCGGCGGAATGGGAGTTGTCTTCAAAGCGTTTGATCCGTCCTTAAATCGATACGTCGCCATCAAAATGCTGGCTCCAATGCTGATTCCCAGCGCAGTCTTTAAACAGCGATTCCTCCGCGAGGCGCAATCCGCTGCTGCGGTTGTGCACGATAACGTTGTTGGAATCCATGCGATCTCAGAGTGGCAAGGCAACCCGTACTTGGTGATGACATTTGTTCGAGGACAATCATTGCAAGCTCGATTAAATCATCGCGGACATCTCAGCTTGAGAGAAGTCTTGAGAATCGGCATGCAAATTTCCGCGGGCTTGGAAGCTGCCCACGCGCAGGGACTTATTCATCGCGATATCAAACCCGCAAATGTCTTGCTCGAAACAGATGTCGATCGAGTCATGATCACAGATTTTGGTATCGCAAAAGCCATCGATGATCTAAGGTTTACTGGCACAAATACATTGCTTGGTACCCCCGAGTACATGTCTCCAGAACAAGCTCGCGATGAAGAACTCGATTATCGAACCGACTTGTTTAGTCTAGGTTGTGTACTCTACGAAGCCTGCACCGGACGTTCGCCCTTTAGGTCATCGACACCTTATGGAGCGATACGAAAAGTCATCGACATAGATCCCCCCTCCGTTCGCGCATTGGTATCGGAACTCCCCGAATGGTTTGCCGATATCGTTCGCCGCTTGCTTAGCAAGGATAAGAAATCCCGCCTGCAATCTGCTGCTGAAGTTACAACCTTACTCAAGCAGTGTTTGGCACACGTAGAGCAACCTCAATTGGTGCCTCTTCCAAAATCGTTTTCTCAGACTGACCGAAATTCTCGTCCAAAAACTCTTTTCAGGAGACTTGTGATGGCTACACCATGGATCGCATTCGCTTCAGTTAGCACTTGGCTGCTCCTACTTCAAGTAGGTCAAACAGACCTGAAGCAAAAACCAGGCAACAAACCAAAACCGCAAAAAGCAAATGTCGCTCAGAAACCGGCGAATGACTCTAAACCATTAAACGCAAATCAAGATCCGAATGCTGTAGCACAAAATGACGAACAAGTTCCACCGATCACGGCAAACGCCGGCAAGTTCATCATTCAAGTGACAAAGTCAGATGCAATTGATCAAATGACACTAGGAAGGAAACCCTCGTCAAACCGTGCAGCCAACTTATTGCTTGAGCAACTGCAAAATGGTTCAGCTCAAAACACAACAAATAACTTCCAAAAGAACGAACAGTTTTCTGGAGGTAACGGAAACGCATCAGGAAGCGCCGGTGGCATTTCCGGCGGATTCACAAGTGGCTCAAGTTCCTCGTTCGGAAGCGTCACTTCTGGAAGTAATGGCGGTTTCGTTCGCCCTAACATTGCAGTCGCATTCAAGGTCGACCCCAACGACAAAGGGATCTTTGAACTGGAAAACATGCAAGCCATTGATGATCGAGGAAATCCAGTCCCATGGATGGCACCTGGTCCCTTCAACTTCTACGATCCAAGTTTCGAGGAAGGACTTGATGGTGAAATCATCGCCTACTTCCAAGAGGAAAATGACACTGAGCACCTAACGATCTCTGGGGAACTGAAGGTTACTCCAGGTCGTCGCATCGAAGTGGAGTTTCCAGACGGCAAGCCGTCAACCAAAAAGAGCGGACAACATTCATTTGCCCTCAAAGAAATTCAAAGCAACGAACGGGGTATCCACGTCTCGCTGTCTCTTCCTCAACTCACCAAAAAGCGAGGAAATCAATTCGGAAATCCGCAAGCGATGTTGAAGGCGGTTTTGGATCAGCAAGGTGCCTTCGAAGTATTGATTCAAGACAGTGAAGGAGTGTTACACTCCCCAGGAGCATCAGGAAGTGCTGGCGGAAGCAGTAGCGCAAGTGGTAGCGGAGGCGGGAATGGCAACGGAGGTGGAGCATTCGGACAAGATAGTCAGTCCAATAGCACGCAGACATTTACGTTCGGCGGACTACCATACGGTCGAGATATCAAGTCGGTGATCGTCCGAGCCACCGAGAAAACCGGCAAGCCACAATCCTATCCATTTAAGCTCTCAAAAGTTCCTGTTCCCTATGGGACAAAATAACTTTACACCCGTGCGTCCTTCGCTAGATAAAAATTGATAATTGAGAATTGAGAATTGAGAATTACTTAGAACACGCCGACCAGTGTTGGTTTTCAATTTTCAATTTTCAATTTTCAATTTTCAATTCTCAATTCTCAATTCGGTAATAACCTCAACCGGATCGTCGCAGACATAAAATCAAGGGAACCATGAAAAGTTCGGTTCCTGTCCTGTCCGCAGGACAGCTCTACTTTCAACTTTCCACTC
>CAZACJ010000008.1:107233-110242 GCA_964483385.1 uncultured Pirellula sp. | reverse complement strand
GCGCATTCCGGCTCAAAAAACATGAGCCCGTTTCGCGCAAGCCGCGGGGTGTTTGCGGTCTTCTTTGTGTGAGTCCATGGAACTGGATACAAAGCGGCATTCATCGTATCGCATGAAGTTCGCAGAACGCAAACGGCGATTGTTCCCCACCTCATCCCCCGACCCCTTCTCCTCGCCCGGGTGGAGAAGGGGAGACGCGAGTTGTTAGGGGTTCGCAAGCAAGATCCAGCGCAAGAATTCAATACACGTGCTCTCCACCTTCTGGCGAGCGGTTGCTACGGGCTGGCGAGCGGTTGCTACGGGCTGGCAGTGGCTTTGGGATTGCGGCGGAGACGAAATTGAGGGGGCGATCGATTCAGGTCAATGTACGTTAAGGTGGGACAATCAAGAGGAGTTCGGGTATACTTTTTCGAGTCGCAGGTAAAGCACGCTGGTTTCGGTGGGGTGCTTTGGCATTTGATCGGGTACAAAGGATTTTGATAATGGCGCAGCCAAATGATGAGTTTGCTCGGAATGCTGGGGATTCGCCTGAGAATATGCCAGCATTGCGGGCTCGAGTTCCAGAACATGTTGCCAGGGGCGAGATCAGCACGGGGGTGATCGTAGTTACCGGCACAACGGAATTTCTTCTGGATTTTGTGAGGAATCTTCCTCGCCCAAATGCGGTGGTCTCCCGTGTGGTGCTACCTCATACGGTGATGCCTCAGTTCATCGAAGCTCTCTCCAAAAATATTGAGCTATATCGCCAGCGTTACGGTGAATTGCCTGGCATGCCATCGTTACAACCACCTCCGGCCACGCCGCTCGGTTCGCCCCCAAGTATCCCCTCTGAGTTGCAAAACCAAGTGCTTCACGCAGGTTCGAATGTTCCGGATGGGGTGCAGGCTGAAGGGAACCGCGATGGCAGCCTCGGTGGTAGTGGCAATTCGGGAATTGGATCTGGATCGCCCGCGAGCACTTCGGCCGCATCAGGTGCTAATGCAGCTTCTTTGCCGCCGAAGAAACACAATCCGCAAGACATCTATGACGAATTGAAGCTGCGAGATGAGATTCTCAGTGGGGCTTATGCGAACGCAGTAATGATTGGTCATGGGCCGTACGAATTCAGCTTCGATTTCATCACCAATTTCTATCCACAGTCTGCGGTTTCGGCGCGGGTCTATCTCGCTTGCGGTCACATTCCTCGAATGCTTGATTCTTTGAGGCAGTCGTGGGAGCAGTTGCGTCCGAGGTTAGGGTATCCGCCGGTACCACCCATGCCTCCGTCTTCGCCACCGCCGGCACCACCGTCCTGATACGTTTAGCACGGTGAGTTGCAATAGTATGGAGAGTTGTGATGCGTGACGTTGATGGATCTGAGGACTATACGGGTGACTATACGGGTAATGTGTTTTTACCGCCCGCTGGTTTTTTAGCAGATCGTAGGCCATTGATTCTTGCGAGTTCCTCCCCGAGGCGCAGCGAACTGATGCGATCCTTTGGGTATCGATATGAGGTGATCGAGCCAGACCCGTTGGCCGAGTGTGGCGTATGTACACGAGAGACGCCGCCGGAGTTGGTAGCACGGTTAGCGTATCAAAAAGCTGCTGATGTGATCCAAAAGATTGAGGTTGATGAGCGTATCGTGGTGGCTTGCGATACCGTTGCGGAACATCGTGGAATGGTGTTAGGCAAGCCACATGATGTGGATCATGCGCGAGAGATGTTATTGCGGTTGCGAGGGCAAGAGCATCGCGTCTACAGCGGTTTATGCTTATGGAGCCGAGCAACGGGGAACCGATGCGTTCGGGTTGATTGTTCGACGTTAGTGTTAAAGCACTTCAACGACGCAGAGCTGGAAGTTTATTTGGAGAGTGATTTGTGGATTGGCAAAGCGGGCTCGTTGGGGTTTCAAGACGGACCGGCTTGGTTGCGTTTGCTACATGGCTCTGCGACGAACGTCGTTGGACTACCGATGGAGTTGCTTTCTGAGATGTTGAGTCAGTTTTGAGATGTAAAGCAAAAACGATCAGCAGCGATTGACTTAATAAGACAAATATCCCAAATGCAACTCCGCATGCCTTAGATTCAATCGAACACGATCTCCCTTCGACATCGCACCAAACGCTGGACTATCAAACTTCGGCTCCTCACCACTCTCTAACCGATCCAAAGCCTTGTTCAGACGCTCCGCCGCCGCAAGCGTCGGCATCTCATCGGCTCCCGTAGTACCACCCTTCACCCCGGGAATCTTCACCCCACGCGACATCCCCTTCGATAACATCGAACCCAAACCAAGCCGCAGTATCCAACGAATAAAAAATGGTGGCTTACCTATCGGATACCCCACATAACCATACTCAATCCAAGCCGCCACATGGGCTAAGACTTGCCCCGCACTCCACTTGCCGTGCGCTCGCAACTGACCTGCAAGCTGCGCATCGACAATCCTTGCGATCTCAGCCTTGCAATCTGCTATCGACTCAAACCGCAATCGCCGCCACTCGCCCCCACGCCCCTGACCTGCCCCTTCAATCATTTCGACAAGATCCCATACTTGACCAATGTCGACTTCAACGCTTCCAACTCCTTGGGTTCCAACGCCGTCATAGGCAACCGCAAATCTCCCGTATCCCGCCCTAGCAGCTGCATCGCCGCCTTCACCGGTATCGGATTCGTTGCCAACGACAACATGTCCCGACAAAGCGGAAACAACTTGTGATGCAACTTCGCCGCTCCCGCAAAATCACCACCAAGTGCGGCCCGAACCATCGCGATCAAATCGGTCGGAACAATGTTGCCAGCAACCGAAATCACTCCCTCGGCTCCGACGCTCATCATGGGGAGAGTGAGCGAATCATCGCCGCTGAGCACGGTCAAGTTCGTCGTACTGAGAATCTGCGAACACTGATCCAACGAACCCGTCGCTTCTTTCACCATCGTAATGTTTTGCAACTCGGCTAACTTCGCGATCGTCTCAGGCTCTATGTTCTTTGCCGAACGCCCCGGTATGTTATAAACGCAATGCGG
>CAZACJ010000008.1:91641-107133 GCA_964483385.1 uncultured Pirellula sp. | reverse complement strand
TCACACCCGAAGTGATCTGAAAGTCGATCTGCTCCTGCAGTCGCTTCACGTCCAACTTCCCATCGCGAAACGGCGTAATAATCGCTACACCAACACCAGCAAACGCACTTCCTTTTCGCGATCCCATAACCACACCCCTGCCAAACTCTATGTTAGTAGCTTCGCCAACCCGTTTCGCCAAAGCCCTGACGAAATCCCGAAAGCGTTACGCTCCCGTTGCAACCCGTATCTTTGCTCGTGCTTGAGCCAACGAACGCTCTCGCAACGCTGCCGCCTCAGGTGTCGTCGGCTTGATCTCCGAAGCCTTTCGCAAATCCTCTTCCGCCGCCGTCTTGTCGACCAACTCAGGCTTGATCAGTCGGTCTGTCAAAATGTAAACCGAGTCCCGAGTTACCTGGACAAACCCACCATCGACAAACCAACGCTCTTCCTTGCCGCCACTCTTGAGCTTCATCACGCCAAATCCAAGACGCCCAACCATCGGTGCACGCCCTGGCAAAATACCAAACTCCCCGTCAAACATCGGCAAATTAATCGACTCGCATTGCGTATCCAACTCCGTCTTCTCAGGAGTCACTACGACACAATGGACCGCGTTCGATTCACTCATAATTGCTCTCTACAGATCGACATTGCTTGACCAAGGAATCATCGCTACGCCTCCGACGACCCAATTCAGAGTCGCCGTAAGCCTCTCTTGCATGCCAAAAACTATTTCTTGGCTTGCTCTGCCATACGCTTCGCTTGCGCTTCGACTTGCTCAATCGCTCCGACATACATAAATGCCGACTCTGGCAAGTGATCCCACTTCCCGTCGCAGATCTCTTCGAAGCTGCGAATCGTATCTGCGAGCGATGTAATCTCACCAGGCTTGCCGGTGAAGACTTCTGCCACCAAGAACGGTTGCGACAAGAATCTTTCAATACGACGTGCTCGTCGTACAACTGTCTTGTCTTCCTCACTCAATTCATCTACCCCAAGAATCGCAATGATGTCCTGAAGTTCGCGATAGCGTTGCAATGTGCGTTGAACGCGACGAGCGATGTTGTAATGTCGCTCACCGACAATCGCCGGATCAAGAATCCGGGAGTTCGATGCCAACGGATCGATCGCAGGATAAATACCCTTCTCAGAAATCGAACGCTCCAAGTAAATGAACGCGTCCAACTGACCGAACGCTGTCGCCGGAGCAGGGTCAGTCGGATCGTCCGCAGGAACGTAAACGGCTTGCACCGATGTAATAGCCCCACGCTTCGTCGATGTAATCCGCTCTTGCAAAGCGCCCATCTCCGTCGCCAAAGTCGGCTGATATCCCACCGCAGATGGCATACGGCCCAGCAACGCTGACACTTCCGATCCCGCTTGTGAGAATCGGAAAATGTTGTCGACGAACAACAACGTATCCTTACCGGTTGTGTCCCGGAAATACTCTGCCATCGTCAACGCAGAAAGTGCGACACGCAAACGAGACCCTGGTGGCTCATTCATCTGACCGAACACCATGCAGGTCTGCTCGATAACCTTACGCCCAGTCTTGCCAATCTCGGCCTCTTGCATTTCCAACCAAAGGTCAGTTCCTTCACGTGTTCGCTCTCCAACACCTGCGAACACAGAGTAACCACCGTGGGAACTTGCAACCCGTGCGATCAACTCTTGGAGAATAACGGTCTTACCAAGACCTGCACCACCAAACAAACCTGCCTTACCACCCCGTACGAACGGTGTGAGCAAATCGATAACCTTGATACCGGTCTCGAACACTTCCGTGTTGGTTGACAACTCGGAAACCGCAGGGGCTTGACGGTGAATCGGCCAACGCGTGTCCGCCTTCACATCCCCCCGCTGATCGATAGGATCGCCGAGAACGTTGAACACGCGCCCCAGCGTCCCCTCACCCACAGGAACCGATACCGGTGTGCCCGTGTCGACGCAATCAAGTCCACGCATCAAACCGTCCGTGCTACCCAAAGCAACGCAACGCACCTTGCCACCACCGAGGTGCTGCTGAACCTCTCCGGTCAAATTGATCGAAACGCCCTTCTTCTCGCTGACAACTTTCACAGCGTTGTAAATTGGAGGAAGGCTATCCTCGGGAAACTCGGCATCAAAAGTCGAGCCGATGACCTGACTGATTTTACCAACCCCTTTACCGGTGGAGACGCTCATGATCTTCTCTATTCGTAGTTTTCGATAAGTGAATGCTGACGCACGCTAAGGATGTGTTATTGAAGCATGGATGACTCGAGGATTACCCAAGTGCTTCCACGCCACCGATGATTTCCATAATTTCTTGTGTGATCTTGCTCTGACGAGCTCGATTGAATGTTCTCGACAAGGACTTGATCAAGTCCCCGGCGTTTTCTGTCGCGCTCTTCATCGCAACCATCCGAGCAATCTGCTCGCTGACAGCCGCATCCAAAAAGCACTTGAACAGCCTTGCTCTAAAACTCGCCGGTACGACTTCTTCCAAAATCGCACTCGCGCTCGGCAAAAACTCATAGTCGTCCCGAACTTTGCTCGTTTCCGAACCACCAACCGCTGCAGGACTCGCGGTAACCTCAATTCCTGCAAAAGGCAACAAGGTCTCAACCACTGCAACCTGCTTGGAACTGCTGATAAACCGCGTGTAAGCGACATCGACCCGATCAACCTGACCCGTGATGTAACGAGCGATCAAGTCATCTGCAATCTTTGCGACTGCATCAAAACTTGGTTGATCTTCAAAATCTGTGTAAGTCTTCTCCAAGGGAATCCCAGCGAAACGCAAGGCTGAAATACCACGCTTACCACTGGCTAACGTTTGACCCGCATCAGCTTGCGCCTGAATCTCCGCACGCCGCTGCGTCGCCGCTCGTACCACCGATCCGTTGTAACCACCACACAAACCACGGTTCGCAGTCAACACCAACATGTCAACCGCCTTGACCGTCTCGTGCGCCTTGAGCAACGGATGACTGACGTCAGTACCGCTCTTAGCCAAGTCTTGCACGATCTGTGTAATGCGTTTGGTGTAGTCCGTCGCCGCCGCTGCACGGTCCATCGCTTTCTTGAACCGCGCGGTTGCGATCAATTCCATCGTCCGCGTGATCTTGCGAATGTTTCGTACGCTTTTACGCCGCTTATCGAGCTGTCGAATGTTTGCCATCGCTTGAAGTTCCTTTCGTCGACCCTGTTGCTATCGGATCTGTTGCTATCGGATCCCCCCCCGAGCTCCTTCAGAGTTCGGGAAGAAACTCCTCGATGATTATCGGAACGTCGCCTTGAATGCACCAATCGTCGACTTGATCAACTCTTCGATTTCCGGAGTCAAATCGCCAACTTCATTGATCTTCTTCAACACGTCGCTCTTGCGATCCCTAAGGAACTCCAAAAGCCCCGTTTCAAACTCCCGAACCTTGCTCACTGGAATGTCGTCGAGATGCCCACGAGTACCAGCGTAAATACTGAAAATCTGCTCCGCTACGTCCATCGGTTGGAACTGCGGTTGCTTGAGCAACTCCACCATCCGATACCCACGATCCAACTTCGCTTGTGTCGCTGGATCCAATTCCGTTCCCAACTGTGCAAACGCTTCCAACTCGCGGAACGAAGCCAAGTCAAGACGCAAACCGCCAGCGACCTTTTTCATCGCTTTGATCTGGGCGTTACCACCCACGCGAGAAACCGAAATACCAACGTTCATCGCTGGACGAATGCCGGCGAAGAACAAGTCCGGTTGCAAGTAAATCTGACCGTCTGTAATCGAAATCACGTTCGTTGGGATGTAAGCCGAAACTTCACCTTCCAAAGTCTCAATGATTGGAAGACTCGTCAAAGAACCACTTCCGAGTTCTTTGCTCAGCTTCGCGGATCGTTCCAACAAACGGCTGTGGCAATAGAAAACGTCCCCAGGGAACGCTTCGCGTCCCGGTGGCCGTCGCATCAGCAAACTCAACTGGCGATAAGCCACGGCTTGCTTGCTCAAGTCGTCATAAACGATCAAAGCATGCTGACCGTTGAACATGAAGTGCTCGGCCATCGCTGTACCGGCGTAAGGTGCCACGTATTGCAAAGGAGCAGGTGAACTAGCACCTGATACAATGACCGTCGTGTAATCCATCGCGCCAGCTTTGTCCAACGCGTCGATGATCAAAGCCACCGAAGATTCCTTTTGTCCGATCGCGACGTAAAAGCACTTTACGCCCTTACCCTTTTGATTGATGATCGCGTCGATCGCAATCGCGGTCTTGCCCGTTTTGCGGTCACCGATGATCAATTCACGCTGCCCACGTCCGATCGGCGTCATCGCGTCGATCGCCTTGATCCCAGTTTGCATCGGCTCATTGACCGGATGTCGCTCTGCAACACCTGTGGCGATGATCTCCACCGGACGTCGAATGTCCGTCGTGACCGGTCCCTTACCATCCAATGGATTTCCCAATGGATCCAAAACACGTCCAATGACGGCATCCCCTGCTGGAACACTCAACAGCGTTCCCAAAGCCCGAACCTCGTCACCTTCGCTGATGCTCAGGTAATCCCCTAGAATAATCACACCAACGGACTTTTCTTCGAGGTTAAACGCCAGCCCCGTCACCCCGTTCGGGAACTGAACCATTTCACCGGACATCACGCCCGAGAGACCATATACGCGAGCGATACCGTCCCCGACTTCGAGGACCGTTCCTACTTCGCGAACGTCGATCTGGCTGCCGAATTGTTCGATCTCTTTTTGAATGACGGCTGCAATCTCATCCGAGTTAAACTTCATCTCATCGACCTCTCGGGTTCGTCTTCGCAGGCGAGGCTGCGGGAAGGAATTTTTTGTAAGGGAATTGAAAAGGGATTATAAAACTCGGCTCGTGCGTCCGCGAAAGGAACAACATCGAGCTGTTAAACCAAGGAACTTAATTTGTCTGCACCAGCGATCCGGAAGTCGATCGCAACGCCGTCTCCGATCGCTGACCGACCGTCTTTCGCAACGCTGCCAACTGCCCATCCACGCTACCGTCAAGCACCGTGTCTCCGACACGTACTATCAAGCCACCGAGGATGCTCGGATCGACCTTCGTGTTCAACCGAACGTCCTTCTTGAATACCGTCTTGAGCTTCGCAACCAACGCATCTCTGGCAGCTGCATCCAATTCGCTCGCAACTGTAACCTGTACTTGAATACGACCAGCTAATTCGTCCCGCAAATCCGATGCGGACTTCTGTATCGATCGCAGAGACCCAAGCCGTTGACGCTTCGCCAACACCTTGAGCATCGTCACCAACGTCGGCTCCATCTTGCCACCAAAAACCCGGTCAATCAAACTCCACTTGTCCTCGACGGACATCTTGGGATTGGCCAAAGCCAACTCGATCTTCGGGTTCTTGTCCAAGACATCGACAACGAACGATTCGAACTGCTCGACTACCGCATCGACCTTGTTCGCACTCTGGGCCGCACCGAGCAAAGCTCGCGCGTAGACTTCTCCTACATGCTGCTCTTCGCTATCGAACACTGTCGGTATTTTTTTGGTTTGTTCAGACATCGATCAATCCTGTCGCTCTCGCCTATTAGAGCCTTTGTCGCACTAAGCCTTCACTACGAGCCCTAGTTGCCGCTCGGCAATCGCCCCAACGCTTCGCTGATCAACTTCTGGTGATCTCCCACGTTCAGCTCGCGTCCGATCACTCGCCGCGCCAAACCAAACGCCAAATCAGTGCTCTTGGTCGAAAGCTCTGATAAAGCCGCTTGCTTGGCCGTCTCAATCTCATTCTTTGCTCGGTCAAGCATCCGCGATGCGTCCGCTTGAGCATCCGTCTTGATTCGCTCTGCGACCGACTCCGCATCACGCTTCGCCTGTACCACCAACTCCTGAGCCTTCACCGCCGCGTCTGCTAACTTCGTCTCATACTCCTTCAGCTTCGCACTCGCCTCTTCCGAAGCACGCTGAGCATCCGCAATCTGATTCGCAATCGTCGTCTCACGCCGCTCTAAAGCCTGTGAAATCGGCTTCCAAGCCGCTAAATACAACCCGCCGCACAGCAGTAAAAAGACCAAGCCGGTAAACAACGCTTTGTCGGTCTTGAAATCCAAAAGTGACTCGTTCTCCGCTGATGCGTAGCCGTGGGTCGGGTCGTAATGCCCATGCCCCTTGTCTGCACCTTCGAATGCGCTCGCACTCAGCGAACCAACCAAAAGCCAAACCACCATCCAAGCACTTACGCTTCGCACTCGCGTGATCATTTCATCATGCCTTTCGAATCCAACCTGAACGTCACCACACAGCTACCCCGGAAACATAACTCCACGCTCACTGCTAGAAAGCACACTCCATACGATCGATAAAGAAACCAACCGATGAATACTCCATCTCGCAGCCAATCGCTTCATCACAATCCGAACCAAGCACCAAGCTAAACACATCTAGGATCTCGCTTGCGACCCCAGAACGCGTTCAACCGAGCACAAGCTACTCGACCGAACCTCGCAGACTAGCCTGCGAACGGGTTCTGTTGCGAGCAAACCAACACAGCGTAAAACGCCAAACCTTCGATAAGTGCTGCAGCGATAATCATCGCAACTTGAATCGTACCGGACGACTCAGGCTGACGAGCGATCGATTCAACCGCACCCTTGCCCAAGAAACCAATACCCAAACCAGCGCCGATAACAGCCAAACCCGCTCCGATAGCACCAGGAATGTTGCCACCCGCTGCCGCTGCATCTTGAGCAACCGCCGGAACCGACATGAGCAACATGCAACCAGCAAACACCAAACCAAATCGCACGAGATTAATCACTTTACTATTCTCCTTGAAGATCGACTCGACGGTCTCTCAATCCAAACGAAGAGGAACGAAATTCTGCGCTTCCGCAGAGGAAATTACTGTTACTGTACCAAGCCCATACACCACACCTGCCCACACAATCTTCACCCAAAAGTGAATCCGCACGACTAGTGATGATGAATCGCACTTCCGATAAACAACGCTGCCAAAAACGTGAATACGTAAGCTTGCAAAAAGGCGACAAACACTTCCAACACACTCAAGATCGTTGTACCGATCACGGAAATCCCAGCCACACCCATCCAACCACCGGTGCTCAACCCTAAAGCCGCTGGAACACTGATCCCAATCCCGAGAATACCAAGCAACACCAAGTGGCCCGCACCCATGTTCATCAACAAACGTACTGCCAACACAGCATGCTTGATAAACAACGATGCGAACTCAATGACCCACAACAACGGAACCACCCAAAATGCAAAATACCACGGCAATCCCAACTCGGGGCATATATTCTTCAAATAACCAACAATACCAAACGCCTTCACCCCAAAAATCAGCCCCACCAAGAAAACCATCCCCGCTAACGCGGCCGTGGTACCCAAGGACGCCGTCGGCGAACCAACCCAGGGAACCATTCCCATCAAGTTGCAACCCAAAATAAAGAAGAAGATCGTCCAGAGAAACGGCATGAACCGGTCCGCGTCATGCTCACCCATCGCCGGCACAACCACATTGTTGCGCACGGCCTGAACGAACCCCTCCAAAAAGTTCCAAGCCTTGCCCTTCGGCGAATCACTCGCCTGCATCCGCTTAGCCAACCAGCGAAACGCAAAGAAAAGCAACAAAGCAACAACCAACTCAATGATCATGTATCGCGAAAGACAAAAGCCTGATTCGGCCTGGTACGCATTTCGCAAAGTCCCAAACGGCTGAGGAATCAAAACCTTGCCATCAAGACTCTTGTTGTAGGAGTCAATCTTCTCCTGCCCCCAAGCCTCACCATGCTCCTTCTCATAAGCGTCCACAACCGACGCCTGAGCCATCTTCGACTTGATGCTATCCCAAGCTTTCTGACCTTCTGCACTCCCCACAAAATCAAAAAACCAAGGCTGATCAACTTGCGGATGCGCCGCTAAATAAGCCTTTAAAGGATCGGACGCACCAGGCGCGTTCTTCGAAACCCACTTCCCAGACTTACTCTTCGCATCTGAGACAATCTTCTCCAGATACGCATGCAACGGCCAACCCTCATTCTTGTGGTTGCTGTGCTGCCATTCCTGCCAAGCCTCAACCAAACCACCTAGCGAACCCTCGCTAACACCCGCCTCTCGCAATTGACTAACCAACTGCTCGGCTTGCCAGTTCTGAAAATCAGGGTCCAAACGCACTAGCCAATCCGGGAAGTCCGACGCCTTCTGGCGATTACTACGCCATAAAAAGCGAGGCACTTCAAAGTAATAACCGTCTTTGATGTGGAGAATGTCCGAAGCCATCGTGCGTTTCGAATCAGAGAAGTGCGGGTTTAGGAGGGAATACGTCGGTCGTGGACAATTCTTCGCCAGGCGGAGTACCAGCGAACCGACAAGGAGGATTCTAATAGCAGAAAAATAAAATAACACCCCAGCATCAAAGTGGCGAAAGAATTGCCGTTGTTCCATTTTGTCGCACTTGCTATCCCCACGACAAAAAGGACCGTCAATAACCGCAAAGCCGTCGTCCCGAGTGTCGATACCACCGGATTCATCGGGATAAACAACCCATGTCGCAGCACAAACGCAAACCCGGTAACCCCTGAAATCGCTCCAAATACCAAGAGCTGCACTGCTAATTCCTGTTGCCCAAGACTCAGCATTCCATGGCGCAAGTAGTGAGCCGCAAATAATCCAGCCAAAAATAGCATCGAAATACCACCGAAGATCTGCCAATCTTGGCGTATTAAACTCAATCGCTCCCCCTCATGCCCTTCCCAATCAAATCGCACACGCGAACGCGGGCCACGGGAATGCGAGCCACCGAAATGCGCATGCCCAGACTCCCCATCCCAGGCTTGCTCGCATTCTGCTTTCTGCACACGTTTTTCATCCGACACTTTACAACCATCTACCCCGCTTGTGGCCCGCGCCCTTGCGCCCCGTCCCGTTCCCGTCCTTCACTCTCCTTGGCCCGCTTAGCATCCAGCTCCGATAGCTTCGAAACCAAGATCAAACTCGAGATACCGAATAACATTGCCAAGACAATCCCAACAGTAAGCCAAATCTTAGTGCCTAACCAGGAGTCGAGAAACGAACCTATACCGGCAATCGCCAGGGAAAGCAGAAGCACTGCGAGAACGCGCGACAACGCAGCAATCGCAACGTTCGCACCTCGAACCCGTGAACCTGGCCCCCCCTTCGTTCCGTCCATCCAATACACCCTTTTTGTATGTCTGTAACGACTCCGCCACCGAACTACCCCTTGGTTCCTACCAAAAATAAAGTAGAAATCCTAACAAATCAAAGCATACTGTGAGCCAAAGGTTCTGACGACTCCCTCGATTTTTCTTCCTTGAGACCAAATTCCCCCCCCAGGAGCCTACCGGTGCCCACCTCCAAAAAGAAACCAGCCCCCGCCAAGAAACCGGCCGCCTCTGCCAAAAAAACCACCGCAGAGAAATCGAAGGCCTTGAAGAGCGCAAAGCCCTCATCGGCAAAGCCTACTTCTGGCGCAAAAGCGAATTCATTGAAAAAGGAACCTAAAAGGCCCAGCAAAAACAAACCCACAGTGGCTGCGAAACCAGCCAAATCCATCAAACTTGCAAAAACCGTGAAATCCCCGAAGAAAACGACCGTAGACGACAAGCCCAAGTCCAAATCCTCAAAGCCTGGCTCCACTGCATCACCCAAGAGCCCCCTTTCAACCAAGTCCCCAATTGCTGCGAAGCCAGCTGCAAAAACCCCCTCGAAAAGCGCGGCAAAACCCTCGAAAATCGCAGCATCGAAAAATGCTCCAGGTACGACCGCCGATGCAACTCCACAGAAATTGGTCCCGCCAGCGAAACCAGTCGCCTCAAAGCTCCCCCCCCCTCCAAAAACCAATACCGACCCGAAAATCGTAGAAAAAATCCGTTCCGCTCACGCTGAAAAAGAACTTCGAAAAGATCTCGCTCAAACTCCTCCGAAACGCACCTTGACCCCAATCACCCCAATTGCTGCCGCTCCCAAGGGTGAAGACCGAATTATCCTCATGGTTCGAGATCCCTATTGGATCCACGCACATTGGGATATCAGTCGACAAGCGGTCGAGCGAGCCAAAGCCGCTCTCGCCGATCAATGGCATTCGGTGAAACCCGTCCTGAGACTTCTTAAGTTCGAAGATAGCGGCACGACCGAAAGCTCTGAAAATGTGCATCGCGAAATCGAAATCCACGGTGGGGTACGCAACTGGTACATCGATGTGGATTTCCCGCCGGCGCGGTTCCAAGTCCTAATGGGTTACAGAACCGGTCAAAACCGATTCTATGAACTTGTCCGCAGCAATACCGTCACGACACCTGCCCCAAGCGGCAAAGGGGCTCTTGACGACCATTGGGCCGATATCGCAAAAGATGCAGAACGAATCTACGCCATGAGCGGCGGATACGGCGACGAAACCCAAAAAGGGGAGCTCGCAAACGTCTTCGAAGACCGACTCAGCCGCCCCATGGACCTCGATGTCCTTTCCCAATTCGGTAGCGGAGCCGAAGGTGGATTGCGAAAACCACGCCAATTCCACTTCGATGTCGAAGCCGAACTTGTCGTCTTCGGCTCCACGCACCCCGATGCTCACGTCTCCATCGGATCCGAACCCGTAAAAGTCAAACCCGACGGAACCTTCTCCGTCCGACTCCCATTCCCCGACCGTCGACAAGTCCTTCCAGCAACCGCCCGAAGTCGCGACGGCGTCGACGAACAAACCGTCGTTATCGCCGTCGAACGAAACACAAAAGTCATGGAACCACTCTCTATGGAGGGGGATGACCTGTAAGCCAGTTTTCTAATACCGCCAAATCAAATCAGCCGTCAGGCGATTGTCCATCACCCCTCGTCGATCCGTCAGTGGAAACTCCCAAGCCACGCCGGTCTCCAAGTTCCGTCCCGGCTTGTACTTCAATCCATACGCATTCGTCACAATGTTGTGCCCGGCAACACCCGTCGAACCGAGATTGAAGTAATCTCCACCTTCAATCGGTAATGGAAACGCAGTACCACTCTTGAGATAGTGAAACCAGTTCAATTCCGTGAATGCATACACCCGCGATTCACCAAGCCGCTTGTCCAGGTGATTCGACCAATACCACATTTGGTTTTCCGCCGAACTATCCACTGGAAAAACAAATCCAGACCCACTCAACCAATGCGCGCTGGCCCCAATCCTCGAACCTCCACTCAAGAAAAAGTCGAACACGCCGTCGCCATTCCCTTGCAATGCTCTCCCTTCTCCCGTCGGCGCTTCAAACCGTCCACCGATCGATACCATTCGCCCCGCTGATCCATCCCGATACAAACTGTACTTCAGCCCCGCTCCCAAGTCCCCCCAACCGTCATCGACAATCGGGCTCTGTGAAACCACATAGCCATCCTTGACCGCAATCAACGATAAATTTTCCGTAAGCCGCACTCGAATCTGCGCTGCGTAAACCTGTGCGCGCCCCCCCGCTGTATTGATCGCATTGAAATACGGTAACTTTTGATTGATAAAAATCCCTCGCACCTCGGTCAACTGCCTCGGATCTTCAAAGTACAAAGGGTTCGTCATCGGACTTATGAAATCATCAAAACCACCCTCACTACGCTTGATCAACCCTAGTCCCAACAATCCTGTATCACAGCCATCCCTAACTCCAATACCGCCCCCCATCGCATCGCACCCCATCGCCTCGCACCGGCCCCCCCCTGCTCCACTCCCCAAATCGCATCCAATACCATCTGTTTGGTCGCACACCGGTGCTGCTACCGAAGCGAACGGACTCGTCGTCGCGACCCCAGAAAGCAATCCTTGCCCATCCGCCTTGCACACACAGGCAACGCTAACCACTCCAGATAAGAAAGCAGCCCCAAAAGCAGCCTTCCTACCCAACGATTGTTTCAACACATTTGATTTCGACAGGTTCAATTTCGACATGTTTGCTGGTTCCTTCCAATGCGAACTATCCAACCCGACATTTAGGGCCCTTACGAAATCGGAAAGCTACCGAATCACATTTGAATCGATTTCACCAACTGCGACTTTTTACGCTGCACATGGCTCGTTACAAATTAACAAATAATCAAAACGTAACGCCAAAGTATCCGTAAATCACTCCACCACGATTTAAAGCATGTTTTAATGCAAAAAACCCAGATAACGATTTCCGGAAGACAACGATTTCCAAAAGATAAGGTGGGGCCGCAAAGTCAACTACTAGAGTCCCTCAACCAATAACATCAAACCCGCCCAAGCACCCCACGCACCGCTTCGCAAACCTCAACGGCTGCCTCCTCCATCACGTAATGCCCCACGTCCTGCAACTCTTGCACCCGTGCACGCGGCCAAACCTCCTGAAACCGTCGCAAACACTCGGGCGTAAAACACCAGTCTTTCATACCCCATACCAACGACGTCGGCAAATGCTCCAACCGAAGCAAGTTATCCTCCAATCGCTTTAACACCCCATACGTCGGATGCGACGGCTTCATCGGGATGTCACGAACAAATCCATCGATCGCTACACGATGCGCTGGGGTATCATAAGGAGCCAATAAACCATCTCGCACCGCCGGCTCCAACCTCGGCAGTCGATCAATCGCCATCACCGTCGCCGCTCTCGCAAAAGCATTCAATCGCTTCATCGCAAAACTCCCCAAAATCGGAATGCGACAAGCAGCGATCCGAAGTGGAATGTACGGAGGCGGGAAAGCCCCAGTATTTAGCACCACCAACCCCGCCATCCGATCGAGACGTTGAACCGCAGCCCCCAAACCGATCGCACCTCCCCAATCATGAACCACCATAACGATGCGTTTCAGATCCAATGCATCGATCAATCCCACCAAGTTCTCCGTGTGCTGCTTCAACGTATAATCATAGCGCGCAGGTTTATCACTCAGTCCACACCCAATGTGGTCCACCGCCACCACACGATGCTCTCCTCGAAAACAATCAACGATCGAACGATAGTAAAAAGACCAAGTCGGATTGCCGTGCACACAAAGAATAGTGGGGCCAGAACCCGCCCCCTCATCCAAATAATGCTGACGTACCGCCTGCACCCCCAAAACCTGTTGCTGCTCTTTGGACAATCGCACTGGAAGAAAATGAGAGTCGTACGGATAGAGCGCTCTCCAGCCCTCTCGCTTTGCATCCATCAACCAAGTCTCCTAACCGCGCAAATCTTCAAAACCACGCAGTTGATAAGGCAAACCGACGTAATCCAGCAACCTGCAGAGACTTCGCAACGCCACCCCAAAACCATCCGGCCCGCTAAAACCACCGAACTGACCACCACCCTTGACGTGCGGCTCGAGATCCACAAAGAAACCAGGCAAACCACGTTTGCTCACCCGCTCGATAATCTTCGGATACTCGGCGCGGATGTCTCGAAAAATCGCTTCGTGCCCCGAATCCCCAATATCAGCAGGCACAAAAGCCTTCAAAGACTCCTCATCGACATGTGACGAGGCACCACTCTGTACATGCGGTCGCTTGTAGTCCTTCACATGGATCCAGCCCATCCCATGCTTCATCGCTACATACTCTTCGAACACTTGATCGGTCGACATCCCTTGGCAAACCAAGTTCGCGCCATCAAACACCAATACCAACGCAGGATGAGACACCGCATCATAAATGGTCGCAAGCAACTTGCCGGTCTGCCCGATCAAATTCGCTTCGACCTCCAACCCATACGTCAAACCATAGCTATCACACATCGCGGCAATCGCACCGATTTGATCGATCGCTTGCCCCATGTGCTTGTGAGGATCCTCGCCACGCGGATGATAAAACGAAAAACCACGTATCAACTTGCAACCGAACTGGTTCGCTAAATCGCAAGCCCTCCGCACATCCTTTTGAAGGTACTCCTCAAAAGGTACATAGCGATTGTTCGTTCCATCTGCCACATCCAACAACTTGACCTTGCCAATCGGCGAACCGATGCTCGATACACTCAGACCATACTCCTTTTGCAATTCCAAAATGGTTGCAATCCCTTTGGGCTCAAGCTGCATCACATTCTGAATTCCACCACCAGCATCGATGAAACGCAACGTGTAATAACGCAGCCCCATCGCAGCAAACGCACAGAACTGTTGCATCGCCGTCTTCTGATTCGCGGCTTCGTCCGCTAGTCCACCCAAAAGCAACGGAGGTAGCTGATTTGCTAAGGTCATCCTATTCCCTCTCTCTATACCTTCGATTGCGTATACGAAATCGTGATCGTCGATGTGATCCCGCCTCTCGCGCCCCAACGACTCTCTAATGTCGCCGACCGCGGAGAAACCACCTTGAGAAAGTCATCGAAAATGCAATTCGTTACATTCTCGTAGAAAATCCCCTCGTTGCGGAACTTCTGCAAATACAACTTCAAACTCTTCAACTCCACACACTTGTCACCCGGAATATACCGAAACACTAACGTCCCAAAGTCCGGCTGACCCGTCTTCGGACAAATCGAAGTAAACTCAGGACATACAATCTCTATCGTGTAATCCCGACCCGGGTACGAATTCTCGAAACACTCGAGCTCACTGATAAATGGTGTTCCTGGCACGGCGAGGACTTCCCCAAAAGGTAAAAGGCTTCAATTTGTTCGTAAATGGGCAAAACGGAACCGTCGACCCGGACTTACCATAGCCCGCTCCACGCCTCCCGCAAACCCTTCGCTTGGCATATCTTAACAAGCTTGAAAAAATACAATAGCTCGAAGCGAACGAACGCAACCCCGTTTTTCCCTTCCTCAACACCCACAACTACTCGTACCACCATTTGGAGCCGAGAATTTGATCCGGATCGCAGAAGTTTTCGAAAGCGTTCAAGGCGAAGGAATGCTCACGGGCACCCCCAGCCTCTTTATTCGCACCAGCGGTTGCAACCTCCGCTGCTGGTTCTGCGACACGCGATACGCATCATGGGATCCCGAAGGTGAACAACATACCCTCGACTCAATCCTCAAAACCGTCGATCATTCCAAAGTCGGCCACGTTGTCCTCACCGGCGGCGAACCAATGATCTTCGATGAAATCGCCGAACTAGCCTCCGCCATCCGTCGCCGTGGAAAACATCTAACCATCGAAACCGCCGGCACTATCGACCAACCCGCCGATTGCGATCTATGGTCCATCAGCCCCAAACTAAGCAACTCCAGCCCCATCGGCTTTACCGACGAGACCTGGTCCAACCGACACGACGCACGACGCTTCACCCCCCAAATCGTCCAATCCCTCATGCTGCGAGGTGAATACCAATTGAAGTTTGTGGTAGGATCCATCCTCGACGCCGAAGAAGTCCTCGAATACTTGCAACACCTCCAAGCCTTGGATCGCACCCGCGTGATGCTCATGCCCCGTGGTACCAACTCCGAAGAACTTCAATTGCAACTCAGTTGGCTCGCCAACTGGTGCAAAAATCACGACCTGCGACTCTGCGACCGTCAACACATCCATTGGTTCGGTAACCGTCGCGGTACCTGAGATACCAAATTCTTCTTCCCCCAGTCCGTAAACCTGCCCGGTA
>CAZACJ010000008.1:68131-91541 GCA_964483385.1 uncultured Pirellula sp. | reverse complement strand
CCGACAGCAAAACCGACAATCAAGCCGCAGATACGGACCCTTTATACACTCACTCTGAACAACGCTCCTTCGCGTTCCTAAGCCTTTTTACCAACCCGTCCTACCTCCTGCTCGTCGCCTACTTCACCCTACCCGCCCTGGCCGGATGGGTTGTTCGCGATTGGATGCCCTCAATCCTTCGCGATCGATTCGAACTCGGACAAGGTGCCTCAGGGGTCACCGCCACCCTCTACTGGCAAATCGCCGCCATCGTCGGTGCTGCAATCGGTGGAACACTCGCCGACCGCTCTATGGCCAAAAACCTACGCGGTCGTATCTACATCAGCGCTCTGGGAATGGGACTAATCGCACCCGCTATCTTCGGTATCGGTAACGCCCCGAATATTCAAACCGCCATCGCTTTCCTCATCCTCTTTGGCCTCGGCTGGGGATTCTTCGATTGCAACAACATGCCCATCCTGTCCCAAATCGTTCCCCCGAACCTCCGCGCTACCGGATACGGCATCATGAACTTTGTCAGTATCAGCTTCGGAGGCATCGCGGACAAAGAATTCGGACGACTCCGTGATTCCAATGTACCCCTGAACGTCAGCTTCGGCGTCTTCGCCCTCCTCGCGCTGATCTCTATCTTCCTGGTCCTCATGATCCGTCCCAAACCTGAATTGCAATGATCGATTTCCAACCCCTCCACGGTCTCGTCGCCGCTGTACATACTCCCTTCCATGCAGATGGATCCCTCGCTCTACATGCTGTCGAAAAACAAGCCGAATGGATGCTTGCACAAAAAGTACACACAGTCTTCGTCGGCGGTAGCACCGGCGAAAGCCATTCACTAACCCTCGATGAACGACTCGCGTTAGCCAAACGCTGGAGCGAAGTCCGAAACAGTACCCCACTACGCCTCGTTATCCACGTCGGTTGCAATTGCTTAAACGATGCGAAAGAACTTGCCGCTCAAGCCCAAAACCTACGCGCTGATGCCCTTTCGGCTCTCTCCCCTAGCTACTTCAAACCCAAATCCCTCGACACTCTTATCGACCTCTGCGCTACCATCGCTTCCGCTGCCCCCAATCTTCCATTCTATTTCTACGATATCCCCGTCCTGACCGGCGTGAACTTCTCAATGCCCAAGTTCCTCGAGCAAGCCTCGAACAGCATTCCCAACCTCGTAGGTCTGAAATTCACCAACTCCGATCTCGCTGCCTACCTGCAATGCCTTCAACTCGACAACGCGCAATGGGACCTCCCTTGGGGTATCGATGAACATCTCCTCGGCGCTCTCGCAACCGGTGCCAAAGGTGCCGTCGGTAGTACCTACAACTTCGCAGCCCGTATCTACCACCGACTCATCGCCGCCTTCGAACAATCTAATCTACAACAAGCCCGCATCGAGCAACTCACAAGCGTCCAGCTTATCGAATGCTTAGCCAGTTACGGGTACATGGCCGCCGCCAAATCTACCATGGAATACCTCGGCATCCCCGTCGGACCTCCCCGTCTGCCCAATGCCAGCCTCTCCCAAGCCCAACACCGTGAACTCCATCAACGCCTCGAACCCTTTGACCTCCGTTAAACAATAGGCGAACTCGATCATGTCCTCCCTTGGACTCCTTTTTCTGATCCTTAGCGCTATTATCCTCGCGTTGGTCTCCCTGATCTTCGTTTCTTTCCTCCTCTCCGAATGGACTATTCATCGCCTCGATCGCATTGAGCAATCCCCCGTCTCCCCAGATACCCTCCCCTCCGTCTCCATCATCTTCGCCGCGAGAAATGAACAAGAATCGATTGAACAAGCCGCAGAATCGATGCTGCAACTGCAATACCCCAACCTCGAACTAATCATCGTCGACGATCGAAGTACCGACCAAACACCTGACATCCTCAAGCGTCTTTGCTCGGAACTCAAAAACCAATCCTCCAACGCAAAGGCCAAGCTTCACACAGTCCGTGTAGACAACCTCCCAGATCAGTGGCTCGGAAAATGCCATGCTCTTGCTGTCGGTGCAAAACAAGCCACCGGTCAATGGCTACTCTTCACCGACGCTGATATTCAAATGCACCCTAACACACTATCGGCAGCAATCGCGTTCGCTGAAAGAGAAAAAGCTGATCACGTTACCCTAGCACCCTACTGCACAATGCCCACCTGGATCCTGTGCACCTTTGTCGCAACCTTCGCTTTCCTCTTCAAAGCCTTCGTCAAACCATTCCAAATCGCAAACCCCAAGTCCTCGGCACATGTCGGTATCGGTGCCTTCAACCTCGTTCGTAGTTCAGTCTATCAAGCCATCGGCGGTCATGAGTCCATCCGACTTTGTCCTGACGACGACGTCAAACTCGGCAAAAGAATCAAACAAGCCGGCTACTCCCAACGCTTCGCCAACGGACTAGGCTTGATCTCCGTTCCCTGGTACCCGTCCCTACGTGCCGTGTTCCTAGGCTTGGAGAAGAACTGTTTTGCAGGTATCGACTACAGCATCACCACTTGGCTCAGCTCCAATCTATTCATCTTCTCGATCGCAATCCTCCCTTGGTTGCTTCTACCGTTTACCGAGAGCTATTCCCAAGCGATGCTGCTCATCGCATGCGCACTATGGCTTACCATCGGTGTGACCAACGCCTTGCGATGCGGCTATCGCATCGATCATGGACTTGCACTCCCCATCGGAATCGCCCTATTCCTCTTGGTCCTCAACCGCTCCATCCTCCTGACCCTCGCACGCGGCGGAATCTTCTGGCGCGACACGTTCTATTCGCTCAAATCCCTCCGCGAATTCCATCGCCAACTCACAGAAACACAACCAACCAACCCTTGAGCCAGCTTGCTCAATCGGTGGGGTAATGTCGATTAGCAACCGACAAAAAAAAATCCGGGACAAGCCCGGATCACAATCAAAACAACGAATTAACAATCGAAACACCGTGGGGCAGTCGAAAACCCTATGAGCGTGACAACGTTTAGCCACTTTCACCAGGCTCTACTCCCGGCGGGTACGCCACCCCATCGTGTGCGTTCGATACTCAACTATGCCCCCAAACAAACGTAAAGCAAGCAAATCACCCAGAAATTTTATTCTTTTGCGAGAAGCTCCTTACTCAAAGAATCAATTACACAATTTCTAGCCAACAAGTAATCTGTAACGCCCTCACAATCGATTCAGCCCCGATTTCCAAGCCAATTCTCCATCAGAGCACCTTGGAGAATTCCATCCTGGCAATCACACTGGTACTGGGCTCAAACAATCAACGTGCTTGAGCACTCCCAATCTTTGAATCAGTACACATATTCCCGGACCCATTTCCCCAACTCCGATGGCCCTAACTCCAATGACATCGAAGAACTCTTTCTACCAACGACTAAGCATGCCACCAATGAACCTCATCCATGCCGTCCTGCTGACTCTCTTCTTATCCCTGAATGCTCAACTGTTCGCTCAGCCTTTCCCAAACCGCAAATACGGTCAAGAAGACAAATTCCGCCAACTCGAAGAAATCCTTCCGACCCCCAATAGCTACCGCGCTGCTGACGGACAGCCCGGCCCTGACTACTGGCAACAACGCGTCGACTACACCATCGACGTGACCCTCGACGAAAAACAAAATCGAATCGTCGGCTCAGAAACCATTCGCTACAAAAACAACTCCCCTCATACCCTGAAGTACCTATGGGTCCAACTCGATCCAAATATCTTTGCTCCCAACTCCGACGCTAACCGCACCCGCCCCTCCCGCGGCCTTGCCGGTCGCGTCTCGACTTCAGAACTCGAAGCCATCTACGAACGAAAGAACTTCGATGGTGGCTGCAAAATCGAGTCGGTTACCGATACCCTCGGCCACCCATTGAACACCTTCACTGTCGATACGATGATGCGGATCGATCTCAAATCTCCGCTACTGAGCGGCCAAGAATTCTCCATGAAGATTCAATGGTCGTACGCCATCAACAACTCCAAATTCGTCGGTGGACGTACAGGCTACGAATTCTTCGAAAAAGACGGAAACTCTATCTATGAAATCGCACAATGGTTCCCTCGCCTCGCCGCATTCACCGATGTGACCGGTTGGCAGCATAAACAGTATTTAGGCCAAGGTGAATTTACCCTCGAATTCGGTGACTACCTCGTTCGCATCACCGCACCTGCTGACCATATCGTTGCTTCAACCGGCGTACTGCAAAACCCCAACGAAGTTCTCTCGCAATCCCAACGCGAACGCCTCGAATCCGCTCGCGCTGCAGACCGACCCGTCTTTATCGTCACACCCGACGAAGCTAAAGAAAACGAAAAAACAAAATCTGATGAAACCAAAACTTGGATCTTCCGCGCAGAAGCCGTTCGCGATTTCGCCTTCGCATCAAGCCGAAAATTCATATGGGATGCTCAAGGACATAACGTTAACGACAACCCCGTGATGGCTATGAGCTACTATCCAAACGAAGGGGAACCGCTCTGGAGCAAGTACTCCACACATTCGATCATCCATACCCTAAACGTCTACAGTCGATACACCTTCGACTACCCATACCCAATCGCGATCAGCGTCAATGGCCCCGTCGGCGGCATGGAATACCCCATGATCTGCTTCAATGGCCCAAGACCTCGCGAAGACGGCACCTACTCGGCAGCGACCAAATACGCACTAATCACCGTGATCATCCACGAAGTAGGTCACAATTACTTCCCCATGATCGTCAACAGCGACGAACGTCAATGGTCTTGGATGGACGAAGGACTCAACACCTTCTTGCAATACCTGGCCGAACAAGAATGGGAACAAGACTATCCTTCCCAACGCGGTGAACCAGAACTGATCGTGCCATACATGCTCAGCACCAGCCAAGTACCGATCATGACCAACAGCGACTCGATCATGCAGTTCGGTCCCAATGCTTACAGCAAACCCGCAACCGCACTGAACATTCTCCGAGAAACAGTCCTCGGCCGCGAACTCTTTGACTTCGCCTTCAAAGAATATGCTCAACGCTGGAAATTCAAACGACCAATGCCCGCCGACTTCTTCCGCACCATCGAAGACGCCTCAGGACGCGACCTGGACTGGTTTTGGAGAGGTTGGTTCTATACCACCGATCACTGCGATATCGCCCTCGACAAAATCGATGTCTTCCTCGTCGATCAACGCACCCCAGATCAAATCGCAGCAGACAACAAAGCCAAGAAAGACGCGAAACTACCTAGCCTCTCGCAACAACGCAATCGCGAACTTCCGAAACGTGCTGACCAATACCCCGAACTCAAAGACTTCTACAACGAATACGATCCCGCAGCAGTCACCGACGAACAACGCAAAGCCTACGACAAAGCAATGAGCGAACTGTCTGAAAAAGACAAAGCACTCCTCGCTTCCACCGACCGTTTCTATCGACTCCAATTCCGCAACGTCGGCGGTTTAGTCATGCCCGTTATCGTACTGCTAACCCTCGAAGATGGTTCAACGCGAGAAATCCGACTCCCCGCCGAAATCTGGCGCGTCGATTCCAACCTTTGCGATACGTTTGTCATCACCGAACAACCTATCGTGAAATTCGAACTAGACCCCTACCGAGAAATCGCCGATGTAAACCGCGATAATAACTCATTCCCCCCTACCCTCGAACCAACCCGCTTCCAACTCTTCAAATCCCAACGCCGGGGACCAGGTCCAGAAGACAATCCCATGGCAAAAGCCAAACGAGATCAAGAAGCAAAGAAGGCTCAAGAAGCCAAAGCTCAAGAAACAAAAGAAGCTGAAAAGAACGCTCAGTCCGAACAACAACCAGAGAAGAAAACAGAAACCGAAACAAACCCAAAAAAGAAAAACAAAAACGACAAAAAAGAAAAACCCAAAAAACGCCTTCAACTAACACAAGCCAACACACGCGATGAATAACCGTCTCACTGAGTTCTGCTTGCTAATCGTTTGCTCCCTAGCTCTCGCTTGGGCCACCCCGTCTGCAACTGCACTTGCGATGCACCCGTTCCATGTGTGCATCGGCCAAATGCAATGGAACCCCACTGAGAAACACTGGGAAGTCTCCCTGCGGATGCATCCCCATGATCTCGAACAAGCTCTCCAAGCCGTTCACGGTAAAGCCGTAAGCCAAGAACAACAAGACTTCCAAGAACTTGCGACCGACTTCCTGTCCCACCAGTTCTTCCTGATCCCACTACCGAAATCCATTACCACCGCAGATGCCAAAGAACGAATCAAACAAATCCCTCTAACTCGGCCTTCCAAAGAAACTGCAATCGATGCAAACCTATCGAAATTGCAATGGATCGGTATGGAAAACGAACGTGGATGGCTGTGGATACACTTCGAACTCTCCCCCCCTCCCTCTAGTGATCCTGACGAACAACTTCATCTCGTGCACCGCATCTTCTTAGACCGCATCGAAAAACAAGAAAACTCAGTTGCAATCATCTTCTCTCGCGCAGATCGCTCCTCGCTGCAGTTCAAAAAAGGACAAGCCGTTCGAGCGATGCCCACTGCGACAGAATGAAACAGCCCGTTTCACCCGATTCTAACCAACAGTTCCTTGCCCATTGTTCGCCAACGTCCGATGATGAAAGGGTCTAGTGCTCCACACCCACTACCCCTCACAATCACACAATGTCTGGCAATACAAACCGCGAAATGCCCCCAGCAAATCGCTCGCTACCCACGGTTGATCTACACAGCCCTCTGCTTCCCGCCGATGAAATGGTGCTGCCCACCCTACATGGAGATGGGAAACGCCGCTGGCTCAATCCAGCACTCGCCAAAGGGAAATATTGGCAACGCCGACGATTACTCGCCTACGCACTAATCGCCTTCTTCGTCACACTGCCACACCTTCGCATCGACGGCAAACCAATTGTCCTGATCGATATCGTCGCTCGCGAATTCACCTTCTTCGGTCACACGTTCTACCCCACAGATACAGACCTACTGCTGCTCCTGATGCTATCGGTCTTCTTCACAATCATGTTCATCACCGCAATCGGAGGACGACTCTGGTGCGGATGGGGTTGCCCTCAAACCGTCTACCTCGAATTCCTCTTTCGCCCCATCGATCGAATCTTCTCAGGAACCGCCGGCAAAGGTGGAAAGCCCAAGAAATCTCTCAATTCACTCCTTCAAATCGCACGCTTCGCAGTCTATCTCGCCTGCAGCCTATTTCTTGCTCATACATTCCTTAGCTACTTCGTCGGCACCGATCGCTTGGCCCAATGGATGAGACTTACCCCTGCACAACACCCCATGGCCTTCGGTGTCATGGCCGCTGCGACCCTAGGTCTAATGTACAACTTCATGTTCTTCCGAGAACAACTCTGCATGGTCGCTTGCCCCTACGGTCGCTTTCAGTCCGTAATGCTCGATCGCAAAAGCCTCATCGTCACCTACGATATCCACCGAGGTGAACCGAGACATAAAGGAAAAAGCACGGGAACACCGCAAGGGGACTGCATCGATTGTGGTCATTGTACCGCCGTCTGCCCCACCGGTATCGATATCCGTAACGGTCTGCAAATGGAATGTATCCATTGCACCCAATGCATCGATGCTTGCGATGACGTGATGCGACGCATCAAAAAACCTGAAGGACTCATCCGCTACAGTAGCCAAGACGCCCTCGAAGGAAAACCTCACTCCTGGCTACGAGCTCGTACCCTGATCTATCCGCTGCTAATCCTAACAACCTCCACCCTGTTCCTGGTCATGCTATCGACCAAGTTCTCCTTTGACGCGAAAGTCATACCCAGCCCCGGAGTTCCCTACACAGTGCTCGCGTCACGAACGCTCCAAAACAACTTCCGCGTCCGACTCACCAACCGAACCAACAATCCAGAAAAATACACCATAGAAATGCTCGAACCCGCACAAGCCACCGTGCGATGGAGCGACACCGAACCAGAACTCGGCCCCAATGAATCCAAACTACTCCCAATTGTCATCACAGCACCCGCGGGTCTGACAGCGGGAAAAGGAAACATCAAAGCCGTCGCGCAAATCACAGACTCGGCGAACAATAAACGCCAAGTATCATTCCGCCTCTCAGGCCCCTGATCCTATGGTTGCAAACCATGCTGCAACCAACTCGTCCGATCAAGACTTGTTCGCTAATCCCTTCTGACGGCAAGCCTCCAACAAGTCGATCATTTGTTCGACCGTTAGATTCTCCGCTCGAAGATTGGGTTCCAAATTCTGCGAATCCAAAATCTCATCCACCTGCGGCTTGGTCAGCAAATCCTTCATCGTGGTAAACACTTCGCTCCGCAAGAACTTGCGGCGATGGAAAAACATCGCTCGCAGCCGCGTATGAAAGAATTCTAAATCGACAATCCTCGCTCGCTTCTGAGCATTCGGAATCACACGTATGATCGCTGAATCCACTTTTGGCCGTGGCCAAAACACCGACGGTGGAAGAATACGCAATATCTCACAATCACCCAACGCCTGCATCCACACCGATAACGCGGAATAATCCTTGCAAGAAGGCTTCGCGATAATCCTCTCTCCCAACTCCTTCTGAATCGTCACCACCATCCGCTCAACCAAAGGTGTTTCCGTCATGAGGTTGCTCAAGATCGGAGTAGCTACGTTGTAAGGTAAATTCGCAACTAGCTTGAACTTCGAACCCTCGATCCGACTAAGCCCCTCTCGCACCGAATCAAGCACCTCGCTACGCAAGTGATTCTTGTTCCGCAACGCATCGCACGATAACAACCGGACGTTCGGATATGGCTTTAGCTCCTTCGTCGCCAACGCCTGTAAATCGCGATCCACTTCGACCGTCACGATCGCACCAGCCTTCATCGCCATCGTCTTGGTCAATGACCCAAGCCCAGTCCCAATTTCCAAAACGACATCGCGCGGACTTAACTCCGCGCCATCAATCAAAATATTGAGCAAATTCAAGTCGATCAAAAAATTCTGACCGTACTTCGTCTTCGGTTGTAGTCCAGCACGCTCCAACGTCCTGGAAAGAAATGTCAGTGTTTGACGCTCACTCATCTAGCAAGCCTGACTTCGAAAATCGCTTCGACTTCTACCGCCATCCCGTTCGGTAACGAATTCGTTCCCAACGCGCTGCGTGCACCAACCCCAGAATCGCTTCCAAGCAAATCGACAAACACCTGACTGAATCCGTTGATCACCAATGGACTCTGACCGAAATCATCAGTGCATCGCACCAATCCCAAGGTTTTAACAATGCGGACGATCCGGTCCAAACTCCCCAATTGACTCTTCAGCGTCGCAAGCATCGCCAACGCCGTCTGGCGTGCTGCCGCTTGACCACCGGCAACATCCAAATCATCCCCAACTCGCCCTAACATCAACGATCCATCTTCTTTCAATGGCCCATGCCCAGAAACGTAAGCCAAATTCCCGACCAATACCACAGGCTTGTATAGCCCCACGGGTTTCGGAGCAGGTGGCAACACCCACCCGAGCGACTCCAACTTCTTTTCAATTGAATCCATAAAATCCAGTCCAAACCTTTTTGTGTAGGTAGCACGAGAATCCTGGGCGTTACGCCCCATTGTACCCTGTCGTCCGCCCGCCTCAGCTATTCATCAAACCAAGGTGAGGATGCGCCCCAGAGCGCCTTACCAACCTAAGCATACTCACCGACCAGCGTTTTTCCCAGCCACATTCCCAAACGCCTCTTCACTCTAACGCGGAATACGAGGTGCCAAACCCAACTTCTGCCGCTCAGTATTCAACCACTCCAAAGCCGGTGGATAACTCGCTAAAAACTTGATCAACTGAGTCGCCGAAGTCCCCAGCTCTTGGGCAGCAGCCGTTAAATCCCCTCCAAACTCTACGATCACACCAATCGCCTCTGCCAACAACCCTGGGTATTCTTCATTTGTCTGCGAAACTCGAATCTTTCCTCCACGACAGTATTCATCCCAACTGCCACCCCGACTTCGAACTTCTCGCAACTGCACCGCTAACTCACATCGCAATCGCTGCATTGCCACCGCCCGATTCTTCCCCTGCGATCGCTCCTCGCTCGCCGTCGCCCGAATCCCGCTTGGAACATGCTCCACACGCGCTAATGTCTCTACCTTGTTGCGATGCTGACCTCCCGGACCGCTCCCACGACCAAACTCCCAACGGCATTCTTGTTCCAGCCGATCGATCGGCCATTGAGCCGGATGAAGGTTTTCCATATCTTGAAGCCCCTATTAATATTCGATTCGACACCTAGCCGAGCATCACCCAACCCCATTCCCGAAAAGAGATTGTTACGAATGCCTCGAAAGATCGCTATCGGTGATATCCACGGCTGCCTCGCCCCCCTCGACGCCATCCTATCCGCAATCGCCCCCACCAAGGACGATATCATCGTCACCGTCGGCGATTACGTCGACCGCGGCCCAGATTCCAAAGGTGTTATCGAACGCCTAATGCAATTAAGCCAAACGACACAACTGTTCCCTCTGATGGGAAACCACGAAGAAATGATGCTCGCCGTTCTAAATCGAACGCGAGAACCCTTCGGCTGGATCAATCACGGCGGCTTGCAAACCATGGAAAGCTACGGTTTCAGCGGCGACCTGTCCGTCATCCCACAAGACCACAAAGACTTCCTTGCCAATCTCCTCCCCTACTACGAATCCGATACCCACTTCGTCGTACACGCGAACTACGACTCGCAAATGCGCCTGGAAAACCAGTCCATCGAGTTCCTCCGCTGGACCAAACTCACCGAGCGGATGCCCCGCCCACACTTCTCCGGAAAACATGCAATCGTCGGTCATACACACAATCGAAATGGCGAAATCGTCCAAGCCCCCCACCTGACTTGCATCGATACCCACTGCTACGGCGGAAAATGGCTCACAGCACTGGACTGGACCTGCGGACAAGTTTGGCAAGCAAGCCTCGAGGGTGAATTCCGCGAATTTGTCCTAGAACCGATCTCCGAAGCACCCAACGAACGAAACAACGAAAATCAAGTAAACCCATAGTTGTTTTGCCCCTTCGTACCATTTCTCTCCATGACAATTCTTCGGTAACTGTCTAAAATTCCGGCTCAAAGCACTGCAGACCTGCAGAGCCGAAGCACCGTTCGTGTCAGCCCGCCACACGTGGAAACGACACCTCCCGTGCAACACTCTCTCTATAAAAGCCCGCTGCGACGCATCGCGCAGGTAAGGATTTGGTATGTCTTCGCAAAACCTCCCCCCGTCCGATCAACCCCAAAACACCCCGGCTCCAGAAGCTCGCAAAAAAGAAAAGAAGCGGGAAAAACCTTCCCAAAGCCAAGCTTCACGCGCAGCGAAAGCCACCGCTCAACAACGCACCTCTCCACAACGAGCCCAAGAGAAAACCGAACAACGGATCAACAAAGTCCTCGCTGCAGCAGGCCTCGGCTCACGGCGACAAGTCGATGAACTCATCGAACAAGGTCGGGTCGAAATCAACGGCAAAGCTATCACCCAAGTCGGTACCAAAGTCGACCCAAATCGCGACTCAATCACCGTCGACGGCGAACTGCTGAAAAAACATCGACCCGTTTACTTCGCTCTCAATAAACCCGAAGGCGTGCTGTGTACAAACCGTGACCCACAAGGTCGCCCACGCGTTATCGATTTCGTTCCAAACCAAAGCCGGTTGTTTCCAGTCGGTCGACTCGATGCCTCTAGCACTGGCTTAATCCTTCTTACCAACGATGGTGAACTCGCGCAGCGACTCGCTCACCCCAAACACGGCATCTCCAAGCGTTATGCTGTCGTCGTCGCAGGACAAGTCGAAGTCGATGACCTGAAACGACTGCAACGCGGGATCTATATCGCCGAAGGAAAAACCAAAGTCGATCAAGCGAAACTCAAAAAGGTTCGCAAAGCCTCCAGCGAATTGGAAATCACCCTAAGCGAAGGGAAAAACCGCGAAATCCGACGCGTCCTCGCGCGCCTCGGACACAAAGTTCTCTCCCTACAACGCATCGCTATCGGACCCCTGAAACTCGCTGACCTCCCAGAAGGTGCATACCGACCTCTCTCCAACCAAGAAGTCACCGGACTCTACGAAGCTGTCGACGAAATTCGAAAAGCTCGAAAAGCAGAACGCAAAGCTCGCAAGAAACTACTCGCCGAGTCAGGTATCTCCACTCTCGACGAAGTCAATAACGCTTCAGACCCCTCCTCGTCCAAACCTACGAAAAAGAAACCCTCGCTCCAAAACGCGAAACTTAAAAAACGACCCAACCAAGACTTTGACATCGATGCCATCGATGACGAAGACGATGATGATGATGATGATGACAACCTCGATGCGCAATCCATCCTCATACGTGACTCCGCAGACCCCGAAGCCTACGACGAGGCAATGGATGAATTCCTCTTGCCTCCCAAAAAACGATTCGGCTCCGTTATCGGCCAAGAATCGTTCGAAGACGAAGACCGCGTAGCCGACGCAACCTACACCGGCTTCGCTAACAACGACGATGAAGATGATTTCGATGACGATTTCGAATCCTTCGAAGATGATGATGACTTCGAAGAAGAACCACAAACCCGTAACAAATTCTCGTCTAACAAAAAACCTCAGCGCAGCCCCAAAGGTCGTGCCGAAAAAACATCGAACACCAAGCGAGGCCGACCCGCAAGAAATAACACCGGTGCCTCCCAAGATTCAAAACCTAGAAACTACTCGGATCGCCCACAAAGACGCAGTACCATGCGAGGCAATCGTAGCGACTCCGATGGACTGAATCCCACACCCGAAACCTCACGCTCCTACAAAAGCAGTTCAAGTAGAACTAGTACCGGTTCACGACAAGGTGCAGGTCCACGTCAAAGTACCGGCCGAAAGGGCTTTAAATCCAGCCCCAAGAAGGGAACAAAGAAGTCGGCTGGGCGAAGAGGCCGCTCGAATAACGGCCCGACCGCCAGAAGCAACAAGCCATCTTCATCCAAACCTAAACGTGGCAAACGATAACCGAAGTTGGTTGTCCACACCCACATAGCGATTTCTCAATCAGCAATTCGAAGCTTATCCGATAACGACTCCCACTCGGATCGTTCCTCCGCTTCGAGTTGCTCTAGCAACTGCTTCGAACGCAAAGGTTCAAAGATCGTACTGCCAAACAATTGCTGCTGAACCTCATCTCGAATCATCTGCCAAGCGGACGAGTCCCCACCCAACTCGTTACCGCCCCAGGCTCACTCAAGAGACTCTCTACCTCAGTTCTACAAGTTCGGGGCGACTCGAAAAAACAGCTGTCGCTTGATCCTAAGCCTCACCCTTTGGCCTAACAAGAAATCCACTCCAGATTTCCAGAACAATTCAATCGCACCCCCACATACCCGCACAAGAATTCTTCTGATTTTTTCGAGTTCATAGCGCAGCCTTACTCATCCGCAACGCTGCGCGATCCGCTTCCTTCTCCCTTTTGCCCCACAATTGATTTTCGTTTAAGGTAAATTAGATCTCAACCGCAGATCCAATACACCTCCCCCACCACCTACTACCTGCCTACCATGCATCCCCTCCCCATCCGAAACTTCATTTCAAACATCGCCTTCCTGAGCCTCCTTTGCACTCTATGGCTCCTGCCCCCTGTCGAATCTTTTGCTTTTTCTCCCCAAGAAACAAAATCCAGCTCCCCCTCAGAACTGCAAAACACCTTCGACACCTCAGTTCAACAAATCATCCAAAAACATTGCACCGAATGCCACAACCCCGATCGTCCAGAAGCGGACATCGATTTAACAACTTGGAAGGACTGGAAGAAAGTCGAAACGGACTCGCACACCCTTCAACGGGTCCTCGAGCAACTGCAAACCGACCAAATGCCCCCGCCTGAAGCAACTCAGATTCCGGAACAACCCAAAACGAAAATGGTGCAATGGATCGATCAGTGGCTCATGCTCCAGGCTGAACAAGTTGCGGGTGATCCCGGACCCGTCATCCTTCGACGACTCAATAACGCAGAATACACCTACACCATCCGCGATCTCACCGGTATCGATTCTTTAAACCCAGCAAACGAGTTTCCCACCGATAGCGCTGCCGGAGAAGGCTTCTCCAACACCGGTGCCGCTCTAGTGATGTCCCCCTCCCTCGTCCGAAAATACCTCGACGCTGCCAAACAAGTCGCCGAACATGCAGTCCTCCTGCCCGACCGTATCGTCTTCGCACAACGCCCATCTCCCGCCGATATGACCATCGCTAAACTCGATGAGATCCGAAACTTCTATTCGCAATTCACCGATCAGTCCGGCGGCGCAACGGTCAACCTTCAAGGTATCGTATTCGAAACCAACCAAGGTGGACGATTGCCTGTCGAACGCTACCTTCAAGCGACCCTAGACGCTCGAGCAGACGCAAAAGCCAATCCTGAAAAAGTCGACTCTATCCTCCAACGCATCGCCCAAGAGAGAAAACTTTCGCTGAAGTACCTTCGCCATCTCTGGGACTCTCTCAACGATCCAAATGCTTCAGGATTGCTCAAGTCATTGCAACTTCAATGGAACGAGACGACTTCCGAAAAACCAGATGGCCTCTTCGCTTTTGTCATGTCTTGGCAACAAGCCCTCTGGAAATTCTCTAGCGTTGGACATATCGGTAAACGCGATGGCCCGAAAGCTTGGCAAGAACCCGTCGATCCCATTCGAAACGCCCAAGAACTACGACTGCCGCTAACACCATTAGCAAACGGAAAAAACGCCAATGATGATGTCACGGTCTACCTCCAAGTCGCTGATGCCGGTGACGGAAATTCATCCGATGCACTCATCCTCTCCAACCCACGCTTGATCGCCCCTGGACGCCCCGAACTCCCATTAAAAGGTCTCGATGCTGTCGTCAAAACCATTGCCTCGCAACAACCGGAATGGATCGAACAAACAGCGGAAACCCTCGTCGCTCTAGACCGCTGGGGCGAAGCCCCGGAAGGTAAGTCGATCGAAGAGTGGGCCAAGTCACAGTCACTCCCTCCATCTCTCGTCAAAGCTTGGGCCAACACCCTCGGTATCACCGAACCCGGAGAAACCATCCCGAGTTCCAACGATAAACGACTCCTCACCCAAAAAGCGCAAAACCTCTCCGGTATCGCCGGTATCGATGGTTGGGTTGCCGAAGATGCACTGAGCATCGTCTCCAATTCCACCGATACACACCACCGAATCCCCGGCAACATGCCTCCAAAAAGCGTTGCCGTGCACCCCTCCCCTGCACGTAGTTTGTCCATCGGCTGGAAAGCCCCCGAAGCAATGCGGGTACAAACCCAAGCCAAAATACGACACGCACACACCGAATGCGGAAATGGAATTGCATGGCGACTCGAGTGGCGACGCTCCGCAGTGCAACAAGTCCTCGCAACTGGTTTCTCAAACGGCGCGAACGATGTACTCATCGGTCCCTTCGCTGGGCTTCGCTTGCGACCCGACGAAGAAATCGTACTGGTCATCGAACCGCGCGATTCCAACCACTCCTGCGACTTGACCAACGTTGACCTCACCATTGCAAACGAAAAAGAAACCTGGAATCTCACCGAACAAATCCACGCGTCTATCCTCGATGCAAACCCACACGCAGACTCCAAAGGTCGACCTAACGTTTGGTCTTTCTTCACCGAACCAGCTCGCACTAGCACGTCCACTGCCGGCCTACATACCACCGTTACCCCAGGTTCGCTCCTAGCGAAGTGGTTCCACGAATCGGATACCCCCACTCGAGACGGCCTAGCACAAGCCATCGAACTTCAACTGAAAAACAGTCATCAGTCCCCCACGCTGACCGCCGAAGAACCCGATGCAATGATGGCGAAAGAACTACTCTCCGCCACCGGCCCCTTTTTCCGCGCCGCACTCGCCTCCATCCCCTCTTCCCAAACCAACACCCCTTCGGATTCCGAACGATACGGAATACCAACTCACCGCTTCGGAAAACAAAACTCTGATTCACAACCCATCGCCGAAACCGACCTGCGTATCAATGCACCTGCTATCCTCGAAATCCACCTACCTTCCTGGCTCGCCAACGGAACTGAAATTGTCGCTAACGCCTTCCTACACCCCACCGAAGGAAAGGATGGAAGTGTTCAAGCTCTCTGGACCAGCCAACGTCCTGCTCCCACATCACAACCGATCCCCAAAACATCCATCGACTCAAAAGATCCAAATTGGACCAATGTCTCCCGGCAACTCAATGTCGCAAGCCCCATCCTCGTGGCACCTGCAAGCCCCGCCGAAGCTCGAACCCGAGATAACTTCAACCGCTTCCGAAGCCTTTTTCCGATCGCACTGTGCTACACCAAAATTGTACCAGTCGACGAAGTCGTAACGCTGACCCTGTTCTACCGCGAAGACGACGCGCTGCGGAAACTCATGCTCGAGGAAAACCAATCGCAACATCTCGACCGACTCTGGAATGAACTCCATTTCGTCAGCCAAGATGCCCTCAAATCTGTAGATGCGTACGAACAACTTTGGCAGTTCGCTACCCAAGACGCAGACCCCAGCGCCTTCGAACCACTCAGAGAACCTATCAAACAAGCTGCCGAGAACTTCCGAAAAACACTCCGCGATGCGGAACCTAAACATCTCGAATCCGTACTCGACTTCGCTCAAAAAGCATACCGACAGCCCCTTACCGATTCCCAACGTGCAACCCTACAAAACCTCTACGCACGCTTGCGACAATCCGACACCAACCACGAAGATGCAATACGACTTCTACTCGCACGCATCCTCGTAGCCCCCGAATTCCTCTACCGAACAGAGATCCCAAAGGCAGACTCGGCAGAACCATCCAATATCTCAACCATCGAGTTAGCCAATCGACTTAGCTACTTCCTATGGGCTTCCTCTCCCGACGAAGAACTCATGCGACTTGCGAATGACAAGTCTCTCGACGATGCATCAGTACTACGCCAACAAGTCCAACGCATGCTCAAAGATCCAAAAGCCCGTCGTATGGCCATTGAGTTCGGTACCATGTGGTTGCACATCCGTGATCTCGATCAACTCGATGAAAAAAGTGAATCGCACTTCCCCGAATTCAACCAACTACGCCATGACTTCTACCAAGAATCCATCCACTTCTTGGCCGATGCACTCAGCAATGATCGCTCCGTCCTCGATCTTCTCTCCGCAGACTACACATTCCTCAATGAACGTCTCGCGAACTTCTACGGCATCCCGAATGTCATGGGTGAACAGTGGAGAAAGGTCGAAGAAGTCCGACAATACGGTCGCGGTGGAGTCCTAACCCTAGCCGCGACCCTGAGCAAACAATCCGGCGCATCGAGAACAAGCCCAATCCTTCGTGGGAACTGGCTCTGCGAAGTGATCCTCGGAGAAAAACTACCCAAACCACCGAAAAACGTGCCCGTCCTCTCAGAACTACCCCCAGAAGGAATGTCCGAGAGAGAATTGATCGAACTGCACAGTAGTGAAGAGTCCTGTGCCAAGTGCCACCGCAGAATCGACCCGTACGGATTTTCGCTCGAAAATTATGATGCTATCGGTCGATACAGAGTCAAAGATGCCGCTGGCCTGACCATCGACGCAAAAACAAAACTTCCAGATGGCCAAGAACTCCAGAATGCCGACGACCTGCGGTCCTACGTAGAATCCAAACGAGCCAACGACTTCGTCAAACAATTCAACCGGAAATTGCTTGGCTACGCCCTCGGTCGCTCCGTTCAACTTTCCGATGAACCATTCCTTCGCGCACTGCTACAATTGCAGCAGTCCAACCGTTACAACATCACAGAGACAATCTGCCAAATCGTCCTCAGCAAACCCTTTCGACAAATTCGCGGTAAAGAATTCCGCGATGCCTCAACTCACTAAACCAACAAGCTGATCCGTTTTCATCCCAACGGCCTACTACCCACTTCCTCCATCCAAACTATCCCACCTCAATCATGAACGCAATTCGAACCACAGACAGCAACAAACGCACCGTAAAAGCGGATGCCTCTCAACGCGACTCCTCCGCATTCTCGAGACGTACCCTACTGCGCGGACTCGGCGTCTCCATGGCACTGCCTTGGATGGAATCCCTCAACGTCTGGGGGCAAGAATCCAATGCGAAAACCAACGATGACGCCCAAGCTCCCGTGCGACTGGCGGTCTTGTTCGCTGGCAACGGTTTCCACGGCGGCGAATGGTGGGCTAAAGAAGAACAAGGTGAACTAAAACTCGGACGTGTTCTCGCTCCACTCAATGATGTTCGCGACTCCGTCCTCTTCATCAAAGGTCTCTATAACGCAGAAGCCCTCAAAGGAAATATTCATAGCTCCCAAACAGGAAACTTGCTCTCCGGTGCACCACTTGCCGCAGGTGGCGAAATCCGATCCGGTACAAGCATCGATCAATTCCTGGCGCAAACAGTCGGTAGAACCACAAAAGTCCCAAGTCTCGTACTCGGTTGCGAAAAATCTAACCCCTCCGTCCATAAAAACTATTCGATGATCTATAGCTCGCACATCTCCTGGACGAGCCCTACAACACCCACGCCTCTCGAACTCTACCCCGCCCTAGCCTTCGACCGCCTCTTCAAAGACGAAAACCATCGCTCCGATCAAAGTGTCCTTGATTCCGTCCTCGAACACGCTGGCGATATCCGCCGTCAAATCAGCAGCAGTGACCAACGCAAATTCGATGAATATCTCGACTCCGTCCGCGATGTCGAACAACGCATCGCAAACGCAGGCAAACGAGGCGAACTCCAAGGCTGGAAACCAACACTCGATAAACCCAATATCGATCGCCCCGCCGATGGTATCCCCCAAGACATCTCTGAGCATATGCGACTGATGTGCGATATCCTCGTCCTCGGATTCCAAACGGATACCACCCGCATCTCCACCCTCAAACTCAATAACGACCACTCCTCCCTGAGATTCCCACACCTCGGGGTCGACTACATGATCCACCACCTCCTCTCCCACTCCGACACCGAAGACTGGTTGAAAGTCAACCAGTTCTTCCTCGAACAAATGGGTTACATCGCTCGAAAGCTCCAAGCCATCAACGAAGGGGAGCGCACCGCTCTCGACAACTCGATGATCATGCTTTGCTCAAGCATGATGACAGGTAGCCATGATGCGTCCCAACTTCCTGTGGTCATGGTCGGCAAAGGTGGCGGGAAAATCAAAACCGGACGAGTGCTGGATTATCGCCAAGCCCCCGAACGACAAATGTGCCGACTCTACCTGTCGATGATGCAAAAGATGGGCATCGAACAACGGTCCTTCGGCGATGCAACAAGCGCTCTCGAAGAAGTCTAACACGTCACTGCTCACAACCTTCCATACTCAGGGTTCACGCGCTGCGTGCTGCCCATCCTCAACGCTTTACTACCTAGAATCGATCTCCTGTCATGGTCAAACTCGGCGCACACATGAGCATCGCTGGCGGTTACTACAAAGCCATCGATGCAGCCGCTGAACTTCAGATGGATGTTGTCCAACTTTTCACGAAGAACAACAACCAATGGGCCGCTAAACCCATCACAGACCAAGAAGTCGAAGTCTTCTCAAGCCACTTGAAAAGTACGGGAGTATCCAACCCACTCTCGCATGCTTCGTACCTTATCAATCTGGCTTCCCCAAAAGAAGAACTTTGGAACAAAAGTATCGATGGCATGAGCGTCGAATGGCAACGCGCCGAACAACTTGGACTCGATGGGGTCGTAATGCACCCCGGTGCGTTCGTTGAATCTACAGAAGAGCTCGGCATGCAACGTATCGTCGATGCAATCCACCAAATCTTTGAACGAGTCCAACCTAAACACGCTTGGCTACTCCTTGAAAACACCGCAGGCCAAGGTTCATGCCTCGGCTGGAGCATGGAGCAACTCGCTTGGCTGCTCGAACGCACAGGCGAAAAAATGAAAGTCGGAGTATGCCTCGACACCTGTCACGCTCATGCCGCAGGATACGACTTCTCCAGCGAATCAGGTTTCAAAGCTTGGGAGAGAGAAGCGAAAAAACTAGGCGTCCTCGAAGCGATTCGCGCGCTGCATCTAAACGACAGCAAAAAAGGTTGTGGTTCCCGAGTAGATCGCCATGAACATATTGGCCATGGATCAATTGGCCGCGACGGATTCGTACGAGTCCTCAAAAACAAAGTCCTCAAGCAATGGCCAATGTATCTTGAAACCGACAAAGGCCAAAACGACGATGGCGAAGACTGGGATGCCGTCAATCTGCGAGAACTACGCCACCTCGCCTCGTAGGGTGCGTGTAGCGGTTGCTACTCATCACCTATTCTCATCCAATAACACACCAATACTCTCTGCCCAACGCCCAAACACCAAATCCACCCAACCGCGAAACGCACCATCACGGTGGCTACTATGCCACCTCGCCTCGTAGGGTGCGTGTAGCGGTTGCTACTCATCACCTATTCTCATCCAATAACACACCAATACTCTCTGCCCAACGCCCAAACACCAAATCCACCCAACCGCGAAACGCACCATCACGGTGGCTACGGATGTGATGACAACGGCGTTCCAACATTACCCGTTCCCCTTTCTCTCAGAGGCAATTTTCCTCGCTTCCTCACAAGCCCCCTGCCAATGAGCTTCGTCGAGAAAACCCTCTCGATGAAAGACCATCGTATTGCCAGGCATGCGAAATGTAATGAACGTTGCCTCCACCTTCACCGAATCAATGTAACGCATCGGTATACGCATCCAATGCTGAACGTCAGATACAAATAATACGTCGGAAGTAAACCAACGCAGTTCAGGACAAGGCAACTCACGCTCGCTACCATTGCGACCGCGCGTCTTGATCGAACGACGATATGCACCACCCCCTTCCCGAAAGTCCACCTCAGACAAATACCGAGCTCGCGCAAACCTGGCAGCCTCAAGCACCACCCAAAACAAAAGGGGCAATAGACCGTAGATCGTTGTCCATGATCGAACAAATTGCTGTTCAATAAGGACCAACCACGACGTCGCGACGACCGCCAACAAAAACAAACTCAACGAAGGTCTCCAATGCAACGTGTAGTACCGTTCCGCCAAAGCGACACTGCGATACTGGCTCAGTAGAGAAACCCAAGCTCCCTCGGGGGGAGCCTCCCCAATCAGCATTTGATATCGACGATTGTTTACGTAATCATCAAGCAACTCACGCCACTGCTGTTCGAAAAAGCAAACACTCGGCACCATCGCCCAAGGCATCGCAGCCGCCGGTGTCGGATACACCAACATCCCACGCCCCGGCTCATCCATAAACGATCGTGTCGTCGTCTGTAAACAAAAATCATTGTGCCACACCGTTAATCGTCCTCCCGATGCTACCCCATGCAATGGACCGATCAACCAAGGCCGCTGGCGAAGTAGCTTCGTTACCCCCGATGTCCCCAATAACTTCGAATACATTCCCCAAATCACTGCCAAAGCCACAACGGCCGCAAACACCGCTCCAATCCAACCTGTAAGCATGGAAAAAGGAATCCCCCACACCAACGCCGAAAACAACACCAGCGGGACCAAACATCCAAACTGATAAGGATTGCGATAAAACCGCTGAATCCTCGACGCATCCAACTCCCCGTGAAATTCAAAAGCCACCGGAGGCCGATTCTCCAGCTTCGCCGGTTCCTCTGCAGCACTTACCGTAACTTCCCAAGGATTGGTCGATTCGTTCGCTGAAGCCATGGGTCGCAAGGTAGGTTTTCTTAAGAAGATTTAGTACAATCTGACACTATGAGTAATTCTAGCCAACAACCACTCCCACTACCAATCCGGCAAAAACTCGGGGAGCTCCGTAGCCTCATCAGTCGACTAATCGCCACCGAAGGCGCCGTCGCCCTAGCATCGTGGCTGATCGGCTCGTTCCTGCTCTTCGGACTTATCGACTACCTACCCACACGCTTCGGCGCAAACGAATCACCCAAATTCGTTCGCATCGCCATGCTCGTCATTATCGCCGCTGGCGCCCTGTGGATCCTCGTCCACTTCTTCTGGAACCGATGGCTCATTCGATGGAGCGACGCTTCACTCGCTCTGGCAATCGAGAAACACCATCCAGAGTTCCAAAGCACCCTCATTACCACCGTCCAAGCCAACCAGCCTACCTATCAATCAAAGAAAAAACGAGCCAAGGATTCTAACGACAAAGACTTCCTCGACATCGAACACCCCAATCGACCAGGCATGCTCGAACTCGCCACTCGAAAAGCCATCGAACGTATCCAAAATATTGACGTAAAATCCCTGATCCGATTCACTCACCTTCAAACCGAACTCGCACTCTTCGGTTGCTTGCTCGCGATGTGCGCCGCCGGTTGGCTCCTCTCCCCTCAACTCCTCCAACATTGGTCCAAACGTCTCTTCGGCCTCTCCGATCAACCTTGGCCCAGACGCACTTCACTAGCCCTCGTCGGTGTCGAACTTGAAGTTCCTCCTTTCACCAATAACCCAAAAAGAGAAAAATACGTCATCCCCTTTCGCGATGGAAAAGCATCCGTACCCAAAGGATCATCACTGCGATTGCGGTCCACCGCAAAAGACCTCCTCGCTCCACCCTACGACCAATGCTCCTTCCTCTATCGCGACCGAGCAGGCAACCGTGGTCGAGCCACCATGCTGAGCTACTCCACCGATAACCCAAAAGAATTCACCCTCGATGGCCCTCCACTCGAAGCCATCAGCGACTCCCTCTGGTTCTCTCTCAATGGTGGCGACGCTCGACTGAGCAACCTCATGCTCGATACCGTCGAGGCGCCTATCCCACTGACCACCGAAATCGATGTCCAATACCCCGAATACCTCCAACGCTCCACCAAAACCACTTGGGGCAACGAACGACTCCCCTACCGTAACGGCATGAGGCTACCGCAAGCGACCCAAGTCGGACTCTGGATTCGCGCCAACCGCCCCATCGCGAAATGCGATATCCAACGATCCCCCAAGAATAGCTCTCAATCTAGCACCAACGATCAAACCGAAACCAACAGCCCCAACGAATTCACCCTCAACTTCGATACCCCCACCCCCGAATTCGCCGTTCCACTCGGTACCCTCGACGAAAATCTATTCGTTGAATTAAGACTATGGGACGACCAAGGACTCTGCGCTACACGCGTCCAACAACTCGTCATCGCTTCCATCGTCGATACACCACCCGAAGTCGATCTGATTCTCCAAGGAATCGGTTCGGCAATCACCGAAAATGCAACCATCCCAATCCGTAGCAAAGTCAAAGATGATTACGACCTTAACCAAGCTTGGGTCGAATCGATCATCGATGATACCCCACCAACCAAAACAGACCTCCAAGTTACACCCCAAGGCAACGCCGATATCGATATCGATCTGAAAGCCATGCGAGACGCTGGACAAACTGTACCAAACACCGGCTCGACGCTCGCTCTGCTCGTCGCCGCTTCCGACTACATGAATACGTCCAACATCAGCACTCCACAAACATCACAGCACA
>CAZACJ010000008.1:19093-68031 GCA_964483385.1 uncultured Pirellula sp. | reverse complement strand
ACATCACAGCACATCGGTCGCTCCACACCCATTCAACTCAACGTTGTTACCGTCGATCAATTTCTTGTGCTCATCGATCGCCGAGAAGCCGCCATGCGACGGCGTCTCGAACAAATCATCAGCGAACTCGGGCAACTCAGAGACCTATTGCTCCTGACCAACAAAAACAACCAAACCACCGAAGCAAACAACGCTCCAAATACTACCGACGAAACCTCGGCGGGGGATGCTCAAGAGTCCGATCCCCAACGCCGGGCTCGCGTTCTATTGCTCCGCGCACAACAAGCCTCCACGCAGACCAGTAAATCCGAAAGCGAACTCAAAGGTGTCCTGAACGAAATCTCAAATCTCGTCGCAGAACTTATCAACAACCGAATCGATAGCAAAGATCGACGCGAAAGACTCGAAGAAAAAATCAAAATCCCACTTACCGATCTCCTCGAATCTCAGTGGCAACCATTCTCCGCTGCAATCGCAGAACTTGAACCCGCCGTTCCTAAAGCCACCCCAGAAGAGTTTTCCAAGCGAATCGAACAAGCCATCGCGCAGAACAACGAACTCATCGCAGCGCTCAATGCTATCCTCGCAGATATGATCGAACTTCAAGACCTAAACGAAATCATCGAACGCGTCCGTGGTCTGCTCGACAACCAATCCAAACTCCTCGATAACGCTAAAGAAGAACAAAAGAAAAGCGTTCTCGATCTACTCAAATAACCCAACAAGCCCTCCCTGGCACTCCCAATATGATCAATCTCACCAAACTACCTTTAATCATCCTCGGGATCTGCCTCCTAAACTCTATCTCCGTTGCTCAAAACCCACCACCGAACCAAGACAAAACAAATACAGAGAAGCCAACCGACCAACTCAAGCAACAACAGTCCCAACTCGCCACCCAATACGCTAACCTCGAAGAAGTCTTCTTGAGAATGAGCGAGATTGAAGCTGCGACCAACCCGACGCGAGCTGGCTTGCTCATGCAAGCTGCACAGATGAGTAAACAACTCGCAACCCAGCAACGGATGCTGCAAGCCGGCGATCTACTCGGCAAAGGACAGTTCTCCCGAGCTATCCCCGAAATGGAAGCCAGCAAAGAAAACCTCAAAAAACTCCTCGAACTACTACAAAGCGAAAACCGTTCGTCTCGAATCAAAGACGAACGAAAGATGCTAGAAGAAGTCCTCAAAGACATTCGCCGAATCGAAAACATTCAACGCGCAACACGGGGGAGAACCGAAAACGGCCAAGACACACAAAGCGCGGCGAACGACCAGAAAGATCTTGAACAACAACTCCAAACCGCTGAGAAAGACCTCGCCGACAAAAAAGAAAAGACGAATACACCAAACGATTCTCCTACAAACAAAGACACCAACAAGAACGATAAGAATTCAGATTCAAAACAACCAAACCCAAAAAGCGAACAACCAAAAAACGAGTCCGGGAAACAAGGGGCTGAACAAAAGGAACCAAACTCATCTGAAAAATCCGACCAACAAATGAAAGCCCCCCAACAAAACAACAAACCAAACGACAAAGATCCAAACAATTCGCAAGAGAAGAACACTGATCAGAAGAACACTGATCAGAAGAACACTGATCAGAAGAACACTGATCAGAAAAATACTGATCAAGACAAAAACGCCCCGAATAAATCCGAACAAAATACAGAGCCTAAAAAATCTGACTCTAAAAAATCCGACTCGGAGAAGTCTGACACGGAACAATCCAACACGGAACAATCCAACACGGAACAATCCAACACAGAACAATCGCAAAGCGAGCAATCCGAAAACGCGGATCGAAAACCAAAATCAAAACAAGAGCAAGCTCGCGATCGAGTTCAAAAAGCCCGTCAACGAATGCAGAAAGCCGAAAAAAACCTGCGTGAGAACAAACGCAAAGATGCGGTTGAAGAACAAGAAAAGGCCGAAGAAGAACTTCAACAAGCCATTGCAGAACTAGAGAAGATCCTCAAGCAACTTCGGGAAGAAGAGATCGAACGCACTCTCGTCGATTTAGAAACCCGGCTCAAACGAATGGCAGAATGGGAACGGACAATCCGTGAACAATCCGAAAAACTAGGGATCCTCACAGGCGAAGACCGCGATCGGCAACTGGACATCCAAGCGAATAAATTGGCGACCGAGCAATTGAAGGTCGCGATGGAAGGCCAACGAGCTATGTTGCTGTTGAAAGACGAAGGATCCAGCCAAGCGTTTCCCGAAGCCCTGCAACAAGTGATCAACGATGCTCAACTTGTCGTCAAAAGACTCAACGCCGCAGACCTCTCCTTGAACACTTTAGCGATCGAAGACGAGATTATCGGCGCATTGGACGAAATGCTCGAATCACTTCAAGAAGTACAGAAGAAACGAGAAGAAGAAAAACAAAATCAACGAGATGGCGGTTCGGGCGGTGGTGGCGGGAGCACACCAGAAGAACCACTTGTCGGCGCGATCGCTGAACTGCGACTGATCAAGACCTTGCAACTGCGGGTCAATCGCCGGACAGACCGTCTTGCCGATCAATCAAACAACAAAGACGATTTAATCGGAGAAGTCTCCGACCAAAAACTCCGAGAAGAGCTTCTCGAGCTATCCGGTCGACAACAAAAGATCCAAAGCGTCACACGAGACATCTTGCTAGAAGCCAGCAAAAAGTAACCATGTACACCCTCCCCGTAGGGTGCGTGAAGCGGTTGAAACTCCCAACCTACCGTCGCCCAATACCGTCAAATCGATAGCCACGCCCCTCCCGAACTATCGATTTGACGGTATTGGCCTCTAGCCTCCCGCCTCTAGCCTCTAGCCTCCCACCTCCCGCCTACCTCTTCACATCCACTTCCAATCGCAAAACCGCTCGATCCTGAAATTGCATCGACATCCGCACACGCTCAAATAAATCCATCACCGTCGATAATCGTTCCAACTCTCGCTTCGCCTCCACCCGCGTCTTGCCATTCTCCAACATGCTCTGCGCAATCAATGAATTGCTATTGAGCTCCAACACACGCTGCAAAGCAGCCACGTCGAGACTCATCCAAGTCTGATGCTCCGAGTTTTTTGCATCTGCCGAAGGCGTCGACAATTGCTCCGTTAATGTCTTCGCCAACTCTCTCTGACTCGATAGAACCACCAAGTCCCCAACAAACGCAATCGTAGGCTCAAAATTGAATTGGATCGGCAAACCCGACGAGTAGTCTTTATCCTCATCCATCACGTATCGAGCCCAGTACAGCGATCCACTTGGCCCACTTTCACTTTCCAACTCCAATTGAGGTTGCCCCTCCTGAGCGCCCGCGACGTTCAAGAATCCAACAAAACTTTGAAACGTTCGCTTGAGCTCTCGCTGCAGTTTCCCATCTCCCTTCAACCTTCCGACCAATGCAAATCCAGGCAATCGCAACGCCGGTTGCAAATCACCCTCCATACTCGACTTCGGCTCAGAGACTACCATCCGAATCTCCGGCTCTATAGCACCAAGAATGTCTTCGCCAAAATCACGACCTGAAAACAATGTCGTCAAAGTCGCATCCGCTTGCGCTAACTGATCGTTGACGTTTTGGTCAAACAAGTCACCTGCGCGGAGCCATAACTGACTTAAATCTCGATAAGTCCCCATCGATGCCAAAGATGCAAATGCTCCTTGTTCAAACTCCTTCGGCGCACGCCCACGCGCCTCAGGCCCCACGTAATGCAACCTCGCATCCCCAAACCAACTCGCCTCCGTCGGAGCCCAAAACTGTAACTCGATACCCTTGTCCCCAAACCCGAACTTGCCAAGCCCCACATCCGCATTCGAGAAGACACTTAACCACCCACCCAAGATTAACTCAGCGCCAAAGTCCTTCGCTTGTCCGCGAAACAGGTCGTTCCCCTTCGCTAACTCCCTCAAACTCTTCCAATCCACCATCACGTACCCTCGCGCAGACGAATCGAGCGATCCGCTCACCTCGCCGCCAGCTCCCTCCCCGTTATCGCCCCCTTTCACCAACCCCTCTGTCCCCTTCGGCCCCAACTCACCCTCCGCGCGACGATACCAATCCATGTCCGATAAACTTGGGCCTCGATCTATTCTGCGATCCAAGATCGCTTTGAGGGTCTCACCCTCATTGCTGACGATCAACCATTCACCCGCCTGAGCAAAGACCGCATTCTGAACCTTGTACCCGCGAAAATCCCTGTACGTCGCTTCCTTCACAGGATCTGCATTCCCTTTTGACTTCGCGTCCTTGCGCAGAAAACCTAACCCCTTCTCCAAATAATCCGTCAACCAAGCCTCCCCCTCCGTGCAAAGCAATAGCGCAACCCCCTTGGTCTCCTTGTCGATTGCGATGTAAGCTCCACCGGCCGAAAGGGACTCCGCTAAACGGTCAAGCTTCACTCCCAAGGCGAACTCTGCAATCGTGATACCACCTCGCAATTGCAAAGCCTCTGGCGTTCGCCAAAGCTTCTTAAACGCCTCCGTCTTTTGAAGCCCAACAACGACCGGATGCTCTAGCCATCGAGCAGTCGAATCAATTCTTCCAAATAAAACCGTCCCCTCAGGCAACCACACCTCCGGCCCCTGAAACTGAACCAGCGATGTTACTACCGTTTCACTAACTTCTTGCGCATCGACCAAGCGGCCTCCATCCGATGCACCTGTGAAACCAAGAAGACATGACGCCAACGCACCCCACACCCGGCGTCGCGCACCGCGACACTTCCTACTGAAACTCTGCATGGCTTGCCTATCGCTCTCAATTAAAGTTTAGAACAGCAAAATGCTATTCTTTCGTCGATGGGTCGACGGGAAGACTCGTAAGATGCACCAAAGCCTGCCGCAACTCGCGAACCTTCAATGGCATCGGCATAAGTACATGACGCTCCGATGTCTTCGCGCCACGAATGATATGCTGTTGCTTGGGATCCACTAACAAAATCGCCGGAATATGCTTCGTGTGCTCTTCGGCTGCCAACTGATTGAAAGCATCCAAAGCATAATTACCCAATTCAGTAGCACACATCACCACACAATCCGCGACCGCTAACTCACCCGGTGCAAATTTCGCCAAAGCCCTCTCCGGATCGCTAAACACCAACACGCGATATCCTCGCTTCTTAAGCTTCTCGCGGAGCAAGTCCTGCAATTCTGCCTTGTTCTCTACCACCATCACCGTCTTGCCCTGCCCCTCAAGAACATCCTCGACCTCTTCGGCATCCCCGCCACGTGTCGCTAAACCTGTTGCCACAGGTACTCCCCCCCCATCTGGAACTTGGCTTTCCCTCTGCAACTTTTTGATCGCTGTATCGACATCCATAAGCATCTGGCCCGGCGTCTGATACCGCTTCTCTGGATTGAACTCCATCGCTTTGTTGCAGATAACATAAATACTTTCCGGCAACCCAGGAGCTACTTCCCCCAACGAAGGCATCTCGGTGAAACGCGTAACATTCAGCCGCATCAATCGATCCCGAGTCTCATACAGAGGCGCTCTGCCCGATACCACGTTGTAAAAAATACATCCCACAAAGTAGATATCGCTGCGATGATCCCCCTTGCGCACCGCAGTGCCACGCTCCAAAGCCGCATAGTCAATCGCTCGAGCACTCGGACAGTCCGCAATCGCCTCAGGCGACGAAGTGTCCGCTAAAGCAGCCAACCCAAAGTCCACCAACTTGCAACGCCCACTCGAATGCACCAATACGTTGGATAACTTCAAGTCCCGGTGCGTGATCCCCTTCTGAAACGCAAAATCCAATCCCGAACAAATGTCATGCATAATCTTCAATGCATGCTCCGGCTCGAACTTGCCCCGGATCTTCAAAATCTCCCGTAGCGTCTCCCCCTCCACAAACTCCATCACCAAATAAGGCGCCCGAGGATCATTGACGATCTCGTAAACCGTAACAATGTTCGGATGGCGTAACTCTAAACCCATCCGACCCTCACGCAAGAACTGCTCAATCTGCGCGACCTGATCCCGGTGCCGACGACGCAACACCTTCACCGCCACCACCTTGCCCGTCTCACGATGTACCGCCCGAAAGACCCGCGCAAAAGTACCCGCACCAATCATGTACAAGACCTTGTACGGACCATAAAAATACCCCAACCGCTCGCCGGATAACATCCGATCCAACTGGTAATTGGTGATGATCCCCTTGCGCAATAACAAGGACTTCAGCTCGTCTAAACTCACCTGATCCGTTCGCAACTCACCCCACAACCGATCAATCTGCTGCGAAGTCGCTAACTCGAGATCGATGCAACGCTGCGTTAATGTCCGAGGCGTAAACTCCATGGCCAATTTACTTGCTGGGGATTCCGAATAGTGAACGGGCGAAATGGTCCGCAGGATCGCGGGCAGAGACACTGATCACGGAACAGACCGCTACCGGCCGCTTCCCACAAATTCTCTCCACCACAGCGTAAGCAAAATCAACCCGCTGGGCAAATCCTATTCACAGAACTACCGACAAATCAACGATTCGGCTCCATCCCCTCCTGGTCCTCTCCAAGATCCTCATCCCCCATCATCTTCCCCACTTGCTGCTCCAACTCGTCCCGCTCCCGTCGCGTCGCCTCCAAATCAAAAACCAAATACTTCATGTCCAATCGTAACTGACCAATCGACTCCTGCACCATCTGCAAAATCTTCCGACGTCGATTCGAACTCTCACACACCTTCTGAAACAAAGGTTGCAACAATAACCGCGTCCCTACATCCAATCCCTCAATCGCCCGACGCAACTCCTCAACCTCCGGCGCCAACTCTCCACTACCCGCCTCCACCACAGCCTCCGGATTCACCGATGAGGACGGATGCGATACGCTCGATTGCGTAGGACGATTCATATTCAACTCAATTCAATCTCGAGGAACTCTTGGAAAAATCTAACGATCCTGACGCCTAAAGCTAGCAAAGCAAAAAACCGAAAGTTTCTCGCTAACCGCTGCCGATGCACGCCGGATGGCTCCCCTACAATGCGTCGCAAATCCCTACCAGTCAAGAAGTTGCGTATTCGCTCCAGCCGGCACTTTCCGCATAACCCCACCCCTTCCGACCCCGTTAAGCCGCCTATTTCGATCTAGTGATTTATCGCAAGTCCTGTTAAAAGCGAGACTTAAGTCATCGGCACACGGAGGCCAACCATCGCAAAAACGCGATTGAGCCCGTTTCGAGATTTTCTTTTCTAAAGTCGACCATGAGTCCGATTAAGCCGACAACCCAAAACTTGCAGGTCGCAAGCATTACGACACCCATTCGTTTTTCTACCAAAACGATTCTACTAGCCGTTCTCCCTCTCCTCAGCTTCCTGCTACCAAAAACAACTCAAGCTCAGCACGTCGACCCCTTCGACCAAGGCCCACCGAGATTCCAACTCTGGCGCGATGATGCTCGAACCCTCATGCGACCCATCGATCGCTCAGAACCCGGCGTCGAAACCATCGAATTCACCCACGGCAACGGTTCCTATATCTACCTGCTGGCTCCCATCGAACCCTGCGCAATCATCCCCGAACTCAACGCCTCCATCCGAATCCGAAGCGCTCAAGGTGGACTGAGAATTGGCCTACGCGTCGTCTTCCCCAAAGCTCGACACCCCGCTACCCACGCCGCACTGACCGAAGTCGTCTTCGGAAACGCTAGCGACGGCGCTGGCAGATGGTCCACCTCCGCTATCCGAAATGTCGTCGAACTCCTCGAAGAACGACAACGCTTCCTCCGCCGACTCTTCGGCCCAGATATCGACCTGCGTGAACCCTATGTCGATGCAGTACTACTAAGCGTCTACGGCTACCCAGGTACCACGAAAATCCAAGTCGACGACCTAATGATCGATGGCATGATCGCCCCCAGCACCCTCGCCCTGGACATCGCTCGAGAATCCAATCTCCAAACCGAAGAACCTACCAGCGAACGCCTCCGAAGAATCCAACAGTCCGTACCCCGTTGGATCCAACACCAAGGTGAATCACTCCCCTACCTCCAATCCCTCGGATTCAACGCCGTCCTCGCCCGAAATCCTAATGACCCTCTCCTCGCCGACCAAGCCGCCGCAAGCGGCATGAGTGTCGTCGCTCCACCTCCCTCGTCTATCCCCTCAGAAGATCAATCCAATCGATACAACCATATCTCCGCATGGCTCATCGGCTTGGCACTAAACCAAAACCAACTCGACGCCTCTCGCAATCGTGTCGCCCAACTCAGCCGCTATCCGAAATCACTCGCTAAACCAACTGTCGCAGAAGCCTGGGAACTCTACGGCTCCTACAGCCAAATCAGCGATTGGCTCGCTATCCCAACTCCACTCCCCACCACCGTCAGATCTAGCAAAGAGAGCGCGGATCTTATGATCTCGCAACGCTCCCCCATCTCCGCTCGAAACCTACCCATGACCTCTCTCTGGACTCAACCCTCCAACGAATGGCTCGCTCAACGTCAAATCGCTTCAAACACCCTCGGCCGCGACCCGTGGCTACTCCCCGATCACGATCGCTTACACACACGCCTACAATGGATCCGTAGCCTCATGCAAGGAGCGCGTGGATGGATCTTCCGATCCCCCTCCTCGATCGATGCCGGCGATGAAACCGCAAACACCCGCGCCGAGTCCTTCGCAAGCCTCAATCGGGAAATCGATCTGCTACTTCCATGGATCCAAGCCAGCGAAGCAACTTGGGCTCCCATCAAAACTTCCTCCAACGAACACTCCGCCGCTATCCTCGAAACCCCCGCAAGCCAACTGGTAATCGCCGTCGCCTCAGGCCCCTGGGACACCTTCTGCTCACCCTCACCCTCCACAGAACGACTTACACTTACCATTCCCGTCGGAGGACAACCCAGACAAGTCTACCGCATCACCCACGGTGACCTCGAAAGACTCCCCACTCAACTCTCTCCAGGGGCCATGCAAGTCACCATCGAACGCCCCGCTCTCGTCGAACAAATTGTCTCTATGGTCGACACAGGACCCCTGAACTACTTGAGAGATGCTCTAACGCGCCAAGCCCCCTCACTGATCGAAAACAATGTCGATACCGCAGGACAACTCATCCAACTCGCACAGATGACCCTCGTCGCAAGACAACTTCCCGCTTCCGAATCCGAGTGGGAAGCTGTTCGCGAAGCACAGTCCGCTCACCGAGCCGCATTGCAACTCCTCGCAAACTCCGAACTTCCCCGAGCCTCACAAGCCGCACAACAAGCCATCTCCCTCGCTCAACGCACAATCCGGAACTCCTGGGATATCGCTCGCGATCAATTCCCATCCATCAATAGCAGCCCCCTAATCGCTTCCCCTCTCTCTCTCCCACTCCACTTCGAACTAGATCGCATCTTGCAAAATCGATCCTGGCAATCACTCCCCATCCCTGGAACTCCTTTCCAAGATCTCTCGGAGTGGCGCTCCGCTGGTTGGAACAGCAACCACCGACTGACCGATACCATCAACTCCTCCATCGAACTGATCTCTAATGCCGGCCCCAATGGACAACCCGCGCTAATCCTGCAATCCACCAGCCGAAACGCCCAGCCGATACCCACCGGGTACGCAGGGGCTAGCATGCGCATCACTAGCCCGAAAATTTCGCTCCCCGTCGGCTCCCTCGTCCACATCGAAGGACTCGTTCTCGTCGAATCTCCTCCATCCGAATCCCAAAGCGGACTACTCGTTTGCGATAACATGGGGGGCGAATCCCTCGGACAACTGATCTCCTCCTACGACAACGCTCGCGATAACTCCGCAACCACTTGGAAACGTATCAGCCTGTTTCGAATGATCACCGACGAACAAGGTATCGAACTGTACTTCGAAACTCGTGGATCAATTCGAGCTGCAATCACGGACCTCTCCCTCGAATGGATTGTTCCTTCGCAAAATCGAAACCTTCCCATCAGTACCAGCTCGGAGTCCACCATTCTCGTACCCCAAGCTCCCTTGCCAGGGGCCGCAGTTATACCGAACTAAACGATTCGTTTAGCGCAACGGATCCAAACGTTCTACTTCGATCCCACGCCAGCGTGTCGCACGCGCACCTTATACACACTATCCGACGAAGTAATGTACAGCGTCTTGCGATCCGCTCCCCCCAAACATACATTCGCCGTCCAACCCTTCGGTACCTTGATCGTCTCGATCAGCTCACCCTCAGGATTGTAAACGTATACACCAGCCGAACCTGTCAAATAAACATTTCCCTCGCTGTCGAGCGTCATCCCATCTGAACCCTGCTTGCAAAACAATACGCGATCAAGCAACTCACCATCTCGGCCAATCGTGTAACGATACGTCTTGCGATCCCCAATATCGGCAACGTATAGCATCCGCTTCTTCGCATCTCCGATAATCCCATTGGGTTGCACCAACGCATCATCCACACACACCAAATTATCACCGTTGCGGTCCACCTTGTAGACCGATTGCTTACCCTGCGGCTGCTTCTTGTGCTCCCACCAAGGCCTCTGATAATAAGGATCCGTAAAATAAATCGTCCCATTGGTGTCCACCCATACATCATTCGGTCCATTTAATCGAACCCCCTGAAACTCCCTGAGCAACACCTGATGCTTCCCCGTGGAATCCAACTCCCACAACTCGTTCGCTTCATCCGCACAAGCAATCAACTTGCCATCCGGAGCAAAATACATCCCATTGCTACGCCCCGCAGGCTTGAGAAAATCCCCTACCGTTCCATCCAACGAAATCTTGACAATCCGGTCGTTCGGCTGATCCGTAAAATAAACATTACCCTCACCATCCGAAGTCGGACCTTCGGTAAACTTGTAACCATCCGAGACTAACTCCACCTCCCCATCGCTGACTCCCTTCAACACCTGCTGCTCCTGCCCCAAGCCACTCGACACCCCTAAAATGACAATAAATATCCAACCTACCGATCGCACTACTCTCGCTCGCAGCATGGTATCCTCTCTTCTTTCACCATCAAAACCGTCTAAACTCTCCCACGAGTGTACTGCGAATCGAATCCCTAGCAAACCAAGCCCCATGCATCAACTCAAACCTTTTTCATACCTCCTGCTGTGCGCCTACATCCTGCTCCCTCTCCCAAACTCCATGGCTCTTGCCGACTGGCCTGAATTCCGTGGACCAAACCAAAACGGCACCATCACACCCCAACCAAACTCAACCGCGAAACTTCCCCTCGAGTGGGCCGAGGAAGATCCTACTACCAATACTCCGTCCAAGAACATCCTCTGGAAAACAACTACAGCAGGCTTGGGCTGGTCCTCACCCGTTATCGTCGAAGATAACATCTATATCACCTCCGCACGCCCCACATCCACAAAAGCGGACCCCAATGATCTTTCAGCCCCACAATCCCTGTTCGTCTCCTGCTACAACCTCGCTAGTGGTGCTCTGGTGTTCGACAAGAAAATCTTTGAACAACCCCAAGATGCACCCGCCATCCACAAAAAAAACTCGCACGCTAGCCCCACCATCCTCGCTTACCGCCCACCAAGCTCCCGTCTAACCCAACTCTATGTCCACTTCGGCCACCAAGGCACCGCATGCCTCTCCACCCAAGGCGAAATACTCTGGACCAACACCGATCATAACTACCCTCCCGTTCACGGTAACGGCAGCTCTCCCATCGCCCACCAAAACATAATTATCCTCACACTCGATGGAGCTGAATCCCCCTACACCCTGGCCCTCGATGCAAGGACAGGAAAAGAAATATGGAAAACACCCCGCGATGTTAAAACCGATCGCTCGTTCTCCTTCGCTACCCCTCAAGCCATCGTAGTCAACGGAAAAACACAAATCATCTCGCCAGGGGCCGATATCGTCCAAGCCCTCGATCCTGAGTCCGGCAATGTCCTCTGGTTCGTTCGCTACAGCGGCTACTCGCTGATCGTTCGACCAATCTATCACCAAGGCCTAGTCTTCATCAGCACCGGATACAACACGCCGAAACTTCTTGCTATCGATCCTACCGGCCAAGGTGATGTTACCGATTCACACGTTCGATGGACTACCACCAGCGGCGTTCCCAACACTCCCTCTCTTACCCCAATGAACAACCAAGTCATTATGGTCAGCGACGGTGGTGTCGCTACCGGCCTGAAAGCCTCCGACGGAACCAAACTCTGGCAAAAACGACTCGGCGGAAACTTCTCAGCATCACCTCTGGCAATAGGTAACCGTATCTACTTTCAAAACGAAGCAGGCGAAGCCATCATCATGGAATTACCCGCCGATGAAAGCTCCCCTGAAAATTCACCCCCCACCGAACTCGCTCGCAATACGCTCCCAGGCCGCGTCTTCGCTTCCTATGCAGTCGATCAAAATGATCTGATCATTCGCACCGAACAAGCCCTCTACCGAATCAGCAATTCTACAAAACCATAAACTCCCGGACTCATCTGCCATGTCATCGAACCCTGGCCTTCCCCCACTCTACACGGGGTCCAGGCCAAGTCGCTGGTTTCTCTCCTCAATAGCCGCACTGATGGTGCTACTGGCCATCTCCATCGCCGTGGCTTTCCTTATCACCCTCCGGCAAAGCGCACAACTTCGAACAGGTCTCATCGCAGGTAGCTCGATGGAACCGACCCTTCAAGGCCCAAAACAACTTACCACTTGCCCCGATTGCAAACGCGAAAACGCTTGGACCCTCGACTCGTGGATCCCATCCCGCGAACTCAAATGCCAATTCTGCGACGCATTCCTCGATACCACCGATTCAAAATCGATCCCAGGCCAATCCGTTCAATATGTACCGACTCTCCTGGTCAGTAAAAAAGGGTTGCTGCCCCAAGGTGCCCCGCGATCAACCCTTCCAGTCCAACGCTGGGAACTAGCAGTTATCCGAACCCCAGACGAGGAACTTGGACAAGTAAAACGTGTCGTAGGCCTCCCAGGCGAACAAGTGTCCATCCAATCTGGACGCATCTATATCAATGGCAACCCCGTCCTCCCCTCACCGACCACGTTCATGCACCAAGCCATCGTCGTCGCAAAATGGCCCACATCGACGAAAAATAAACAAGATAACAATCCTCAAGACACTCCTTCGTCGTTTCTCAGCAACATCAAATACCCCTTGCTCAATGACCTAAAAAACAACGCCCACGACTCCCATCAGCTCCTCCCCGCACTCGATGCCGGAATCGCACTGAAACTGCGCACCAACGAACCGTCTTGGAATCTGCATCTCACGATGCATATCGATGACCAAGTAATCCCCATCGAAGTCTCTACCTACGAACGCACAACCACCATCCACGCAGCCTCCCTCTCCATCGCTACCCTACCGAAAAACTGGAACCTCGAATGGCTGAATTTCCTAGTCCTCGGTGACACCTTCGTGATCCTCGACGCGAAACAAGAACTTGGACGCATGCCCCTGGAAACCTTTGTCGAATCCCACCGCAGAAATAGCAAACCACTAAACGCAAGCCGTGTTCGCTGGACGAATGTGCCAACCATCGATCCGACAAATCTACTTCAACAAATCATCCTCTACCGCGGGCGAATCTATCGCGGTAAAAACGACTCCGACTCACAAAGCTTCCCAGCCAGCGAAGGCTGGATCGTTCTCGGAGATAACGTCTCGATCTCCGAAGACTCCCGCTCCTTCCCCCCAGATCAAACACGAATCCTTAAACAACATCTCCAAGGAGTCGTCCTCGAACCCGAATCCCTTATGTACAACCTTCTGCAACAGTAGTTGCCCATCTCAAACCAACTCTTCCATCAGGCCTCGCCATGTCCTTCAACAACCAGTCTTTCCAAGGCGGTGTCTTCCACCCTTCCATCCCCGGAGGTCGCGCCGGTGCCGTCATATCCATCCAACGCGGGGAACTGATCGCCCAAGTTCAATCCTATGGTGAACCGATCTTTTCTATACCCCTAAACCAAATCCAACTCGATCTCGGCGGTGCCTCCGGCAAAATGATCTTCTGCCGCTCTGCCGATGGACAACTGACAATCTTCTCCGAAGATAAACGACTCGCCAAAGAACTCGATCTGCAATCCGGAGGCATGCTCGGATCACAACTCTCGACCCTCAAAAAATCACTTCGCGCTGAATCGGGAAAACTCGGATTCTGGATCCTCTTCGGAGCACTCGCTTGCGCTCTGCTGCTCTTCATCGGATACTTTGGCCTTCTCTGGACGGCCAAAACTACGATAAGAAATTTGCCAATTTCAATCGATGAGAAAATCGGCAAACTCGCTATCGAATCCATGGAAGTTGGGAATCGACTCCCTCCAGCACACCCAGCAAGCAAGCTCGTGCAGTCCATCGTCGATAAACTCCAACCCCACGCGGCTATCCCTGAAATGAAATTCAAAGTCATCGTTGTCGAAGACCCTCAAGTCAACGCATTCGCCCTGCCCGGCGGACAAATCGTTGTCTACACCGGTCTGATCCGCGAAGCGAAATCCGCAGAGCAAATCGCAGGTGTCCTCGCACACGAAATGTCTCATGCTACCCTGCGACACGGACTGCAAAGCGTCAGCCAATCCCTCGGAATCGTTGCTGCTATCCAAATATTCGTCGGTGATATCGGCGGACTCGTCGCCCTCGGCGCCCAAATCGCACAACAATCCATCCTCACTAGCTACAGCAGATCCTCCGAAACCGAAGCTGATCTCGAAGGTGTTCGAATGCTTCACGCCGCCAACATCGACCCAAATGCCATGGCCGAATTCTTCGGTCTACTCAAAGAAAAAGAAGGTGACCTACCCGACGCTATCGCTTGGATCAGCACCCACCCTCAACACGCCACCAGAATAGAAAACATCAAAAACCACCAAAAAACTCTTCCGCCAGCCGAATACAAACCACTAGAACTAAATCTGCAAGAAGCCCAAGACGCCCTGTAGAAAACACCCAACACACCGCACCCGTGATATAATCCAACAAACAACAACTACCCCAAATCTCTTCTGCGGTAGCTGAAGCCTTTTCACTCCACGAGGCCCGTTATGCAGGTCGATATCCGAAACCGCCCGTCGTTCGCTAACCTCTTGGTCCAATTCAATCCCGGTGATCGTATCATCGCCGAAGCCGGTGCAATGGCCACCATGTCCGCCAACGTGCAAATGAAAACGCGACTCAATGGAGGACTTTTCGGAGGTATCGCTCGCCGTTTCTTCGGCTCCGAATCTATCTTCATCAACGAATTCTCCGCAGACTCCCCAGGAGAACTCGTTCTGACTCAACCCTTTCCCGGCGATATCGTCTGTACCGAACTGCACGGCAATACCATGCTCCTGCAACCCGGCGCTTTCATCGCTTGTGACCCCACCGTGCGTCTCGCCCTAGGCTGGGCCGGCTTAAAAAGCTGGGTGGCCGGAGAAGGCCTGTTTCGCATGAAAGTCCAAGGCCAAGGACGAGTTTGGTTCGGAGCCTACGGAGCGATCTTCGAAAAGGAAATCTTCGGGGAACATATCGTCGATTCAGGACACCTCGTCGCCTACGAACCGACCATCTCCATCAACGTCGGCCTCGCCGGCGGTATCTTCACCAGCTTCCTCTCCGGCGAAGGTATCATCACGAGAGTCAAAGGCCAAGGAAAAATATACATGCAAAGCCGTTCCTTCGATGGTCTGGCCGCTTGGACCAACTCACACCTGTACTAATCGAAGAAAGCACCAGCCATGCGACACAAAATGTTATGCCAACCCGCTGCCACCGCCGTGCAATTCGAACTCGATCAAGGTGAAACACTGACATGCGAAGTCGGGGCTATGATCGCCATGTCCTCCAACCTCACCGTTGAAACGACCTCCAAAAGCCGAAAAGGTTCCGGCGGAATCGTCAAAGGACTCAAACGTCTCTTCTCCGGCGAAAGCTTCTTCCTGAACCACTTCACCGCCCAAGCCCCAGAACAAACACTCCTCATCGGTCCGACCATGCTCGGCGATTGTGCACACCATGCCATGCGCGGCGGAACCATGATCGTACAAGCCTCCAGCTGGCTCGCTTCCTCCCCAGGTATCGATATCGATACCACTTGGCAAGGCTTCACCTCCGCACTCTTTTCCGGCGAATCGATGTTCTGGGTGAAATGCACCGGAAACGGTGACCTGTTCTTCAGTAGCTACGGCGCTATCCACTGCATCGACGTCGATGGCGATTACACCATCGACACCGGACATATCGTCGCCTTCGAAGACACATTGAAATTTAACATCGGTAAAGCCAGCCGCAGCCTTATCGGTAGCTTCCTCGGTGGAGAAGGTCTCGTCTGTAAATTCCACGGCCAAGGAAAACTCTATTACCAAACCCATACCCCACCCTCACTCGGATCACTCCTAGGTCCAAAACTCAAACCAAAATAAACCGACGCTCAAACCCAGTTATCACACTTCCAATCTGTCTAATTATCTTCAACACACACGTTCGCTTATAGCGAACTTCACTCGGAGCATACCATGACATCCGATACCATGACATCCGATCTCAACTACGAAATCCAACTCCGACCCGACTTCTCCATGCTCAAAGTCCAGTTGGAACAAGGCCAAAAAGTCTTCGCGGAACCCTCCGCCATGGCTGCAATGAGCCCCAACCTAAAACTCAAAGCAGGCTTGAAAGGCGGTGCCTTCAAATCGCTCGGTCGCTTGTTCGGCGGCGAAAGCATGATTGTCAACACCTTCTCCGCAGACAACGGGCCCGGTGAAATCCTCTTCGCCCCAGGTCATATGGGTGATACGCAACACTACCACCTCACCGGCGGTTCGCTCTTCCTGCAACGAGGTGCCTACATGGCCAACAGCGAAGGTGTCGATATCACCGGCAGCTGGCAAGGCGCAAAAGGCTTCTTTAGCGGCGAAGGACTCGTACTGCTCAAAGCCACCGGACACGGCGACGTCTTCTTCAACTCCTACGGAGCAATCCTCGAAATCGACGTCCAAGATAACTATATCGTCGATACAGGATTCATCGTCGCCTTCGAAGACACCCTGCGATACAACGTTTCCGTCCTTCCAGGCCTCCGCGGCGGCGGCTTCAAACGACTCTTCTTCAGCGGCGAAGGACTCGTATGCCAATTCTCAGGACAAGGAAAAATCTGGGTCCAAACACGATACGTCACACCCTACCTCTCTTGGGTCAACCAGTACCGTCCCCAAAAAAGTAAATAACTCAACCCGCAAAAATCTAGCGACCCAAAAAGGGCTCAACATGCCCTCCCAATCCGCCACCCAATCCTACTCCTGTTCCTGAGCCAAACACCCTTGCAATCTGGTCCCTCTTCCTCGCGTTCTCATACAGAAAATCTCTCTACGCAAAGAATCATCCCACACCTTCGACAATGACAATCACTCTTGAACAATGAATAAACTTTTATTCACTCTCCTGGTGGGCCGCGATGAGTTCCTCCAGTTTCTCCGTGGGTAGTTGTGCTTTCTGCATCTCAGAAATAAATAATGCCATATCGTTCGCCGGCCGACTAAGGCACGTACGCACCATACTTCTCAATTCCCCTTCCAAACTCAATACCTCCGCCGAAGACTCCCCGGAATCATGCTGATTCGCAATCCATCGCAAGTAAATGCTTACGAGCGCAAAAGTATCACTGGACTGCCGATACCAACCACGACTTCCAAAATTATCATTCCTAGGAACTCTCTCCATCCATGTTTCCCATAATCGAGCCAACTCCTCGATGTCATGAAACGACTCGTTTCGTAAAAATGCGGAACCCAATTGAACAATATTGGAGAACACGCAATCTTGCATAGTCCAATCAGCTAACAATACCTCCTGATACTCTTCGATGACTTCCTCAAATTGCTGATGCAAGTCCCTTCCCTGCTCCATCCTACCGTCAAGCAAATTCCACTCCACCTCCTCGGTCAGGGATTGCAACGCATACACTAAGCAGCCTGTTAACTTCGTCCGCTCGTACGCCGCAAGCGAGTCGCTAAAATTTTCCGCAAGAATCAACAACGCTTCGTCCAACGAACGCTGTTTGACTATCGTTGCAATCTGAAACCGTATTCCACAACGTGTCTCCATCGCGTTATTAAACTTCGGATGCGTTGCGGGCATTTTCTCTATATGCTCCATCGCCTTCTGATGCCAAACCAAACTTTCATCACTTCTACCCGATGATTGCAAACACACTCCCATCCAATAAGCTCCGTTGATCCTTGACATGACAACGTCTTCTGTTGGTGAACTTCGAAGCAATTCTTCAATCAACCCCAATGAGCGCTCCCTGACCTCCACCGCCTTTTCATATTCCCTCACCGACAAATAACAAATCGAAGCGTAATGCAACATGATCTGCAAATGATTCTTCAACAAAGGATCATTCGGTGCTAACTCATGCGAACGTTCAAGCAACGGTATTTGTTTTTTGAGACTCTCTAGCAACTCCGAAGGCAACACCCGCAAGCCCGCAAGAATCCGATCATTCATGCCGCTGTTCGTCACTCGCATCGACTCCAAAAACAACTGATTGATCTCGGCTCGATCATCCGCTAGCAGTTGATTCGATCTCGCTAATCCTCGCTGGACCTGCCACTCACGACTTAATAACCCGATCATCACCGCCATGGAAATCAACACTGTACCCAAAAATGTTGAGACGACAGGATGTGACACAATCAACTGCGATAACAACTGCCACGCAGTCGGTGGCGCAACCGAGACCGGCTCACCACGCAGATAACAGTTCAAATCCCGTGATATTTCACTCGCGTGCTGGTAACGATGCTTTACCTCCTTCTGTAAACACTTCATCACGATCGCGTCTAGTGTCGGTGAAATCCGCTCCTCAACCTGCATTACTTTGATCGGTACACGCTGCACTATGTTCGTTCGCGTTTGATAGTCGCTCGTACCGAGAAATGGATGCACCCCATACACCAATTCATGGAGAATCACACCAAGCGAAAAAAGGTCGGTCTGCGTCTTCAACGCTTCCCCTTGAATCTGCTCTGGAGACATATAAGCTAAAGTCCCCAAGACCTCACCATTGCGAGTTAACAGACTCGTTGGCTCCAATTGCAATTTCTTCGATAATCCAAAATCAGACAACAAAGGCCAATACTCTATACCCGAGCCTTCATCCCGAGACTCCATTCGCAACAATACATTACTCGGTTTGACGTCCCGATGCACAATCGCATTCGAATGCAACTCCTGCAACGCATCTGCTAGCCGACTGATCAATACCACACTCTCGTGCACACTTAAACGCTCGCCTTTCTCCCGCATTCTCGTCGCTAAACTCTGACCATCAGCTAACTCTAATACTAAATAAGGTAAGCCTGCAGCGTACCCATGCGAATGCAACTTCAAAATGTGGGGATGCTCCATCCGACCCAATATACGTGACTCCTCCTCAAACCGCTCCATCGAAATGCGATCCGTCCGCTTGCTCGGCCGAAGTATCTTGACCGCAACGGACTTACCTTCATGCTCCCGATCCACCGCCGAAAACACTATTCCATAAGCACCCATCCCAATACGTCGCGGATTCACAAACCGCTGCCGCACTCCTTGTAACCGCTGCCCCGGCAGCGATTCGTGCACTCCTCCATCTAACCCGATCTCCATTATGTGTTGCAAACAAGCTTCCTCGTCCGCGCGATCTATCGAAGCACCGCGACTGATCGCTTGCGCATCATCACACCATTGCTGCAACCGAGCAATCTCATGAAGTGTCGGTTCTGAAGATCCAGGAAGCACACTATCCATCTCTCCCCTCCCATTCCCCACCCACCAAAGACAAACTTCACCTAACGCGGCTTGCGAGGCCCCCAAACATTCGCAGGTATCTTGCGACTGATCCCCTTTACACACTGATCCACCAGATAACGTACTTCGTCCTCTTTACGCCCAAGCTTCCCAGCAATCTCTGCGTATGTCATCCCCTTGCGAAACCGCCATCGCAGTAAACGCTGAAGCTCACGCGGCAACTTCAAGATCGCACACAAGATTTCCTCGATCATCTCCTCGCGAATCATCCGATCAAGAATCTCATCCCCCAACCCACCATCTACTAACTCACCCTCGCCAAAAGAACTCCCGCCAAAAAAATCTCCATCCGATTGCTCCCGAAGCACCGATCGCTTCTTGGCAAATACACAACGACGAAAATTCTCTATCTGATTACACAAAATTCGCGTTAGAAACCCAGTAAATTGACTCCTGTCCTCAAATCGACGCCCACCAACTCCCTGCACCACCGAAATCCAAGTTGTTTGCAACGTATCCGAAGGATCAATCCTGCGCTGCATCCGACGATCCCAGCGACGTCGAATGATCTCCTTGAGCAACGGACGATAATAGCGCATCAACTCGCGCACTTCCGCCTCGCCAAATACACGCACGTGATCCGTGACCGGCACGTGTGTCTCTCCGACGTCAATCCCCTCCACGAGGGGCATGTACAATCCAGACATAGGAAACCTCTGGAAGTTCAATCGATAAACCCAACAAACTACTCTCTAATTTCCATCCTTGGACTTTCTATCCCTTGGTCACTAATTTAACTTAATTCTAACCCCAAAAGCACCAGATTTTCCCAACCCGATCGAACTTACCTCAAATCCAATTACTCCCCGAAGAACCTAAGGTAAAGCCGCCTGAACGTCGACATCCATGTCCTTCAGATAAGCCCAAATCCCATTCAACTCATCCTCTCGCCCTTCCAATCCCGTCAATACATCCGTCAATCTATTGCATGCCTCGCTAGCCTCCACCTCTCTCCCTAACTTCCGATACACATGCCACCAGATTGACTCAATCACAACCCTCACCCCGTCCCGAGAACGTGTGTATGGAGTAGTATCTGTCGCCAAATAAACACCCTGCTGCTCAAACCAGTCCTCCCAAGTCTGCAGCACTCTCAAAGCACTCTCGTGTCGCCCCGCACTCAACTCAAACGAGATCCATGCCCCAAACAAATGAACAGTCTCTCGAACCGTCCAACCTACCCCCCAATCCACCGAAAATGAATCCATAGCCAATTGAAACGCCCTCTGATAGTACTCTTCGCATCGATCAAACTCACCCAACTTCGCTTCCACTGCCGCCGCTCCCCTGTACCCATTGAGCGCATGTACCAATAACATCAGCCGATCCGTATCCAAAGCATACAAGCTCTCCGCTAACTCCACCGCCCGAAGATACTCTCGCTTCGATTCCTCCAATCGATTCAAACACAAATAACTAGTCCCAAGCCTAACGACAATCGCGTTCCTTAAATCCGCAACGTCGATATCCTCCGGGCCCGACCGTAGAATCTCTTCAATAAGTTCCAGACCAATCCGATAATGCTCTACACCTTTCTCATGATCCTTGAGCGGATCATCATAAAACATCCCTAACCAATAATAAGAATTTGCTAATTGAAATCTAAGGGTAGTATCTGTCGGTCGATTCGCTAATAACTCCAACTGCAAATCAATGACTCGCTCCCGCTCCGCAATCGCCAAATACTCCTGACCAGAAAACGCATGACTCATCGAAGCATAATGCCGCAACACCGATAAAGTCCCAAGCAACCTATCGCTGCGATCCCCACCCTGCACCCGCGCATCCAACTCTTGTATCTCAGGCCCCAAAACTCTCAATAAATGAACCGGCGTGATGCGACTCCCCTCTAAGATGCGATCCCCAAATGCACTCCCTACCCGAACAGTGCTGCGCAATGCCCATTCCGTCAACTTTCTTTGCTCGCGATGCGATCGCACCATGCTCCAACCAGCAATTGCTAACAACAAAAAAACCAACGCCACCAATCCAGATACCACCGGCGAACGCCGCACAACTCGTAAAAGAGACCTACCAAATGGCGATTTGCGAGCAGAAACCGATTCCCCATTCAAAAACCGCTTCAAGTCCGCAACCAACTCCTGAGCTGTACTATAACGATCCTCCAGATTCTTCGATAAACACTTCATCACGATCGCATCGAGATCCCTCGGAATCCCCGGCACATGTACCGAAGGTGCTAACGGTATCTCCTGAATTACACGCAGTCGCACACTACGATCATCTGGCCCATCAAACGGCACTACGCGAGTCAACAACTCATACAAAACCACCCCCAACGAATACAAATCCGAAGCGATCTGGATTTCATTCACCGCACCCCTCGCTTGCTCCGGGGACATGTAACGCGGTGTACCCAACACCCCACCATCCAACGTTAAATTGCGATCCGAGTCACCATTCAATCTCTTGGATAATCCAAAGTCCGTAATCACCGGACGAAAACCCAAACCCTCGCTCTCATCACCCGGACACTCCAACAACAAAACATTCCCCGGCTTTAAATCACGATGCAAGGTCAATCGTGAATGCGCATACTGCACCGCTTGCGAAAGCCGAATCAAAAACCAAACCGCTTGACGTGGCTCCATCGGAACCTTACGTCTCGAATACCATCCTGATAATGACCCGATTTGCGATAGTTCCGATGTTATATAAGGCAGACGCCCCAACCTCCCCGTGTCAAATACTCGCACAATACCAGGATGACTGAACTGAGCTGTTGTTCGCCCCTCACCAATAAAACGCGATTGCACATCCGCTGAATGAACCTTCGATGGACGCAAAATCTTAATTGCAACTTCCATCCCCAACTGCGTGTCAAACACCCTAAAAACAACCCCAAACGAGCCCGTACCAATCCATGTCGGCTCAAGAAACCGCAGCCGCATCTCTTCAACAGGACCCAAAAAATCCCCCAAGCACCCTAGTTCGCCACCCAATTCTTCCCCACGATTGTCATAAGAAAAATCTCGATCCTGCTCCCCTAATCCACTAACATTGCCCCCCTCATTCCCCCCCTTCGTCACACCACCATCCGCCCCGTAACTCCGTAACCCAACCTCTTCCGCATGCTGCAGTACCTTCAGACATATCTCACCATCCTTTTGGTCCAAAGATGTCCCCGATACCAACGACCAATCCCCCGCGTCAATCATCGCCTGTAACTGGCGCAACTCCTGCGAAGATGTCGGCGAACTCTCGATGAAAGCCTCAGAAGGATCCTCGGACATCAATGCTCTCAAACTGTAAACGCGTGTCGGAATGAACTTCTTACTGAAAACTAAGTATGGCACTCACGGATTCAAAACGATCTCTTCAAGTAATCTTCGGGTCATCAATCACCGACTACGCAATCCACTCAGGTATCACGCGACCATGAATGTCCGTTAATCGATAATCCCGACCAGCGTAATGATATGTCAACTTCGTGTGGTCAAACCCCATCAACTTCATCATCGTGGCATGCAAATCATGCACATGCACACGATTCTCTACCGCCTTAAACCCAAACTCATCCGTCGCACCATACGCTTGACCTCCCTTGACCCCTCCACCAGCCAACCAAACCGTAAAACCATAATGGTTGTGATCTCGACCACTTACAGTTCCCTCATTAGCCCCCTTCTGTGGTAACTCCACAGTAGGCGTTCGTCCAAACTCCCCACCCCACAACACTAACGTCTCATCCAACAATCCATGCTGCTGTAAATCCGTCAACAAAGCCGATATCGCTTGATCACTCTCACCCGCTAATTTCTTGTGCCCCTCGAATATCTTGTCGTGATTGTCCCAAGGCTGACCCGCCCCATGCCACAATTGAATCACTCGCACTCCTCGCTGAATCAATCTCCTAGCAATCAACATCTGCCTAGCCTGCACACCAGGTCCATACATGTCCAACACGTGCTTCGGCTCTTTCGATACATCAAAGACGTCCATCGCCTCCTCCTGCATGCGATAAGCCAACTCCATCGACTGTATCCTCGCCTCAATCATCGGATCCTGCACCCGACTCTTCGCATGCTCCGCATTGAGTTTCTGCACCAAGTCCAACGCTCGCCGCTGCGCACTGCGACCTAACTTGCGATTCACTACATACTCCACCAACTTCTCAACACTCTCATGCTTCGTGTCGATATAGGTACCCTGATAGATCCCAGGCAAAAATCCCGATTGCCAGTTCTGCGACTCCTGAATCGGATACCCACCAGGACACATAGATAAAAACGCTGGCAAGTTCTGGTTGTCCGTTCCCAAACCATAAGTTAACCATGACCCCATACTAGGTCGTACCTGCCTCGGCTCTCCACAATTCATCAATAACAACGAAGGCTCATGGTTCGGTACATCCGCATGCATCGAACGCACCACACACAACTTATCAGCATGCGCACTGGCCGTCTTCTCAAACAACTCACTGGCCCACAACCCAGATTCACCATGCTGCTTGAACTTGAACGTCGAAGGATACAGATGCCCAGTCTTCCGCTCCGTCCTCGGCGTCTCTCCAGGTATCTCCTTCCCCTCATACTCGGCAATCTTGGGTTTCGGATCCCATGTATCAATGTGCGACGGCCCACCATTGGCGAATATGTGAATCAAATGCTTCGCCTTAACAGGAAAATGTGGCTCCTTCGGTAACAACGGATTCGGCGAGTCCCCCCCACGCACTAACTCCGGTAACATCCCCCCAAGTGCCAAAGCTCCTATTCCCATCCCACTGCGATGCAACAACTCACGACGCGACCAACGCATGCTCATCCCCAACCCTGAATTCATTTCCATGTTGCATCCAATCAATCAATAAAACAAAACTCGTTGGTCAATAACAACGCTTGCACCGCCTGCTCCCAAGCCGTCAACGGCACCGGTTGCTCCCCACTAAACCCTCGCTCACTCGAACTGCGCACCTGCTGCTCGTCCGACGAAACAATGCGAACCTTCCACTCAAAACTGTCACTGTTCGTGTCCCCAACACAATCCACGACAAAATCTATCGTGTCGCCCACCTGAACCTCAACCCCATCGATATTCGTAACACTCTCCCCATGATGCACCTCCCACTGCCCAACCTTCTGCTCACCACGAACCACCACCGTTCCCCGTATCCCATTTCCCTGCTCCGCCGGATGCTTGAGCATCCCGCGCACTCGCACCTCCCCACTCCCCAACGAAGTCCAACGACGCACCACCGCTAAATCATCACCCCGCCCAGGATGCCCCCCCAAATTGCTCAAAAAAGCCCAATCCAACTGATCGTCCGGTAAAGCATCTTTCATCCCCTGCCATCGATTCTGATGAAACCTCGGTAACCTGCGAAATCCCTCCACTCGCCCGCTCTGCGGATCCAACTTCGCTACCCCATACGACCACTGATTCTCCGGCAACTCAGGCAAACGCGTGTCATTCGCCTCTATCAACTCACGCAACAAATCCCCCTCCGACGCCGTCGCCTCCCTACCCAAAATACTTCGAAACAAAAACCCTACACCACCCTCCACACCCAAACCCGATGCCTCTTGCGCTAACGATGGTAACATCGCTTGCACAAAATCACTGTTCATCAATACCAACCCCTGCTGCGGGACCGTCGTCTGCGATCGAGAAGGAGCATGCGCATCAGGACTCGCGAAATCAAACGAACGAAACAACTGCGGCAAATTCTGACGATCAATATACGCATACACCGTCCGACGCTTGGGAAACGGCGCCGCATGAATCACAACACTCTCACCACCAATCGCTCGGTCCAACTGACCCGTCGCTAATAACAAACTATCCCGCAATGACTCAAAATCCATCCGCTTGCGCTGCCCTCGCCACCACAAACGATTCTCAGGATCAATCGCAAAAGCCCCCTCGCGGTGATAACTCTCCTGCCGATACGCCCTCGTCAAGACCATCCGACGTACCAACCCCTTAATCGACCAACCATGATCTACCAAATCCTTCGCTAAAGCATCCAAAACAACTTGTTGCACCGGTGCACTACACCGCAAACCAAAGTCGCTCGGCGTGTCCACCAAAGGAACCCCAAAAATCCATCCCCACATCCGATTGACAATCACCCGCGATGTCAAAGGATTCCTCCCATCCGTAATCGCCTCGGCCATCTCCAACCGCCCACTCCCAGTCTTCATCTCAACTGGTACCTCCGGATTCAAAAATCCGAAAAACCGCCTCGGTACCTCCGGCCCGGGATTCCCCGGATTCCCTCGCAACAAAATCCTCGTCCCACCCTGCGCACCCTTGTCCACCATCCGCATCGGCGATGGATCTCCCCCCGGCTCCTCACTCCCCAAGAAAGCACCATGCAACGAGTAGTAATCCGCCATGCTCACCGGATCGAACTTGTGATCATGACAACGCGCACATGCCGCCGTTACTCCCATCAAACCACGTGTTACCACGTCGATGCGATCATCCGCCACGTCATGCGGGTTGTTCAAAAACCTTCGACCTAACGTCAACATCCCCATCGCATCCAAGTGCCCACCCTCGTTCTGAGGATCCAACCGGTCCGCTATCAACTGATACCGCACAAATTGATCGTAAGGCAAATCGTCATTGAAAGACCGTATCAACCAATTGCGATACCGATACGCATGCTTGTACTCCCGATCCTCCTGAAATACATACCCCTTGTTGTCCGCATAACGAACCACATCCATCCATCGACGCGCCATCCGCTCCCCATAATGCGGCGACTCCAACAATCGATCCACCAACCGCTCATACCAATCCGATCCAACATCCCCCTCTACCTGCTTGATCTCCTCATACGTCGGCACCAGACCCAACAAGTCGTAATACAACCGCCTTACCAACGTTCGACGATCCGCCTCCGGAGAAAAACCTAACCCCTTCTCATGCAACTTCTGCCCAATGCTGCGGTCCACCAAATCTCCACTGTCGGGCACCCCCGCTACCCCAAGAATTACCGGTGGATCAACCAACGGACGATAAGCCCAATGCTGCTGTGTCTGCCTCGCTATCTCCATCGCCGGATCGACAACCGGCCCCCCCTGCTCCAACCTCGGATCCACAGCACCCTCATCGACCCACCGCCGAAAATCCGCAATCGTCTCTTCCGATAACTTCCCATCCGGTGGCATCTGCAAGCTCGCATCGGTGTACTCCATCACCCGGATCAATAAACTTGCTCCCGACTTTCCAACCTCCAACGCAGGACCCATGGTCCCGCCCCGCTTTAACCCAACCGCACTGTCCACCCGCAACTTCCCACCCAACTCCCCGGCCGGTGTCGCCCCACTGTGACACTCGTAACACTTCTCCACCAACACAGGACGTATTTTTGTTTCGAAAAAATCAACCTTCTGCGGATCCAATTCCTGACCCCACACCCGCAGAATCCCCAACGAAAACATCAACAGCACACCCAACACAGCCCCCGACCACAATCGGCAAGAACCAAGTCGAAAGCCTGAAACGATCACCCAAGCCGCCAAGAAAGCTCGATACATACAGAGGGTCTGCTGGTTGGAGGGTAGCCAAAGTCTTTTTCGCTCTGGACTAGCGTCGGCAGTCCTCGCGAACCACCTAAAACACGATCACGATTATAACTGTCCTGACGGAAAAACCAACGTTGATTTCCACTTCCCACTGCAATTTGGATTTCCCGAACCCCTCTGCATCCGCTACACTATCGCTCACTACCCCCGTGGAAAACTCCCTTCCCCGGACGAATGTCGCTGTGGCGAAATGGCAGACGCATTGGACTTAAAATCCAAGGACCCTTTATCAGGTCGTGTGGGTTCGACTCCCACCAGCGACACTTCTTACTACACCTCGGTTTACTATGTCCCGGTCACCAGCAACCCGTATCGCTGTAGTCGGCGCAGGGATCAGCGGCCTCGCTACCGCGTGGTTCCTGCAATCCCGCTCCCCAAATAACGCTATCCACCTCTTCGACGCCTCCCACCGAATCGGCGGCGTCATCGATACCCTGCACCCCCGCAACGATCTACTCCCAAACGATCTACTCGTCGAATGTGGCGCAGATAACTTCGCCACACTGCTACCCGACGCCCTCGAACTCGTTCGCGAAATGAATCTCGAGTCCGAATTCATCACCCCCGAGAAAGACTTTCGCATCGCACAAGTCGTCCGCAAAGGAAAACTGCTCCCCATCCCCAACGGATTCTCCCTCATGCAACCTACCCGCATGGGCGCAATCCTTGCCACTCCCATCCTCAGCCCCGCCGGAAAACTCCGCGTCCTCAAAGAATACTTCATCCCACCAAAAACCAGCAACGACGACGAAAGCGTCCAATCCTTCGCAATCCGCCGCCTCGGTCGCGAATGCTTCGAACGTCTCGTCGAACCTATCGTCGGCGGTATCTTCACCGCCAAAGCCGACCAATTGAGCATGCAAGCAGCCATGCCTCAATTCCTCCGAATGGAAAAAGAACACGGTGGACTCATCCGCGCTGCCCTCGCAAAAAAACACTCTCCAAATGCAGAAACCAAATCAGCACGCGAAGCCTCCGGTGCCAGATACGACCAATTCCTCGCACCCAAACGCGGTATGCAGTGGTGGCTACAACAACTCGCAAAACCCTTCATCGATTCCTCTTCCCCAAACCTTCAACTACACCTCAACACACCAATCACTTCCCTGCAATACACCCAACACAATACATGGCTGCTAAACCAACAACCCTACGATAAAGTCTGCTTGGCTCTCCCTAGCTACGCCGCCGCAATCCTCATTCGCTCACTCGCCACACCCCTTGCCTCCAACCTCGCCGCCGAACTCGATTCCATTCAATATGCTTCCTCCGCAATCGCAGTCCTCGCCGTTCGAAAAGACGAAATTGCACCTCATGCCATGTGCTTCGGCTCCATCGCCCCAGCCATCGAAAAACGAAACTCTCTGGCCATAAGCCTCTCAAGCGAAAAGTACGCCGGTCGTTGCCCAAAAGACACCGTCCTGATGCGGGTCTTCATGGGCGGCTCCCTACGCCCCGATCTCCTCGAACGCTCCGATAACCAATTGATCGAAATCGCAAAACAAGAAGTCCGCGAACTCTTCGGCCCCTCCACTGCCCCCTCCTTCCAACACGTCGTGCGATGGAACCGAGCTATGCCCCAATATGCAGTCGGACACGTCCAAAAAATCCAACGTATCCGCTCTCTCACTTCCCAACTCCAAGGACTCGCACTCACCGGAAACGCCTACGACGGTGTCGGAATTCCTCAGTGCATTCGGAGTGCTAAACTAGCTGCAAATCGCCTGCTCAACCCCTCAACCGGAAACCCATCCGAGTAACTTTCTCTATCGCCCCTCCAACGACCAAACCGCTCCCATCGGGTCCAAATAACTCTCGCTGTATTCCCCAGCCTTCAATAACTCGGATACATCGTCAACCGTCAAAAAGAACCAAGCGTCCACGGCCCCTCGCTCGACATCCGCAAAGTCATGCCGCTCGGGATAAATTCTTCGTAATTCTCTTAACTCTCGATACCAATAACTTCTGCAACTAACGCACCTTGCCCGATCACCTTCCCGATAAGCAAACCTGCCCTCCAACAACAAACATTCCATCCAATACTGGCGATCCTCAGGCAGCCCATCCGGACGTCTTAGGAAATCAAGCGTCTCTATCTTGGCAACGCTTAGCCAATCTACCCCTTTCCACCGATCTCCTTGGTCGTTGAACAAATCCGCTAAAGCCCTCGCTGCTGTCCCCGCATGCTTCCATCGCAACGAAGGTTCCGGTTCCAAACCCTTCAAAGCACAAGCCGATGCGTAAATGACTTTCATTTCTTCCTCCGTCGTGCCAGAATCGTACTCGCAAAGCATCAATCGAACCATCAAGTCCGCATCGAGATAATTCCGATTCTCTGGGTACCTCTCGAGCAACCAACGAATCTCTCTCGCTGCGCTGCGCAGTGTCCCTCGCACGTCATCAGGCGATGCCGACAATTGAATATAAAACCGCTGCAAATAACAGTGGAATACGTCAAATCGATAACTCTCCTTCTGCGGCACTAATTCCACAAGCCGACGAAACTTAGACAACACATCGTCAAGCCCCAATAGCGCCGCATCATTTCGTCCCAACCATTGATTCACCCGTGCAAGCAAATAGCCAGACACCGCAAAATGTTCCAGCAACTCCACATCGTTCGGATACATCTGCGACAAGTCTGAATAAAACTCGATCGATTTCTCCAATCGCTTGCGACGGTAATCCAAAGTCCCTGGCACAGATGCCAACTCGCGCTCTGCCTGTCGGTCACCTTCGCTAAGCATGTTGTGTGCCGTAAACAACAACGCGCGTGTCCGATCACGGTCCCCCTCCACCCTCCACCAACTCCATAGAGAAAACAACAACCCTAAGATGACCGAGAACAATAAAGCACTCGCCAATGAAAATGAAAACAAATCGTGACGCATCCAGTCTCGCAATCGTTGCTGCACAGGTTTGCGCCGCACCAATACCCGCTCTCCCACCGCAAACCGCCTCAAATCCTGACCTAACTCTTCCATCGTCCGATAGCGATCGGCAGGTACTCGCTCCAGACACTTCATGCAGATCAATCTCAATCCGGATGGAATCCGACCATAAATTCCATCGCGATCTACACGCACCCCTCCACCTACCCCTGAGTGATCGCCCGGCAACTTACCCGTCAACACCCGATGCAAAGTCGCACCCACCCCATAAATATCTACCGCCCGCGTAATATCCCCCGGGCTAATCCCCGCTTGCTCCGGCGCTATGTATCCCAATGTCCCTACAATCGTCCCTGTCTCCGTCACTGACGGAAGCACCAGCGAACCCGCTTGATTCCCTCGCATCTGCTTCGCCAAACCGAAATCAGCAACGACGACCCTACCTTCCCCAGTGACCAAAATGTTCCCAGGCTTTATGTCGCGGTGAAGCACTCCCCTCTCATGCGCATAATGCAATCCCTTGGCCACCTGCTCAAATAACACCGCAATGTCCTGATACCCAACTCCCCGTCGCTCAATGTAACGATCTATTCGATCTCCCTCAATCAATGGCATTACCAAATAAGTTGTGCCGTCAGTCGTCTGCCCAGAATCAATCGCTGTGACCAGATTGGGGTGATCCAATCGTTGAAGAATCAATCGCTCAATTTCTAACCGCTCTAAAGCATCCAGCCATCGATGATGAAAAACCTTAACCGCAAACCTACGCGCCTCACCCTCGCGACTCCCCTCAAAGACCTGGCTAAAACCACCACGCCCCAACTCGCGATGCAAAAAGTATCCACCAAGAGCAATTGGAAAGACACTTCTCTCACTCCCATCCACAAATCCACCAACAGTCTCGGCATTGTCCCGAACCGGTAAGAACTCGTTCTCCTCCGCTTCACGTACCACCGACAAAATCGCCTCCCGCGCGCAATGAATGTCTTGGACCTCTACCCCCTTCATCCCCTCCAATAAAACACGGACTAAAGGATCTCCTAAGTCGATCGAATCTCCCCCTTTAAGCCCTTCTCCCTCCCCTTCTCCGCCATGTCGCAATCCAATCATGGCTCCTCTCCCCTCGTTGGCACAGCCGTGCCTTCTTCGCTCATCTGCCTTCCACTACTTCCCCCCAGACGTCGAAACAACCAAGCTCTCGCCAGCCGCAAATCAGACTCAACCGTCGTTTTCGACACCCCCAATGAACTAGATACTTCCACCGCACTCATCTCACAGAAAAATCGCAAATGGACCACCGCCGCCTTCCTAGGATGTATCGCCGCTAACTCCTCTAAAGCCTCATCCAAATCCCGTTGATCGATCCCCTGATCATTCAACACTTCCTGAAACCACGGCAAATCACGAGGCATCTCCCGCTCAATCTCGCGACGTCGATGCACCCTGCGGTAATGATCTACCAACAACTCTCGAGTCGCCTTCGTGATCGCTGCAATTAAGTAGTAAAGGTCCGGTGCACGCTCGATGGTCTGCCCCCGAACCAACTTGACGACCACCTGCGAAAGTAAACTTGATCGCGTCAATGCACCCATCCCTTGCCCCAACGTTCTGGCAGTGTAACGCTCTGCCGTCGTCAGCATCCATGTGGCAATCTTCTCTCTCGCATCGAGGTTCCCACCACGCGCCGCTACCAACAACTCGGCGTACTTCTCGAATTTCTCTTCCGTTCCCACGCAACTTTCTCCCTCTCTAGCGTACCGTACTCCTGTAAAATACCCTAAATTCAACCTCCTGTCGCAAACAACTTCCCAAAACATCAACCGTCACCCCCTCCCCACATCCATACATCATGCGCCTTCGCTCGATGCCCACACTCGCTCTGCTCACCACCCTCCTCTATATCCTCGGTGCCAACGCCCTCGCCGAAGATCCACCCAAAAGTAAAGAACGACCCGACTACCAAAAACTCGGAAAACCCTTCGTCGACAAGTACTGCGCAAAATGCCACTCCGAAGACGATCCCCAAGCCGAACTGAACCTCACCCGCTTCAAAGACTCCGATGCACTCATCCGAGATCGCAAAATTTGGATGAATGCCCTGAAACAAATCCAATCAGGTTCCATGCCCCCAAACGATGAACCCAAACCTTCCACCTCCGACTCAGAAAAATTTATCGAACACGTCCAAGCTATCTTCGATCACGCTGATAAAAACGCAAAACCAGACCCCGGACGCGTTACCATGCGCCGACTAAACCGCGTCGAATACAAAAACACAATCCGTGATCTTATCGGAATCGACTTCGATCCCACCGCAGACTTCCCCTCCGATGACATCGGTTACGGCTTCGACAATATCGGTGATGTCCTCTCCCTACCCCCAGTCCTCATGGAACGCTACCTCGATGCAGCCGAAAGCATCCTGCAACGCGCTATCACACCAGATCCACCCCCCATCCCCAAACGGCATCTCAGCAGCCTCTACACCGAACCCGCCTCCGCAGATGTAGCTACCAAACTCATCGAAAACAACTTCCGCCGCCTCGATTCCGCCGGCAAAGAACCCATCGAACTAGGCCCCCTACACACCCAATACCAATGGGAACCCTCCGGTGAATACACCTTCCGCACCAAACTCTACGGCAGTACCTACGACGCCGCCGGAAACAACTCAGGAAACGTCCAATCCGTCATCATCCTCCACGGCAAGGACCTCCCTAACCCCTCGTCCGACCAAGAACTCGATGCCATCAGCGGAAATATACCCCGCCCCGCTCGTATCCTCAAAGTCGTAGAAGTCTCCGCTAAGTCACCCACCGATGCACAACTCGTCGAAGTCAACATCCCCCCCTCTGCTAATCGCGATCGTGTCTTCGTCGGGCAACTTAAACCCGCAGAAGGTCAATCAGCCAAACTCTTCGTCGAATTCCTCGCCCTCGATGGCCCCTTGGATACCCGCCCCGAAAGCCATCGAAATCTTCTCGCAGTCTCCCCCAACCAAACCCCTCAACAACAATCACGCGAAGTCCTCGCACGCTTCCTGCGACGTGCCTACCGCCGACCGATCCCAAACGATGAACTAGAACGCATTGCCCTCTGGTGCGACCAACGTTTGGCCGATGGCGAAAAATGGGAATCAGCGATGCAATTGACCATGCAAGCCATCTTGTGCTCCCCGAAATTCCTCTTTCGTGTCGAACCCGATGAACAACCCAATGCGCCGGAGTCGCGCGAAATCGATCCATTTGCTCTCGCCTCCCGCTTGTCCTACTTCCTCTGGAGCTCCATGCCCGACGACCAACTCCTCAATGCCGCTGAAAACGGAACACTTACCCAAAACCCCATAGCCCAAGTCGATCGAATGCTCGCCGACCCTCGCTCCAATGCCCTCGTAAAGAACTTCGCTACCCAATGGCTCCAAATCCAACGCCTCGAATCCTTCTCACCAGACCCAAAACTCTTCCCTAACTTCAATCCAAAACTCAAAGCATCCATGATGCGCGAAACAGAACTCTTCTTCGAAGCCATCCTGCGCGAAAATCGCAGCGCACTAGAACTGATCAACGCTGATTTCACCTTCCTCGATGAAACTCTCGCGAAACACTACGGTATCGCAGACACCGCCGGCAACTGGATCGGACAAGCACCCTCCATACCCGGCGGCAATCCCATCCAAGGGGACTCCTTTCAACGCGTCTCTCTCCAAAACAAAGACCGCGGCGGATTGATCACCCAAGCCTCCATCCTAACCGTCACCTCCAACCCCACACGAACCTCACCCGTCAAACGCGGCCGTTGGATCCTCGAACAAATCCTCGGTAATCCACCCCCTCCGCCACCCCCAAACGTCCCTGAACTCCCCGCCGGCGAACAAGACGCTTCCAACGCACCTCTCCGAAAACGAATGGAAATCCATCGATCCAACCCCGCTTGCGCCAACTGCCACGCAAAAATGGATCCCATCGGATTTGCCCTCGAAAACTATGACCCCATCGGTAGCTTCCGAACCAAAGATGGCCCCTTCGATATCGATCCCTCCGGCGATTTCGCCGATGGAACCCACTTCCAAGGCCCCAGCGACTTAAAAGCCATCATCGCGGAAAAGAAAGAAGAATTCCTGCGATGCCTCATCGAAAAACTCATGACATACGCCCTCGGTCGCGGAATAGAATACTACGATCGACCCGTCGTCGAACAAATCGTCGCTTCCGCACCCAACAATAATTACCGCTTCCAAGATATCCTCCGCGCTATCGTCCAAAGCGAACCATTCCGAAAACGACGCGCTCCGACCCTCACTCCCTAAATAAACACTCCTAACATCAATAGAGAACTCACTATGCACACCCAGAAACCAAACATCCCTCGCCGCACTATCCTCCGAGGTCTCGGTGTCTCCCTCGCACTGCCATGGCTCGAAGCCATGGGGCCAATCACCCCCCTGACCCATGCCGCTCCCAAAGCTAACAACATCGCACCCAACCGAATGGCATTCCTCTATGTGCCAAACGGGATCAATATGGCTGACTGGACCCCAAAAACCGTCGGTAACGATTTCGAAATCACCCCCATCCTCGAACCTCTCGCTAAACTCAAACACAAACTACTCGTCCTCTCCGGACTCACCGCTGACGGTGCACGCGCCTATGCCGACGGTGGTGGCGACCACGCCCGAGCACTCTCTGCCTTCCTCACCGGCGCCCGACCACTGAAAACCGACGGTATCAATATCCGAAACGGCGTCAGTGTCGACCAAGTCGCCGCATCACGTATCGGCGATCAAACTCGACTCAGCTCCCTGGAAATCGGAACCGAAGCAGGTGCAATGGCCGGCAACTGCGACTCCGGGTACTCCTGTGTCTACTCCTCGACAATGTCCTGGAAGTCCGCCACACAACCACTCCCCAAAGAAATTAACCCCAAAATCGTCTTCGATCGCATGTTCGGTGACTCCAATGACCCCGCTCGCGCTAAACGAGACGCAAAACGAAAAAGTATCCTCGACTTCGTTCGCGAAGACTCCCAATCACTCACCCCCAAACTAGCCACCAACGACGTTCGTAAACTCGATGAATACTTCGCCGCAATCCGCGATATCGAACTGCGAATCATTCGCTCCGAAAAACTACCCCCAATCGCTACACCAAATTACACCCCACCACAGACAATCCCAGCCGACTACCAAGAACATATTCGCTTGATGGCCGATCTGATCGTCCTAGGCTTCCAAGCAGATGTGACCCGCGTGGCAACCTTCGTCCTGGCAAATGAAGGTAGCAACAAGCCTTACCCATTCGTCGATGTTCCCGAAGGACATCACGATCTCTCGCACCACGGTGGTGATGCCAATAAACAAGGGAAACTACGCCAAATCAACCTCTTCCACATGCGACAACTCGCCTACCTCCTCGAAAAATTAGACGCGATCCAAGAAGGAGACGGCACCCTCCTCGATCACGCTATGATCTCCTACGGTAGCGGTATCCATGACGGTAACGCTCACAACCACGAAGACCTCCCAGTCCTCGTAGCCGGCAGCGGGTGCGGTACCCTCAACACCGGCCGACACGTCGCTTACGCCAAAGAAACTCCCATCAGCGACCTGTGGCTCGCACTCCTAGATCGAATGCAAGTAGACATGGAAAAACTTGGCGATAGCCGAGGACACTTGCAACTGTAATGCCACCAACATTTCCCCAAATCCAGCCTCACTACTAACCTATACCCCCCGCAGCCCGTGCGCTAAACGTCGCTTCATCAACATCGCATGAAATCCATATCGCGCACCGAGCGACGGATGATAACAAAGCCCATGCATCCGCTCCCCTACCGCTCGGATACGCTCAGAATCCCCTCCCTCGGGAATCGGTCCTAACTTCGTATGATGCTCTAACCACCGAAGACTCTCCGTCGAAAATTCAAACAAATCGCCCGGCCCCCGCAAACATGCACCATTATCGTAACGTTGCAAATCCTCCGTAAGCGATTCCCCAAGTATCCCCTCCAACTCCTCTCGCTGTACCTCCCACACTTGCTCCAAATCCGCCACTAACCCCGAGTGAAACGCCACACGCGGGCCCGGTACGTCACCCAATGTCCGGCAAAGAATCTCATTGTGCACCACCGACCGAATACCCGGCTCATAGCCAGAATGATATTTGCGAAACGCTGCCAGCAATCGCAACGCATCTAAACACAAACCCTCATTGACCCTCACTATCCTGTTGGGCGAAATCGGAATCCTAGCCCGCTCACAAAAATCACGCACGACACAACGATCCAACCATGTCGCCGGAAGGAACGCTTTCGGAAACACACAGGACTCTCCAAATACCCCCTGCAACTCCTTCAATTGACCCAAGTAGTTCAAGTGCTTTAGCCGCGACTCGGGAATGAACTCCTGCAGCCGATTCCCTAACTTGATCCCCTCCTGAAAATCACTCTCAATCCAACTCTTCCAAGGCCGAAAATAAAGATACACCTCTACGCTATATCCAAACGACCCAAAGAATTCGCGGACCGACTCCAATTCCGATCGATCCCACACCCACATATTCTCCGCAGAAAGAACAATTGTCTTGCCCCTCTCCCGACAAAACAACAACTGCCTCCGCAACCGCTCAGCAAACTCCTCCCGCTCGCGGTGCACCGAATCCGAATCCCGACCAAATCGCCGGTTGTAATCAAAATCCTCCGGCGCTTTCCGAAACAAGGTCCCAAGCACCCGCCCGGAATTCACACACCCGAGACTGATGTACTGATAACCAGGATCGCGAAGCCCGAAATACAACGATTCCTGTATCGAACTCGAACCCGCTTTTGTCGTCCCCACATGAAGCACACACCGACGATTGGCTCTCACGTCAATCCATCCCCCTTCATGCCTGTTAACCGCACCCTCATGTCTGCTAAGTGCATAAAAAACCCAAGAAACCATCCCCCAAACCAAGCGGAACGGACAACTTATCCAAAGAAAATCACAACGCTGCAGAATCGAGAAAAAGCGTCGGAACTATTCAGTGGTCAGGGCCGGGATCGAACCGGCGACACATGGATTTTCAGTCCATTGCTCTACCTACTGAGCTACCTGACCAACCGCACAAAAATGCACCCTGCACAGAAACAGCGTCACTTTGCGGACCAGAATAGTAAGCCCCCCCGGAATGTTTGTCAACCGACACAATTCACTTCTTTTCACCACTCACTGTGTGGGATTTCACCCAAAAATCAGATACACTTCATCTGAGGGAACGCGATCCGAAAAAACGACTCATCTCGACGTCCCAGTCGCTCTAATCCCTAAAGTAATCGCAACTTCACGCCTTCCGCTCCACCGACTCCGAATACCATATCCCCGGCTCAATGATGCTTGGTTCAAACAAAACCCTAACAACCGCAATCCTCCTGCTGGCCACCTGCTTCGCTACCTGGTCCACTCCAAAACCAGCCCAAGCTCAAAACTACTATCCAGATCACCCAGTCGTCAAAGAAATGGTCGACCGGGCTGTTCAGTATCTCTCCACCACCAATCTCAAAGCCTCCGGGTCCGAGTCCTTCGGCATCGAAGTCCTCGGCGCATATACCATCTATAAAGTCGAAGGAGACCCAGATCACCCCGTCGTCGCACACGGTCTAAACATCTCCAAAAACTACGTCGATAAAATTACCGCCGCTCAAGGCGGCTTCGAAGCCAAAACCGTCTACCACATGGCCGTCGCTTGCATGCTCCTGGCCAGCGTCTCCGTCGATAACTACGGACCTCAATTACTCAAAGCCCGAGATTTCTTTCTCAGAATCCAACAAGGTGGCGGTGCCTTCGGCTACATCGATGGATCCCACAAACTCGATAGCGGCGATATCTCCCAAACCCAATACGTCATGCTCGCCCTCTGGACCATGGCCCAAGTCGGTATCGAAATTCCCGATGATCGTATCCTGCGAACACTCGGCTACCTCTACAACGCTCAAATCAAAGATCCATCAAGCAACTATCAAGGCGGCTGGCCCTATCAGTTCGAACCAGGAAACGCCGGTGCCCTGCAATCCACCCATTCCCTGAACGCATGCGGCCTCTCCAGCGTCCTGATCGCCGGTGATATCCTCGGCGTCTTTCGAAACCGACTCGCAGAAGCCGAAGAAGAAGAAGGACTCATTCCACCAGCCTTCAAACGCGTCATCGCCGAATCCGAAAAGAAACGCAGAGGAGCAAACGTCGACCGCGCACGACTCGATGCTTGCGTCAACCTCGGGCTAAACTTCAATCGAAGAAACAACTACCAAAAAACTACCTGGCACTACTACTACCTCTACTCCCTCGAACGCTTCGAATCCTTCCTCGAAATCGCTAACGGTAAACAAAACAAAAGCCCCCCATGGTACAACGCCGAAGTCGAACGCATGCGAGCCGTCCAAGGTCGCGATGGCTCCTGGGGCGGTGTGGATGCCCCAGATGTCGACGTCGTACTCGGCCCCCAAACCTCTACCTGCCTCGCTACCCTGTTCCTCATCCGTAGTACCCAAAAAGCAATCGGCGACCTCAAAGAAGCCATCGCTATCGGCGGAAATGAACTCCCCTCCGATCTCACCACCATCACCATGATCAACGGGAAACCCATCTCCAAAAACGAAGCAACCAGTATCGATGATGCTCTGAAAATGCTCGAAGATGACAAAAAATCACAAGGTGAAGAACAACTCGTACCCGACAAAATCATCTTCTCAAAAGACCCCGCAAGACGTAAAGATGAACTCAACCGATTCGCCCGTCTCCTCAGATCCAAAGACTGGAAAGCCCGCCGCATCGCTTCCAAAGTCCTCGGCAGAAGCGATGACCTCGAAATGGTACCCGAACTGATTTTCGCCCTCTCCGATCGCGATACAGAAGTCAACCGAAACGCAGAAACCTCCCTGCGTCTGATCTCCCGAAAACTCGATAAATACCACCTTCCAAAAGAAGGCGGTATCACAGACCAAGACCGAATACGCGCCCAACGCGAATGGAAAACGTGGTTCCTCGAACTACGACCAGATTATATCTTCGTAGAATAAATCCCATCCCTTTCTACAACAACGCAATCAATACCATGAGCTCCATTGCACCCAACGCAAAACCTCAACGCTCAGAGGGAATGCTCTACGTCGACGAATCCTCCATGAGGACCAACAAAGTCGAACAAGTCTCCAGCTTGCTCATCAGCATCGCCGTCATGCTCGCACTCGCTGTCAGCGCTCTGTTCCTCCTGTTCCTGCTCTCCATGAACTGGACTCGCCCCCAAAAAATGACCATCGACGTCGAACAAATCGCCGGACGCGGAGATAACGCAGCAGGCTTCGAACGCGACTTCGATCCCCCTGCAGCCGACGAAGTCGAACAACTCAACGAACCCGCCCTCGAACAAACCATTCAAATGGTAAACGATGCCATCGCCGCAATCGCTTCCATGGATACCATCATGGCTTCCGATGCCGTTACCGGCGATCGCAGCGGTCAAGGCGACAGCCGACCACCCGGCCCCGAAGGCGAAGGGGTCGACGGCGTCCACCGAGGTGAACGCTGGGAACTCAAATTCACCGCTCGTGATCGAAAAGCCTACGCAGGCCAACTCGATGCCTTCGGTATCGAACTCGCCGCAATCGGTGGCGGCATTACCACCATTGACTACGCAACTAACCTCGCAAAATCTCCCAAAGGTCGCTCCGGTACTCGCGACCAAGAAAAACGACTCTTCTTCACCTACGTTACCAACAACGCACTCATGCAGTACGACAAAGCTCTCCTACAAGCCGCCGGCGTGAACATCAAAGAACGTACCGTCCTGAAGTTCATCCCCAAAGAAACCGAAGACCAACTCGCTATCGCCGAAAAAGCCTACTACATCGATAAACGAAGCAAAGACTTTCGCATCTCCGATATCGCTAAAACCATCTTCGAATGCAAAGCCTCCAAAAGCGGCAAATTCGAATGGGTCGTCATCGACCAACGCTACCGAAACAAAAATCCTTCGGTCAAGTAACCTCGCAACCTCCCACATCCATCATTCCTACGTACGGCCCAGCAGCCTACGCATGTACCCCGCAAACCCATAGATGTCCTGCGGCGCATCCGGCCCAATTACCAACGGGTTATGCTCCGGAGCATTGACCAAGCCGTGGCTCCCACCAACCAATCCAGCATCCAACGGAATCACATCCATCTTCATCCGAAAACCTAACTTCTTCTGCATCAATCGAAACATCGCTCGCGCCCTAGATGTCATGAACAACTCGCAAGGGTCATAACCCGGCTTGCGATGTATATCCACCGTCCTGGCAAAATCAGGCGCATAACGATCCTCAAGCCAATAATAGTAACTGAACCAAGCGTCAGGTTCTGACAACACGATCAAGTCACCGCTGCGAGCATGACCTAAACGTAACTCCTCAGGTAACACCACAGCCGCAATCCCAGCCTCAGCCTCCAACAAACGCTTTACCCCTAACCGCAACTCAAGATCCGATAAATACACATGTGCAACTTGGTGATCCACCACTGCAAAAGCCCGCGAATCACCAGGCAATAACATCTCTCCAAATGGCCCATTGCGCACTGCCAACAATCCAGCTTGACGCAATATTCGATTGATCGCCACCGCACGCTTCACCGGCACCAATCCATACTCTGAAACCACCACCGGAATCGCACCTACTTCTCGCGCCGCATCAATCACCAAGCCCGCACATCGATCCACCTCCGCCACTCGCTCCATACTCGGTTCCGAAAAACGCTGAAAGTCATAGTCCAAATGAGGCAAGTAACACATCGTCAACTCAGGACGCTTCTCCCTCAACACCCGCGCTGTCGCTTGAGCAATCCACTGCGTTGCCGGTAACCCCGCATTCGGCCCCCAAAACGTGAAAAACGGAAATGGCCCCAAATGCTTCACCAACTCGCACTCAGTAGCGTCAATGATGTCGAAAACCTTCGATCCATCACACCCATAATGAGGCTTGGGCGTCGCACTCCATCGCACCGGGGCATGCTGGTTGAACCACCAAAACATCTTCGCAGTCTCTACACCCTCGTAAAACTTGGTACCCCCAATCAAACGATTGGACTGCTGCCAAAATCGAACCTCAGCACTCTGACGCTCATACCATCCATTCCCAACAATCCCATGCTTGTCCGGCGCTAAACCCGTCAACAAGGTCGCTTGGACCGTACAAGTAACCGCAGGAATAGGAGGCACCCATGAAACCGCAGAGCCTAATGCAGATATCCGAGGCGCATGCCCTAACAATGCCGGAGTTAATCCCACCACATTCAGCAAACATACCCGACTCATAACCCCCCCATCAATCGCTTCTCTGTTCGCTCAACAAAAGGATCCTTCGGCGCTAAACGAGTCAACATCTTCATGTACTCCCTAGCTCGCTCCTCCTCGTTCCTCTCAAGCAACAACTCAACCACACGCTTTAACAATGGCACATTGTCTCGATCAAGCTGCAGCACAAGCTCCAAATTCTCCAACTCCAAAACCGAATCACCTGTCTCCCTAGCAACCTCACTCATCCATAACGCCCTACGCGTCCCCGTCCAAGGCAATTTCTGGCTCGCTTCCATCAATCGCTCACCCAATACACCATGCGTCAACGGAAATGATTCTTGTGTAAAAATCTCGTTGTACAAACTACGCAAGATCCTCGCATCCTCAGGAAAAACATCCAACGGAATTTGCCCGTCGGCATACATTCCCGACATCACCCTAGCAACACTAAACGACTCCCTGCGATCCACCCGTATCCCCTGTCGCCATAACTCCTGCCGCTCCTGCTCGGAAATCACCCGATGATAAAGCAACGTAGATGAAGGCAATATCCCAGGAACATGCGAAGAGACTCGCGATAAAACCTCTAAATAAGGCTTCAATGACTCGATAGGCTCCTGAACAGATGTCGAAACCCGCCCCCACACCAGTCGCCAATCAAAGGGAGAAACCAACTGCCCACGACGAAACCAACCCTCCGCAATCGATAACGCTCGCATCGATTCGTCCCCCCCCAATGCTGCATACACCGCGCCGCGATCCCCTTGACTTGCATCCTCCAATGCAAGCCGCATCACGACCGGTGATGTCTGACTCCAAGCCTGCTCACCCGATGCAGCATTCGGTCGCCGCTCCCATAATGCATACCGCAAATCCGCAACAATCGATTGCCCCAACAATCGCAACATCGTTCCATTCTCCATACAACCATCCAACCCAACATAACTCTGCCCCACAAGACAACCATCCAACCAACGATCCACAAGCGATTCCCTCTGTGCCACTCCACTCCCCTCCCCCAAATTGCCAGGATACTCAAACGCATCCCGCATCCGTCGCTCCACCCCCTCCGCTACAGACATTACTCCAACTGCCGACTGACCATTCCACAACGCCAATAAACTAACCAACCCAAACACAATCCCAGCGAAACCAGAACGACTCCCCCAAATACCCCCGCCCCCATTATCCATCCTCCCCTCGCCGCGTCGCTCAAACACCCCACGGCGCGCTTCGAGACTCTTCTCTCGAATCTTTTCCCTAGCTTGTTGCGATTCCGCACAAGCACCCGACAAAGCCCCAAGCATCAGACAACTCGGTATGTAAACCCCAGGCAAAATCCAAGCAAAATCGATGCAAGCATGCAAAAACTGACTAATCAAAAAGAAAATACCCGCCACCTTCAACGGCAAGTACTCTCGATACCCCTTACCAACATAGATCCCCAATACTGAAAACAACGCCGCAATACACCCCACAATGCACAAACAAAATCCAAACCAACCCAACGTTACTATCGCCTCGGCCACCATACTCTCCGCATGGTAATACCAACCAAGCGAAGATGGAGACTGAAACGGCAAAGCCGCAACATGAAATGTTCCTAATCCAGATCCCAAAAGCCCATAATGCATCGCCGCACGCCAACTCACTCCCCAAATGTATAACCGACCTGCCTGCTGATCCTGCGAAAAATCAATCGACTCAATACTCTCCATCCGCTGCAACGCATTCTGATCAACTTGCAAAAACACCATCAACAACAACGCAAATACAATCGTCACCAAAGCTGCAATACTAACCCCTCCACGACGCCCCCCCTCAGGCCAACTCAATGCAATCGTTCCAAACAATGCAGCTAACGCACTAAGAAACGCCCCTCGACACAAACTCAACGGTACACAAAACACCAAAAACAACGTACACATCCAAACCACCTGCGTTCGGTAATCCAAATGCTCAATCAACTGCTTCAATCGAAACCGAATCCGCGCTAAAAATGGCCAACTCGACATGTTCCCATGAGGACGATCCCCTCGCGACATCTCCCATACACGAAGAAACCGCTGGACCGATAAACCTAACGATGCAGCCAACGCAATGTTCAAAAATGCACCCGCCGAATTCCGCGAAACAAACACAGAAAACGACCTCCCATACACCAATCCCAAAAGATTAGGTGACTGCCGCTGAAAAGCCCCCAACAACCCATAAGCCCCTACCAATACACCCAATACCGTCAAAACAACCAGAAGCCACGGATAATCCTTGCGATACCCAAACGATACCGAAGCACCCCAAACCAACAAAGCAGCTAAAAACAAACTGCTCGATGCACCCCGCGTCGTCATCGGCTCAACACTTATCGCTAACCTCGCCTCCTCTCCCCCCAACACCCTCTCCTCCGCCTCCTCCCAACGCAAATCGTGCTTGCCTCCCGCAGGAAAACCTAACGCCCACTGCTGCAAAGAAATCGAAGAAAATGGCCAATGTGCAGGCAAATCCGCATCCCACCACCGAACCGACTGCAACTGCGCAAAACATCCCAATACCAGCAATACCCAAGCTACCGTAGGTGGACGCAAACGAACCACCCGACCACCCTCGAAATTAACTGCCACAGTTGCTAGCCGACCAAGCACATTCCCCAATAACAACAACCCTAAAACCGCCCCCAACACAAATAACCACCACTGAACCGACCAACTCGCACTAGCATAAATCCACGGAGAAACCACCAACAACAAAAGACTACAAATACCTACCAAACGCCATAGTAACTGACCTTGCCCTACCATCCGCTTCGCCCCCCTCTCCATTCGACTCTCTGCTCTTTCTAATTGCCCGCTCGCTCTAATTGCCCGATCGCTCTATTTACCCGATCGCTCTATCTACCCGCTCGCTCTAGCATCGATCCAATCAGCTGACCAACGAAATCAAATCACAGAATTCCCAGCAGGAGAAACTCGCAAACAACAAAAAAGCGTTATTCGTGTCATCACTAAGACAATCATTAAATTCGGAACAACCCGAAGGCGATATTACGATGTAGGGATCTTGGTACCTCACGCGGAACCATACCCTGACTTTGCTAGCAATTCAGCAATACGAAACGCATACAAGGGGATTCGTCGATGGCACTGAAACGACGAGAAAATCAATTCGGATCGAACGCATCGACCCGCAACCGCTGGAAACTTCTCGCAGGTATTTGCCTCAGCTTGGGAATCGCTACAACTCCCGGTTGTACCGCAATGACCGGCATCAACAACCTTTTCCGATACAACAACGAATGGAATGAATACATGATGAGTAGTCGAGCACATTCGCTCGCTATGAAATCATGGCACGCCCAAAAACATTGCTTCGTCGACCAAAAATACACGAAAGAATTTAAACGAGGATACCTCGCTGGTTATCTAAGCGTCGCAGATGGTGGTGACGGATGCACACCAGCTTTTCCACCCCGCGAATACTGGCACTGGAGATACCAATCCGCCGAAGGCCAAGCTCGTGTGGCCGCTTGGTTCGCTGGATTCCCACACGGCGCACAAGCCGCCGATCAAGATGGGGTGGGATCTTGGCACCAAATCCAAACCTCTTCCGCAATCCAAAAACAATACGTCGACCACCAACTGATGCCAAACCAATACAACGGTGTGTATCCAGTTCCAAAGTACGACATGAACCGCAGTTTGCTCGACCCAAACCTCAACAACCAAGCACCTGCGGAATTCTTCGAAGCCGAAGTCGTTGCACCTCAAGTACTGCAACAAGACATCCCACCAGGAGTCCCTCAGGCTACTCCCCAAATCACCCCGAACAAACCCCTTCTTTCTCCACTTCCAGACGCCTCAGGAATCATCAATCGCCCCTAAGTCTTCTCGCCCCTTGAGGGTGCTCCTTAACTTCATCAACCAATACTCAAGTAAACGAGAAGAATCAGCAAGCGAGGTATACACTCATGACCAAATGCTGGAACCTAATGCAAAACCCAACTCGAATCCAATCGAAACTCAGTCATTGGACGCGACGCCTCAGCACCGTCGGCCTACTCCTCCTCGGAGGACTCAGTACCGGTTGCTCGACCATCACGCAGCCAATCTCGGGGATCCCCGCCAAAAGACTCCCCCCGCAATTCCTAGCCCAAAGCAAAAACAACTTAGTCCCCCTCGACCCCTCGCGGTTGTCTCAAGAACCACCCCGAGATTACCTTCTCGATGAAGGAGACATCCTCGGGATCTATATCGAAGGTATCTTGCCATACGTACCACCAGACCGTCCACCCGAACCACCTCCTGTGAACTTCCCAGATGCTACCAGCCAACTCGATCCGTCCCTCGGATTCCCGGTAGCTGTTATCAACGACGGCACCATCCAATTGCCAAACCTCGAACCAATCAAAGTACGAGGCCTAACCATCGACCAAACGCGCGACCTGATCCGCAAGTATTATCTCGACTCCGAGATCTTGAAAGAATCAAGCCGCTTACAACCCATCGTTACCCTCATGAAAGAACGAACCTATAACGTCATCGTAGTTCGTCAAGACATCGGAACAAGCGGTGCAAATGCAGGTCAACAAGGTGGAAGCAATAGCTTCACCCGTGGATCTGACCAAAGCGCCTCTGGACGTATGGTGAAACTCAAAGCATACCAAAACGACGTCCTCAATGCACTCATCGAATCCGGCGGACTACCAGGGGTTAACGCAAAGAACGAAGTCAAAGTACTTCGCGCTTCGCGCGCCGATCAACGAAGACGTGATGAATTCGTACAACAGTTCTACCAACAATACTACTGCAACCCAGATCCTTGCGGTTGCCCTCCTCCACTCCCAGAAGATCCAGCAATTCTCAAAATCCCGATGCGATTGCCCCCAGGAGTTATCCCAAGCCTTCGCTCCGAAGACGTAATTCTTGAAGATGGCGATATCGTGTATATCGAATCTCGCGAAGCAGAAGTCTTCTACACCGGTGGCTTACTGCCCGGCGGCGAATTCAAAATTCCACGTGACTACGATCTCGATGTCGTCGCTGCAATGGCCCTAACCGGTGGCGGGATCTCCAGCCCTCAGCAAGGCGGCGGCGGTGGCGGTGGAGTCGGCGGTCTTGGACGCCTCTTCGGCGGCGTCCCTCCAGGAATGTTATACGTACTTCGGAAAACACCTTGCAACGGACAGATCACCATCGAAATCGATCTGGCAAAAGCCAACGTCGATCCACGTGAACGAATCTTGGTACAACCCGGAGATATCCTGATCCTAAGATACAAACCTAGCGAAGAAATCCTAAACTTCGGTCTCGGGACCTTCTTCACCTTCGGTATTCAATACGCTTTGAGAAATCTCAACTAACCCATCGAGTTCCAATACAACTCCTTAAATTGAAAACCGCCGACGTCACCCGTCGGCGGTTTTTTTATTTACCACCACTTCTCCTCACGCATCCTGACCAAGTAATCCTAACAGATTCATGTCAGCTCCTATCGACCTATCAATGCTCTAGCCCTCTGCATAAGCACCACACATTCACGACGCAATGGATCCTCTCCACTCGATTCGTATGCCCTTGCAAGCATCCTGTCCCAATCCATCCCAGGAGCCAATGCACTGCGTCGCATCAACAGCCCAAACTCGGCAACACTAGATGCCCACAAGAAATCACGGGAGTCTGCCTGACCACTCTGTTCCTCAACCCCCTGAAAATCCTCCAATACAAACTCCTGCTTCGTGCTCTCTGTCCCCTCAGGACGCTTGCTGCGAATCTTCAACAGCAACCACTCTTTCGAACGAATCCCATCACCCTCCTCTCGATCACTCGCTTCCCGACGAAGCTCCTCTCGCTCCTTCAACTCACTCTCCTGTGGTTTAATCGCATATCGCAACCCGTCTACATCCCTAGACTTCACCCCCCCTACTCCCACCGGAACTACCTCATAAAGCGCAGTCACGCGGTGCCCCGCACCAATCTCTCCCGCATCCTTCTTGTCGTTGTTGAAATCCTCCGCAGCCAACCTGCGGTTCTCGTAACCAATCAATCGATAAGACTCCACCTTCTGCGGATTGAACTCAATCTGGATCTTTACATCCTTTGCGATCGTCATCAAGTTTCCATTGAGCTGTGTTCCCATCACCCGACGCGCTTCCAACTCACTGTCCACCATCCCATAAGTCCCATTACCCTCATTGGTAATGCGCTCCATCATCGCATCGTTGTAGTTCCCACTCCCATATCCCAAACAAGTCAAAAACACATTGTTCTTCGCTTGCTCTCGAACCAAAGCGACCAAAGCGTCGTTGCTCGTGGTGCCAACATTAAAGTCACCGTCCGTGCAAAGTATCACACGATTCACTCCCCCTTCGATGTAGTTTTCTTTGGCCAACCGATAAGCCAACTCAATGCCTTGACCTCCATTCGTCGAACCACCCGATTGCAATTCGTCAATCGCCGATAAGATCTGCTCCTTCTTCAAACCATTCGTACTCGGCAATACACAACCCGCTGCACCCGCATACACGACAATCGCAACACGGTCTTGCTCACGCAATTGATTCGCAAGCAGAGTTAACGTTCGCTTGACCAACGGCAACTTGTTCGCATCTGCCATCGAACCAGACACGTCAATCAAAAACACCAAATTCGAAGATGGTCGCTGCTCCGACTCAACCCGCTTGGCCTGTATCGCGACTCGCACAAGCTTGTGACGCTCATTCCATGGACACTCCGCCATGCGCAAATGCGCTGCAAACGGATCGTCTCCCTCGGGACCACGATAGCTATAGTCAAAGTAATTCAACCACTCTTCGATTCGCACCGATGAAGCAGGAGGAAGTACATTTTGCTCCAAGACATACTGACGCAACTTCGAGTAGGAAGCCGTATCCACGTCGATCGAAAAGGTCGATAAGGGTTCCGTCTTAACGTCCACAAACGGATTCTCCACGATCGACTCAAATCGATCCCCAGACGCAGGCTGACGAAACCTCGGAACATTTTGCCGCAACTCGTCCGGGAATCGATCCACTTCAGAAAACCAATCCACTTCAGAATTTTCGGAAAACGCCTTACCCTCACTCCCCCTAGAACCAAGCCCACGGACTTCAAATTCCTCTGTGCCTTTAGCAAGCTCACTACTCGACATTTTTTCCCCCCCGCGATTTCGAGTTAGAGCTTTTAACTGGAAATCCCAATTCGCTGGAGCTTGTCCACCAAGTCCTCTCGCATCCGCTGGAGTTGCTGGAGCTTGCCCCTGAGTCTCGGAGAGACGTCTTCCGTTCCAAGCCATTGATTCTGGATCTGCAAGAGCACTCAAGCCGTCCATTTTTCCCGCTGCAGCTGCTCCTTCAGAACTCGCACCGGTTCCACCACCAACGCCACCACCAAACCCAGCGACATCTGGCCCTCCAACTCCTGGCGCTACGGCACTAGGCGCTACTGCACTAGGCG
>CAZACJ010000008.1:16430-18993 GCA_964483385.1 uncultured Pirellula sp. | reverse complement strand
ACATCTGGCCCTCCAACTCCTGGCGCTACGGCACTAGGCGCTACTGCACTAGGCGATCCGGTAGCACCCGGTCCCGCAGCAGCAATACCAAACTCGCCCTCTGAAACCTCAGAGTCCATCAGAAGTGATCCCCGTTGGATCTCCTTACCGACCTTCTGCGTTGGTGAACTCGCTCCATCATTTTTCGGACTATCATCAAACTCAATCGCTTCTGAACCGCTCTGCTGCACGACCCGCTCACCAAGAGACTGCGACTCTGCATTGATCCGATCGACGAGTCCCCCGGAAGTCTCAACCTTCGACGCACGACCGAGAGCAATCCCTCGTACTTCCTCGCGCACCGGCTGGACTAACCAAAATGAAACTCCAACCATTCCGGCGGCCAAACCCGCGACCAAAAGGGTAGCGAAACGGCGTCGACGCAACGATCGCAACTCGTCGACAGACGGAAGCACATTAGCATCGATACCGACCGAAGGAGCATACGGTCGCAAAGCCTCGGTAGCCAAAATCCCACTCGCTTCTCCGATGGGAGCAACCTCACTTCTAAATGGAATGTTTGCATTCGAGAAAGCAAACTCCTGCTCCACTCGTTGAGCCATCGAGCGAATAGACTCCAACTCTGTTTGCAATTGAGGATCGATCGCCAGTCGCTCTTCAACCAGAACACGTTGCTCATCGTCGAGTTCGTTTAGTGCGTAGGCAGTAAGCATCCAAGGCTCGAACGACATATTAGAAGAATGATCCATGATATTTACCTTTACTTGATTACCCCAGAAGCCCTATTCATCGATCCGCGCAAGCGTCCGAGCGCTTGATGCAAAAGCACCCCAACGTGCGAGACACTGACCTCCATCACCTCGGCGATCTGCTTGTACGAAAGCCCTTGACCGAGCCGAAGTGAGAGTGCTTCACGCTCCAAAGGGGGTAACTGCGCGATGTTCTCCTCAAGCTCCATCGATTGTTCCTTCCGAGATACATTCTCGAACGGCTCAAGTTCGCGCGAACGCGTACTAGCCGTTGCAACCGTCTCCAGTTCCTGACCCATTCGGGACTCCTGACGATGGATATCCATCACGATATTGCGACAAGTTTTATAAAGCCAAGCATCGACATAAGAGTCGACAGCCGAGCGGTCGGCACGACAAAGACGCACAAAGGCCTCTTGAACGCAATCATGAGCAAGATCCCAATTGCGATGCAGCAACCTGCCACAATACGCAATCAACGGACGCTGCAAACGGTCAAAAACCGATTGCACCCAACGGCGCTCATCTTCCGAAGGAAATTGCTGCTCTATTGCCACAGTGATTCAAAGTCCAAATTCGTACATCCTGTCGGTGCTGACAAAAGAGAAACGAGACAGAAGTCGATTTCTTAGGGGAATTTTCAAAAGATTTTCTCAAGAACTCGGGGCCCTTCGCTTCGGTCCCCGAAGCCGTTACTATAGTCGGCTCTCGGGAAGGAAACACCGAGGGAGCTGCGCTGAAGGAAGGGTTAGCTCCCGAGGAAAAGCACAAGCGACTTCCCAGCATCCACCACCGATGGCCAAGGCCACACAGAGCGGAGTTTGCCGCCATCGATTTCCAGTTCCGCGTAGAGATAGTGAATAGAAGATGACAACCACGAAAACTCCTGTTGCAATCATCACCGGTGGAGCAACCGGAATTGGGTATGGAATCGCCGAAGCGATGGTACAAAGTGGCTACCGGGTAGCCATCGGCTCACGACGCAAGGAAGTGGTAGAAGAAGCTGCGGCAAAACTCCAGGGCCTTGGCAAGGGCCAAGTGATTGGAATTCCGTTGGATGTGACAGACCGCGAAAGTGTTGCAAATTTCGTCGAGGCAGTCCGCAAACAATTTGGCGAAGTAGAGATTCTGGTGAATGCAGCCGGGGTAAATATCAAAAATCGCACCATCGGAGAGATGCGTCCGGAGCAGTGGGACGACGTCGTCGCGATCAATGCTACGGGTGCATACAACATGATTTATGCAATCCTGCCGCAGATGCGGCAGCGCAAGTCCGGGACAATCATCAACATTTCCAGCGTGACCGGCAAGCGAGCGCTGGCATTAGGTGGCGTGGCCTATGCTGCAAGTAAGTTTGCGATGACGGCGTTGGGAACCTGTGTAGCGAATGAAGTCGGTATCGAAGGAGTTCGCGTAACGAATATCTATCCTGGAGAAGTCGACACACCGATTCTAGAGCAACGTCCAGTTCCGGTGTCTCAAGAGCAAAGGGAATTGATTTTGCGTCCAAGTGATGTCGGGCAAGTCGTCGTATCTATTGTGGCGTTGCCTGCTAGGGTGCACATTCCCGAGTTAGTGATCAAGCCAGTGCATCAGGGGTACGTGTAGCCAATCGCTAGCGAAAGCGTTGTTGGTATCTGTTTGGTTTTTGCAAAGAACCGACGGCATCTGAAGAATCGCGAATCCGCGAATCTTGGAGGGTCGGCGGAGATCGCGCCCCCCATCAAGCCCTCGTGCGGGCGGGGGGGGGGGGGGGGGGTGGGGGGGGGGGGGGGGGGCGGGGGGGGGGGGGGGGGGGGGGGGGGGGGGGGGGG
>CAZACJ010000008.1:0-16420 GCA_964483385.1 uncultured Pirellula sp. | reverse complement strand
AGGGTCGGCGGAGATCGCGCCCCCCATAAAGAACTAAAAACCCCCCCAAAAAAATGCGCGGTTCGGGGACAGACCCCGAACCATCCCCCGAAATTGCTAGCATCCCCCCCAAAAAATCCGCCTAACCAGGGGACAGTCCCCTAGCAACACCCCCGCAGCAACCCCGCAAAAGAAGGGTTTTTCCGCTCTAAAGAAGGGGCTTTCCGACCCCGGATTGGGGACAGTCCCCGAACCGCAGCGGGAAATTGCTAGCAAAAGCGACTGTTTTCGGCCAAAAAAACCAATTGAATTAGCGAAGCTAACCCTGCCATCCCTGAATGAACTCGCCGAATACTAACCGGTTTTCCATCCCGGTTTCCCCTCCGGACTCCCTCCCAATTGGTGTAAAATCCTCTCCGGTGGCTTCCGCTACTCCCTAACTTGCTAACCAACCTCTCGGCCTCCAAACCCTCTCAGTCATCCGACTTCCTACCCAACCATAACACCATGGCTAAATCCCCTTCCCCCCGCTTCATGTGCCCACTCCCTTCGTTCTCCATTCGCACCCTACAACTACTTTGCTTGGCCCTCACCTCGGCCCTCGCTCCTTGCCTTGCCGAAGAGCCAACCACCTCGGCCCCCTCTACTTCCTCAGGTCCTGTCCACTCCTTCCAACGCCAGGCCCTCACGAATACCTACTTCAGCGAAGGTGCCGCCGTCGGTGACCTCAACGGCGACGGTCACGCTGATGTCGTCTACGGCCCCTACTGGTTCGCAGGTCCAGAATTCAAAAAGTCCTTTGAAATCTACCCTGCAAAACCACAACCGATGAACGCCTACGCTGACCACTTCTTCGCTTGGGTCCATGACTTCAACGGCGACAAACACAACGATGTCCTCACCGTCGGATTCCCCGGCACCCCCGCTTTCGTCTACGAAAACCCCGGCCCGAACGTCGAATCTGCCCAAAACTGGACCAAACACCAAGTCTTCGACTGGGTATCCAACGAATCGCCAGCTTTCACCGATATCACCGGCGACGGACTTCCTGAACTTGTCTGTACCCGCGCCGGAATGTTCGGCTACGCCACCCCGTCTAAAAACAGCTTTGAACCTTGGAAGTTCACCCGAATCTCAGAAGCCATCGCCCACGAACGATTCGGCCACGCTCTCGGTGTCGGTGACGTCGACGGAGACAATCACATCGACATCATCATGAATACCGGTTGGTTCAAAAACCCAGGCACCAACCGTGAAGGCCTTTGGGACTTCGAAGCCGTACCCTTCTGCCCCGGCGGCGCTGATATGTTCGCTTACGATGTCAACGGCGATGGTCTCAACGATGTAATCACTAGCCTAGACGCGCACGGCTACGGACTGGCCTGGTGGGAACAACGATCAAGTGCCAACGGACAACGCGAATTCATCAAACACTTGATCATGGGTAGCAAACCCTCAGAAAACCCCTACGGGATCCACTTCTCTGAACTCCACTCCGTTCAACTCGCTGACATCAATGGCGATGGCTTGAAAGATATCGTAACCGGGAAAACTTACTGGTCGCACCATCGACAAAGCTCCAATTGGGACGCCGGTCCTGTTGTCTATTGGTTCGAACTAAACCGCAACGACAAAGACTCTGTCGACTGGATCCCTCACCTTGCTGATGACTCCGCCGGAATCGGTCGACAAATTGTTATTGCTGATGTCGATGGAAATCAGTCCCCTGATATCGTTGTCGGCGGCATGCTCGGTTGCCACGTCCTAAAACACCAAACCAATGAACTCTCCGGCATCGCCTACCAAGCCGCTCAACCAAAACCACGGGGAGAACTCAAGGAAGACCTCACCGGCACAGAAGCCGCTAACCACATGACGGTTCCAGAAGGCTTCCACGTCCAACTCGCTGCAGGTGAACCCGAAATCCACCAACCCGTCGCAATGGCCTTCGACCATAAAGGTCGCCTCTGGGTCGCAGAAGCCTACACCTACCCCAAACGAGCCCCCGAAGGCCAAGGCCTCGATAAGATCATCATCCTTGAAGACACCAACCATGACGGAGTCTTCGACTCGCGAAAACAATTCATCGAAGGCCTTAACCTTGTCAGTGGACTCGAAGTAGGCTTCGGCGGTGTTTGGGTCGGCGCCGCTCCCTATTTCATGTTCATCCCCGATGCAAACGGCGACGATATCCCTGACTCCCAACCTCAGATTCTTCTCGATGGATTCGGATACCAAGACACGCACGAAACTCTCAACGCCTTCAACTGGGGACCAGATGGCTGGCTTTACGGATGCCACGGCGTATTTACCCACAGCAAAGTTGGAAAACCTGGCACTCCCGATAAAGATAGAATTCCGATGAACGCCGCTGTCTGGCGTTACCACCCAACCAATCATACTTTCGAAGTCTTCGCATGGGGTACCTCAAACCCCTGGGGTGTGGACTTCAATGATCACGGCCAAGCCTTCATCACCGCTTGCGTCATCCCTCACCTCTATCACATCATCCAAGGCGCTCACTACCAACGCCAAGCCGGCGAACACTTCAACCGCTACGTCTTCAACGACATCAAAACCATCGCTGATCACCTGCACTACGCCGGCAATATCGGCGATCACGCTTGGTGGGGCCACGAACCTGGCATCCAAGACGACACCTCGGATGCCGGCGGTGGTCACGCTCATTGCGGCGCGATGATCTACCTCGGTGACAACTGGCCCGATCGCTACCGAAACCAAATCTTCTTCAACAACATTCACGGCAACCGCGTTAACATGGACCGCCTCGTACGAGACGCAAGCGGCTACATCGGTAAACACGGAGATGACTTGCTCCTCTCCAACGATCGCTGGTTCCGAGGCATCAACCTTCGCACCGCCCCCAACGGCTCTGTCTACCTTATCGACTGGTACGATCGCAACGCCTGCCACCGAGTTAACCCCGAAATCTGGGACCGCACCAACGGACGTGTCTACAATATCTCCTATGGTGTTCCTAACCGAAAACCGGTCGATCTCTCGAAACTCTCCGACGCCGAACTAGCCAAACTCGCTTGGCACAAAAACGATTGGTTCGTCCGCACCTCACGACGCATCCTCCAAGAACGCGCCGCGAACAAACAACTCGATCTCAAAGACATTTCCCAGGAACTCGTTCGTCTCCTCGCCAGCGATGATGAAACACGGGTCCTTCGCGGCCTGTGGCTCGGTCACGCCACCAACGCCTTGGACGAACCCACACTCCAATCTCTCTTAAAACACCCCTCTGCGTTTGTCAAAGCTTGGGCAATTCAACTCCTCTGTGAAGACCGACAAGTCGAACCAACATCACTCGCCAAATTCATCGAACTGGCAAACAACAAGTCCAACGATCCCGTCGTTCGCTTGTACCTAGCCTCTGCTCTAAGCCGACTCGCCGACGAACCCGCTTGGGAAATCGCTCAAGCACTCGTCACACACGCACAAGACGCGAAAGATCGAAATATCCCTCTCGTAACTTGGTACGGTATCGAACGCCTCGTAGCAGCAAACCCAACTCGAGGAATCGAACTCGCTAAAGCCAGCCAAATTCCACTACTCTCCGAATACATCGTCCGCCGCACCGCTGCCGACGAACAAGGACTCGATGCTTTGATGGCTCAAATCCCATCTTGGCCCACCGAACAACAACAATCTGCACTTGAGCAAATCAGCCGATCCATGGAAGGACGCGTCAATGTCCCTCAACCTCAATCATGGAAAGCCGCTTACGATGCGTTCGCAAAATCAGACTCTGAAGAAATCCGTGATTTCGCATTACGCCTCGCAGTAGCCTTCGGTGACCAACGCGCTTTCCCACAACTTCGCCAACTCCTCGCCGATGCTAAACGCCCAACCCCTGAACGCCTCCGCGCTCTGGAAATACTCGTCAAAGGTCGCGATAAGGAACTCGCGCCAACCCTTTACCAAGTTCTCGATAACGAAGAACTCCAAGCTCCTGCAATCCGCGCTCTAGCCGCAGTCGCCGACAACCAAACCCCCGATAAACTTCTATCGATCTACAACAAACTCACAAAGACCGCACGCGAAGACGCCGTCGCAACACTAGTTACTCGCGCACCATTTGCTCAGAAACTCCTCGATGCCATCGAAGCCGATAAAATCGCTCGCTCCGATGTCCATGCCTTCCACGTCCGTCAAATGGTTAGCCTTAACGATGCTCCACTCCTTGAACGTATCAATAAGTCGTGGGGTAAAGTCGGCACCTCCAGCGAAGAACAAAAAGCTGCAATCGAAAAATACAAAACGATCCTTACGAAAAACTTCCTAGCGAAAGCCGATACGAGCAACGGCCGAACCCTCTTCAATAAACACTGCGCTGCTTGCCACCAACTCTTCGGTGCAGGCGAAAAAGTCGGCCCCGATCTGACCGGATCCAACCGAGCAGACCTTAACTACATCCTCGAAAATCTTGTCGCTCCCAATGCCGTCGTCGGCAAAGACTACCAAATGACCTTGCTACAACTCGACGACGGTCGCGTACTCTCAGGTCTAATCACCAAAGAAACCGACAGCGCAATCACCCTGAAAACAATTAACGACCTCGTCGTTGTTGCTAAAAACGAAATCGAACAACGTAAACTCTCCGAACTATCCCTCATGCCAAACGGTCTGCTCGACCCAATGCCCCCAGAGGAAATAAGAGATCTCGTCGGCTACCTTGCCAGCCCTTCTCAAGTCCCCCTCCGCGGCCCAAAACCCAACTTCGATGCGAAAGGAAATGTTCCAAACGCCATCGAAGGCGAAGCCATGAAAGTCCTCGAAAAGACTCGCGGTACCACCCAACGACAAGACATGCGCGCTTTCCCTAAAGATCAATGGAGCGGAAACGACCACCTCTGGTGGACCGGCGCACAACCAAATGATCGCCTTGTCCTCGAATTCGATGTAGCCGACGAAGCAACCTACAGCTTATCTACGGCGCTTACTAAAGCCCGTGATTACGCAATCATCCAACTCGCGATCGATGGCGAAAAACTTGGCGAACCCATCGATTGCTTTAACAACCCTGATGTGATTACCACCGGCGTCGTAAACCTCCCCCCAAGAAAACTATCCCAAGGCAAACACAAACTCGAAGTTATCGTCGTGGGCAAACACCCAGAAGCTGTTCCGGGATTCATGGTCGGTATCGACTTCCTACTCCTTTCTCCAACCTCAAAGAATTAAGTCAACCTAATGGCATCCCTCCTCGATCCATTCAAACTCAAAGATACGACCCTTCGAAACCGTATCGTTGTCGCTCCCATGTGCCAATACATGTCGGTCGACGGCGCAGCAAACGATTGGCACCTCGTCCACTACAGCTCCCTCGCCCGCGGCGGGGCTGGACTTGTCATCGTAGAAGCAACCGCGGTTTCCCCAGAAGGTCGTATCACTTGGGCTGACGCCGGTCTCTGGAATGATGCCCAAGCAGCCGCACTCGAACCCATCGTGCGCGAAATCAAAAAATGGGGCGCTGTACCCGGAATCCAACTCGCTCACGCCGGTCGCAAAGCCTCAGCGAACCGACCCTGGGAAGGTGACGATCACATCGAAGACGGAAAACCCAACGCTTGGACCACCATAGCCCCCTCCCCCCTGCCCTTCGGTGCCAAACTCAATAAAGTTCCCAAAGAAATGAGCGTCGATGACATCCATCGCGTTCAGACTGATATGAAAGCCGCTATCGTACGCGCACGAGAACTCGGCTTCGAATGGTTACAACTCCATTTCGCTCACGGATACCTCGCGCAGAATTTCTGGTCGATTCACTCGAATCATCGCTCGGATGAATATGGCGGAAACGCTTTCAATCGTGGGAGGTACCTCCGCGAAACACTCGATGTTGCCAAAGCTGTGTGGCCCGAAAATAAACCACTTACCGCTCGCCTTGGTGTCGTCGACTTCGATGGCAACGACGAACAAATGCTTAGCGAATCGATCGATCTTCTGAAAACAATGAAAACCCAAGGACTCGATTCCGTCGATGTCTCCATGGGATTCAATACCCCAAACTCTTCCATTCCCTGGGGTACCAATATGATGGTCGATATCACCTCCCGCGTTCTAAAAGAAACCAATCTGCCTGGCACGACCAGCTGGCTTCTCGATGACGCCTTAGGCACCAATCGACTTATCCAAGAAGGGAAAATCGATTTTGCATCCTTCGGAAGACGTCTTCTCGCAGAACCTCACTGGCCATACCGCGCTGCAAAAGAAATACTCGGTAATGCAAACTTGAGTAATACAAACGAAAGTCATGCAGCCGCAGCATGGGCTACCTTGCCAGCACCCTACGCCCATTGGCTTGCAAACTATCGCGAATAAGTCCCCCCCAGTCGTTGTGAAACTCGTTGAAGCCTGCACGAACGCGTGGACATAGTCCTACTCAAAGAAACTCGGGACGATCCGCTTGGTAACTCACTCGCTCCAAGTGCAATGGATGCTTAAAGCTAAGCCTCCAAGCATGGAGCAACATCGGCTCACGCCCCTCGCGGTAACGCACGTCACCATACAGTGGATCCCCAACAATCGGATGCCCTAACGCAGCAAGATGCAGCCGTATCTGATGCGTTCTTCCCGTCTTCGGCTCGATCTGAACTAACGTACGATTCCCTTCGCTGCGAACCACTTGGATCTGCGTAACGGCAGGTTGCCCACTCGGGTCAATCTGCCGCCCGCCATTTGGCAATGAAACTTCTGAAATAGGCAATTCGCAACAAGTCGAAGCCCAACTCGGAACCCCGTCAATCCAAGCCAAATAAGTCTTTTCAACATCCCCACTCGCAAACTGCGGTTGCAACACCGATGCAAACTTGAACTTGCGCGTGAACACCACCAAGCCAGTGGTCATCGCATCAATGCGATGCGCCGGACGAAGCTTCTCCGGGAAATAAGCTTCATGCAAAATCCACTCCAACGAATTCTTTTGATACCTCCCCGACGGATGCAAAGGCAACGGCGCCCCCTTGTGCACCACTACGATCGCATCGTCCTCATGTAACAAAACAATCGATGGGTCAATCGGTGGCTCAGTGTATCCCGGAAGTGAATGTAAAAATCGCTCCCCCTCGCGAACAATTCTCTCTGCTTGCACCGACTCCGTGCGCCATTGCGTCTTCGTCGCAGCAGGCGAAGTAATCTCGCCGGCCCGAATCGCCTCCAGCCATTGCTCAACCGTGTAAGGAGGATATATCGTTTGCAATGCATCAATCAGTTGCATCCCAGCGCACTGCTGTGGTATCGATATCCAACGACGATTCTCATAAGGCACACACCCAGGCTGCGAGTTTGCAACTGCGCTGATCTTGGATTGACGTACCGCAAGCCTATCCTTGGCGCTCTCAGAAGGATCCTTGTAACAGTGCGGGCAACTCACCCCCTCCCGATACTTCGGCGAACTGCAATCCTCCAATGTCAACACATGCTTGCACGCGAAACACTCGTAGACATCCGTCGGTGCCAACGAAGGATCAACTGCCACACGCTGATCAAAAACAAAACACTCACCGTCATAATGCTCTTGCGCACAATCCTCAAAGTACTTGAGGATTCCACCCTCAAGCTGGTAAATGTTCTCGAACCCCAAACCCTTCATGTAAGGACCAATCTTCTCGCAACGTATACCCCCAGTGCAAAACATCACCACCGGTTGCTTGCGAACCTCCTCTGGCAACGCCGCCGCTGCGGAAGGAAACTCACGGAAAGTCTTCAATTGCAGATCAATCGCTCCATGAAATGTACCCAACGCAACTTCGTAATCATTGCGAGTATCCAATAAAGCCACCGACCGCCCCTCGTCTAACCATCGCTTGAGCTCGCGAGGTGCAAGCTTCGGCGAAGCTACAGGATCAGGATCAATCCCGTCACAACCCACCGGAATAATCTCCTTCTTGATCTTCACCAACATGCGATTAAACGGCTGATACTCCGTCACACTCTCCTTGACCAAAATCTCTCCAAACCCAGGGATCGATCGCACTAATTCCATCACCCGCTCAACCGCGTCTCGCCCACCCGCAACAAAAAGATTTATCCCCTCACGACTCAATAAAATCGTTCCCTTGAGCCCCAACTCCTTGCACAATTCACGAAACGATTCCCGCCGCGATTGCAACTGATCCATAGGATGAAAATGATAAGCCGCAACATTCAGAATCGACATACAACCACGACCACAATAAAAGAGTACCGGCACAAACGAAGTTCTCTCAACGCCACAGTTACTACCTATCCTCTTGGAATGTGCCCACGGCGACTAGACCTCGTTATACTATATCCAACGAAGTATCCCGTCCCGCATAATCGAGACGTACCAAATAAGCGTAACGCACCCTTGGAATTCGTCCAGAGAGACACGCTCCCCTTGCCACCCAACAACACCACTGGTCAAGCACACAACGCAATCACTTCCCGAGCCCCCGAATATCCCTCGCCTAACATCGACTGGATCCAATGGTTCCTAGAAGCTGATTCACTCGAACAATCGTTTAACGAGTCCCGTTGGATAGACCGCGTCATCCGCTCAAGCCCCGCAGAAAACCCACTGCTGATCTCCCAAGTCTCAAACGGTAAACAATCTGTCGCCGGATACGCAATCCTCGCTCGCGGTGCCCTAGCCGTCCACGGCAGACTAAGCTCCCGTGACCCCGCTGCCCTGCAACACTCCCCCTGCGACATTGTGCAGCATCTCCCCATCAGATCTCCCCAAAATCTCACCGCCCAAAATATCACCGCCCAAACTCTCACCCCGGCGAATCCCGAACCGCCAAATCTCGAACCACATCAGGAACTACAAGCCCACGCGATTCGCGATCTAATGGCCCAAGCCTTTGCCGCCGGCGCAGAAATGTATCACGCCCTAGAAACACTCCCCTCACCGCCTTACCTCCCCACCATACACCCCCAGCCACATCACCCCGTTTTCACCCAAGCCGGATTGCGGTTTGTTACCACTCTGCTGCGACTGGAAAACTCAAAGCCCTTTTCCAATACCGCAAATCCCAAAACTCGCCCCACTCCTCTTCGCTTCGAACCCTACCGCAACATGCCATTCGACCAATGGTGTGATCTGATAAAGTCAGCCTACAAAGATTCACTCGACGTCCCTGAAATCGAAGGCGCACGCTCCATCCAACAAACACTACAGGGTTACTCCGTCTACCAACCCTCACACACCGATGCCTGGTTCTCAATCTGGCTCGAAAACTCCCCGATCGGTTCACTCATCCTTTCGATCCCTAACTCGCGACAAGCTGAACTCACCTACTTAGGACTGCTACCACAATACCGATCCCAAGGTTACGGATCCGAAATCATGCAATTTGTGATGCAGTGGGTCCAACAACAACACATCGAATTAGCTACCCTCTCCGTCGATTGCAGAAATACCCCAGCACTGCGACTCTACCAACGCTTCGGATTCCAAATCACCGAAGCCTACCATGCTTGGGCCTGTACCCCCGTTTGGTTCCGCGAAACAACACGGACCCTCTAAGCAACCCTATCGACAACTAGCTATACTACTCCGATTCTTCGAAATCTTTTCTTCGATTCTCCAAAGGTGCAACGAATGCGTAAAAACACAAAGGCCTCCGCTCTGTTTAAAGCAACGCTTCTCGCTGGTCTCTCCACCAGTATCCCCCTGACAAGCCTGTCAAACATATCTCTCCCGTCTCTAGCAATTAGCTCTGCCCTGGCACTCGTCACGCTAAGCCAAGACAACCTCACCCAAGCCGCACCCCCAACCGTAGTCACCACCGTTGAGGGCGTCACCGAATTTCGTTTCGATAACGGAGCTCGATTGCTCCTGTTCCCAGACGCATCCCGACCGACAATCAGCGTGAATATGACTGTCCTCGTGGGCTCAAGACACGAAGGGTACGGAGAAGCCGGTATGGCCCACCTCCTCGAACACCTCGTCTTCAAGGGAACACCGACGTTTCCCGATGTACCAAAGGCACTTCGTGATCACGGAGCCAACTTCAACGGTACCACCAACGTCGACCGCACCAACTACTTTGAAACTCTCCCTGCAACCGATGAAAACCTAGAGTTCGCAATCCACCTCGAATGCGACCGACTCGTGAACAGTTTCATCAAGCGAGAAGACCTCATGTCCGAATTCACCGTTGTTCGAAATGAATTCGAAAACGGAGAAAATAGTCCGCAACGCGTTCTCTCACAACGCGTCCAAGCCGTCGCTTATGAATGGCACAACTATGGAAAATCCACCATCGGGAATCGCTCCGATATCGAACGCGTTCCCATCGATAACCTACAAGACTTCTATCGCCGCTTTTATCAACCTGACAACGTGGTACTGATCGTTACCGGGAAGTTCGAAGTCCCTAAAGCGCTCGAACTCGCAACCAAATACCTCGGGTCGATCCCAAAACCTGAACGCAAACTCAATGCAACTTACACCGAAGAGCCAGCCCAAGACGGGGAACGAACCGTCATCCTGCGCCGCGTCGGTAAAGTCGGTTCGCTCATGGCTGCATACCACATGCCTGCCGCATCGCACCCCGATTGGGCTCCCCTCTCCATCCTCGCAAGCATCCTCTCCGAAGACAAAATCGGACGACTCGATAAATACCTCGTCGAACCGAACATCGCCACAAGTGCCAGCGCATTTGCCGACAGCGCACACGACCCGGGTCTCTTCATGTTTTCCGCTCAACCTTCCGAAGGGAAAATGGAAGACACCGAGAAGATCCTCCTCGATGTTGTCGAGAATCTAGGGAACCAACCCTTCACCGACGAAGAAGTCCAACGCGCAAAAGTGCGAGCAAAACGCGGCTACGAAAACACCATCACCAGCGCTGCTTCCATGATGCAAGCCCTCAGCTCCGCATCCGCTCTTGGCGATTGGCGACTATGGTTTCTTCAACGCGATCGCATCGCTGCTGTCACCGCAGAAGATGTCAATCGCGTTGCAAATACCTACTTCAAAACCCACAACCGAACTATCGGTCGCTTCATCCCCGTCGATCAACCCCAACGCCTAAGCGTCCCGGCGGTCGAGTCGATTGCCGATATGGTGAAAGACTATAAAGGTGGCGCAGCCGTTGAATCGGGTGAAGAATTCAACCCAACACCAGAAAACATCGATGCACGCACCACATTCGCCGAAGTCGGTGGAGTGAAAGTAGCGATGCTGCCAAAGAAAAATCGAGGGGATACAGTCAACATGACCCTAACCCTGCGCTACGGAAACGAAGACTCCCTTCGCAACCTCTCGACCGCAGCAGGTATGCTCCCTTCGATGCTTATGACCGGAACGAAAACCCTCGATCGACAAGCCCTCCGCCAAAAACTCGATGACCTCGGCGTGCGTATGAGCGCCGGCGGGGGCGCTGGCGGTGGACGACGTGGAGGTCGCGGCGGCCGAGGTGGCGGCGGTGGCACCGCAGGCTCCCTCTCCTTCAGCATCGAAGCCAAAAAAGACTCCCTCGCAGACGGCATCAAACTCATGGCAGATGTCCTGAGGAACCCCGCTTTCTCCGAAGAAGAATTCGAACAGATGAAAGCCCAATCCATCGCGATGATGTCACAAATGACCACCGAACCTTCGATGCTCGCCAATAGCCAACTATCCCGAGCCCTCTCCGATTACGAAAAAGGAGACGTTCGCTACGCGCGAACCGTAGAAGAAACAATCGAAGAAATGGAATCTCTCACCCTAGATCGCGTGGTCTCTGTTTACCAAGACCAAGTCTCTTCCGCCGTTGGCGAAGTCGCAATCGTCGGTGATTTCGATCCTGAACAAGCCCTCGCGGAAATCGGCGAAGCCCTCAAAGAATGGGAGTCTTCCACGAAGTACAACCGTATCGAACGAACCGCGAAAAAAGGACTCGCAGGCAGCAAAGGGGATATCCTCACCCCCGATAAAGCCAACGCAGTATTCCTCGCAGGCCTCTCCTTCCCCATGAACGAAGACTCCGAAGAGGATATTCCACTGGAAATCGGAAACTTCATTCTCGGTGGTGGTACCCTCTCTAGCCGCCTCGGTGATCGTATCCGCCAAAAAGAAGGACTCTCCTACGGAGTTACTTCCTCCGTCTCTATCCCTTCTCGCGGTGATGATGCCCGATTCTCCATCAACGCGATCACCAACCCCGAAAATATCGATGCAGTCGAAAAAGCAGCCATGGAAGAGTTGACCCGCTTCATTGAAGAAGGTCCCACCCAAGCGGAAATCGATGATGCAAAGAAAGCTTACCTCGAAGCTCGAAAAATCGGTCGCGCTTCTGACGGTGCAATCGCCGGACAACTCGCCTCCAATCTCGATCTCGGACGCTCCATGGCTTATGTAGCAGAAGAAGAAAAGAAAATCGAGAAACTGACCGCTGCAGATGTCCAAAAAGCCTTCAAGAAGTTCATTGATCCCAAGAAATTGGTGATCATCCGCGCCGGGGACTTCAAGAAGTAATCTCGAGTCGGAATGTAACCTCGAAAGCAGGAATTCGCTGTGCACTTTCTATTGATCTACGACGTTGTCGACGACTACGCCAGTCGCCGGCAACCCCTGCGCAGCGAACACCTTGCTCTGGCTACAGAATTTTATCACCGCGGCCTCCTCGAACTCGGAGGTGCACTCGATGATCCACTCGATATGGCAATCCTCCTGTTTCAATGCGATTGCCAAACACCCATCGAGGAATTCGTAACAAGAGATCCTTACGTTCAAAACGGACTAGTTCGCTCCTGGCGAATTCGCCGTTGGAAAACCGTCGTGGGAAAAACCGCGCAAGAACCTCTGCCGCCACCGTCCGAATGAACCTACTGTTCAGACGAACCCGAAACTCGACGCTCCGCGAATATCGTGGTCAATTCACCGACAAGCCCCGATCCCTTAATCGTCGGCAACACCTCTTTTGTTACTTTCTCAATGTTAGAACGTAACTTTAAAGTCGTCGCACTAGGCTGGCCGCCTAAGGAATCAAAAGCTTGCAACTAACAAATGGCAAAAACCACCCCCGCGAACTCTTGCCAACGCAAAGCGATCCCTTCGAGCAACTGATACAACTCGTCCCCTCGCTCAAGCGGAGCTCCAAACAATCGCTCCGATGCCCCTTCCAAGCGACCGAGAAACTCATGCGATGTCATTTCTCCAAACACGTCAAACAAATCGCTTCCAAGTCCCTCGGTAGCGTCCGGTCAATCTGCCTAAACCCAACCAGTATCTCACCGCGAATGACCTAAATGAGATGAGCTTGATCGTCAGATCCGATCAGACGCCTTGCTGTCAATAACGCATACAACCCCATAGCCCATCACCTATTGACCAAGGCTACCGAACTTTCGTACGAATTCCATGAAAATTTCAACCTCATTTCGGAATTTACGATCCTGCCGAGTTATCGAATACATGCCGAACTTTTTCAACGCAAACGCAACCAAAAACCCGATAACTTAACATAACCGTCAAACTCCAGAGCCGACGTAATCACCCAACCACCCCAAATCCCCATGACGTCACCCATCGTTGACACTGCTTCCTGCCGAAACAAACGCCAAGCAATCGCTAGCGTTCGTAACAAGTCCAGGAATCGCAAACCGGTTTTCGAAGCTCTCGAAGACCGACGAGTCATGGCCAGCCTCCCCTTCGGTGCCACCCCGCAAGACACCGGCGAATTTATGCTTGGACGTATCGCCGTTACCCCCGTGCTTCTCGAAAGCACCGGAGCAGTAAGCACCGAAGACTGGACCGAAGCCCACGTCGCCGAAGTCATGAACAACATCCAAACGGGACTCCAATGGTGGAACCAACTCCTCGCCAAAAAATCCTCGGTTCACACCCTCGAATGGGTCATCGATCGCACCTACGTCGATAACCGTCTGCCCACCCCCTTCGAACCAATCAATATGACCTCCGAGGGGTACCTGCAATGGGGGCCGAAATTCCTCCAAGATATCGGTTACACCCAAACAAACTCCCTGAACTTCGAGTCCTCACTCAGATCTTTCAATCATGCCCAACGCCTCAAACTAAATACCGACTGGTCATTCACCATCTTCGTCGTGAACTCCGCTCGAGATGCCGACGGTAGCTTCGCCCCCGGCGGAAACTTCTCTCGCGCCTTCGCCTTCGCCGGCGGTCTCTTCGAAGTCATCCCGTCAAAACGTCCAGACTCAACCTATGCCCACGAAACCGGTCACATCTTCTGGGCCCGAGACGAATACATCGGCGGTGGAAACTACTACGATCGACGCGGATACTACGACGCTCAAAACACCAACGCCTTCGACCTCAATCCAAACCCAAACTTCGTTCAACAAGCCAGCATCATGTCCGCCGGCGGATCCCTCACCGCCGCCTACTCCCTTGTCATCTCCCCCGATGCCACCCTCGCACAAATCGGTTGGCGTGATTCAGATAACGATGGCATCTTCGACCTCATGGATGTCCCCCTGAAACTCGAAGGCACCGGTAGATTCTTCCCTCAATTCGGCGCTTACAATTTTTCAGGCCGCGCATCGGTCCAAACTCTCCCTAACCAAAACTCCTCCGGGACACAAAACGATATTACCCTGAATAAAGTTCGTCGTATCGAATACCGTATCGATGCAGGTAACTGGACCCAAATCCTCGCCACCGAAGACTATTCCGTTAACCTCAACCTGCAAATCCCAATCCTGCCAGCCCAAGTCGGCAAAACGATCGAAATCCGCGCTGTTGAAACCGCACTCGGCATCACCAGCAATGTCTTCTCCGGAATCATCGGAGAAGCCCCAGATGTCACCACAACCCATGGCATCCAAGGCTTCGTATGGCGCGACCAAAATCAAAATGGTCAATGGAACGCTAACGAATCCGGAATCCCCAACGCGACCGTAACCCTCGTCGATGTCAACAATCGCCCCCTGGCACTGCAATCCCTCATCGATCCCGATCAATATCCAACCGGTAACCTCTCCGGAAATCTAGGCCCATCCGATAATGCTGTTCGCATCGATACCATAGGCAAAGACTCCCAAGCACTCATCGGAGTCTACCCACTGGATAATGTTTCAGGCCCCAAATTCTTTAAACCCTACTCATTCTGGGCCCGACGTTACGTCGATGCATTCGTCGGTGATCAACTTCAATTACGCGCTCGTTTCGATCGCCCACAATCCTTCGTCTCCATCGAAGCCGTCGCAGTCAACGACGCAACTCGCGTCCGTCTCGATGCCTACGATGCAAACGGAAACCTCATCGCTCGCGCCGAACAATCCGGCTTGCTTCGAAACCAACGCGTAACCCTCGAAGTTCAAACCGGTTCAGCTCGCATCGCCTCCGTCGTCGCTCGAGGATTCCAAGGCTCCTCTGTCATGCTCGACCACCTTCGCTACGGACCGCAATCACAAGCCGTAACCGCTAGCGACGGCAGCTACAACCTCCCAAACCTACCCACCGGTTTCTACCGACTCCAAGTCGACTCAAAACTCCCCGGATTCCAATACACCACAAGCCAAAACGGTATCATTGAAGTCAACTACTCCACTTCTCCCGTCGTCCAACACGTTGACTTCGGTGGCTATACTCCCCCAAGCCCCTGGCAAAACCCAACCATCGCAGAAGACGTTTCAGGTGACCAAACCGTCAGCCCCCTTGATGTCCTTACCCTAATCAACGATATCAACACATTCTCCGCTCGCTCCCTAGAAGGCTCACCCGCCGGTCTTGCTCCCTTTCTAGATGTCAACGGAGATCGCTTCATCAGCCCTCTCGATGTCCTCATGGTGATCAACTTCCTCAACCGCTCAGGGAACGCCGAAGGTGAAGCAGTCGCGCCGATGGAACTAAAACCATCCGTAACCCAATTGCCTCTCATTCCATCCTTTGCTTTCGATTCCCCCTCGCCACCCTCCACACGTATCCTCTACCAAAGCAACTCTTGGAACGCCCCAGAACAAGGCCCCGATCGATGCGGTTGCCCCACCTGCTGTGCCGCTGTCCTCGCAATTTCCTCAAACGGTGAAGCAGAAGCTACAGAAACACCACTGCACTGGAAAATAGACCAAGCCCTCAGCGCTGAATCTCTCGACTCCATCCTCGACACCTAAACCCCAGCACCATCAAAGCACTATCAACATCTCCCCTCTCCCCCCATCTTCGCCCATCTTTCGCCCAATACCGTCAAATCGATAGCCACGCTGCTCTCAAATTTTTGAGCCCGCTTCGCGCAAGCCGCCGGGTATTTGCATCGGACACGCGCACCTCATCGCACGTTCCAATCAATCGAAAACCACAACGTTGTAGACGCTGATTGGTTGGGTGTGTTGATGTAATACACCAGGTACCCCAAACCACCCGGTGCTCGCGCATTCCGGCTCATGAAAACCACCCGGTGCTCGCGCATTCCGGCTCATGATAACCACCCGGTGCTCGCGCATTCCGGCTCATGAAAACCACCCGGTGCTCGCGCAT
>CAZACJ010000007.1:104968-113970 GCA_964483385.1 uncultured Pirellula sp. | reverse complement strand
GCGGGTTCGAGTCCCGTGTCCTCCGCTTCATTCATCCGTCCGATTCAACTCCCGGACGGCTTTGCTTTTGCGAGGAAAAGCTCTCCTCGCGGTGGTATTGCCGACGCTTGTAATATCAAGTCCGCTAATTCGTAAGCGTCTTGTTCGTCAAGCTATCTAAGCTTCATGGTTGTAGGATCTTAGCTGGGCCGGTCGAATTCGTTTACCGTTATTCTTTGACGGAACGAATCGTTGCTACACCGCTAGTGTGGATTTGATTGCTATTGGGATTGCCGTGGTAAACAATGTTTGATGCGCCGCTTGCCTGGGCGTTTAGATCTTCGGTGACATTGAGAGTAATGTGCGAAGTGCCGGAAGCTTGGACGTCTGCTTTGTTGGCACGCAAACCTTTTGCGTTGAGATTGGAAACACCGGATATGTCAGCTTTGAAAAACTCGACGTTGCCGGTTTGGATCAATAACGTGCTAGCACCGTTGAGTTGTGCCTCAAAACGGTCTGATTCAAGTCCTGTAATTGTTGCTTGGGTGACTCCATGGCCAGTGTAGCGGATGAGATTGGGGCAGGTTGTTTTGATAACGATGGGCTTGGTTGAAGAGTACGGTTCACTTGCCCCGATGACCAAAGCACCATCAGCGGTTTTGGTATTTAGGATGGCGAGCAAGTTCTCTTCGCCGGTAATGGTCAGAGATGGTTCCAGTCCTGGAGATACTTCGACTTGGATAACTCCTTGGACTTCTATGGAATCATAGTCTTCGATCAGTCGCTCTTCCGTGACTAAGACCCCATTTCCCTTGACTTGAGTTCCGGTTCCGAAGTCTGAAAGCCGAATTTGGCAGCCGCAGGAGGTGAGGGCTGTTATGGTGCCAAGTAGTGCCAAGTGGCAAAGGAATATGGAAGGGGTTGGAGAGTTCGATCGCATGTGCATGGCCTGGTTGAATAAGATCTACGGACGACGACAGCGATACTGGGCCAGTGGTACTTGGTCAAAGTGTTATCTGGTCGAGATGCTGTGCTCTTAGGCTAGAACCGATAGAGGGTGAGGTTCTAGGGGCGTACAAGGCTATTCGTACGAGCCACTCGGATCTTGGTGTCTGCTAAATTAATTCCAGCAGGAGCATCGGTTGATGAATTCTGTGCAGGCTAGCTAATTCGAGGAGTTGGCAAGGAGGCTTGGGGGATTTCCGGGGGTGGAAGCGGGGGCAAATTGGCGTGCTTGTCCTAACATCCCTTTGGTGGTGCGTTTAAAGGTTTCTACGGACCGTTCGTCCATCAAGTAGCCTTTTCTTGCTTTCAAGATGGACATGGTGAGTGAAGGGCGTCGTTGCCAGTGTTCGGTTTTGAAGTCCCTGACATCCTCGTAGGGGAGATCTAACTTGGCATTTACTTTAGGAATCCAATGAAAACCATCGTTTGCACGCACGACGGTGAAGTGCATGGTTACGTACAGCAAGGCAATGCCACAGGCGATTCCTACCAAAAAACTCTCGACGCGATTCATCATGGCATTGGCTCTCAACAGGAAATGTGGCAGGTTCGCGAAGTTTCAGGGTATCGATGTCGGATAGTCGTTGGATTTGCGATCCGTCGTTGGACATCGAGTTCGATGAGGGTACTCATAGAAAAAACCTGCGTGTGTGTCGATAGCAGTCTTGCCGCCGGAAATGGTCGATTTTGTCGAGGGCGGTTGGTTTCGCGCGAGTACGCCTCCGGCTGACTGCTAAACGATTTAACCTATACGGGTTTTCTTTATGGCTTGCCTTTTCTACTTTCCACTTTCGATACTCAACTCTCTGAGAGCCATCGGCTCTGCGTGTGAGACATTGTTCGATTCTCAGTCTCGGAGTTGCTCGGCGGGCTCGGAGGCCCACTCTACGCAACTTTTTACGCAACACTTTAGCCTATCGCCTATCGCCTATCGCCTCTAATTAAACGAGTACGCCTCCGGCTGACTGCTAAACGATTTAACCTATACGGTTTTTCTTTATGGCTTGCCTTTTCTACTTTCCACTTTCGATACTCAACTCTCTGAGAGCCATCGGCTCTGCGTGTGAGACATTGTTCGATTCTCAGTCTCGGAGTTGCTCGGCGGGCTCGGAGGCCCACTCTACGCAACTTTTTACGCAACACTTTAGCCTATCGCCTATCGCCTATCGCCTCTAATTAAACGAGTACGCCTCCGGCTGACTGCTAAACGAAATCGCCGGTCTTGGCGTCTTTGCGTGAGACATCGGCGCACAGGTATGTTCCGCGGTCCGTTGTGTGAACCGCACGCATGGAATGAATGGCGATTGGTGGATCGTAGGTGGTGGATGATGGTTTCAGTTAGGACCGCTGCACATACCCTACGGTGCGAGTGGCTTTATTTCGTCGCGGTTGGAAGTATCACTCTGCCTGGGGTATTTAAATCCAGGCGAAACACAGCACCCGGTTTGCCGTCGGCTTGAATTGCTCCAGTGACAAAAAGTTGATCGTGCTTGGGGCCTCCAAAGGCTACGTTGCTTGTGAGTTTGTTTCCCCCTGGGTAGGTGCGAATCAATTTGCCCGTCGTATCGAGGACTTGGACTTGTTGCATCCCGTAATGTGCGACATACAAATTGCCTTTTGCATCAAGACACATCCCGTCGGGTTGATTGTCTTCCCATTTGCCACTGGGGTTTTTCGGAAGATCAGCAAAGACTTTCATCGGCCCGACTTTGCCGGGTGTGAGTACGGGGTATTCGAGTACTCGATTGAATTGGCTTTCGCCTACCAGCAATTTTTTTCCATCTTCAGTTAGGACAATTCCATTCGGAAACGCGAGGCCTGAGGCTACTAAGTGGGTCTTGCCGGCGGGATCGACGTAATGAATGGTTCCAATGAGGTTGTCTTTTCCTGAGTCCCCGGGGTCGGTGAAGTAGAAGCCACCCTTCGGGTCGAGTGTCAGATCGTTGGGGCCACGCAGTGGTTTTCCATCGCATTCTTTGGACGCATGCGGAAGGGGTTTTCCGTTGCGATCGAGGTGCAGGACAGCATGTTGGCTAGCGTCACATACAAGATGCGTTCCGTCCGCGAGAACTTTGTGGCCGTTGGGTGCGCCGGTCACGGCAAATTCACTGTTCTCACCTTGCAGATTGAATTGAGTGATGGTTTTGTCCCAAGAGATGTAACCGTTGCCCTGGTGATCGAATACAACTCCTTCGCTGTAGCTAGGTACTTCGAAGAGTTTTTTTGCTTCGATTTTGTTGGCTGCAGGGAGGTCTTGTGCGTGCGCCGTTCCTACCATCGCAGGAACGCCGATTGCGTTGGCAAGCGTTAGGGATAGAAAAAGACGAAGTCGTTGTGATTTGCCTAGTTTGAGCATCGTAGGTATATCTCCTGAACGATAAAGGGAAGGAATCAGCTAGGAAAGCGTAAGGTTGTTCGAAGTGGGAACGCGATGGATTTGCGAAGTGCCTCATCTACCTGCGTTGAGAGGTCCGCGAGTGTTCCGTTGTTGGGGATCACAATGTCTGCATGTTGGCGTTTTTGATCCGTTGGCCATTGGGTTGCTTCTCGGTTCAAAAAATCTTGTTCGCTCCAGCCGCGCTGTTTGGCTCTGGCTAGCCTCGTCGGGGCAGAAGCGTCGATGAACCATATTACATCGCACGCGTTACTCCAGCCAGATTCGAACAGAAGTGGAACATCGAGAACGATCCATTTCAAGAATTTGCTTGTGGGGGCGGTTGGGATTTCAGAAACGGTTGCAGGTGGGATGGTTACGTTGGTTGAATCGTTGATGGATTGTTCGATTTCCCGTCTAATTTGTCGTCGAATGCAAGGGTGTGTTAAGGCTTCTAGTTTCGCTTTTCGTTCTCTTGCTAAGTCAGTGGCTCCGAAGACCAGTTGAGCCACTTTTTTTCGATCGATTGGCGGGTGTGCGGTGGATTGCAGAGTTGAGCTTGGAAGATTCTCTGCAAGGATTTCATTTCCGAAAAGAGCCAGTAGTGGTTCGCGTAGTTCGTCGCTGTGAAGGACTTGGTGGCCGATCTGATCGGCGTGAATGATGATTGCACCTTGGGCGGCGAGGATTCGAGTGACTTCACTTTTTCCACTGGCGATTCCGCCGGTGATACCGAGGATGTGAGGGCGGTTCATAGTGGATCACATTCTGCCCAGTTGTTTCCGGTCTTAATGTCGACTTTCACTGGTACGATCAGAGGCATGACAGTTTCCATGGTACGGCGGACCAACGCGGCGAGTGGTTGCACGTCGTGGGGGGCGACTTCAAAGACGAGTTCGTCATGAATTTGCAAGAGCATATTGGCTTGCAAGCCGGCGGATTTCAGTTCGCGATCGATGGCGATCATTGCGAGTTTGATCATATCCGCTGCGGTACCTTGGATGACGGTATTAATCGCCATGCGTTCGGGTTCTAGCAGTTGTTTGCGCTTGTTTTCTTCGAGGGTTTCGAAGTCACGGATACCTTTGAGGATTCGTTTGCGGCCAGAGAGTGTCTTCACAAAGCCATTTTTTCGGCAAGCGATGAGGGTTTGCGCGATGAAGTCACGGACTTGGGGGTACTTTGCGAAGTACTCATCGATGAATCGGGTAGCTTCTTCTCTTGAGATTCCTAGGGACTTGGCGAGTCCAAAGGGGCTTTGCCCATACAAGATTCCAAAGCTAACGGCTTTTGCGCTGCGCCGCATCGCTGAGTTGACTTGATCGAGTGGTATGTTATGGACTTGAGCGGCTACAGCGGCGTGGATATCGATGTCTTTTCGGAATGCATCGCAGAAGGCTTCGTCGCTGCTGCAATGGGCCAGGACCCGCAGTTCGATTTGGGAATAGTCGGCGGTAAGCAGTTTCCAGTCCTTGAATCCAGGGACAAACGCAGAGCGTATCGAGCGGCCTTCGGCGGTACGTACAGGGATATTTTGCAGATTAGGTTCGACGCTACTGAGTCGACCGGTTGCTGCGATGTCTTGCCTATAGGATGTGTGGACGCGTTGGGTGGACGGATTGACGAGGTTCGGCAGTGCAAGAACGTAGGTGCTCAGCAGTTTAGCAAGTTGACGGTACTCCAGCAGTTTTGCGGGGAGGGGGTGGTCGTTTGCTAGTTCTTCGAGAACCTCTGCATCGGTGCTGAGTCCAGTTTTGGTTTTTTTTACTACACGAAGTTTGAGTTTTTCGAACAGGATGTTCGCGAGTTGTTTTGGGCTGTCGGGATTAAAGGGTTCGCCGGCGAGTTCTAGGATTTCCGAGTGGATGATATCGAGGCGAGATTGGAAGTCATTTTGAAGTTCGGCAAGACGGTCTATGTTGATAGCCACTCCTTTGTATTCCATCTCTGCAAGGACTTCGATGAGCGGTAATTCGAGAGACTGCATGACAGGTTGCAGCAATTCGTTTTCGAGTCGCGAGTGCATATCGGAAGCGATTCGAATTGGAATGTCGACATCTTCGCAAGCGTAGAGAGCTACATCTTGAAGTGGGACTTGATCCATCGTTTTCTGGGACTTACCGGTTCCGATCAATTGAGTGATTGGAACGGAATCGACTTCGAGCCAGCGTTTTGCAATGTCGCCGAGGTCATGGTTTCTGCCGCCTGCATCAAGCAAGTAGTCTGCGACCATGGTATCGAAGGCGACGTGATGAAGTGGTAGTCCATGGGCTTTGAGAACGATTAAATCGAACTTGATATTTTGCCCGATCCACGATTTGTTGGGATCTGCGAAAAGGGGAGCGAGGCGTTCACGAACAAGATCCAGGGGTAGGTTGCTTTCGGTAGATGGGCTACGAATTGGAATGTAGGCAGCTTGGCCGGGTCCCCAAGCGAGGCTGATGCCAACGAGGTCTGTCTGCCTTGCTTTGGTGGACATGGTTTCCGTATCGATCGCGATACGAGTCGAGTTAGCTAGTGTTGGCAAGAGAGCATCGAGGGCGGGTAACGAGGTGATGCACTGGTAGTTGTCTGGGTCGAGGCGACGGCGTGGAGCGGGCTCTGATGATGTGCCATCAGCGTTGAGGAGGGGATCGTTGGGATGCGGTTCATTTATCAGGGAGGGATCTGAGTGTTGTGCAAAGGAGGTTGCTTTTAGAAGAGTCTCGCTCAAGCGACGGAAGCCAAGATCGCGAAAGAGTTCTTCGAGTTTGGAAGTGTCAGGAGTAGTTCGTTCGAGTTGCCCCCAATCCTCAGGTACAGGAGTTTCGAGACTGAGTCGTGCCAATTGTTGGCTGAGGTAGGCTTGCGCTTTGTGTTCCAGGAGTTTTTCTCGTTTTTTATCTCCTGCAACAGGTTTGATGTTAGCGTAGATATTGTCGAGGCTACCGAATTGGGCAAGCAGTTGTTGGGCGGCTTTTGGTCCGATACTTGGTACACCTGGTACGTTGTCGACGGAATCTCCAACCATCGCTTGGAAATCGACTACCTGTTCAGGCCGAATTGCCCAAGTATCCCATAGTTCCTTTGTGCCGAATAATTCATTCTTACGAATATTGAGCATTGAGACGTTAGGTTGGATCAATTGTCGGCAGTCTTTGTCGCTGGTGACGAGTAGGACTCGCGCTCCGCGTTGTGCAGCTCGGTGGGCAAGAGTGGCGAGAATATCGTCGGCTTCGAATCCTCCAATGGAAAGGACTGGGATTCCCAAGTGCTGGAGGGCTTGTTGAATCAACCCGATTTGGCCACGAAGGGCGTCAGGCATTTCTTCGCGGTGGGCTTTGTATTCGGAGTAGAGTTTGTTTCGGAATGTATCTTCGGAGGCGTCGAATGCACAGATCAGGTAGGAGGGTTTCCATTGCTGTAGCAGGGTAGCGATATCTCGAAGGAATCCGTGGACGGCGCCGACTTCGACGCCGTGGGGGCTGGTCATCGGTGGGAGTGCATGGAAGACTTGGTAGATCAGCGAGTGGGAGTCGACGAGAACAACGACATCGCCTTGTTTGGGGGAGTTGCAGGGGAACAGCGAGTCTTGTTGGAGGTTTGTTTCGAATTGTCGAACTGCAGGGTTTGGTTCATCGGAAGACTTGGTTACCTGCGAGCTTTGGTTTGGGGGATCCGGTAGGCTTATTGTTGATTGGGAGTTGAATGTTGGTGGGGAGTTGTTTGTGTTTGGGACATCGAATGGAGGATCGTCGTCGGGGGCCGCTAGGGTGGAGGTGGGTTCGCAAAATAGGGGGAGCTGCAATTGTGCTTCGGAGTCTGAAGACTTACCGTTGTGAGTCTCTTTCGGGTGATCCGAATTGGAATCTGGGATCTGGGTATCGAAGAGCATCGGCTGATGGAATTCGGAGGCGGGACGTTTTTTAGCCATGCGTTCGTTGGATACCGGTTGGGAGAATTCGGAAACTTAGGAAATGCGTTTTGCGGTTCTGCTGGGGGTGAATAACCACACTATATCTGAATTTACCCGAGAGCATGACGGGGTTACTTCTGTAGAAAGCCGTCGTAAGGTGGATTCGGAGGGTGTTTGAAACTCCGGTATGCTGGAAATCTGGACGTTTTTGGAATACAGTAGGAAGTCCTACCTCCCGTCCCGCCTGCAAGATGCCGGCTGACTCGTACCGATTAGGAATTCTTAAAGGATGGAAATCAAGAACCTGTACCGTGCATTTTGGTTGCCGTTTGTCACCGCCGTTGTATTTGGATCGTTGGGGTACTCCCAAGATTTGTTTCCAGACAAAGCGTTAGAGGCAGCGGTGCGTCGGGAAGTGTTTGAGAAACGATACAACGCAGAGCCTTTGACGGTAGATGATGTCAAAAACATTTCCCAGGTGGTAGGGAAGGGGAAGGGGATCAAGAGTCTTGAGGGTTTGCAGCACTGCAAGGCGGTTATGAAGATTGATTTCGAGAACAACGAGATCACCGATTTGGGGCCAATTCGCGAGTTGAAGTTATTGCAGTCGGTCGATCTGGCGAGCAACAAGATACAGTCTTTGGAGCCCGTCACGGGGCTTAACGCGATTCAGTATTTGCATATCGCAAACAATGGAATCGAGGATATCGGTGCCTTGCGAGGGATGGTTAAACTGCAGTCGCTTTATGCTTCGGGGAACAAAATCAAGAAACTTGAACCGGTTTTTGGGTTGAAGAAGTTGTGGACGTTGGATGTAGCGGGCAGTCCAGTGGAAGATGTTCAAGGCATTGCAGAGCTGCGAGGGTTGCAGACGATCAATTTGAAGGGTTGTGGGGTTAAGACATTGGAGTTTACGAAATCGATGCGGGAGATGCGTTTACTGATTTTGAACGAAAACCCTGCCTTAGATCTGACTGCTTTAGTGGAGGCATGTGAAGCCGACGCGAAGGAATCGCGACGATTTGCGCCATTTTTGCGGTTGTATCTCGACGAAGCGATTGTTAAAGATGAGTCCAAGGCTGCTTGGTTTGAAAAGCTCAAGGGAGTTGGGACGCGGGTAAATCCGCCCGTGAAGTGATGCACCATGTTTAGAACCTCGAGTGGGATTGCATTGAACCAAGTGAAGAACGCATTTTGCGGCTTTGTTAAACGTTCGGGAAGAATGCGATCGAAAGGCTGTGCTTCGATTGGTTCGGTCTTCTCTGCGATGGTTTTGGCTGGGTTTGATGCTGGAGTGGGAGTTGGCCAAGAGCCACCTCGGTTTCGAGTTCGAACCGATGCACAGGCAGTTCTCGATGCGGATGCGCTTCGAGAAGAATTGCGGGGAGTTTCCGACGCGCGAGGGCGAGTGAATCCGTTGGCGGACTATGGGCCTGGGAGTGCGGGGCAGACGCGAGTGGTGGGGCGTGGGGGCGCGGTCTTAGACGACGAGGCGCACCGTGCTCCGCAGTTGGATGAATCGGCAAGAAAACGTTTGGAGCGAACGCCGCCGAGCGTGTCGGGCCAGGACTTGCATGTAGTGACGTTACTACCACCCCCGCGTTGGGTTGGAAGTACGACGAGCGGGGGTGTATTGCCAGCGGGTTGGGTTTCGTCCGGTGCTGGTACGTTGTCTTTAGCGGGTGGAATCGATGACGGGTTTCGGCCAGTGGGACAGGAGTCTGGTGCGGTACGGTTTGCGAACTATGT
>CAZACJ010000007.1:52392-104868 GCA_964483385.1 uncultured Pirellula sp. | reverse complement strand
CGAATACGATTCCCGGTGGGATTCCGATGGGAGGTGTCAGTGGTGTAGCTCCGGCGACGATGCCAAGTGGAGCGGTGCCGACGGCAGTTTATCCTGCGCCACCTTCTTATGTGGTACCCACACCTTCGGGCGTTGGGGGCGGGATGGTTGCGGGGGGGTATCCTGCTGGCGGGGTGAATGGGTATGTGGGAAGTCCGTTGCCGACTTATTCACGTGCGGGGACATTTGTGAATTCTGCTCCGTTTGTTACCCCGGCACCCGCATCTGTCGATGCGCGTTGGATGGTGTCACCTGCGGTATGGCAGCAGTCATCGCGTGGGGCAGTAGATCCGAATTGCGTACCGGCCGCTGGAGTAGCAGGCGCGGGTACGATGGCGGTTCCTGGTGGTGCCGGTTTGGGAGTCAATCCCGCGATGGGGCGTAACAACGTAGTTGGTGTGGTACCGAACCCTGGGTTGGTGCCAGCCCCAACGGCTAGTCCGTTTGCATATGCTCCTCCGGCAGCGATGCCACCGGCAACAATTTATGCACCGGCTAACGGTGGGTATGTTCCGTTGGTTGGATTTGGTCAGGGGGCCAATGCGCAGTTAGGGCGTGGATTGTATGGTCAACCGACTGCATATGTAGATGGTCAACCGGTACGGAATTTCCTGCGATACGTCTTCCCTTGATGATGGATTCTTTTTCGTCGTTCGATTTACCAAGATTAGTAATTGGGACGTGAGCGACTGGTTGGTGGGGGGGGTAGGATGAGCCGAGGAGCACGCGTGTATTTGGATCATGCGGCCACGAGTTGGCCCAAGCCTGATGTTGTATTGGATGCATTTGAGTCGGCTTGTCGTGAGCGGGGAGTTGCTGCGGGGCGTGGTGCATATCGCAGAGCCGAGGAATTGGAACGCGAGGTTCGGCGAGTAGAGCGTTTGGTCTTGAGTACGACAGGGGCCAGAGAGCACGACGTGGTGGCTTGGACGAGCAATGGGACGATGGCGATCCATGGAGCCTTGCATAGTATGCTTTGGCAGACGGATTTAACGCAGGTGCATGTGGTTACGACGGTTACGGAGCATAACAGCGTATTGCGAACATTGGAGGACCTGAGTCAGCGTAGGGGATTGCAGGTCAGTTACGTGGGCTGTGATTCTGATGGGTTGGTCAGTCCGATTGCAGTTAGGGAAGCGATTCGCAGAGACACGCGTATTGTGGTTGTTAATCATGCATCGAATGTCACTGGGGTGGTGCAGGACATTTCGGCGATAGCTTCTGAGGTTCGAAGTTCTCGGCGGCGATTTGGTGCGGGGGAAGTGGAGCAATGTGTTTTTATGATCGATGCCGCGCAGAGTTTAGGTTTTATCGATATCGACATGGGAGAGATCGGTGTGGATTTGTTGGTGGCACCTGGTCACAAAGGACTCTGTGGTCCGTTGGGTGTTGGGATGATTGTTGTGAGAGAAGAGTTGATTCATCGATTACGATCGCCATGGATCGGTGGAACAGGTAGATCGAGCGAGGATTTGGGTGGGCCTTTTGAATGGAAGGAGTCAATTGAATCGGGCAATCTCAATAGTCCAGCGATACTTGCTATGGGCAAAGGGATTGAAGTGATTCGGGGGCAGGGGAGTGTGGATACGAAGAGGTTATTGGAGTGGATCGAACGATTGGTTGGAGTGGTTGCAGAGCAAACGAATTTGAGGGCAATTGGATATTCACGCGGTAGGCAAACCCGAGATACTGTGCGGGTCCCAATATTGAGCATGTCAGGTACCACAATGAGTAGTCACGAGATGGCGATGCTCTTGGATAGTGCGTTTGGGATCGAGTGTCGATCTGGCTTGCACTGTGCTGGTGCGATACATCGTGCGATTGGTAGCGATCCAAGTGAGGGAACTTTGCGAATGAGTTTTGGTCATACCAGTGAAACGGCGGATGTTGAATCGGCCGAGATGGGGATCCGAGCAATAGGGACAAGTCTATGAGACACAGGATAGCGAAACTTGATCGAAGTTTTAGCGGAATGATTGTGGTTGTTGGCATTTGCTTTGGTTTGTGCTTGGGCTGTGGCTCTCGGGAGGAAGTTTCTCCATTGGAAGGAAATTGGAAGACTGATCACAAAGATACAGATGACATTGGATCGGTGCGGAGGGAGCAAAACGGAGGGAATGGTGGTGGCGTTTTGGGTACGAGTACGATCGAGTATCAGCCTCGCATGGTATTGGACGGGTCTGGGTATGGATGGGTGATGAGTGCGGTGAAGCCTTGGGATGCAGGTGCTAGTTTAGAAGAGATTGCGCAGCATTTTCGGGTGGCGGTGCGAGAGAGTATAGAGTCACTGGATCGTCTATTGGCAGACTCGACATTAAGCGCCGATGAGGTGGCTTCGACGCATTATTCGCGTTCTACTTTTTTGAATTACGAGGGTAATCCTAAGAAAGCTTATGAGGATCTCGTCAAAGCGAGGGAATTAGTCGAACGCAATCCGGTGATAGCAAAGGATTTTTTGTACACGATTATTTATCATCAAGCGATAACGGCGATGCGTCGTGGGGAGAATGAGAATTGCATTGAGTGTCGAGGAGAGAGTTCATGTGTGTTGCCGATCAAGGGGGAGGCGGTGCATCAGAAACCTGAGGGGTCGCGGTTAGCGATTGAGCACTTCAAAGAGTATTTGGCAAAGTTTCCTGAGGATGGGGAAGCCAAGTGGTTGTTGAATGTTGCTTATATGACGCTTGATGAACATCCGAAAGGAGTGCCGGCGGAGTATGTGATTCCAATAGATCGGTATGTGCATCAAGAGCATGGGATTGGGGTGTTTCGCGATATTGGTCCGAGTGTGGGGATTGATCGTTTCAATCAAGCGGGTGGGGCGATCATGGATGATTTTGACAACGATGGGGATTTGGACATCGTCATCAGTTCCTTTGATCCGACGCAGATCATGGGAGTGTATCGCAATGAGGAAGGAAAACGTTTTTTAGATGTGACGAAGGAAGCGGGTGTAGTGAATCAATTGGGCGGATTGAATTGTGTGCAGACGGACTTCAACAATGATGGGTATCTCGATGTGTTGATCGTTCGTGGTGCATGGTTGACGCCGGCGTTAGCGATGCGTCCGAGTTTATTGAAGAACAATGGAGACATGACGTTTACGGATGTAACGCAGCAGGCGGGTATGGCAGACGCGTTGAATTCAATTTCTGCGACTTGGTCTGACTTTGATCGCGATGGTTGGTTAGATGTTTTTATTTGCAGTGAGCAGCAAGAGAACAAGCTATATCGCAACAAAGGAGATGGGACTTTTGAGAATGTAGCTGTGAAGGCTGGGGTAGCGGGTGGAGAGGGAATGGTCTGTAAGGGTGCGACCTGGGTGGATATCGAGAATGACGGATGGCCGGATCTGTTTCTCAATCACTTATCGAGAGTTGGGGCTCAGTTGTATCGCAATCGCAGAGATGGAACTTTTGAGAATGTGACCCGTCAGATGGGTATTGATGGCCCGATAATGGGGTTCTCGTGTTGGACTTGGGACTACAACAATGACGGGTGGCAGGACATTTTTGCCACGAATTATTCCAGGGATGTTGGTTTGTGTGCACAGTGGATGGTAGGTAACCGTGAGGCTGGTGGGGAGGAGCGACCGAGAAGTGTTCTTTATCGCAATGAGGGTGGGAAGCGTTTTGTAAAGGTGGGTGATGCGGTAGGGTTGGACGGTGTGTTCATAACGATGGGGTCGAACTTTGCGGACTTTGATGGGGATGGTTGGTTAGATTTTTATCTTGGGACTGGAGATCCGAGTTTCAGTTCATTGGTACCTAATCGGATGTTTCGCAATTTGGGTGGAGAGAGGTTCGTTGATATAACGGCGTCTTCACGAACTGGTAATTTGCAGAAGGGGCATGGTGTGGCTTGTGGGGATTGGGATCGTAACGGGTCGATTGATGTGTTTATCGAAATGGGTGGTGCGGTCAATGGGGACAAGTACCACAACATCTTGTTTGCGAACCCGGGTAGTGAGAACGCTTGGGTGACTTTGAAGTTGCAAGGAGGTCGCTCGAATAGGGCAGCGATTGGCGCGAGAATTAAGATTGAGACAGACGATCCAGAGTTACCGGAGGTGTATCGGCAGGTTACATCAGGAAGTAGTTTTGGTGCGAATCCTTTGGAGCAGACTATAGGGTTAGGGAGGGCCAGTGAAATTCGATCGATTGAGATACAGTGGCCGGCGGATCATTTGCAAAGAGTGCAGAAGATTTCGGGACCGCTACCGGTAGGGCGGTTTATGCGGATCGAGGAGCCTGCGTTATAGAGTTTTGAGACTTAGGATAGGGGGTGTTGGTTGGTGGTTGGCGGGCGGCTCGATCCTTCTGCGGCGGCTTGCATTGTGCGGTTGCTAAGACGAGTAGCGAGTGGATTTCTGGTCACGAATCCGGCAAAAAATCGGATAAAGTTGTTTTCGGGGTATTAGGCTTTTTGAACCAAGGGTTCTCGGTCCTTTTTCTTGGTAGAAAGCTTGCGTTGCGCTGGGTAGTTTTCCATAATCCGGCTGTAGTGACGCCTTGGGTTTGCGCAAGTGCCACTTCACAAAGATGGAGTGGGTTTTTGAGCGAGTATGGGTGAGAAGATGGGTTTTCCGAGTGGTGGATTGTATGCAGAGTTACGGGCATTGGCATACGCGTTGATGCGTCGTGAGAATCGCAGGCACACGTTATCTCCTACTGATTTATTTCACGAGGCGTATGTGCGTTTGCGTCCTCGGATCGAGGAGAACTTTGAGGAGCTTCGCAACACGAAAGCTTTGTTTATTGTGACCATGCGGCGGATCTTAATTGATCATGCGCGACGAAGGATATCCAGAGAGAAGGCGTTACGTGGTGCGGGGCTTGATCCACAGAGGTTCAGTGATTTTTTGGATGCAAACGGCGGGGAGTTGCGGAAGGCGCAAAGGCTCCTTTTGCTGGAAGAAGCCTTGGAGACTTTTTATCCGAGTTTTCCTGAGCATGCGAAGGTTGTTGAGAATAGGTTTTTTCAGCGGATGACGATTCCGCAGTGTGCGACTGCTTTGGGGGTATCGGAAGCCACCGTGCAGCGTCGGTGGGAGGCATCGGAGTTGTGGCTTATTGATAAAATTCGAGAGCTAGAGCAACGATAAGAGAACAGATGTATGCCGCAACCGACACCGAAACGATCGGTCTTAGTCATCCTAGAAACGTTGCTTGGAATAGATTCGCTTGAGGAGCGAGAGGCTTGGATTCGAGAGAATTTGTCGGAGACACCGGAGGTTGAGCGAGAGATCCGCAAGTTATTGTTGAGCGGAAGTGCTGTTGGGGCTTTGGATGACCTTGTTCCTACCATGGAGCAATTGGGGGAATATCTTCGGGATTTGCGGGGGGAAGAGATAGGTCCGTATGTCCTGTTGGAAAAGCTAGGCAGTGGGGGCATGGGCGATGTATATCTTGCGCATCAGAATACACCGATTAAGCGATTGGTTGCTATCAAGGTACTTCATGGGGATTTAGATGAGCAAGTTGAGGTCAAGCGATTTCAGCGTGAGCAACAGGTGTTGGCGAGATTGCAGCATCCGAACATAGCCCACATCTACGATGCCGGAAAGATGGATAGTGGCTATTCGTACATTGCCATGGAGTATGTGGATGGGCTGCAGTTCCACGAGCATTGTCGAAGTTACAATTTGTCGATTCGCGAGAGGCTTGAGTTATTCATTCAGTGTTGTTGGGCGATCGAGCATGCGCATCAAAAGGGGATTATTCATCGTGACATCAAGCCGAGCAATGTATTAGTTACCCAAGTGAATCAAGTTGCCAGTATCAAAGTGATCGACTTTGGTATTGCGAAGGCTCAGTGGTCAGATACTTATTCGGAGGAGTCGATACGTTCGCTTGGTGAGCGAGTGCTTAGGGATGAAAAGCTCACGGAAGGTGGTAGGTCACCTGGTACACCGCCTTTTATGAGTCCTGAGCAAGGATCGTTGGATCCGCATATGGTCGACACGCGTAGTGATGTTTATTCGCTTGGTGCTTTACTGTACACGTTGCTGACGGATAGCGAGCCGTACGATTGGGATACGCGTGATGGCAGGTCGGTGGACGACTTTATTAAGACGGTTAGAACCAAGCCATTGGAATTGCCAAGTAAGCGTTCTTTGGTATGGGCAAGCCAACTGCGAGGTGACTTGGATGCGATTGTTTCAAAAGCGATGGAGATCGAACCGCAGCGTCGCTATCAGTCGGTCAGTGAGTTGATAGAGGACTTGAAAAGTTACCAGCATGAGTTGCCGATCCGTGCGGTTTTGCAATCCCCTTGGCGGAGAACTTACAAATTCGTTCGCCGCAATCGGATTGCATTAGGAGCTGGAGTCTTGGTGATTTCGAGTTTGGTGATAGGGTTGCTGTTTTCTATTTTTCACTGGGTAAGAGCGAGGGATTCGGAACGAGTTGCTACGCAGAGCAAGGTAGGGGCTAACATTTTGGCGGGGAGTTTAGGATTACGGCAGGGTAGTGTCCAAATCGTTGAGGATTCACTTACCAAGTCATTCAAGGATTCATGGGTTCTGACGGGGCGTAGTTCGGTTCCTGTGCAGCGATTGGATTGGAGATTACTCAACTCGTTACAACCGAATCAGTCCGAGCTATTGGGAGAGATGGAAGGAAAGATCTATTTTGGCTTATCTATTCCTGAGCGGCGCGAGTTGGTGGTAGCGGACAATCGATCGAATATTGTGTTCATGGACGCAGAAACTCCTGGCATCAGACGCTTGGAGATCGTTGCTGGGCAGATGGACATTAATGGTTTAGCTTTAAGTCCTGATGGCCGAACGGTAGCGAGTGCGGGCGATGATGGTAACGTCAAGTTTTGGGATGTAGAGACAGGGCAATTGCAACGTACTTTGCGAGTAAGTTCGGAGCACGTGTTTCAATGCAAGTGGTCGGCAGACGGACAGTTTTTTTGTACGGCAGGAAATGAGCCGGGGCTTTTTGTTTGGTCTGTTCCGGATTACGAATTGGTTCACAAATTACCATCGGCGGAGATCGATTTAGAATGCATGGATATTGGTCCTCAAGGGCAGTTGGTCTATGGAGCGGCTGATGGGATTGTGCGGATTGGGTCACTTTATGAACTAGACCAGCAGGTGCAGCCACTTGCGTTAACGATGTCGCGTGTTACGCACGTGAATCGCTGTTCTGTTGTTTTGTTTTCGCACAGTGGGGATATGCTTGGGGTGGGATTGGACAACGGGTTCTTGGTGTTATTGCGTCGCATAGCGGGTGTCTATAAGCCGGTCGAACGCATCAAGTTTCGGAGTGGAGTAACCTCGTTAGCATTTTCTAGCGATGAGAAAAGACTAGCGATTGGGGATACATTGGGAAATCTGCATTTGCTTCAATTACAAGCGCATTGGCCAATGACTTCTAAGGTTGACTTTAGGCGATCTTATTTGGAGGCTCACCCATCGGTTTTTTTGCGAGACGGGCAAGAGTATGCAAGTTTGTGGGATTATGTCACGAAGGCAACACAGGGGGCGACCAGGGATTCTGTTTCAGGGGAGTTAGATCGCGTTGAATTGGAGTTGAATGATTATTCATTACCGAAGTTGCAGTACAACGAAAACTTTGTTCGGGAATGGTTTGATGAGAATGGAGAATCTCATCCTGAATGGGTGGAGTTTCCAACGTTTGTGCAGTTCAAGGAAAAGGGGATTGAATTGCATTTTTCCGAACGGTTTTCGGAGTGGAAAGAGGCGGGGAGATTGGGCGAGCAATTTAGCTTGCGCAGTTGGGGACCGCATCGAAAGAGGATTAGTGGGGTTTTCTGGGGAGCGGATGAAGCGAGCCTAAATACGGTAAGTGAGGATCGAACAGTCCGCTCGCTTGAACTACGGTATTCAGGAGCGGGGTTGGTGCAACAGGCTAGCGTTGATAACTTCATCCCGTTCGACGACGATCGAGTGATTGTAAGTGGAGCTGGTGGGGGGGCACTGGTACTCAGTTTGAGCGATGCTGACAGTCGACCTGTAAGTGTGGAGAGTTTCGATAGCGAAACTGTAGCGGTGATTTACCCGACACCTGGTCATCCGGACGTTTTTTATGGATGGCGGACTCCGAGAGAAGGAGAGTCGAGGCGTTCTCAGAAGTTTTTTCGGTTAAATACTCGAGACATGGTCGCTGAGCCTTTAACAAGTTTGCCCGTGATTGAGTCTTTATGGCAATTTTTGGGTGTGGTGAGTCGGGAGCGGCTTGTACTGTTCTGCCGGTCGGGGGCAAGTAGCGAAGATTCCTGGTTGCTTTGTTGGAATGTTCAGACGGAGGAAGTGGAATGGAAGATCGATGTTTCTGCGGAGAAGTGTTACATTCGCCCAGTTTCAGATTGCGGACGTTACATTGCTTTTGTGATTGAAAATACGCTTCATTGGGTCGATGTCGACACAGGGAAAATGATCCGTATTGAACGCGAGTTCGACAACCGCGAGCTCGCTTGTGCATTCTCTCCCGACAGTAAGTACATCGTGACTTCCTTGAACAACAATTTACTTCGTTGTTATCGAGTGTCGGATGGAGGGCTAGAGTGGAGTCTGCAGGTTGCGGGTCCTGAAGCTTTGGATATAGACTGGTCTGAAGATGGACAAACACTGGTGACTGTTGGCTTAGACGGAGTCTTGCGAACCTACGACACAAGGTTGAAGCAAATGACATCAGAATTTGTCTTGTTTAATTCGGATCAAGGTATTGAGAAGGTCAAAATATCACCGAAGGAGGATTGGTTGTTTGTCAAAAGTCGGAATGGCAGTTTGTATCGAATTCCCTGTAAAAGCCCGGGGGCAAACTAGGATTCTGCGATCACAGCGGGGGGCCGTGATGGAGGCAAGGCGTGAGAAAAGGCAGGAAAGACAGTTTGGTGATAGGGATTGGTGAAGCTTGGGGGGGGATTCACGGTTTTCCAGTAGTGCGGGAAATCTGAGAATAGGAAGGATATCCTGCGACGGGAATGCCGATCCATGTTGATTGGCATTAGAGAATCCCCTACTATTTTCAGGGGTATACCTACCTGGGGCGACTAGATGCGGCGTGTCTACGCCTTGGATTTCCAGAAAAATGGGTGTTCCCGGTCCATTGGTTTCTTGTCCTGAAAGTGAAAAAACAAAATGCGAACTCCGCGTGTGCGACCGAACATGGTTCGAACTCTGCTCCTGGCTTCTTTGGGAAGCTGTTTTACTTGGAGCGTTCCGGCGTTGTATGGGGAGGAGTTGCCTCGGGTTGCCAACGTTAATGAGCAGCCAGCTGATAACCGGATGATCATACGAACGGTCCGTAACCTAGTAGAGGAAGGGCATATCTCGCAGAGCAAGATAGACGATCAGGTCTCCAAGAGGGGCTTTGAGCTTTTTCTAAAGCAAGTCGATCCGCTCAAGTCTTATTTGTTAGCTGCGGACGTTGAAGAATTTCGCGAGCAGGAGTTGAAGCTTGACGACATGTTGCTCAAGAACAACATTTCGTTTGCTTATGCTGTATTTAAGCGGTATTTGCAGCGGCTCAATGAAGTGATGCCGATGGTGCATGAGTTGATTGATGCTCCCCATGACTACAACGTAGAGGAGTACATCGAGAGCGATGCGAAGAACATGGTGTATGCCAAGGACTTGGACGAGTTGAAAGATCGTTGGCGCAAGACGATCAAGTTGAATTTCTTGGCAGCGCGCGCAGACGGTGACAAGGATGAAGAGACGCGGGAGAAGTTGCACAAGCGTTACCGAACTTACTATAAGATTCGTTCGCAGACGGATGTGTACGAGCTTTTGGAGATGTACTTGACTTCGCTAACCAGTGCGTTGGATCCGCATACGAGCTACATGGCTCCGCGTGAGAAGGACAATTTTGATATGCACATTTCCTTGAAGCTCAAGGGGATTGGTGCGACTTTGCGAGCTGATGATGGTTCAACGATTGTCGAGCAAATTGTTCCTGGCGGTGCGGCTGATAAGGATGGAAGATTGAAGGTCGGCGATGACATTGTTGCAGTTCAGCAAGAGGACGGGTCGCCGGCGGTAGAAACTCAAGACATGAAGATCGATGACGTCGTTTCGATGATTCGTGGCGAGGCGGGAACCAAGGTCAAGCTGCATGTGAAACCGAAGGCTGGTGGTGAGCGCCAGATATACGAGATCACTCGCGCGGTGATCAAGTTGGAGGACAGTGCAGCGCAGAGTGAGATATTGGAGCGAGGACAAAAGCCGGATGGAACTCCTTATCGAGTTGGCTTCATCAAGTTGCCAAGTTTCTATCTTGACATGGAGGGAGCGCGATCCAAGAAGGAAGACTACCGTCGGACTTCGAAGGATCTGGAAGTCATTTTGAACAAGTTCAACGAATCGAAGGTAGACGTTGTAGTGTTGGACTTGGGTCGCAATGGGGGTGGCTCGTTACCAGAAGCGATCCAGGCGACCGGATTATTTATTGATTATGGGCCGGTTGTTCAGGTGAAGGATCCCAATGGTCGGGTCACACCGATGCTAGACGAGAATCGCAGCATCACTTGGAAGGGGCCTTTGGTGGTCAAGATCAGTCAATTGAGTGCAAGTGCTAGTGAGATTTTCGCGGGTGCGATTCAGGATTACGAGCGTGGGTTGATTGTTGGAGATCCGAAGACTCACGGTAAGGGGACAGTGCAGACGCTGGTGGATTTGGCGCCAACCACGTTTGGGCTTGGTGCTTCAAAGCCTCAAGGTGCTTTGAAGTTAACGATTCAGCAGTTTTATTTGCCTGATGGTCGTTCTACGCAGCTTGAGGGTGTTTCATCTGACGTAGTGCTGCCGTCGATGACAGCTGAGATGGACATATCAGAAGGCGATTTGGAGTATCCTTTGCCGATGGATAGCGTGAAGGCTCAGCCGCACAAGCATTATTCGATGGTAGATAGCGCTCTGAAGGCAGGCTTGCAGCAGAAGTCGAATGATCGAGTTGGTCAGAATGATGATTTCGGGAAATTGCTTGCGCGGATAGATGCCTATCGCAAGCAGAAGGCTGAGACGAAGGTGCCGTTGAGAGAAGCAGACTTCATGGCGCGTCGCAAGGAGACGAGCATGGAGAAGGAGGAGGAGAAGCAGCTCGATGGCAAGGCTGAGCGTGATAAGATTTTCTTGAGTGACTTCTACAATGAAGAGTTGCTCAATGTCGCGATCGATTATGTCAAGGCTCTTCAATCCGAGAACAAGTTGGTAACAAAGTAGTGTTTGTTGCAGATCTTGGATTCTGCGTCTAGAAAGACAATTTATCGGCGGTGTGAGGATGTTATGTCCTTGCGCCGCCGAGTCACTTTAATCACTAAGCACAACTTTAGATTTCGTTTTCCATGGCAATCGATTCCGAGACAGCATCCTCAGACAACGTAGATAACTCGAAGGTTGGGGTACGTATCCGACGGATCTGGATTTCGGTATTGATTTGTCTCGTATTGGCGGTGGTTGCGTGGAACTGGTTAGCGGAGACAGATCATCAAATTGCGAATTTTGCCGCGATTGGTCTGGGGGGGCTTTCTGGGATTTTGGCATTGATTGGGATATGGCGAAGTCGTTTTTTGGCGGTTAGAAGTAAGGTGGCGATTAGCGCTTTGCCTGTGGTGGCTGTAGGTGTGTTTAGTTTCTTCTACGAGTACACAGGAGTTAGTGGAGAGGTCTTGCCGCAGTTTCGGTTACGCGAGGCCTTTCGAGGTCCGAAAGTGTCGAGGCCTCAGCGACCCGATGTGGCGGAAATGACGACGGTGGATGAGACGCTGAAAGGTTTGCGTTTCACGCAGTATTTGGGGAACGAACGGGTGGGTAAGGTGAGTGAAGGGTCGTTTTCGGTGGATTGGGAGCGGACCATGCCGCGTGAGGTATGGCGACGAGATATTGGAGCGGGATGGTCAGGCTTTAGCGTCGCGCAGGGGCTTGCGGTGACCTTAGAGCAATTGGGAGAGGAAGAGGCTGTCACGGCTTTACGGCTTGCGGATGGAGAAACGCAGTGGCAGGTTAGGCGGGCGGGTAAACATTTTCATCCATTGGGAGGACTAGGGCCACGTTCGACACCGACTTTGGTAGAGCGAGGGGGGGAGTGGAATGTAGTCGCATTGACGGCGACGGGTCGATTGATCTGTCTGGGGTTAGAGACCGGGGAAGTGCGTTGGGAGCGGTCGTTGTTAGAGTTGGTAAGCCTCACTCAGGAGGAGTTTGAAAAGGGGGTGTTATGGGGCCGGAGTGCGTCACCTCTTGTTGTTGGGGATCGCGTGATTGTTCCTGTGGGGGGAGGTAAAGATGGTGCTGAGCGGATTACACTCGTTGCATGTTCGCTTGAAACTGGTGATGTTTTGTGGAAGGGTGGTAAACGCCAGGTATCGTATGCTTCACCGATGTTGATGCAACTCGGTGGAGTCGAGCAGATCGTTAGTGTCAATGAAGGTGTTGTGACAGGCCATTCGTTGGAGGATGGTAGTGAATTGTGGGAAACGCTTTGGCACAGCAAGTCGGACGCGGATGCTTGTGCTTCGCAGCCAGTGCAGGTCGGGGAGGATAAAGTGCTATTTGGTAAGGGGTACGCGCAGGGGGCGAAGTTGGTGCGAGTACAGAGGGTGGGGAGTGAAGGAGAGGATGGCAAGTTAAGTGGAAAAACGGAGTGGAAGGTGGAGGATGTTTGGGTCAATGCGAGGGTTTTGAAGACGAAGTTGACCAGTGCGATCTACGAGACTGGGAAGTTGTACGCGCTCAGTGACGGGATCTTAGAGTGTGTGGATGCGGAAAAGGGTGAGCGGGTGTGGCGTGGTGGACGTTTTGGCCAAGGTCAGATGTTGTTGGTTAATGGGTGCCTAGTGATTTTGTCGGAGGATGGAAGGATTGTGTTAGCGGACAAAGAGACCGGCAAAGTGAAAGCTCAGAGAGAGGTGCTTGAGGGAACTACATGGAATACGTTTGCGATTGCGGGGGCTTATATGTTGGTCCGCAATGGAACGCAAGCTGTATGTCTGAAGTCTGAGGGGGGAGTTGAATCGGGATCAGCGCAGGGAGGAGAGTGATGACGGAGAAGGGATTGATACTGGGTTTGGATCCCGGATTAGCCATCACGGGTTATGGGGTGATTCGCATCGTCACAGGAAGGCCGGATTTGGTGGAGGCTGGGATACTGAAGATGCGACGTGATCGGAGTTTACCGGATCGACTTAAGGAGTTGCATGAGGGGATTGAGGATGTATTGGGATCCTTTCAGGTCGGAGCTATTGCGATAGAGCAATTGTATTCGCATTACGAGAGGCCTCGAACGGCGATTTTGATGGGGCATGCGCGAGGGGTTTTGTGTTTAGCAGCGGCGGTGGCCGGGATTGAGGTTTTTTCGTATGAGGCGACAAGAGTCAAGCGGATGTTGACGGGTAACGGACGTGCCCCGAAGAGTCAAATGCAGCGAGCGGTTCAATTGCAATTAGGTTTATCGGAAGCGCCGGATCCTCCGGACGTTGCGGATGCTTTGGCGATAGCACTATGTCATCACTTTTCGAAGCAGATTCATTCACAATTACACGAATAGAACGGTTAAGGTGGTATTTTGATCACAAAGATATCAGGGCAATTGTTAGCGCTCGGTGACGACCACGTGACTTTAGCGAACCCTCCGTTTGAGTATGAGATATCGATACCAGAATTTACACGTCGGCAGTTACAGGGATTGATAGGGCAGTTGATTTCGTTGCACACGATTCACTACATAGAGGGGAATGCGGCGCAGGGGAGTCGATTGACACCGAAGTTGGTTGGTTTTTTGACGACAGCGGAGCGGGACTTTTTTGAGTTGTTCTGTTCGGTAGATGGGGTCGGGGTGAAGAAAGCGTTGCGTGCGATGACGCGGCCGGTTCAGGACACGGCGGTTTTGATTGAGCAACAGGACGCGAAAGGGTTGTCGAGTCTTCCGGGAGTGGGACCGGCGACTGCTGAGAAGATCATTGCAACGTTGCGGCGTAAGATGCCCCGGTTTGCTTTGTTGGTTCGTCGGGAGGAGCCCGCGTTGGTTGACACGCAGAAGTCAGGAGTGGTGGAGGAAACCTATCAGGCATTGTTGGTGTTGGGGCATAATGAGTCTGACGCGCGTCGATTGATTGAGCAAGCGGTAGCGGGGGGGAAGAAGTTCAAAGATTCCGAGGCGATGATTCACGCGATTTATCAGCGGCAGACGGGGCAGTCGGCTTAGTTCAGATATGGTAGGTAATGTAGATGGATGGTTCATCGCTTAGTTTAGTGGTGCTCTTGGGGGTTGCGATTGCGATAGCTTGGCATCCAAAGACGCGGGCTTATGGCTTTGCTGTTTGGGTGGTAGTGGCTGTGTTAGCAGGCTTGATACAGCCGAGTTTATACTTGAGTCATCTGCCGTTGGACTATTCCAGTTTTTTGACGTTGTTGTTGCAGATTGCGATGTTTGGGATGGGGGCGACATTAACTGGTGAGGATTTTGTCCGCATATTGAAGATGCCCAGGGGGATTTTGATTGGTGCGGTGTTGCAATTCACTGTGATGCCTTTTTTCGGGTGGGGTGTATCAAGCGTATTGGGATTGCCTGCGGAACTGATGTTGGGGATGGTGTTGTTGGGTGCGAGTCCAGGTGGTATTTCTTCGAATGTGATTACTTACTTGGCGAGGGGAAACGTTGCTCTTTCTGTGACGATGACTGCAGTGTCGACGCTTTTGGCGCCCGTGATGACCCCGCTAATGGTTTACTTGTATGCGGGGCAGAGTATCGACGTGAATTACATCGGTATGTTTTGGAGTATTTTATCGACGGTGGTTGTGCCTGTTTTGTTTGGTTTGGTGGCGAATAGTTTGATGAAGCGATGGAAGGTTGACACGGCGAAAGCGGAGAAGTGGTTGGCTGTTGTGTCGATGGTGGCGATCTGTTTGATTTGTGGGTTGATCTGTGCGAAGAGTCAGTTGCAGATTGCCAAGGTGGGGGTGGTTTTATTGGTGGGGGTAACGTTTCACAATTTGTTTGGTTATTTTTTTGGGTATTGGGGTAGTCGATTGGTGGGGATGAATGAACAGGATTCGAGGACGATTGCCATAGAGGTTGGATTGCAGAATGGTGGTATGGCGGCTAACTTGGCGACGGATGTTTTGAAGAATCCTTCGGCTGCGATTGCGCCAGCGTTGTTCGCGCCGGTGATGAATGTGACGGGATCTATCTTGGCTTCGTTGTGGTCGCAGCGACCGGTTGATTCAAATTAATCAATTTGCGAGTTCGTTTGGTCATCGAGTAATTGGCCGAGTTGATCGTGATAGTCGTGGCACTGTTGAGAGTGTGTCGAGTTATTTGGAGTGAACGTGAAGAAATCCGAATGATATCTTCACGTTTTGTCGCTTCCTTGCTTCATGAATAACTCATTCTTCGTCTGTATTCTACAGATGCGGTGGAATGTCTGATTTGGAATGGAACGGGGAGAAATTTATGCTCAGCAATATCGGGCGGGATCGACGAGCGTTCACTCTGGTCGAGTTGTTGGTAGTTATAGCAATTATCGGAATACTAGTGGGTTTATTGTTGCCTGCTGTTCAAGCGGCGAGAGAGGCAGCGCGAAGGATGTCGTGCAGTAATAACATGAAGCAGATTGGACTGGCTTCGTTGAATCACGAGAGTGCATTTCAGCGGCTTCCTCCAAGTCTATATGTTGAGTTAGGGTTGCCGCCAGGCGGGCCTGGGCAACCTGGATCGCCATATCCTGGGATCGTGCATTGTTGGTCTGTATTTCTCTTGCCCTATATGGAGCAGGGGAGTTTGTATCAGCAATACAACATGAAATTTCCTTGGTTCTCCTCTCCGACTTTGATTCCTGGAACGCCGGATAACCAGGCTGTTTTACGCAATCCGATACCAGGATTTCTTTGTCCATCGAGCCCTGGGGGGGCTTCGCGTACGGTTTCGGGAACATTCACTTTTGGTGTAACACTACCTTTTCAGAACCTTGCTGTAACGGACTATGCCACGTGCAGTTCCATAAATCCTGGCAGCATTACCTTCTTTGGGTATCCTTCCGGAACGACCCAAAACGATCTCTTCAGCGCGTTATCTCCTGAAATTAAAGGGTCAGGGGCACAGCTCTTGCTTGGGCAAGCCTCCAGAAAACCGAGCCGAATTGCGGATATTTTGGATGGGACGAGCCGTACTATTCTCATGTGTGAAGATGCAGGACGTCCAGATTTATGGATTCAAGGTCGTCTGGTGCAGACTCCCAAACTCAACGATGGTGGTTGGGGGCATCATGAGAATGATTATGGATTGGATGGCGCGATCAGTGGGACTCGGACATCTCCGGGGAACTGTGTGATCAATTGCCACAACGACAATGAGACTTACTCTTTCCACGGTAGTGGTGCGATGCATGCGATGGCAGATGGAAGCGTACAGTTCACAAGTGCCAACATTTCTCCTCAAGTGTATGCAGCATTACTTACGGCCAGAGGCTCCGGTATGACGGCAGCGGAACTTTCTCCATCGGCGTCCGAGGACTAAGGCCAAGCTGTTCTTGATCGCAATGTGATAGTGTGGGACGCAACGAATCTAATGCGATTTTGGATCGCGCGATTCGATTGCCGTGATGCAATAGAATTCTTTCGAGGTATAGATGCCAAAGCGACAGTCACTAGGATTTTTGGTACTTCTGCCATTTTTGATGGCCGCAATTGTTGGTTGCCCGAACAATGCGGCGAAGGCTGTGGCTTCACGCGGAGTGCTGAAGACATCCAAGGGAGAGGCTTGTGAGGGAGCACTTATCGTCTTTCATCCTTTGGAAAAGGGAAGGGTGAATGATCCCAAGCCGGTGGCAACTGTCGATGCGTCCGGTAGTTTTGTATTACGAACTCACACGCAGGATGATGGCGCGGAGCCGGGTGAGTATGGTGTCACCGTCGTATGGATGGGGCCGGCGTCTGCATCAAAAGAGTTCTCGCTGTCGTCGGAAACATCAAGTGGCGTAACTGACAGGCTAGCTGGAAAGTACGGAAATCCAAAGGACCCTAAGTTCAAGGTGACTATTCCACCAGGCGGCGACCAGGCTATTGAGTTGAAGGTGGACTACTGACATTGCTGAAATCAAGGAGGAGATTCAATGAGTCAATGTACTGGGAATAGGTTCGAAGCAGTCTTCATAAGTGACCTGCACCTCGGATGGGGAAGGGTATCCGAGGAGCCGGTCATTGGTTTTTTGCAAACCTTGCAGACGCGGAAATTGTATTTAGTTGGAGACGTCTTCGAATGGCTCTATCGAAGGTCAGGATGGATTGGGAACGAGATGGAGAAGTTTGCTGTAGCAATCAATGGGTTGATACAGAATGGTGCGCATGTGACTTTAATCTCCGGGAATCATGATCCAAACATTATCGGTGCAGGACTGGAGGCGAACTGGCTTACATCCAAATTCCCGCAAGTTGATCGCCGTCCGTATGCTTTTCATTGGAGTCGGAACGGGCAGAAGTATCTTGTTATTCACGGGGACCTATATGATCATCTGTTTCATAAAGGTCCTAGTTGGAAAGAGGCGTTTGCAGAGTATTCCTACCCTGCATATTTGTGGTTTCAAAATCGCTTTCCTGAATTGAACTTTTCGCGGTGGATGAGAAAGTTCAAAAACGAAGACGCGTTGATGAGGCGGCACATTTCAGAATTCAAGCAACTCATGTGCAATCTAGCAAGGGAGTATGGGTGCGATGGAGTTATTTGTGGACACATCCACCTTCCAGAACAATGTAGCTTTTTCGAGACTGAATACTTCAATTGTGGAGATTGGCTAGAGTATCGCAGTTTTGTTGGGGAGTTAGCTGATGGGCAAGAAGGGATCCGATTGCTGAACGCAAAAACCGACGAAGGGTGATTGCAATTTAGATCAAAGATTAGAAAGGAATCGTCATGGGAACCATTGCGTATAGTGTAAATGGGGAGGGTCGAGGGCATGCGACGCGAGTACACTCGATAGTAGAGATGATGATACCGAGCCATCGGTTTCTTTTGCTTGCCTCTGGCGATGCCTATGAACACTTGTCTGACGCTTATCGATCTCATCCGCTTGTTAGGGTTGAAGAGCTACCGGGATTGAGATTTCGCTACCACCGAGAAAAGTTGGATTACATTCGTAGTCTTGCGTCTGCCGTTCCATTTCTATGGAATCTTAGTAGGTATGTGGAAAGGGTGGTTGAGTTACTCGTCGAAGAGCATCCTGATTTAGCCATTACTGACTTTGAGCCATTGCTCCCACGAGCTGCGGTTCGCTGTGGGATTCCTTGGATCAGCCTCGATCATCAGCATTTCCTTAGTATTAGCGACTTCTCGTGTCTTCCTTGGGGCTTGCGATGCAGAAGCCGATTCTTGCGCAATTCCGTGTCGCTATTTTATCGAGGTCAAGGAGAAGAGATTGTCAGCTCCTTCGCACATTTGCCGTCAAGGCGAGGATGTGAAGGAGTTGAACGCATTGGAATTTTAGTCCGCAAGGCGATTCAACAGCTGAAATCTTCGGTAAGCCAAGATGGAGGGCTCGTAGTCTACATACGCCATCATGCCCCAAGGGCGTTTTGGGATGTCCTAGCACAAGTTGATCGTCAGGTTCTAGTTTTCGGGAAATGCATTCCTCCAAGTCATAATAACTTCGAGTACCTTGGCATTCAAAACGAAGCGTTTATGCAACACTTGGCTCGTTGTGAAGCGCTGATTACAACTGCAGGTAATCAGTTGGTAGGGGAGGCCTTTTTTTTGGGTAAGCCAGTACTTGCCATCCCAGAGAAAGGGAATTTTGAGCAGCAAGTAAACGCTTGGTTAGTGGGGAATTCAGGCTTCGGTTGGGGGACTGAGTTCGAGAAGCTGACGCTACATATGATGCATCAGTTCCTGATCAGTTTACCTTTGATGCGGAAGAATCTGAGAGCCTTTGACGGCGTGGGCAATGCAAAGTCCATTGAACTTATTGAGCGGTACCTTTCTCATGGTGATACGGATCAATCGGAGTTGACAGTCCCTTCTAGGAGTGTTGCATAATGATTACACGAGTACTTTGTGGTATTCCACGGTTGATTAGGGATAGTTGGCGGATCCGAAAAGGGCTTTCGGTTGCTCCGAGGCTACTTACCTATACGGTAACATTTCGATGTAATGCGAAATGTATAATGTGTGATTCATGGAAATTGAAGGGACATAATGATCTTGAGTTGTGGGAGATTGAATCAATTTTTAAGCAACTTCCGATTTTAGATGCAGTTCGATTTACAGGCGGGGAACCTTTTGTCCGTACTGATATGCTTGAAATCGTTGATTTAGCGGTTCGTCATCTACGTCCTTTGGGGATACATATAACGACGAATGGATTTCTCACTGATCGAATTGTTCATTTATGCGAAATGCGGCCCCGGGGGACACCGTTGCAGATCATGGTTAGCGTCGATGGACTTGCCAACAAGCACAATCACATTCGAGGAAATTCGAATGCATATCGTTGCGCATTGAGCACGCTGGAAACTTTGGCGCCCCTTCGCCGCAAATTGAACTTAGATCTTGTTGTTAATCAAACTGTAGTTGAATCAGACGGAATTGAACAGTATGAGGAATTGCATACTATGTTGAAGTCTCTACGGGTTAGGCATCAAGTTGTCATGGCCTATGATGTGAGTGCGACCTATGCAGTAGAGCGACAGAAAGACATGGCGCCCACTCAAATAGGTCAATTTACGACCATTGGTAGTTTTTCGAAGGAATCGCTTGGTGTGTTCTTTCAGAGAATACGTAGAGATTTACGCTCGGATCCTTGGTGGGCGAGGAGGATAAAAGAATATTACTTGAAAGGGATTGAGCAACGACTGAACGCTTCGGAGTCCAGTTCAGATATTCTTAACCCAAGATGTGTGGCTTTGCGGTCTCACCTTAGGATTTTCCCTAATGGTGACATACCGACTTGTCAGTTCAATAGTAACATTGTGGGAAGTTTGAGGAGGAGTAGCTTTCGCGAATTGTGGGAATCGGATGCTATAAGTAAGCAGAGGGAGTGGGTGGATCGTTGTGTGGGTTGTTGGGCTGAATGCGAGGTTGTTCCGAATGCTGTCTACTCGCTTGATATCTTAAAGAGAGGTGCGTTATCGCCCAGGTAGGGGGTATTTGCGAGCATAGGTGCGTCCACCGGTTCGGAGGATTACTCCGTGAATTTCTAGGACGCTCAAGGTGCTGAGAACTCTGGATACGGGTAACGCGGATCGCATAACGATTTGATCGATGTCGCTTGTGTGTCCTTCGATGGCTTGAAGGACTTGGCGTTCGATTTCGTTGAGGGTTAGTTCGTTGGGTTGTTGGATGTTATCCCCGCTGGAGAGTTTGATTGTCTTTGCGAGGGGGCCAAGGTGTTCCATGATGTCTTCGGCATCTTGGACGAGCAGAGCTCCATCTCGTATGAGTCGATTGCTACCTCGGGAATTTGGCGCAGATGCTTGTCCGGGCACCGCGAAGACATCGCGACCTTGTTCGCCCGCGTGGCGAGCGGTAATGAGGGATCCAGACCGTTCGGCGGCTTCGATGACGACAATGCCGAGACTTAGTCCACTGATGATGCGATTGCGCTGCGGAAAGACCCCTGCTTTGGGTTTTGCCTTTGGTGGGGTTTCACTCAAAAGTACTCCGTGATCAATGATGCGACTGGCGAGTTCTTTGTGCTCTGGTGGATAGATTTCGGTGAGACTAGAGCCGAGTACCGCGATGGTGCGTCCACCGGCATCGATGGCTTTGCGATGGCAAACGCCGTCGATACCGCGAGCAAGTCCACTGACGATTGTGCATCCGTAGTTGCAGAGCCCTTTGGTGAGTCGCTCCGCCATGTAGCGTCCGTAAGCTGTAGCGTGGCGTGTGCCGACGAGTCCGATACTGAGGCTGTCCTCTGGAGTAAATGCACCTTGCATGTAGAGCAACACGGGTGGATCAGGAATCTCCATCAAGAGACTAGGTATTCGGCAGTCGAAGGGATAGAGAATTTCGATATTTTGATTTTTGCAGATCTGAAGGACTTCTTCAGTTCTTCGGGGCATATCTGGATTTCGGATGTTGTTGGCAAGTTTTGGGCCGACGCGGCAGACATTTTCTAATTCGCGAAGGGTAGCGCGAAGGACATTCGAGGGGGTGCCAAATCGTTGAAGGAGCCTGGCCATCATCCGAGTACCGATGCCATCGACGAGTGAGAGTTGCAAGAGTGCGATTCGCTCGGGGGCGGTTAGTTCAGTAAAGTAGTTGCTAAGCAATAGATTGGCTGATTCACTCGAATCGTCGTCGGTCTCTTCAAAGAGGGTTTGAAGTTCGTTTTCGGACATTGCATCGGCTCCACATTCAAAATCTCGGCAACGGGTATCAGGGGCGTTTGCTTTTGATTTTCAGTGTGGGATGTGACACGTTAGGTCCACGCGGCGAAAAAATTCGCTGATCGGTGGCAAGAAAATCGGTGGCAGGAAGATGGGGAGGGGGGGCGTAACTGTTTAACAGGAATGAAGGATGCGGAAATGGCGAGTATTAACGGCGACGGATCACGCGTTGATTATTATTACTGATTTTTGATTTAGGAGGAGTTGATCCAGCTGGCAGTGGCGAGGGTCGTTGATTTGCTGAGTTTGCGATGGGATAAGCAGTACTATTTTGGTTGGTTGGAGTGGGAACAGAGTTCAGGGATGAGGGGCTGGAGTTCGATGGCTTGGGTGGGGCAAGAGAGAAATCTGCTGAGGGATTGGTTTCGAGTTTAACGGTTGCGTGTATTTCGCTGAGACGTTTTTCATAGAGTGCGAGAGCTCGCGTGGCGTGTCCGCGTGGCCCGATTGGCCAGCGGTGAGCTTTGTTATCGTCTATATGTTTAAGCAGGAAGTCGATAGCTTTTTCCACTCGTTCTGATTGCAATTGTTCATCACCGACGGTGAACATCAACCACTCGAGCATGTGTCCGGTCGTTTGAACTTTGCGTTCATCTTTCGGTTCGTTTCCTCGGCTTTCGTACCAGTTGGTGCTGAAGCTTCCGTCTGGGTTTTGGAGTTTCCATGTATAGTCGATGAATTCATTTACAAATTTTGCGGCGCGTAGGTATTGGCCTTCGAGGGGTTGGCCTTGAAGCACACGTTGTTTGATTGCGAACGTGTATCCCATGAGTCGGTGAGTTCCTCCGCATGCGGCACCGACGATTGGTTGTGCGAGTTCTTCTTGGATGAGTTTTTGGACGCTCCAAACTTTTCCGTCATTGGATCTCCATTGTTTGTTGGAGTCCACATAGTAGGAAAGGCCGATGAGTTTAAAGGTAAGTTCGGTTCGTTCTCGGCAAGTTGCCATTTCGTAATAGACGAGGTCTTGGACGGTGAATTTCCGGTCACCGATTTGGATAGGGTAGTCGGGTGGTACTTGGCATTGTGCCAAGATAGCGAGGAACTGTCCTTGGTGGCCTTGGACACCTCCGCCGACGTTAGGAACGAAACCGTTTCCGCGTGGGGTAAATATACGTTGTGTTTTGCAAAGGCCGTTATGGCACATCCAGCCGATGGCATTAACGCGTCCTTTTGGACCGATCATTTCATAATTGCTACCGAAAGGGAGCAGGGCGTGCATGACGGCCCAAGGGGAGCGTTCAGCGGTTGTTTCGGGGTGATCGAGGTAGTGTTTTAGGCATCCGCGGACTCGTTGCAATCGTTCCCATTGAGCGGTGGTTCCATAGAATTCCCGTTGATTTGTTTGTGATGGTGTGTCGACGGTACCATCGACTTCGCCATACAGTTCCGGTTTTTGAGCGTGTTCTGCATCGATGCCTTGGTGTGTATGATCACTTTGTGGAGAGACCGAAGGCGCGTTTTCTTGCGCTAGGTATTCATCCATGTCTTGGTCGGGGCTTTTGAGCGTACGTTTTTTGGGTGTGCGGTCGGGTGATGTACCGTCAATTTCATGTGATTTCTCGGATTGGTTTTGCGAGTCGGATTGATCGCTCACTGGGAGGTTTGACTCGGCAGTGTTTTGAGTTCCGGTAGTTGGGGAAACGAATTTATCGACGGCTGTGAATTTCGCTGGTTCATCAAGAGTGGTGGTTGAGGAATTGACATCGGAAACAACGACTGGCGAGTTATCTTGTGGGAGTGGAGGGTTATCTGAAGCGGATAGCGTTTGACAGAGGATTTGTCCGGAGAGGGTTTGGGACCAATTGAGGTGTAGTTGAGTTGCCACGCCCAATCCCATGACAGGAACTAGGGATTCGTGTTGATAATCTGCGATGAGGATAGCGCGAGTCCACGAGCTGGTGCTTGCAGGAGCTAATCGAGCGCGTCTTGTGGAAACTTGTTCTGAGGCTACGGTGCTTCTGAGAGAATTCAAAGGGGTGGCTGAGGAGGTTGGAGTGTTGACGGATTGCGCTAGAGCGGAGGTGGCAGTGACGAGGCCAATGGGCCAAGCGACGAGGGCTCGAAGTAGAATCGAGGGGCACTTTGGCATGGGATGCAACCGTGGAATGAGGGGTCAATGGGAAACTGCCAGCGAGGCGTGCTGGACCGAACGGGTGCTGTCGGTGGAGACAGGCAGCGTCAATGGGAGGAGTCAGCGCACTGGGTGTACTATCGGCGCAAGTGGGCTGATCGATGCAACCTTAAAAATCGAAATAATTTCTAAAGAAACCCCTTCGGATTCTGCGGTGGTTTCCCGGCGTGGCGGAATGTCGCAAGTTGTTTATTGGCAAGGGTTTGCGGTTGCAAGTTAGGAATATGCACTTGACGAGCGGTAGGAAATCAGGGTACTTCGGATGAACATTTTTCTGGAAGATGCGTACAATCTGCAAATCTTTGGGGCTGAGGAGGGGGTGTACGTCAGCTTGATCCATGCAATTTGATTGTCTGTTTTTGTGCGTTCGGGTAGAGACATTTGAGCCAGTAGCTTTCGGGCTAGAAAGGTTGCTCGATGACAACTAGGAAAGAAGCGTTGGCAAAGCTCAGGGAGGTTTTGTTGTTGCGTCGCGAGGCACTTCGCAGGGCACTTGATGGGGACATCAGCATGTTGCAGTCCTTGAATCAAGAGGGTGGGGACGTGATGGATGCGGCGATGGATACTGCGCAAGACGAGATAAGCAGTCAGTTAGTCGAGGTGGAGAGTCGGGAGTTACATCAGATAGAGGATGCTCTTGCGCGTTTCAAGGACAACATCTACGGCGATTGTGAACAGTGTGACAAGCCTATTCCGTTAGCGCGATTGCAGGCGGTGCCTTATGCGACGACTTGCATTGATTGTGCGAGGAAGCAGGAATCAGGTCACTTGCGACAGGGTGAGGAGTTTAGCTGAGTGATCCATGTCTAGCCCCGACTTTGAAGTCATCGGTCCGTACAAGGTTTTGCGCGTGCTTGGGCGTGGCGGGATGGGTACTGTGTATCAAGGGGTACATGGAAAGACGGGGCAAGCGGTTGCGGTGAAGGTTATATCGGAGGAGATGGCGCAGCATCAGAGGTTCCGTCGCCGATTTAACGCTGAGATACAGACGTTGGTGCGACTGAAGCATCCGAGCATAGTCAATGTCATAGGTGTTGGGGAGGAACGCGGACGGCTTTTTTACTCGATGGAGTACATTGACGGGGAGAATTTGCACCAGCGATTGAAGCGGGTGAAGCGGATTGCTTGGGCCCAGGTGTTGGATTGGGCGATTGATATAGCGGGTGCGTTGAAGCACGCCCACGATTTTGGGATTATTCATCGCGATATGAAGCCTGCAAACTTGATGCTTGATTCGCAAAATCGTATCAAGTTAACGGACTTTGGGATTGCGAAGTTGTATGGGGCGGAGGAAGCGACGGTTCCTGGTTCGGTGATAGGGACTGCAGACTTCATGCCACCGGAGCAAGCGGAGGGTCAAGCGGTAACGCCGAGAAGCGATTTGTATGCTCTTGGGGCGATTTGTTATGCATGCATTGCCGGTCGGCCACCATTTACGGGTACGAATGTTCCGGAGATTTTGTTTAATGTTCGGTATGGGGTATATGCACCGATTGGAACGTTATTCCCTGATGTTCCTGAAGAGTTTGCGAGGCTGATTGATGAGTTGTTATCACGATCGGTGGCAAATCGTCCCCCGACAGCTTATTTAGTGCTCAGTCGACTGCAGTCGCTACGTGCTGGTTTGAGCAAGACGATGGGCAGGTCGGCTTTAGTGACGGCAGATGATTCGAAGGAGGTAGGAAAGGGAAACGTAAGGGATGGAGAGGGCACGAGTATAGACGTTTCAGCTCATCCATCGGTGGCGGGGCTTGCAGTTCCTGCGGATTCGACAAGGTTGTTACCGCCGGGCAATGAATTGAAGGGGGGGCCTGGGGGTGGGGCTGGCGAGGAGTCAGAGCAGGGGCGAAGGGCATTGCCGACGAAGGCCCCAGCAACGCGGGTGGCTGCGGGTGATCGAAAGGGGGTTAAAGATCAGACGCTTGATGCTGCTGGTGTGCAGGCGACGGGACGATTTAGTGAAGGGGGGCCGCCGAGTGGCATCCAAGATGTTCAGGCAACGAATTTCACTGAAGTCACGGAGGAGGATCGTGTTCGAACGAGTGTATTGCCGGACTTGAAGACGCCTAATGAGGTTTCTGGGCGATGGGGTGAGATCTTGATTACTCTTGCCGCTATTGGGGCTTGTGTTTTGGGGATCTACTATTTCACCCGTCCGGTGTCACCCGAAAAGCTGCTGGGGCCGATTCAGGATGCGTTGGAGAGTCGGGACGAGGCGAAGCTTTTTGAGCTAGAGGAATCGATTGTTGAGTTTGAGAAGTTACATCACGCTCATCCTGACATTGACGTGGTTTACCGTGCTGCGGAGGAGATAGATTTTCTTAAGCGATTAAGGACGATCCGGCGTGGGGTTGGAAAAACCGACATTAGTGATACAGCCCTTTTAATCGATCCATTGCGACATATAAGCAAAGTGCATCAAGACGATCGTGAGAGGTCGTTAGAGTTGCTTGATGCGTTACTTGCTGCGTACAACCCATCGTTACTCTCCGAATCGCAGCTGGAGTGGTTGAATTTTGCGGTGCGGTTAAAGAGGGATTGGCAGGAGGAGTACGAGAGCGAAAAGTATAGCAAATCTCGGGAAACGTTGGAGAGTTACGTACAGAAGATGCGACGTGAGTTGACGGATGAGTCATTTGACGATCATTTTGTGGCGCTCAAGGAGTTGTATCGAGACGTGCCATGGGCGTTGCCGACGTTGGAGAGGCTCGAACAGGAACTCAACGAGGTGCGGTAGGAAAGGCGTTGAAACTCAACGTTTTTTGAGGTACACTAGCGTTTTGGCGCCGGATGTTTCAGTAGTTCTTTCGGAGCCGGGATATGTTACAAAACCTCAAGTCTTTAGCTTCGTCCATTTGACGATCGCTGGAACTGAGTGATGAATCGCAATCGCCGACGTGCAAGCATCGCGTCGGCGTTGTTGTTTTTGCTCGGTGAATTTGCGATTGTTGTTTGGTTCTGTAGTTTAGAGTGTGGGGCTTGCAATAGGATCGAACAGGAATGGCTGATAATCCGATAGAAGCAGTAGCTAAGGCAGACACGTTGATCGAAGCGATGGGTTGGATCCGTCGATTTCGTGGCAAGACCACGGTGATCAAGTTAGGTGGTTCGCTGATGGCGAATCCGGATGCGATGCGTCATACGTTGCTCGACATCATATTTATGGAGACGGTGGGGATGCGACCTGTGGTCGTGCATGGAGGGGGACCATCGATTAACAGGGCGATGGAGGCGGCAAAGATTCAGCCGGTTTGGGTCAAGGGGCGCCGTGTAACGGACGCGAAGACTTTGGAAATTGTTGAGCAAACCTTGGCTTTTGAGTTGAACACGTTTCTGGCAGAGGAAGTCGAGCGGCTTGGTGGTCGCGCGATGAACTTGAATTTTCGAACGACGAATGTGTTGTTCGGCGAGAAATTGTTGCTTGAGGAGCCGGGTTCTGAGCCGATCGACTTGGGTTATGTAGGGCAAGTGACGCGTGTGGATCGTCAGACGATTGAAAGTTTGACTTACACGGGTCAGATTCCTTTCATTCCTTCGATGTGCATTGATGAGCTTGGGCAGAAGTACAACGTCAATGCTGACACTGCAGCGATGGCGGTCGCGGAGGCTTTGGGCGCGGAAAAATTGATTTTCATAAGTGATGTCAATGGCGTTCGTCGCGACAAAGAGGATCCGAACAGTGTCATACACTCGATGACGGCTGCGGAGGCGAAGGAATTGATTGCCAGTGGAGTTATCAGTGGCGGGATGATCCCGAAGGTTGAAGCTTGTTTATCCACACTTGGGCGAGGTGTTGGCAAGGTCCACATAATAGATGGGCAATTGCGACATTCTTTACTTCTGGAGATCTACACCACGGCTGGGGTAGGAACAGAAATCGTCCAACAGCGGAATTCGGCCGTTAACAAAATTTAAGTTCACTGTTTTAAATTCACTGTTTTAAATTCACTGTGATGAAGCATTTGAGAAACCTCATCGACTTGAGCGTCGATGATTTTCATACAATCCTCGATTGGTCGTTACGACTCAAGTCGTCTCTTGAGAAGGGGCATCGTCCTGACTTGCTCAAGAACCGTACCTGTGCTTTGGTTTTTGAGAAAGCAAGTTTACGGACGCGAGTAAGTTTTGAGACGGCGATGGCGCATCTCGGGGGTACGGCATTGTATTTGACTGGTGACGCGGGTTGGCGAGAACGCGAGACGATTGCGGATTTTGTCCGGGTGCTTGGTGAGTACTGTGATTTCTTGGTGTGTCGAGCTTTTTCGCAATCGACGATTGAGGAGCTTGCGAGTCACGATGTTTTGCCGATCATCAATGGCCTTACGGACGAGTCGCATCCGTGCCAAGCTTTGGCGGATGTCCTTACGATGCATGAGCACATGGGTGGGAAGCTTAAGGGGCGGCAATTGACGTTTGTGGGGGATGGTAACAATGTGGTTCGTTCCCTCGCGCGGGCTTGTGCTTTTGTAGGGATGCGTTTCCGATTGGCTTGTCCTAAAAAGTACCAGCTTCCCGAATCTTTTTTGGAGGAGTTGTCTGTTGATTCCGCTTTGGATTTTGACCAAAGCGAAGATATACCGAGCATGGTGAGGGATGCGGATTTCTTGTACACGGATGTTTGGACAAGCATGGGGCAAGAGGCGGAGAATGAAGCGAGGAAGCGGGCATTTGCGCCCTATCAGATCAACGCGAGCTTGTTGAAACTCTCCCCGGATCGTAGTCGGATCTTGCATTGTCTTCCAGCGAGGAGGGGGATGGAGATAACAGATGAAGTCATAGACTCATCTAGGAGTCTGGTGTTTCCGCAAGCTGGAAATCGGTTGCACGCCCAAAAGGGATTGTTGGTTTGGTTAGCAGTTCAAAATGGTTATCTGCCGGCAGGATCCACGATTTCGCAGCTTTTAAGTTAGGTCATCCATGACGGAGAATTGAATTGCTTAAGAGCTTGTTCCGTAATTGGTCGCTCGAACGCAAGGGGCTATTGTTCCTGGGGTTAGCATTATTCTTTTCTTTGGTATTAGGTTTTTTTGCGGTTCAGTTCGTCGCAGAGCGATTGGTGAAGGAGACCACACGTCGATCAGCTCGTGATTTTGCAAATACGGTGGTACGATTGCGTCATGCGACGTGGGAGCCGCCGGCAATCCCGGAGTCATCCGAGTCCAATTCTGGTCCTATGGCGGATCCTTTGCCTTCGCCGGACAGTGATTTGTTCGAGTCTGGTTCGACGTATCCGATGCGTTCGGAGTTATTGCGACTGAAGGACGGGTTAGAGCATGTGAAATTGGGAGGGGCGGTTGCTGCGGTAGACGACCTGGGGTGGTTGACGAAGTTGCATGCGAGGCTTTCTGAGCTGGAGGCTGCGGCGAAGGTGAAGCTTGAGTCGGAGCGTGGAGAAGCAACTGCAGCGTCTACGAATAGCGAGAACACCGCGAATGCCTGGTCTACGTTAGCGAATCCGACCAATGCTATCTTCGAAGAGGACGGCCCGATACAGGGGGATTACATCTATTACCATCCGATTCGATTTCAGGATGGGTGTCGTCAATGCCATCATCGTTCGGTTACGGAATCACAGCCAAAATTGGCTCCGGTCTCTGTGGATCCTTTTCGGGTGTTGAAGATACGCATACCTGTTTCTGAGACAAGAGTTTGGCGGATTTGGAGTTACTCGCTGTTATCTTCGATTGGTATTGGTACGTTGGCGCTTTCACTTTTTTTTATTCACTTGGTCTTGAAGCGTTTGGTAATCAACCCGTTGTCCGAACTGAAATTTGTCAGCGATGAGATAACGAGTGGAAAAACCGATTTGCAATTCCGGGTCGACACAGACGATGAGTTCACAGAGCTTTCCGATTCGTTTAACCGGATGTTGCGTCACTTGACAGAGACGCAGCATCAGTTGCAAATGGTGAATAAGGAGTTGGATTCACGGATCGACGAGCTAGCTAGTGTGAACTTGCAGTTGTTTGAAGCGAACCGCTTGAAAGGTGAGTTCCTAGCGAATATGAGTCATGAGCTACGAACTCCGCTGAATAGTATTCTTGGTTTCAGCGATGTATTGTCGGGGATTGAGACATTGACGGACAAGCAACGTCGATGGGTTGGGAATATTCAAAATTCTGGTCGCATCTTGTTGGAGATGATTAACGACATCTTGGATCTTGCGAAGGTGGAAGCTGGAAAGATGGAAGTGCGACCGGTATCGTTTGATTTGTTGTCAGTGATCAGTGCGCAGGTTGAAATTTTTAGGAAGTTAGCGGAGGACAAGAACATCGACTTGCAAGTGGATTCGAGTCGAAGTGAATTACGGATTGTTCAGGATCAGAGTAAGATAGCTCAGATCTTGACGAATCTTCTCTCGAACGCGATCAAGTTCACGCCAGAGGGGGGATTGGTCACGATCGCAGCGGAGGCGATTTCGGATCAAACGATTTTTTTCTCGGTTGCGGATACTGGAATTGGGATTGCGCCGTACGAGCACGAGGTGATTTTTGAGAAGTTTCGGCAGGCTTCTGCGAATACAAACAGCGATGCATTGACGCGTGAGCATTCGGGAACGGGATTGGGACTATCAATTGTTCGTGAGCTGTGCAGGTTGCTTGGAGGAGATATTAGTTTGACCAGTAAATTGGGTCAGGGGAGTAACTTCCGCGTGGTTCTTCCACTCCGTTATGGAGAGGTGGAAGAATTGAAGGAATCATTGGAGGATTAAGCGAAGAGGTCGCGTATGACACGTCCGTGGACATCGGTTAATCGGTAGTCTCTCCCGGCATGGCGGAAGGTCAGTTTTTCGTGATCGATTCCGAGGAGGTGTAGGATGGTCGCATGCAGGTCGTGCATGTGGACTTTGTTTTGGATTGCAAATTGGCCGAATTCATCGGTCTGACCGTAGCTAGCACCAGCTTTTACGCCGCCGCCGGCGAGCCAGACGGTAAAGCCGCCGGGGTTGTGATCTCGGCCGGTACCGTTTTTCTCAGCGTAGGGCTGACGTCCGAATTCGCCTCCCCACCAGACGAGTGTATCTTCGAGGAGTCCGCGTTGTTGCAGGTCGGCGAGAAGACCTGCAATTGGTTTGTCGACAGCTCGGGCGTGGTCTGCGTGTTTTGGCAGGTTGGAGTGTTGATCCCAAGCTGGATTTGCAGAGTCGTCGCCGTAGTTGACTTGGATGTAGCGAACCCCAGCTTCGCAGAGGCGTCTGGCTAACAAGCAACGTTTCCCGTAGGTCGCCGTTTCTTTTTGATCGATACCGTAGAGTTTTTGGGTTGCTTCGGTTTCGTTGGAAAGATCAAAGACTTCAGGGGAGACTTCCTGCATACGTGCGGCCAAGGCGTAGCTTTCGATGAGAGCTTCGATTTCGTCTGCTTGTGGCAATGAGGTGTGGCTCGCGTTGTTATTGCCTAGCAGGCGCTGAAGTTGCATTTCTTGGAGTTGTCGTTGCAGGGCCCATCGACCTTCTTTGGACGCGTACGATGGAGCGTCGATAGGGGAGGAATGTTCGATCCCCAAATCTGATTGGCTTGCTCGACCGATTGGGGTGCCTTGGAAACGGGCGGGCAGGAATGCAGATCCGTAGTTTCGTGGTCCACCGTTTCCTATGGAGGGAGCGATAGAAACAAAGCCAGGGAGGTTTTCATTTTCGCTACCGAGGCCGTAGAGGGTCCAGGAGCCCATGGAGGGGCGAACGGAGTTAAGTGCTCCACAATGGAGAAAAAGAGTTGCAGGCCCGTGCGCTACGCCGTCGGTATGCATCGAGTGAATGAACTGCAACTTGTCGACATGTTCACCGACAGAGGGGAAGAGTTCGGAGACCAATTTGCCCGTTTGTCCGTAGGGTTTAAAGGCCCAAGGAGATTTCATGACTCGTTGATTACTACCGAGTTTGCGTGTGTTGGCAAATTCTCTAGCGTCATCGAAAGGGAGCATTTCGCCGTCGCGTTGTTCCAAGATCGGTTTATGATCGAATGAATCGACTTGGCTTACGCCGCCCTGCATAAACAGGAAGATAACACGTTTTGCTTTTGCGACGTGGTGAAGTCCATCGAGGTTACGGATTGTACTTCCTTCTGGTCTTCCGAGTGCATCGCGGCAGAGCATCGCATGGGTTGCTAGTGCACCGAAGCCACAGCTGGTGGTTCGCAATAGTTCACGGCGATTAATCATAGTTTCATTCCTGTTTCATTCACTCGAAAGTTCCAGCCAGTACATGGCCTGCTTTCGGTCGATTGGATTGTTCTTGAGGGGTTGGCTTCGGCGATTTCACGCCTTGGTTATGGCCGGTGAGTGGTTTGATTGCATTGGTGGTTTGCTACGGATACAAGTTTACGGACCGATGTTTTTGCATCGATGGATAGTATTGCATCAAGGTGCATATCGAAAATCAATAGAGGCGATAAGTTGGTGAGCTAATTCCTGCAGTGAAGCTTGTGCGAGAACAGATTGAGCCCAAGCGAGTTCAGGTGAGGTTGGGTCTCGATGGAGGATTCGTCGAAAGATAGCGTGGATCTTTTGTTCTTCGTCCATATTGATCGAGAAATCTTTCACCGCTGCTTGGGCACGGTCGGCGACCCAGGGGCTGTTCATCAATGCGAGTGCTTGGGTAGCGACGGTGCTTCGACTCCGTTCGGAGATTGAAAAACTTGGGTTTGCGCCATCAAACTCCCGGATTAGCTCGGGGAGTGCATTGCGGAACCAAGGGAGGTATACAGAGCGTAGTCCTACGGAATGATGGTACCGATAGTCTTCTTTAGTTCCATTTTTGACCGTAGACGAAACGAAGTGTGTTGATGAGGAGTTGTTGAGAGACTCTTCTAATTGTTCTTCGGTGTTAGCGTATTGCGCATCGACGAGTTCACCGGAGACTTGGAGGATTGAATCGCGTAGAGATTCAGCATCAAGACGGCGGAGATGGGAGTGGGAGAAGAATAGATTTTCCGGATCGTTTTCAGTCGCCGAGTCGGTGGGCTTGATTCCTCTACGGTAGGCATCTGAGGAGACGATGGTCCGAATAAGCCATTTTGTGGACCAATTATTTTCCATGAATTGTGTTGCCAACGCGTCAAGCAATTCCGGGTCGGATGGAGGAGTTCCCGTGGTTCCGAAGTTATCGACAGAGCGAACAATACCTTGTCCCATTAAAGCGGCCCAGATTCGGTTGACATAGACCCTTGTGGTCAGAGGGTTTTCGGGGGCAATCAACCATTGTGCAAGTTCTAGGCGACCGTTTGCATTGGAGGAGATTTGGATACGCTCAGCCAAATTAGGTTCGTGGGAATTGATGCAGCTTAAGAACCCTCGGGGAACGATTTTCCCCAAGCGGTGAACGGAACCACGGACGTGGATTGGGATATCGCTTGGTGAATCTCCGAGTCGAACGGATTGCACCATTGGGCGTGCATCGAGAATAGCTTGTAGTTGGGCTTGTTCTTTCTCTAGGGTAGCAAGTCTGGCCTTGGCGGTTTCCTGGTCCTTTTCTTGGGCATTATCACCTGACTGCGCGAGACTGGTGACTGACTGACCTTCGGGTAAAAACTGCACTGCATCGGCGATCACGTGTCCATCTGCACCTTCATTGCTTATGATCACGAAGGCTTGTCCGCCGCGTTCGAATTGGAAGGTTCCGAGAGTATTCCAAAGACCGTCATCGGCGGGTGGTTTTTTTTGATTGATGGTAAAGAGTTGGTCGCCATCTGCGCTGAAGACACGTACGGCGGTTTTGCTACTGCGGTTTTCCCCGGGAGCATATGCGATACGTACGAGGTGCTTACCCGTTTGCAAGTTGGTTGGTTCAAAGGTTACAGATTTTGCACCACGGTCTTGATTTCGATCGTGCACGTATCCTTTGCCGACATAGTTTGCGACTGAGTTGGAGTCTTCCCAAACGCCCACTTTCCTAGCGGTAGAGTTATCGACGATCACGCCTGGTAAATCCTCGATGGCAGCTACGTTCGACTGACCAGATTTGCCCGTCAGGACTGATTTGAGTTTTGCGATTTGATCTTTGGTTAATTTGAGTTGTGCAGCGGTTTTCGATAGTGCTTGTTGTTGTTCGTCGGAGACGGGAAGCGGGACGCGGATCCATTTGGATACATTTTCGTGGTCCATGGCAACGGAAGACTTAAGAATTCCGGCGAGGGCGTAGTAGTCTGATGTTGGTATGGGATCGAATTTATGATCGTGGCATCGAGCGCAGCTAAGTGTTTGTCCAAGAAAGGCTTTGCCTAGCACATCGAGTTGTTCATCGACAGCATCCATCTCAAGCTGTTTCTTGTCTTGTTCCTCGTAGTTATGATCTCCGATGGCAAGAAAGGTCGTCGCGCTCAATCGGTCTTGTGCGAGCAGTAATTGCTCTTTGGTCAAGTCAGCCTGTTGGGATGGGCTGGGGAATTCAGCCACATTGAGTAAATCTCCAGCGACTTGTTCCAGGACGAGGTCGCGGAACGGCTTGTCAATATGGAAGGATCGAATCAAGTAATTGCGATACCGCCAGACATCGTTGAGGACGAATCCACGCAGGGTAAGTGATTCTGCGTAGCGCACGACGTCCATCCAGTGTCTTGCAAAACGTTCTCCGTATCGTGGGGAAGAGAGTAATTCATCGACGATTTGGATCCGCTCAGCTTGGATTGCGTTAGGGTTTCCGTCGGAGTTTTGGGAAACTTGATCCAGCCGAGCTTTTGTGCTTTGAAGAAAATCGTACGTGGGATTCAGTCCATGCAAATCGATCACCAGTCTTCGCAACCACGTTTCGTCGTCCACCAAAGGACTGGGTTCTATACTCAAGGATCGTTGTTTCAAGGCCAATGCTGTATCGACAATATTTCGTTGTTGATTGTGGCTTTCATTGATTAGATCAACTTGAGGATGAATAGGTGCGTAGGCCCAGTGTGACCGTGCTTGGGCGACCGAAAGTGGTTCTTTGGAGGCTTGTCCACTATCAGGATGCACTGGTTCGGTGGGGTTCGTTTCAAATTCTTTGGATGCGACCATGCCATTGGCGATCCAAGTTTTCAGGAGTTCAATCTCTGAAGCTTGAAGTTTGCCATCGGGAGGCATTTGGAGTTTTGGGTCACGATATTCGATTGCGCGGAGCAGGAGGCTGTTTTCTGGGGCTGTTAAATCCACGGCGGGGCCTGAATCACCACCCTGATGCAAGGCTGCTTTCGAGTCGACGCTTAGGCCACCGCTTTTTTCGGTCTGGAGCGAATGGCATTCACTACACTTATCGAGCAACAAAGGTCGGATACGTTTTTCGAAGACTTCGACGGCAGCAGGATCGGTTTGGGCATGGCTGCGGTTAGTGAAAGGAAAACAGCATGCTACCAAGGCAAGGGCGAGGGAGGGTTTCATGGGTGAGCACTTCGCAGACTTGCGTTGTGAGGGTGTCTTGAGATAGCGGGAGGGGGTATTCCCAGATCGAAGACCGGAACCTGGATCCATAGGAGGTGTTCATGATTCGAGGAAGGACTGGAGAAGTGAGCGGATTGCGCCACTCCTGAGCGTGTCTCTTTATTATGACTGATTCTTTAACTGGCTGCATGGCGGTGAATGGAATAAAAAGTTCTGGAAAGAAAACAAAAACGGTCAAATCAGTCTTCGAACCACCGAATTTGCTTGCGATCAAGGTGCTCAAGTTTCAAAATTTCCAGAACCTCTCGGAACGCTCAGTAAACCGTTAGGGGCAACATGGAAATGGAAAGGACAGGGAAGCTCGTGGAAGAAAAATCGACAGGTAGGCAACCCGCAACGTGTCGCTCGGCAGCGCGATGCGTTTCAGCGATGTCTTGGAAGTCCCGTTTGCTCGCAGTGGGAATCATTGTTGCGTTGGGTTTGTTGGTGATTGCGCAACCGCCTGGTCGGAGATTTCGTCGGGACTGGCAGTCTGCTGGGCGAGGTGGTGTTCCGACATGGCAGGTGGACCGAGACTTCCAGAAGGACACGTTTACGTTTGTTCGGATCAAATATGATTCTTCTGGATATCGACGCGGGGGTGGGTGGGCGACCGATTTTCGGGACAGTGAGTTAAATTTCTCGTTGCGGTTACAGCAGTTGACGACGATCAAGGTAAATCCCGAACCGATCGTACTTGAGTTGACCGATCCCAAGCTATTTGAGTATCCCTTCATCTACATCATTGAACCTGGGGATTTGATGTTTCACGAACCCGAGGTAGCCGCGTTGCGCAAGTACTTGCTCAAGGGTGGTTTTTTGATGGTGGATGATTTTTGGGGGGATTCGGAGTATGAGAATTTTTATCGGGAGATGAAACGAGTGTTCCCGGATCGGGAGCCGGAGGAGGTGCCGCTTGAGCATGAGATATTTCACTGTGTGTATGACTTGAAAGAGAAGCCGCAATTGCCGTCGATTCACTCGGCTTGGGCTGGCCGTGACAGTGGGGTTACTTGGGAGCCTCGCTATGATTCGGATACTAGTATTCCGCATTACCGAGCGATTTATGACGATGCTGGGCGGATCATGGTATTTATCTGTCACAATACGGACTTGGGAGACGGCTGGGAGCGTGAGGGGGAGGACCCTTGGTACTTCGAGGAATTTTCAGTGAAGAAGGCTTATCCATTAGGAATAAACATTGTTACGTATGCGATGTCGCATTAGTCCGAAACACTTCAGCATGATTTGCACTTCAAACACAGGACGACCCTTGCCTTGACCGAAAACGATTATTCACAGAAGTCCCAGAGCGAAAATCCAATGAGTGATGCAGAGTTGTTCGAGCAGATTCAAAGTGGAAAGCGGCGTTTGGAGGCCGAGTTGTCCAAGACGATTGTTGGGCAGAAGGATGTAATCGAGCAGTTGTTGATCTGTTTATTTTCTGGAACACACTGTTTGATAACCGGTGCACCGGGTTTAGCGAAGACTCTGCTCGTTCGCAGTGTCGCGCAAGTGTTTCACCTTGCTTTTAGTCGGATACAGTTCACGCCCGATTTGATGCCTGCAGACATTACAGGGACCGAGATTCTCACGGATCACGACGGTAAGCGAGAGTTGCGTTTTGTTCAGGGACCGATATTCGCGAACGTTGTATTGGCCGATGAGATCAACCGAACGCCGCCTAAGACACAATCTGCGTTGCTTGAGGCAATGCAAGAGCGTCAGGTGACGGCAGCGGGAAAGAGGTTTCAGTTGCCGTCACCGTTTTTTGTTTTGGCGACCCAGAACCCGATTGAAATGGAGGGGACTTACCCGCTGCCCGAAGCACAGCTTGATCGTTTCATGTTCAACGTTTTGATCGATTACTTACCGTTTGAAGATGAGCTCAAGGTAGTGTTGGATACGACAAGCGGTACACCTGAGCCGATTGAACCATTATTTACTGGTGAGGACATACTAGGGTTCCAGCGGTTGGTTCGCAAAATGCCGATTGCGGATGAGGTGGCTCGGTATGCGGTAAAAATCGTTTCCGCGACTCGGCCGGGGCAGCCTAACACGCCTTCATGGGTCGAGGACTCGATCACTTGGGGGGCTGGACTCAGAGCAGCGCAGATGTTGGTATTGGGTGCTAAATCTCGCGCGTTATTGCGAGGCAATACTCATGTGCAGTTTGAGGACATCCGAGCACTTGTGCCACCTGTGCTGCGACATCGCTTGTTGTTGTCCTACAAAGCGGAGGCTGAGGGGTGGACGATTGAGAAGTTTATCGAGCGTATGCTCAGCGAGATGCCTGCCAAATGAGCAGGTGAATGATTCCATCGTATAAACTTCTTGGAACGGAGGGAGCAACGAGATTGAACTCCTTAAATACAAACAACAAAGCTGCGGAGTCCAAGCCTTCGGATTGGATTGACCTGAAGACATTGATGTCCGTGCGCAATTTGCAGTGGCGAGCGCGCAAGGTGGTCGATGGGTTCCAGTCTGGTTTGCATCGCAGTCCCAAGCATGGATTTTCCGTCGAGTTCAGCGAGTATCGTCCGTATGCAATTGGGGATGATCCCAAAACGATTGACTGGAAGCTCTACGCGCGAACTGATCGGTATTATCAAAAGCGGTTTGAGGATGAGACGAATCGACGTTGTTACTTGGTGGTCGATCAAAGCAAATCGATGGAGTATTACTCGTGCGAGCCATCCAAGTTGGAGTATGCGCGAACATTGGCTGCAACGATCGCACTTTTTTTGCTTGAGCAGCGCGATGCTGTGGGTGGAATTAGTTTTTCGGAAACGGTTCGAGATTTGATTCCGGCTCGTTTTCGTACCGGACAGTTTCAGCGATTATTGGCGATGTTGGAGCGGCCTTGCGATGGAGCAACGACGGATATCGTAGCACCATTGCAGCAAGTGGCGGAATTGGTTCGTCATCGTAGCTTGATTGTGATTCTTTCGGATTTGCTAATCGATCCAAAGACGTTGGAGGTTCCTTTAGGGTTTCTTCGTGCGCGTAAGCATGAGGTAGTGATGCTTCGTGTCCTAGATCCTCAGGAGAGGGATTTTCGTCCGGAAAAACCTGTTTTAGTCCGAGAGATGGAATCGCAAGCTGAGCGATTTGTTTCCCCGGAAGAAGTGCGCGCAACCTATCGATCGAGATTTGAATCGCATCACCAAGAGCTTAAGGAGATACTTGCACCGCTTGGTATCCCACTGGTGGAGTTCCTTTCTACAGATCCGATGGAACGCGTATTAGGGAAGTTTTTGGTTCATCGCGAGCATCCTCGAGCAGGTGGAGGGTCCCGATGAGTTTTCTTGCACCGCTGTACGCAATTGCAGCGTTGGCAGTTCTTGCCCCGATCCTATTTCACCTTGTGCGAAAACGGCCCAAAGAGGTGACTGAATTCAGTTCGGTCATTTTCTTAGATGCTGTGCCACCAAAATTTAGCAATCGTAGTCGATTGGAGCATCTTGGTTTATTGGCGCTTCGCATCGCGGCATTCGGATTGTTGGCGTTTGCTTTCGCGCGTCCTTATTGGAATTCAACTTCCGACAGGAATGCTGAGCCGAAGACGCGGAAGGAACGATTGTTGGTGATCGATACGAGTGCAAGCATGCGGCGTGTTGGAGTTTGGGAGCAAGCCGTTGAGAAGGCGATGCGAGTGATCGACGAGGCAAACGCGGACGATATTGTGGCTGTGTATTCTATGCAAGAGACGCTTGAGCCAGTGCTGAGTCTCGAAACTGCCAGGGAGTTGCCGTTAGCACAGCGTCGTGCAGCGGCGATGAAGGCAGTGCAGGAGTTAACACCGACTTGGTGCAGTTCGAACGTTGGGGTAGTGCTTAGCCAGGCTGCGGATTTGTTCGGTCAAGATGGTGCGGTTGAGCAGCAAGGTTCAAGTGATGTTGAGGACAATGGGGGATCAGCGGGAGTATTGCGGACGATCTATTTGGTTTCGGATCTTCCTCGTGATGGAACGTTGGAGAGTTTTCAGGTCGGAGTTTGGCCCGGGGGTGTGCAGCTGGTGCCTTTGGTGTGCGCTGCAGCCCAGCCTGGAAATGCTTCTGCAATCATTCTTCCCGTCGATGCGTTGAGTGACGAAGGGGGAGAGTTGTTGGGGCAGATGGATGGAGAGGTTCGGGTGATGCTTTCCAATAGCGTTCTTTCTAGCAGCGAGCGATTGCAGTTGCAGTGGCTAAGGCGGTCGGGGGTTCCTGTGGCGGAGACGAAGCAGGAATATTTTATTCCTCCTGGGCAGCAGCAAGTTGTACGTTTCCCGTTACCGAAGGGGGTAAGTGCGCGGGAATCGGGATCGGTTGGTCCAGCGGGTGCTAGCGAGGATGTAGGTACAAACGCGGCCGCTTGGGTACTCGAGTTGAGTGGAGACGAACAGGTATTTGATAATCGACGATTCTATTGTGTTGAGCGGGCGCAGGATCTGTGGGTGGGGATGATCGATCGAGTTCCCGAAATTCCAGAGAATTCGCTATGGTATTTCGCTAAGCGTGTTCCGTTATCAAGAGTTTTTGAGTCGGTCAAATGGAAACTATTCGAACCCGCCGATGGTATCGACGAGGTTAGGGCGAAGGAAGCCCGTTGGTGGGTTGCGTCTCATGCGATGACGGTAGCGCAGGCGAAGGCACTGACTTCAAGTTTGGTTGAAGGTGGACATCTATTTTGGGTTTGGGACAGACCGGCTGATTCGACAGTAGCACCAAGCGAATTGCATCAGAATCAATTGGAGATTCTTAAGGAGTGGTTTTCCGAGGACAAATCGCAGCGGGAAAGAGTGGTTGGGGAAGCATCAGCTCGGGGCAATGTCGCAATCGGTTCCATTCGTGAGAGTGCTGGTAGCGGATATGCGTTACTAGAGAATTTGCAGCTTACCCATCCCGTCTTGTTTTCCTTTGCGGATTCGAAGTTCAACGATTTCTCCAAGATACGATTCTGGAATCACCGAGTCTTTGAGCCAAGTGTTCTTGAAGATTGGAACATAATTGGTCGTTTCGATGATGGTTCTCCGGCATTATTAGAGCGGTCGCTCGGTAAGGGGAAAGTCACGATACTTACTAGTGGTTGGCAGACGTCCGAGAGTCAGTTTGCATTGTCGAGCAAATTTGTCCCGATATTGAGCGGACTGTTTGATCAAGCTTATCCATTACCTAAAATTGAGGAGAGGCTTGTGGGGGTAGAGTTGGGGGCGTCGATGGTTGTTGGAAAGTTAGAAACACCGTCGGGCGAGGCTGTCTCTGTAGATGCTGCTTCGAGGGTTCGGTACAGAGAACCAGGATTTTACGAATGGTATTCGGGTGCCCAGGCGATCTCAGTGGATTCCGATGAGAAGGTTGAACGAAGCGGAGTTGTTCCGCAGCATGTGTTTTCAGTGAACCTGGATAAACGCGAGACGCGAACAGATCCTATGGAACTCGAAGAGTTCAGTCGTGTTGGAGTGGTTTTAGATTTGACTAACGCCAAGGAGAAGGCGATAGCACAGAATGCGGTGAGTCATCGGCTAGCAGAGGAATTGGAGTCGAGGCAACAGGGGTGGTGGTGGACGATTGTTGCGGTTTTGGTATTGGCGACGATCGAATCGTTGTGGGGATTAGTCAGGTCGGCAGGGAACGTTGCAGGTTCTGTGTCGAATAGCAGGGCGGCTTAAGTAAGGGCAAACACATGAATCCGCTTATACAAGAAAAGCTTTCCCGTTTGGCAGGTAGATACCGGAGTCAAGCATTTGCGGTGTTACTTATCTTGTTCTGGGGTGGATTATTGCTTTTAGGTTGGCTGGGTTGTTTGCCTTCGCTTTGGTATCCCAGAACAGCAGATGGGATTTTTGATACGCGAGCGCCTCAAACTCTACTTTGGAGCTTGGTGTTTTTGGGCCCTTTAGCGCTGTTGGCGATAACACGCTTTGGTTATCGCGATTTTCATGGTTTGGCCCATCGGTTAGAGGTTGCGTTTCCCGATTTGAAGGAGCGATTGTTGACATTACTGTCTCCGTTGCGTTCCGGTGAGTCGGAGTTTATGAGGAACCGGTTGACGTTGAGCACGTTGCAGCATGCTGACGATAAGCCGTGGGAGTCGCTTGTGCCCTCAGGGCGGTTGCGGTGGCTTTGGGTGGGGCAGACGACATTGGCGATTTCGTTGTTTGCGATGTTGTTGATAAAGACGCCGGAGGTAGTCCCGGAACGGTCCGTAGAGCGGGGGAGCGGTGTCAGCAAGGGGTTCGTGATTGAGCCGGGTGATGTCGAATTAGAGGTTGGGAGCGATCTTTTGGTGACGGTTCGATTTGGAGATGGGAAATCGCAACCAGCGACATTTGTGGTTGAGGATGAGGCTGGCGAAAGGGAAACGCAGCCGATGCAAGGCGCAATGAATGACGCGATTGCAAGTGCAACCGTTCGAAGAGTGAAGAAGCCATTTCAGTATCGTGTGCAGGCGGGGGATGAGATCAGTGAGACTTACAGTGTGAAAACTTACGAGCATCCGTCATTGATGGATTCCGATGCTGCGATTCAGTATCCCTCGTATGCTGGACTTGAGCCCAAAGAGGTGAAGAACACAAGGCGAGTTACCGTAGTTGATGGTTCGACGGTGACTTGGAAGTTGACTTTGAACAAACCGGTACAGGTAGCGGAGTTAGTGGATTCGAACGGTGTGGCATATCCGTTGCAACGTGATGAAATGGAACCGTTGGCTTATCGATACCCAGTGACATTGACTGAGTCGATGAAGTACCAGCTTCGGTTGGTTGATGGGGAGGGGCGTGGGACAAAACTCCCGGAGGAATTGAGTATCAAGATACTCCCTAATCAGGAGCCGCAATTAAAGCTGACGAGTCCATTAGAGCAACGGGTAACAGCGATTGAAGAGATTGCTGTGAGCGCGAAGGTGCAAGACGATTTTGGATTGATGCGTACGGGGTTACAGGTGGTGGTTGGTGATGGGGATCCGAAAGAAATTGTATTGATGGATCGCGAGAGCAGGGGAGGGGGCGTTGAGAAGAAGCAGGAGATTCAGCATTTAATTGACCTGGAGTCACTAGAGGCCAAGCCTGATCAGTTGGTGACATATCATTTTTGGACAGAAGATCACGATCGGGATGGCCAGTTGCGTCGGGTGGAGAGCGATTTATTTTTTGCTGAGGTTCGTCCGTTTGAAGAGATGTTTCGTGAAGGGGATTCCTCCGCGACGGAGCAGCGTCAGCAGCAGCAACAACAGCAACAGAATTCTCCGGCGGGGCAACAAGCCGAGGAACTTGCTGAGTTGCAGAAGAAGATCATGGCAGCAGGATGGAATATCTTGAGACGTTGGCCTCGCGATTCGGTGGAGTTACCGAAGACATACGAGCAAATTGGGGTAGTTCGTACTTCTCAACAGCAAGCCTTGGAACAGAGCGAATCGTTAACTCAACAGTTGCAGGATGAAAAGTCGAAGTTGCATCTGCAAGAGGTGCAGAGATCGATGCTTCGGGCTACGGAATTGCTTGAGACGGAAATCGCAGGATATTCGTCGGTTCAGTTGCGGGAGGCGATGACACAGATGCGTAAGGCCTATGAGGGATTGCTTCGCTTGCGGGCGCGGGAGCACGAGATAGTGCAATCGCAACAGCAGCAATCTTCCAATTCTCGGTCTCAGTCTTCCAGTCAGCGAAATCGGCAACAACAAATCGAGCAATTGCAATTAGAGCAAGATGTAAGCCGTTATGAGGAAGAGTCCCAACCGATGGCTCAAGAGGAGGCTAGTGATCGGGAGGCGCGGCAGGTAATGAATCGGCTCGATGAACTAGCAAAGCGCCAATCCGACTTGAATGAGCAGATTCGAGAGTTAGATTTGGAGTTGCAAGCTGAGCAAATCGATGAAAAGCGGAAGGAGCTTGAGGAGCAACTTGAACGGCTTCGTGAGGACCAGCAGGAGATGATTCGCGACACCGACGAACTGCTTGATCGGATGCAGTCACCGGAGACACGTGATTCCATGGATCAGGCAAGAGAGCAAGTTGAGCAAGCGCGCGAGCAGATGCAACAGGCACAGGAGCAGCTTGGGGAGCAGAAGACTTCATCGGCATTGAATTCTGCAACTCGTGCACAGCAAGCGGTAGACCAAACGCGGGAGGACTTGCGCGAGGGGACATCGCAAGCGTTGGAGAGGCAGGTTTCAGAGTTGGTGCAGCAAGCCAAGGAACTTGAGACACGTCAGAGTGAGCTTGAGAAGTTATTAAAAGATCAGGTACAGGAGGACGATCCACGTGGAAGTTCAGATCCGCAAGGGACCGCTGCAGAGCGTTCGAACAAACCGCCAGTGGGTTCTGATGAGAGGGTTGATCCAACGCAGCGAGACTTGTTCCCCAACGGTGAGGCGGTTGGGGGTGAGCCAAGGCAATCGATGTTGCGATCGGATGCGGAGTTAGAGCGACAGGCCAATGAAGGTCGGGAGCCGGTGGAAGGTTGGAAAACCCAGCAGGAAGAACTCAGTGAATTACTTGAGGGTATTAAAGAGACGGTTGAACAAGCGGAGTCGAGTGAACCTTTGCTGGCTGAACAATTGTACGAAACGTATAGGCAGGCGATGCAGGCAGGGACAGAGCAACGCATGGAACGAATTTCCCAGTTGTTGGAGCGTGGTTTGGATCAACCAGCCTTGGAGGATTCTCGAGCGGTCACACAGCAACTCGAGACGCTTAGGCAGCGTGTCGAGGAAGCATCTGAGAATGTGTTAGGGAGTGAAGCTGAGTCCTTGCGAAGGGCTTTGCAGGAGATTCAACGCGCCGGCGAGCAGGTTCGCAGCGAGATGCAATCGCAGCGTGGGGGAGATCCCGAGACGGCAATTGGTTCCGGCCCCGAAGCGGATCCAAAGGAAAGAAGTAGATCGGAGTCACAGTCCGATGAGCAGCGCGTTTCAGGTGAGATGGATAGTGAGTCGTCGGAGGCAGCACCGAAAGATTCAAATTCGGGGCAAGCAAGAGAAGGTGGAGAGCGTGATGCGGGTGCTGGGCGAGCTGTTCAAGCGGATTCGATTTTAGAGCGAATGCGGGGTGAACAAAGGGGTAATGGGGGGATGGGAGGTGGCATCGCGGCACCGATACTGGGCGAAGACTATGCACAGTGGAGCGATCGGCTCCGAGACATTGAGGAGCTGGTGCGCGATCCAGAATGGAAGGCGGAGGCGGCTCGTATACGGGAGGCGGCGAGAGAGTTTCGCCTGGAGTACAAGCGGCATGCCAAGGAGCCGCAGTGGGATTTGGTCAAAGAGCTGATTTCCGATCCGCTCAAGGATCTACAAAAAAAGGTTCGAGAGGAACTGCTTAGAAAGACAGCCAAGCAGAACGAGTTAGTGCCATTAGATCGCGATCCTGTACCTGAGCGATTTCAGCGAAAACTGGATCGATACTTCGAAGAGCTAGGAACGGGAGAGAGCAAGTGAACGAATGGCTCTCCGAGATCACATTAGCGAACCGGGCCTGGATCGCAGGCTTTGGGTGTTTGTGGTTACTGCTAAGTTTGGTGCATTGGTTTTCTTATCTTAGGACAGTGGATATCCGTGCACGACTCTTCGGTACCATCTTACGATCGCTCGGATTAGCAATACTTCTTGCATGTCTTCTGGAGCCGTTGAGGAGTGTACGAGTACCGAAGCCACAGGCCAACAGCGTAGCTGTTGTATTAGACAACAGTCGTTCGATGCGTGCACTTTACAGCGGGCAAGATAGCGTTGGGCCCAACGAGAAAGCAAATCCTGGGGGGGCAGCTAACGAGTCGATGGTTTCTGGATTCCGAGAGGTAATCGAAGAGTCACAGGGTTGGTTAGCACCGATAGAAGAGGTGTTTCGTGTACGCAAGTATTTATTTGGACAGCAAGTGCAAAGTGTGGATAGCTTTGCGAATTGGAATGGCACGGATGTTCATTCGCAGCTTTACACTGCGTTGACGAATGTTCAAGCAAGGGTGGGGAGTGAATCCCCGTCGGCGATTGTGATGTTCACGGACGGTCAGACTTCACAAGCACCGTTACCGAGCGGGGTCCCCGTTTATCCTGTGTTGATTCCATCGACGAGCAGTAGCAAGCGGGATTTGTGGATTGAAGAAATTCGGGTGCAATCGAGTGAGTTTGAGACAGCTCCGTTATCAATGCAGGTGAGACTTGGACAAGAGGGTTTGAAATCAGAACCAGTCGAGGTCGGGTTATATGATCTTGAAGGTAAGGAGTTGGAGTTACAGCGGTTAACGCTTGGGGAAGGGGGTAAGGAGGGCTTGGTACGATTTCAGATCAGGCCGAGGGAAGCGGGACCTCAGGCTTATCGTGTACGTGCGAGGATCTTACGAGAGGTAGCGGGTTATGAGCGGACTTTAGACAACAATGATCGGTTCGTCGCGGTGGACCGGGGGATTGGTCCTTATCGTGTGTTGTATGTGTCAGGCCGTCCGAATTGGGAGTTTAAGTTCTTGCGAAGGGCGCTAAATGAGGATCCGGAAATTTTGTTAACGGGATTGGTTCGGATTGCAAAGAAGCAACCAAAATTCAGTTTTCGCGGGAAGAACATGGATGATACGAATCCTTTGTTTTCTGGCTTTGAGGATGTGCCTGAGGAGACGAAGGAGAAAATTGACGAGCCAGTATTTGCAAGGTTAGGCGTTCAGTCGAAGGATGAATTGACCAAGGGATTCCCGAGGGACGCCGAGGAGTTGTTCGCTTACTCAGCGGTGATCCTAGATGATCTGGAACTGGAGTTCTTTACTACGACGCAAATGCAATTGCTAAGGCAATACGTTACACAGCGAGGTGGAGCGTTGCTGGTTCTCGGGGGGCAAGAGAGTTTTCGAGGACGGAATTTTAAGGAATCGATATTGGGTCAGATGCTTCCGGTGTATGGGGATACCAAGGATCCGGAAATGATCGAGCCGCAGCTTGAGCAGGGAGCAGTTGGAGGAGTCCGTTATAGCTTAACGCGTGAGGGGTGGTTACAGCCATTCTTGCGTTTGAAGGACAACGAGGTGGAGGAACGCCGGCGTATAGATGCCATGCCCGGTTTTCAAGTTTGGAATCGAGTTCAGGGGGTTAAGGCTGGCTCGCGGGTGCTTGCGGAGGGGCAGCAGGAGGACGGTAGTTCGGTTCCGTTATTTGCCGTTCAGAAGTTTGGTAAGGGGACAACCGGCGCTTTCATGGTTGGTGACATGTGGCGGTGGGGATTGATGTCGACGGAGGAGATCTCGAGTCCTGTTTCGCAGGCTTGGCGTCAGTTAGTCAGAGGGTTGATTGTGGATGTGCCCAAGCGAGTGACTTTGGAGACAAAGTATGATGATAACGTACCCAACTTGAGAAGGATCTATGTGCGAGTGAAGGACAGTTCATTTATGGCGATGGATAATTCAACAGTGAAATTGACGATTACACCTTCACAAGGTGCATCGATTCAGTCGGTTGCTTTTCCGTCGCAGGAGACAGCGGGTTTGTATGAATCGAGCGTTTTATTGAAGGAGAGTGGTGTCATCAAGATCGATGCCGTTGTTGAGTCGTCTGAAGGAGATACTGTTGGGCAAGGTGCATCTTGGTTTGTCCATGAGCCAGAAGTTAATGAGTTAAAGAAGTGCGAGTTGGACACGAAGACTCTTGAGCGTATCGCGAGAGAGAGCGGTGGTGAAGTTTTGGAATTCAAAGAACTGGGAGGGCTTGCAGGACGTATTTCTCCCCGTAATTTGAAGTATACCGAGCAAAGGATCGAGCCCCTCTGGCATTCACCTTGGTGGTTGCTCTCAGCGCTGTTTTGTTTAGCCTTGGAATGGTGGTGGAGGCGTCGACATGGGATGGCTTAGAGCGTTCGAGCGATGTGGTTTCTGGCTACGTAAAGGTATTTTGTCGGTGACCTGTACGGGAGTACTGGGGCAATTCGTCGATGGGCAGGAGGGGACTAAATCGTCAACGATTCCAGAGCCGGGGGGTAGTGCCGTAGTGGATGGTGTTGAGGTCGCGAGGTCCTTAAGAGAGTCGGTGGTAACAGTACCTCATGCATGTGTAGTCGTAGGGGCCGAAGGTGAGCCTGTTTATGGTGCGATGTTTAGAACTTGGGCAAGCCGGTGGGGGAAGGCGTTAGGTATTCCAGAATCGAAATGGATAAGGGCTGAAGAGGAATCGGAGACGAAGGATGTAACGTCGTTGTCGGATAAGTTCCCTTCAGATCGAGAGCGAGTTCGATTGTGGATTGAGCAGACAAAGAGAATAGAAGCAGACCAGACGAGATGGTTGGTGTTATTGGGGCATGGAACGTATGATGGCAGGAGTGCCAAGTTTAATTTACGAGGTGAAGACCTATCTGCGACGCAGTTGCAGGAATGGCTTGGGGGTGATCGTTCACCGTGGATTATCGTGGTAAGTGCAGCGAGTTCGGGGCCGTTTCTCAAGGCGCTATCTGGACCGAATCGTGTGGTGGTCGTTTCAACGAAGAGTGGGAGTGAGGGTAATTTCTCTAGGTTTGGTGAGTACATGAGTGCAAGTTTGAGTGACATCGCGGCAGATCTTGATCATGATGGCTCGATCTCTGTGTTGGAGGCGTTTTTGGTTGGGGCTAGAAAGACGCAATCGTATTACGCTGATCAGGGATTGCTTGCGACAGAGCATGCATTGCTAGAGGACAATTCGGATGGGGTGGGAAGTAGCCATGAATACTTCCGAGGGATCCGTCCAACGGGTCAATCGAAGCAAGGACGCATAGATCTGGAGAAGTTGGACGGGGCTTTTGCCAAGCGAGTTCGAATACCTGGGTTGGATATGCGGACAGGGCTTTTGGAGGCTGACCTAGAGCGAGTAAGTGAGCTTGAACAGAAGATTGAAGCACTGCGTGGCGAGAAGGGAGAGCTCTCCGAAGAGATCTATTACGAGCGGCTAGAGGTGTTGCTTTTGGAGATGGCTCGTTTGCTCTACCCGGACAATTGATAGTTACCGTTGGGCGTTGGTAGTTCGGTTTTTCCGAAAGCGAAAGTGTCGAACAGGCGTCCGAGGCGGTCGTAGCATCGGTTTAGGTTTCGGTAGTGTCGGAATTGGGACAGAGAGCCGAGACCTTGGGCTCTGGGTTGTCCTGGATCGATTTCCCATGGGTGGATGTAGAAGTGGATGGTACGTCCGGAGCGTTCGATTTGTTTTAGTCCCCAGCGAGTGAACCACCAAGGAAAAATTCTGAAGTAACCACCGCCACCGATAGGGATGCGTAGGGGGCCTGTAGGCAAAACGGAGACTGGGTGTTCCGCGATCGACTGTTCGCCGCAGGAAAGTGTGTAGGAATCGAGTGGGGCATCTGGAATCCCGTATCGGTCGTGTCGGATGGGGACTACGCTACTGTCGTGTTCGAATCCATGCTGTCGAAGTAGAGCGACGGCCCACCCGGTATCTTTTTTGATGGAGAAACTCGGTGCGCGAAAATGTCGAATGGTTTGCCCACTGAGATTCGAGAGAACTTCGTTCGCCATCGATAGGTCCATGGCCAGTGCGGTTGGGCCTTGTTGGTACACCAACCGATGCCAGTAGGTGTGGGATCCGACGATGTGTCCAGATTGGGAGATTCGTCGTACGAGATCCGGGTACCGTTCGGCAACCCATCCGAGGATATAGCAGAAGCACTTTACGTTTTTTTCATCGAGAAGGTCGAGCATACGGTTGGAGTTGCTTTCGACCCGTTGTTCCCAGTCTTCCCAGCTTTCTCGTGGTGCGATGGAGTCAAAGTTTGAAACGTGGTAATAGTCTTCCACGTCGATGGAGAAAATGTGCATACCGAAGGGACCTGGAGAGTGCCCGATTTGCGGGCTTGATTTAGGTGGCAGGTTTGTCGGCTGAAGAATCTTCGATTTGCCGCCACATATCTTGGTAGAAGAATGCAAACCGGGATTCTTCTGGACGTTTCGTTAGACCGGCAACTTTTGTTGCAGTGCTGCCGGGAACTCCGATAAGACGCAGGGCGGTGCACCAGACCATTTTGAAATCGTTGTAGAAGGAAGCGTTTTCTACGTATTCTAGGTCTAGAGTTTGCTTTTTGAGAACAGAGGACGTGTCGGTATCGGCGGGAAGGTTGATTTGGGAATAGCCGGTAATACCTGGACGGATTGTGAGTCGAGAATCGTAGTAAGGGATAACTTTTTGAAGTTGAGCAACAATTTCGGGGCGCTCAGGCCTAGGGCCACAGAAAGACATATCTCCGCGAAGGACATTGATAATTTGAGGCAGTTCGTCGAGGTGTAGTTTTCGCAGCCAGTATCCAACGGGTGTAATTCGCGGATCATGTTCCCCTTCGCACCATTGGATACCTTGAGCTTCCGCATCGATCCGCATGCTTCGAAGTTTGTACATTGTGAACGGTTTGCCCCCTCTTCCGGACCGAACTTGGGAGTAGATCCCGTTTCCGGGACTTGTCCAACGCACTACCAAAGCAAGCAATCCGGTCATCAGGAGAGCCGGTGGTGCGAGAATGAGAGCGACGGGGATTTCCCAAAGTCGCTTCCACGTGTGGTAGGAGGGGACTTCGAGGGTTTCGACAACGCCATGGGGAACCGATTCAGGGGTTAGACCTGCAGGGATTGCCACGTCGCATAAAATAGCAGCGTTTTGGGATGAATCTTGTCCGCCATGGGATCCGTTTATAACAGCAGTAGCGAAATTTCTGCTTGGGATGTCCATTGCGACAGATTCTGACATGGGAAACTTTCAACTTTGGGAAGAGAAACGCTAGGTGGACGCGTTTTCAGATAGTATGCCTTTTTTGGAGGAAAATGCAACCAACGGTAACGCTAAGGGATAATGAAATTCTAGTTTACTGGGTTGGCAAGTTCTTTGAAATCCTTGGGGAGATTTTCTGAATGCGTGGATTTTGAGGATAAAACTTTTATCATTTGGCTTTTTTGTGGGAAAATGAGTTTGATAGAATCTACTTTTTCGGTTGCTCTGATTCCGGCGTGCGGAGCTAAAGGAAGATTTAGAGACTTTGTGTGGATTGGGGACAGCGGTTTCACTAAGTTGTTTTGATAACGTTTTTGTAAACCTGTGGCAACCGGGTATATGTGTTTCGGATGGTAAAAATTTTCCGGCTTGGGTTGATAGATTTGCCAAAAGAGCGATTTGGCACGAAAATGTCTTAGGTTGTATTTTTGTGTACTTCCTTGGGCAACTTTTAGTGCGGCATGGGTTTGATGCTAGCCTGACGCCATGGGAACCAGCCGTGAGGTTTTTCATTGGATGAAAAAGTGGGAGAAAAGGGACTGACTCCTCTTGAGTGGGGGAGGGCAAAAGTCCGGATTGAGTTGGCCCATCAGGGTCTGGTGCATCAATTGGAGTCTGGCGGATCGTTCTTTCGGCTTGGTAATGATCCGCGGTGTGAGTGGTGTATCCCGACTTTGCCTGGACCTGTGGTGGCGTATGTTCAGGTCGGTCCAGGGTACTTATCGGTAGTGGAGCTTGTGGATTCGCGGGATGCTGCGCCTGTTGAGCCGATTTGTTTATTGCCTGGGGGGACAGTATGGTTGCAGCCGAATGCCCGGATGACCTTGAGTGCGATAGCACAGTATCCGGCGGAACCGGAGACGTTTTCGTGGGAGACGTTTCATGCGGAGGACATTAAGGTCTTCCCTAACACCCTTGTTGTTCGTTCTGGTTTACTGAGTGCAGCGGGTACGACCAACCATTTCCGCTTGCAATCCTCGTTATCTCTTTTGGGGACATCTGTGGGTTGTCATATACAGGTCGCGCATCGAAATTTGAGTAAGTTTCAAGCGGTAATATTTCGTGGCGAGTTGCAGGGGCAGCCGATGCGAGTGGTTGATTTGTTTGGGTCGACTCCCACGCTATTGAATGGCCGGGCTGCGAATGGTGAGATCATTGAGGTAGGGCAGGAGCTTCATATCGGGGGGGTTCGTTTTGAAGCGGTTCGTTTTTTGTATCATGCGTCACGACCCGATCACTTGATACAGGTAGGGCATTCTTTTCCGACGCTTCCTTTACCATCCCAGAGATCTTCGAGCGCTTTGCCTGCTGGGGGGGGGGTAAAGAAGGGGCCGCAGCAGGTTCAGGGAGCAAGTTTGGGTGGTGTTAAGCCTCCGGTATCCCGCCCACAAGCGGAGTCAGCACCTGCGATTGGTTTTGATTTGCCTTCGAAGTCGAAGAACTCGATTCACTTCGAACTTCGTCCGGTGGGGGAGAGGGTGGTAGTACCGATGGCGCCGGAATCGGTGCCTCCAGCGCCTCCACCTTTGGTCACGCCTGTAGTTTCGCAAATGGCGTCAGGAGCATCGAAAGCAGATTTGAAGGAGGTTCAAGAGAAGTCCATTGAGGCGTTGCGGGGGGTTCAGAAGGACCTTTCAGAGCAGATCAGATCATTGACCAAGCGGCTTGATGGTATTGAAGAAGCAGTTGAGTATTTCCCGATTGCGATGCAGGAGAACTCCGATCAGTTGATGCAGGTGATTAATCGATTATGTGAGACGGTCTCGTCGATAGCTCGTCCGCCGCAAATTGATTCTGCAAAAGAAAATTCAGTTGTAAACGATGTTGTTCAGCGGGCCGAACCGTTAGTGGATGTAACGAAGAGCGTTCCGGACAAGAGGCCTGTCGTTGCGAATGAAATTGTACCGGCGAGAAATACCGTTGTACCGAAGGAGGCTATTGTTACGGCTAGGAATAGTCCGCGGGCTAATGGACCGCGTGCTGATCGAGCGGATCAGGGCAGGGCACCCAAAGCTCCCGTGCAAAAGGTCCCCCCTGTAGCATTGGAGCCGACAAGCCCAGTTGTGACGGTCCCGGGACCTTTGACGCTTGCTGTTCAAAAGGCAGAGGCCGAGTCGTCCGAAACGAAGTCGTTTTCTAAGTTGTTGTTTTCTAAGTGGGCCTTTTGGTTGAAGAAAGCTCGCGTTGCGACGCAGCTACCGGAAAACGAGGAAGTGCAGCGGCCGGTTAGTCCTCCGACGAAGCGAAAGGCGGAGAAGGATTTTGTTGGAGAGAGCGTGTTAGTCAACAGTAGCAACACCACGGCTCGCAGAAGCCGGTTGCAGTCGGACCCGAATTCTGCGGAGATTCTTGCATCGCATGAGTCAGAGGATGAGACGTTGGTTTTGGGATCGTTGATGGGGCTTCGTTATCGCGATGCAAAAACGGCGTTGCTACGATGGGTAGCTTTGTTCGGGTTGTTTTTCTTGATTGCGGTTGTTGGCGGTCCTCTGACTTGGTACCGCATTCCGGAGGGGTGGCGCGAGTTGATATGGCAGAAACTCACCCTTGCACCGGAGGAAGCCCCCGGGTTGCTGCCGGAAGAGATGAATGAAGCGAGTCGTTCTAAGACTCCGTCAGCCGAGGAAAATTTGAAGGGGGACGTGAGTCAATCCGCTGGTGCATCGAAGAGTAAGAATGTTGGTGAGGGTCCAAAGTCCTCGGCGACAGAGTCCGGGGGGAGCCTTGAGGTGATGCCTGAAGCGACATCGAAGCTTGTGCCGGAGAATCAGTCTGTCCCCAGTCCTGCCGTTGAGCCATCGGAAGTTCCGGAGCCGAGTCCTCCGATCAAGGATGAGCCGGCAGGAGAGGATCCGGTGCCATCTTCTGATCCGGTGCC
>CAZACJ010000007.1:9615-52292 GCA_964483385.1 uncultured Pirellula sp. | reverse complement strand
GATCCGGTGCCATCTTCTGATCCGGTGCCTACGTCGACGCCTGCAGTGGAACCGCCAGCGACATTCTAGTTCTTGGGTTTTGAACGAGTTATCCACCGGCCTGAGTTTTGGTTCGAAGGGTGCCGAGCCCTTCATGTTTACCTAAAACGCAGACTATGTACGCGTTTCTTTCGTCTGTGGGATTCTTCGCGTTTGCGGTTATTGGAATCTGCATCGCCAATGGGTACTCTTCTGGCTCAATGATTCAAGTTGAATCTTGGTCAATGGTCGTTCGGACTTCCCCTAAACCTTGGATCGCTTCGCATGGAAACACAAGACGATGCACTCGCAGAGCAACCTTCAAGCTTGGAACATGAGGCGGATTCGCTGAGTGAGGGTACTATTGTCGATTCAAATTCAGAGAGTTTTGTTGGTCGTTGGCAATCGCTGGTGAGCCAGACGAATTGGGAGAAGGGAAAGATCATCTCGGAATGGCGGCAGGCCAAGATTGACGAGAGTGCATCAGCGAGTCAGTACAGCGACGAGGCTTGGGCTTCGATGGTTGGTTTTGTGACTTGTCAGCATGTAGGGCGGTTGCGCCGAGTGTATGATCGTTTTGGCGAGACTTGGTCAACGTACGCAGGGTTGTATTGGAGCCATTTTTGGGCCGCTCTGGATTGGGACGATGCTGAGTTATGGTTAGAAGGTGCATCGCAGAGTCGATGGAGTATTTCGCAGATGCGAAAGACTCGAGCACAGGCGATGAAGACGGCGGATTCGTCTTACCAAGTCGAGACAGCACGAATCGCGGAGGCTTCTGATGATGGATTCATGGCAAGTTCGGAAGGGGTGCAGGAGGAAGGGGAAGAGAAAGCTGATCTGAACACGACAGCGAATCGCTTGCTTGGTTCCCCCACAGATCGGACGCTGGCCGGAGATGAAGAGGAATGTGATTCCACGGCGTCAGGTACCAAAGAGAAGTTCCAGAGTGGACCTAAAAACGAGTCGCCGGATTTTGGTGATTCATTTGATGCCAACAAAAGTTTTGGGGACGCAGATCGAAGTGATTACGACTCCAGTTCTTCGAGTGAACGATCGGAGATTGGCGGTCCGAGTGCTCATGACATGAGCGATGATACTCCAAGGGGCAATCCATTCGAAACTTTGGGGGACTTGCCCCAAGATGTTCGGGATGCTGTGGAGCAATTCAAGCTCTGTATTATTCGCCATCGAGCAAGTCAGTGGACGGAGATCCGCAGATCTGAGTTGCTCGCGGCGCTCGATGCACTGCGAGCATTCTGCTAGACGGCTGGTCGCCATACTTAAATTATTGGTTCTTCAGGAGTTTGGTGATCAAATCATCAAGCTCTTTTTGATTCACATCCATTTTTGCTGCGGCAAGGGCGAATAGTCTTTTCTCGATTTCGTCGAGTTCGCCATCTGCCGCCATGATGCGGATCAAGTCCCCGAGAAGGTTCATCTGCTCGGTACGATCTTTAGGGAGTTTCAGCGTCGCTTCATCGCTGATCGCGAATTCCATGGCTTCGCCGAGGTCGGCTTCTCCGAGTCCAAGTTCGCCACATCGATCGATTAACCAAGCGATTTCGCGCTCGGTCAGAGATCCATCGGCGGAGGCCATGATTACCAAGTTTTTTAGGTAGTCCAAGTGTTTCATAGACTGCTGCCAATTCTCCCGGCTGGGGTGAGGTTGCTTCGTTCTCGGTCGGTTTTAACGTCCCGGTTGTCGGGAGTAAGAAACCTGCTGTGCTTGGGGGGGCGGGGGCCGACCTGTCGCATCGGTTGTCGGTGATTGTCGGTGATTCTCGGAAAAAAGCATCACCCCGCGCCCAAGAGCGTGAACTTTTCCGCCAAAGCTTTCAAGGGGATGGCAAAGTGATATCACTTTGCTATATTGACTAGAGAGCGTTTATGCTCGGGCCCGAAGCAAACGTTGAGTCCAATACTTTTCGAAGGATAACTTTATGAGCAATATTCCAAATGCGACCGTGACGACTTCTAGGCAAGAGGACGTTTTAGAGAAGCCTTATCGTGCGGGAAGTGGTTGGCCGATTTTGGCATTGGTTGTGGGAACCTTGCTATTCGTTCCCATAGTGGCAATTGTCGGGGTTGCTAGTGGGTTCATGTTCGCGGGTCCAGCGGTGTTAATTGCGGTAGTGGCGGGGATTTGTGCTTTTATTACGCTGTTTGGTTTTATGGCGGTTCAGCCTAACGACGCACGAGTTCTATTGCTGTTTGGCGATTACAAGGGGACAGTGAGCGACTCAGGTTTTTTCTGGGTGAACCCATTCTTTTCGAAGAAGAAGATATCGTTGAGAGTGAGGAATTTTGAGACGGGCTCGACGAACGTTGCGGAGAAGAAAAACGAGGCAGGGGTGGTTGTGCAGGCTAAATCGCGGACACACGGAAGGCCATCGAAGGTTAACGATCGCGATGGTAATCCGATTGAAATTTCTGCGGTAGTGGTATGGCGGGTGGTCAATACGGCGGAAGCGATGTTTGAGGTGGATGATTACGAGGATTTTGTTGGGGTACAGAGCGAAGCGGCCTTGCGAAGCCTTGCTTCACGGCACCCTTACGACAGTGAGGATCATGAGGTTTCTCTGCGAGGTGCTACTGAAGAAATCAGCGAGCAGCTCAAGCATGACATTCAGGAGCGGTTGGAAAAGGCAGGGGTTCAAGTGATCGAGGCTCGTATCAGCCATTTGGCTTATGCGCCTGAGATCGCAGCAGCGATGTTGCAACGCCAGCAGGCTAGCGCTGTGGTCGCGGCGCGGGCGAAGATTGTCGAGGGCGCAGTGGGGATGGTGCAGCAAGCGCTTGAGCATTTAAGTCGGGACAAAATAGTGGAGCTCGACGATGAACGACGTGCTGCGATGGTGTCGAATTTGCTAGTTGTGCTCTGCAGTGACAGGCATGCACAACCGGTTGTGAACACCGGAACGCTTTACAACGGTTAACCTTAAATTTTTCCGTTTTGGTTCTCTAGATCATGGAAAGGTAAGAGGCGAAGTGTCTAAAAGAGAGTCGTTCCTGCTTCGTTTGCAACCGGAAACGCTTGAGGCACTTCGTCGTTGGGCCGATGATGATTTCCGCAGTGTGAATTCTCAAATAGAGTTTTTGCTCAAGCAAGCATTGGAGAAGTCAGGTCGGTGGAATTCGAAAAAGAGCAACCTGGAAAAAGATGACGAAAAAGACTCTATTAGGGATGGTACGACGGGATAGCGCTGTGGGAAACCGCAAACAGTGGATTCGGTCGCATGCACGGTTGGGACCGAACCGACTTGGCGATCCGTTCGTACAGACCGCCTAGGGGAGGGTAGACTTTGGTTTTGCGTCACGTTTCCGGAGCATCTCGGATTAGGGTTCCTTTTTCGGTTCAGGCTTCGGGGAATGAGAAAAATCGGTTTCATCCCTTAAAATCCTTTAGTTACGTCCTGAGCCTTTTAAAAACATTGAGAGAATGTTCATGAAACCAACCGATCCTCAGTTTTCCTCCGAGTCGGACGAGGGGACGGATTCGTCATCATTTTCGGCGATTGCGTTGGTCGGGTTGCTCATGTCCCTGGTCGGCATCTTTTCGCTGGCATATGTTCAGACTTTGCCTTTGGCGATCTTGGGTAGTCTTTTCGGAGGCTATGCACTCTTGTTTTCAGAGCGATTTCATTTGAGTTTTCTGTCACGGGTTTTTGGGGTATTGGCGGTAGTGGTGGGTGTAACGGTTCTATCCTGGGGATTGTTTCTGCGTTACTTCCACACGGACTACGAGTTGGTACAAGCCCGAAAGGTGGCTGAGCAGTATCTGGATTCCTTATCGAAGAAAGACCTCGACGCGGTTTTTTACTTGGTTGGATTTCAATTTGAGGGTGACAAACCACCTTCTTTCGTTCAACCTGAAACCGAGTTGCAGCGTGCTAAGAAGCGGTTGGCCACAGATACGGCCCATGTGGAGATTCAAAATCGGCGCAGTCCTGCGAAATGGACATTTGTCTCGTTAGATGGGGAATCTCTGGGTACGGTGGGATATACGTACAAGTTGAAGTATCGTGATGACGGTCAGACCAATCCTCCGTCCTACTTCGTGTACGCTCGCAAGGATGCAACAAGATACGACAGCAAACCGGAGGTGCATTGGTACGTGGATAACCTAGAGGTTGCCAAATAACTCGTCCCGATTTACGCTTTGCCTTGGTATCTGTTTCCTACATCTACGATGTCGCGACGAGAGGCTAGCGTCACCCCATGCCGAGTTCGTTAATTAGCCTCGGTGCGAATCTTGGAAACGTGCTTGAGACGATGAGGTCGGCGGGGCGTTTGATTCGAGAGGCGTTTCAAGATGATGCCTCGGTGAATTTTAGTCGTATCTTTCGTACACCTCCAGTGGGTGGACCAACGGGGCAAGGTGAATTTCTCAACGCGATGGTGCGAGTGGATCATTCACGTTCACTGTGGGACGTTTGGAATACCATTCAAAAGATCGAAACGGATCTTGGTCGTCAGCGTAACCAGCGGTGGGAATCACGTCGAATTGACATCGACTTGATCCTACATGATTCAGTTCGGCTTTGGACTCCGCATTTGAAGATACCGCATCCTCGTATGTGTATGCGATCGTTTGTGCTTCAACCTGCTTTGGAGATCGCATCGGATTTTATTGACCCGGTCTCTCAGTGGTCGATTCGGCAACTTGCAACCCACTTGGACAAGTTAACAGCAAGAGGGGCTGCGCCATCGATCGCGATCGGATGTAACTCGGTTTTCGTTCACGAAGGATTGCAAAAGGCTTTTGTTGAATTGCCCCAAGGATTGCGCAACAGCATCACGCTTAAAACGACAACGCATCCATCGGATTGGATCATGGAGATGAGAACGATAGGGGATGAATCGAATCAGCATCCAATGCGCAGCGTGGATCTTCGAATCGCTTGTGTGAAGACACCTGACCCAGAGAGCGTTCAGTGGGAGGATTACTCTACTCCTTGGGCTGTGATGCTTGGATTGCAACCTCACACACGAAAGTCGAATCCAATTAGCGGGGACTTATCTGAACCAATTGCAGGGCCGAGGTATTTGCTGCCAGGCAATGACCTAGCTTGGGCTGTTCATGAAATCCTTGCCGCTGGCCAAGCGATGCGATGTCCAGTGGAGCCGACCGAAAGCAATTGGGTTTCTTAGGAGTCCACGAACTCAATAAAATCTGTCGAGTATTGTTTATTTGCTCAACGGCGTCGGTGGTAAGGTGACAGCGGTAGGGATCGTAAATCATTTCTCTTGAGCAAGTGAAAGGCTTTTCAAGAGTTTTCGTAATCGAAGGATGTCAAGGAACAAGTGTTATGTCAAGTTTGCGTGAAGAGCTTCCAGGTATCGAACAATTTAGAATTCCAGGTCAGTGGGCAGTTGTTACTGGTGGGAGCAAGGGGCTTGGCTGGGCGATTGCCAGTGGGCTTGCTAGTGCTGGTGCGAACTTGTTGCTTGTCAGTCGGCATGCGGATGAGGTTCAAGAGAAAGCGAGGTTGCTTCGGGAGAACTTTGGTGTGCATGCCGATGGTTTTCAAGCCGACGTGACGAATGTTGAGCAAGTCGAAGCGTTGCGGGAGTACTGTCTTCAGCATTGCGGTGTTCCTTCGATACTTGTTAACAATGCAGGAATAAACATTCGTGGGCCGATTGATGAGTTGAGTTATGAAGATTTTCAGCGAGTCATGCGTACCAATGTCGAGGGTCCATGGCTAGTTACACGTGCATTGATTTCGTCGATGAAAGAACAGCGTTATGGACGAATCATCAACTTGGCGAGCACGCTTGGGCTTGTCGGTTTAGCGAATCGCACGCCATACACGTCGAGCAAAGGGGCGATGGTTCAGTTGACACGGGCGATGGCATTGGAATTTGCTCCTTGGAATATCACTTGTAACGCCATTTGCCCGGGTCCCTTTTTGACCGAGATGAACATGCCTATCTCGCAAACAGCGGATGCAAAAACGAATATCGTTGGTGCGACGGCAATGAGCCGTTGGGGGGAGTTACGAGAAATTCAAGGTGCTGCGATTTTTCTTAGCAGTCCTGCAAGTAGCTTTACGACGGGAAGTATGGTTGTGGTAGATGGTGGTTGGACGGCGCGCTGAGAGAATCCATTTACGATCGGTGAGTCTTGGGGAGCCCGTTATCCGTTCTTGAGTAGCTCCTTGGGAACTTGGCCATGTACATCGGTCAAGCGGTAGTCTCGGCCTCCCCATCGATAGGTGAGGCGTTCGTGATCGATTCCTAGCGTATGAAGGATGGTTGCGTGTAGATCGTGGATCGTCATCACATTTTCCTCAGCGCGGTAGCCGAATGGGTCGGTAGCGCCGTAAGCCAAGCCTCCGCGTATTCCTCCGCCGGCCATCCAAATGCTAAAGCCTTGTGGATTGTGATCTCTGCCTCTACCTCCTTGAGCAAATGGAGTTCTACCAAACTCACCTGCAAAGACTACGAGGGTGCGTTCAAGTAAGCCAAGTTCTTTCAGGTCCGAGAGGAGTGCGGCGATCGGTTGATCGACTACCGACGCGTTTCGGCGGTGACCGGCTTCGAGATTTTCGTGGTCATCCCATGGGGCGATGAAACGAATTCCTTTGACTCCAGTGACTTCAACGTAGCGAACTCCGCGTTCGAGTAGTCGTCGCGCAAGCAGGCATTCCTTGGCGTATTGGGCTTTTGGGGGATCTTTGGAATCGACACCGTACCGAGCCAAGGTAGCTTCGGACTCATCAGCATAATTTGCGAGGTCTGGTACTGATAGTTGCATCTTTGCTGCGGTCTCATAACTGCGAATTGCCGATTCGATGATCTGGTGTTCGCGGCTCGTTAATGGGTGCTGACTGAGAAAGCGAGTGTCTTCTTTTGCGAGAAAAGTCAGGAGTGCCTTCTGCTTATCCCGTTCTATTTTTGGGGCGATGTTTCTAACGACATCTCCTCCGCTAAAGGAGTCGAAGATCGTTCCTGAGTGAATAGCTGGAAGAAAGGCACTTGAGAAGTTTTCTGGACCACCGATGGGCAATAAGCCACCGTGCACAACAACATACGTCGGCAATTCTTCGTTGATATTTCCCAGGCCATAACCGAGCCAAGCTCCCATGGAAGGCCTACCTTGAGCAGGGAAGCCGGTGTGGAGAAACATGCAAGCCTGGGAGTGTTCTGCGAATTCACTTTTCATCGAGCGGATGATGCAAAGCTCGTCTGCGTGCTGTGCGAGTTGCGGGAATAGTTCGCTGATCTCCAATCCCGAATGGCCATGTTTCTCAAAACGAAAAGGACTCGCGAAGCACTTTCCGTTTTGATCGAATTGGGTAGCATCGATCGAGGCAGGGAAAGGTTTGTCGTGATACTTTTGCAATTCAGGTTTGGGATCAAACGTGTCGACTTGTGAGGGGCCGCCGTCTTGGAAGAGAAAAAGGACGCGGTCAGCAGTCGGAGTGTGATGCAGTCCGTTCTGGAGTTTCAAGGAGTCTTGTGCGAGTAACGGTGCACAGGCTAGCCATCCGAGTCCGATGCCGGAGTTTTGTAGCCATTGTCGGCGGGCGAGAAATGATTTTCGTGGGTTGGAATTATTGGTTGAACTCATCGTACGTAGAGCCCTTCTTTTAGATTGAACAACGCCAATGCGTAGATGGTCCAAGCCTGTAATGAATCGATTGGCGATTCGGAGGCTTGCATCAGTCTTAAGGCTGCATCGATGTCTTGTTGTGTCGCGGGGCGACTGAGCCAAGTTTCCATCATTGTTTGGATGCGTTGCTTCGGATCGGATTCTTGGGCGAGCATCCGTTCGGCCCATTCTTGGGCGGTCGCGAGGACTAATTGATCGTTAAGTAGCATTAAGCTTTGAATTGGTCCGTTGGAAACGTGTCGTTTTCCTACGGTGGCAGCAGGGCGTGGTTGATCGAATGCGGTTAAGAATTCATCTGGAAAGTTTCTGCGAACTTCGAGAAAGACCGATCTTCGGTAATCGCCAAGCAATGGTCCTGATGGAGATTGTTTGTTTGGCTCCATCACGGTTTTGTAGTAGTTCTTTGTGCTCAATCCGCTATCGGACTTCTTGAGTTTGCCGGTGACCCATATCAGGCTGTCACGTATCGATTCCGCTTCGAGTCGCCGCAGATGGGAATGGGAAAGAAGTCGGTTACCTGGATCAATTCTTTGTGCGGACTCCGTTGCGATGCTCGAGCGTTGCCACGTGTTTGTCGAGACGATGGCTTTGATCATCGCTTTTGTTGACCAGCCTTTATCGATGAATTCGAGAGCTAGCTCATCGAGAAGTTCAGGATGGGTTGGTGGTTCACCCATGCGGCCAAAGTTGTCGACGGTGGGAACAATCCCTTCGCCATGTAGCCAATACCAGATTCGATTGACCATGACTCGAGCGGTTAACGGATTTTCAGGGGCGGTTACTTCAAGAGCGAGCTGTAGTCGCCCACTCGAATCACCTGCGTATTTATTAACTTGCGATTGAAGAACTTGAAGATACCTTCGGGGTTCGGGTTGACCTGGTTGATGATGATCTCCGCGCGGTAACCAAGGTTGATTGAGAGCAAGCCGATCTTCGACGACACCGGGGATCCACGTGGGGAGGGGGATTCTTGAATTAGTATCACGGTATTGCTTGAGCAGTTCCTTCTCTATTTCGGATGTCGATTCATTGAGTTGAAACGCGCCCGAAAGAATCCATCGATTGACCCATCGCACATCCTCTTCAGTGGCTTGATCTGCAAGCAATCGCTCCAGTGACGAGTCGAGACTATTAATCATCGATCTGATTGGATCCTCGGTTGGATCGGGGGATTGAAGCCAGTGATTAGGGAGTGTGGAAGGGGCAGGGAGAGGTGTACCGGAGGGGTGGGAGACGACCATGCTCAGTCCGAAGGTTGAAGAGCCAGAGCGAATTTCAAGTTCAGAAGGTTCTTTAATGATTCCCACATAGGGTTTGGCATTCGAAGTCATCACTTCGATATGGGCTCGTAATCCTTTCCATTGTGGGCGAATGTGCATGGTGTACCAAGTTGGTTCGGCGGAGGAGAGTGTTGGATTGAGAGTTGAGAATAACAACGAGTCACCTTGGAAGTTCTCGATGACGAGTCGGGCACGTGCATTGCCGGATCCTTGGCAACGAAGGGAGATAGCGTCGGACTGAACGATAAAATCAGGGGATCGCAGCGCGCCGGTAGCCCGGTCTGTCCATAGGTTGCTGTGATAGCCGTTTTCGGCTAGTGATCCGAGCATATATGGGAGTTTTTCTGAGACGCACCAGTGTGTGTTGCGCCCGGAGTTGGAGTGATTTTCACTGGAGATAATCGGTGAATCAGGAAGTCCGAAACCAGTAACTCGCCACCCTTCAAATGACGAGAAGTTATTGTCGGACTGAATGGACGAAGTGGGGGTGTTTCTTAAATCAAATAGAATTTTGGTGGTCGGGGAGTTGGCTTGTGCGTTTGCTGGAAGTTGCTTGCGGTTGGCGAGCAACTCTTGATTCCAGTCGTGCCAGACACGAGATTGATTGAAGTGTGTTTCGGCGAGTTTGGTAAAGTGTTCGGTCTGATCTGTTGGGTCGGCAAGGAGTAGCTTGACCAGTGATTCGGTGGGTGCATTTTTCGGGCGATGAGCCCAAAGTGCTAAGCGTTTGGTCCAGGGATCATCTGGAAGGGTGGATTGGATATCTTCCCATTTTCGATCTTCCCATTTAGGACCGTCACGTTGTTGATTACGGACCCATAGTGCGGCAGGTTGGATCTGCTCGCGCCAAGTTCGAAGCTGGGACTTCATGTTACGTAGAAGTTCTTTGCCGAGGGCGGGTTGTTGGGACTTGAGTTCCTCGAGCATAGGCTTGATGGAAGCAGGATCCTCTAGAACACGCATAGCGGTTCGAGTGCTACGCAGTACTCCGTATAGAGCGTAATAGTCTTCATCAGAGATGGGATCGAATTTGTGATCGTGGCACCGCGCACAAGAGATTGTAAGACCTTGAAACGCCTTTCCCAGAGTGTCGATTTGACTGTCGATGACAGAAATTTCTTCGCGTTTGACATCAACCGGTGTTTGATTGAATTCGACGAGCCGATAAAAGCAAACCCCAATGAGGCTTTCGTTCCAGTTCTGTTCTGGGTGTAGTCTTGGGCTTAGAAGATCCCCTGCGATATGTTCCTGGATGAAGCGATCGACAGGCACATCTGATTCGAAGGCGCGGATCACGTAATCTCGATAGCGATAGGCGAAGGGGAGGTAGGCGTCATCTTCGGAGCCATGTGTTTCGGCATAGCGAACGATATCAAGCCAGTGGCGGGCCCAATGTTCGGCGTATTCGCGTGTTTCGAGAAGGTAGTCTACTAGATCGTTCCAGGCTTGTTTTTCGGTTGTCTCATCTGAGAGTTTCGGGATCCAAGTACGAAGTTCTTCGATGGAGGGTGGTAATCCACGCAAAGCGAAGCTGAGGCGACGAATCAGTGTACCGGGATCGGCTTTCGACGCGGGTTCGATCTTTTGATCAGAGAGTTTTTGGTTGATCCATTCGTCAATTCGCGCATTGATTCCAGTTGAGGAGCCCTGAGACTTTTCATCGGTTGAGACGACGTTCTGATTGTCACTAGAGTTAAGCGGGTGATGGCGAGGAGGTTTCCAAGCCCACCAAGAAGCTCGTTGTGCAGAGAGAGTTTCCCAATCTGCGATTTGGGACGGATCAAATGCATCGGGCGAGTTGCGTGGATCGATAGCTCCATCTTCAATCCACTTTTTAAAGGCTTGCAATACTTCGTCCGGTACTTTGGGGGATTTAGAGGGCATCTCTAAACCCGCTTCTAAGTGGGCCATCGAACGGAAAAGCAGGCTTTCCATCGGCTTACCCTTTACGATCGCGGGTCCTGAATCACCACCTTCTTCCCAGCCGGATCTTGCATCCAGGGTCAACCCGCCGCTGGCTTTTCCTTGGTGGTGACATTCCAGACAGTGGGCGTGTAATGCGGGGCGAATCTGCGACTCGAAGAAATCTACGGGATTGTCTTGTGCTTGTAGAAATGAAGGTGTTTCAATCCATAGCACCAATAAAATGAGCCAGTGGGCATTAGGCAAAGCAGTTGGAGAAACTGCATGCCTGGTGAAGTTGATTATTCGAGCCCAAATCAAACGAATCCAAAGCATTGTCTTGAGGTTTGTTGAGGTTATCCAATCGAAGCTGGATCGGTCTTGTGAATCGAATCGAAGTTGGTTCCAGTATACCTCCAAATCGAGTTTGGCGGTCCAAGGTTCCGTTTGTTGTACTACAGAGCGAAAGTGGGTTTGGGTGCAATGATAAAGGTAGGGATACCGCGTTTTTGATGTACGGGATGCCAGCAATTTAGTATTTGATCAAGTGGACCGGAATGTGCGGCTGAGGTAGAGAGTAGGGATGACAAAGGCAGCGATAAGCAGCCCGGCAAATGAACCTGCATAGACGAGAGCGATCACGGCATCGATGAATAGGATTTGTAAGATGGCTTGACGAATCGCAGCACCAAGATCGGGACCTTTTAGGGAGTGGTAAGAGATCCAAGCGCGACGAGCTACGGGTAAGGCCAGTATCCAGAATAGGGCAGGGAAGAACCAGCGCGACCACTCCCCACGCAAGGAGATTAGTCGCTGTAGAGAAGGAGTCGGGTGATACCATAGGAATGCGGAGATGCATGCGATTCCCAAGGCACTCACTCCCCAGCCTGTAGCTAGTCGCATTCGTGACTGTTCGCTGAGAAATTCTTTTCTTGCTGCGATTGTAAAGCCCATGACATAGATGCCAAAGGCGATTGGAATACCCCAGTGATCGATCGATAGGGATGCAATGTTTTCCCCACGGGCGATCGCGACACCTAGGAAGAGGTTAAGCGTTCGACAGGCGCCCATGAGCATCGGGGCCAGAGGGGTTGTTTTGAACCAAGCGTCGTAACCGAGGATGGCAAGAACGAGTGCGATAGCGACGACAAAGGTAGCTTGCCATTGGGTGGTTACAAGCCATCCGGCAAGAGTGGCTAGGAGGACTCCCGAAAAGAGCAGGATTGCGGTTACAAGTTGCGCGGTGCGAAGTGGAATTGCTCCGCGCGCTATGGGTCCGGGGCGATTATTGGCAAGGTCCTCTTTCAGATCCATTACATCATTGAGTGCCATACCTCCCCAATAGAGAGCGATGGAGCCGGTGGCGGCGATGGCACCTGCGAGAGGGTATTGCAGGAACGAATGGGTATTTAGGCCACCGATACACATTCCTGCAAGAACATCAGCGCTGCTTGTGAAAGTATTCGGTATGCGGACCAGTTGCGCCCAGGCCTTAAAGTTTTCCCATAGTTGGGTCGATGTGGTTGGAGTCTGTTGCTGTTGATTCGATTGATCCTTTTGCATAGCTTGTTTTATCCCCTGTATCGGGCTTTCTTTCCTGGGCTGATTGTGCCAACGCAACATTTTTTGGAGCGTGAGAATTGAAGATGCCTTAGGGGGCTATTCTAAGGAAACCCATTGAGGCTTGATCCAGATAGAGTTGTCTCTGATGGTAACATAGTTAGCGAAGGCAACTGGGTCACGTTGGAATTCTACGGAAGTGGCGTTTGGAAGATTTGGGAAGTGCATCGCCGAGCTTCCAGAGCTTGCGTAAAGAATTCCGTCAACGAAGACGGAAGTTGGGCGGTGGATGTGCCCAAAGAACACGGCTCGGATACGGTCGCGGTAGCGCATTAAACGGCGATGGAGTTCGATTCCGTTCTGGATTGTCATGGTGCGATCGATCCAATCGCAATCCAGCGCGATGGGAGGGTAGTGTAAGAAAAGAGTGAGCTTTTGAGCGTTTTGCGTGAGTACAGAATCGAGAGCTTGGAATTGTTCAGGATCCAAATAGCCTTGGGGATCTATTTGTTGGGTATCGCGGGCGTCGAGGACGAGGAAGACTTCATCGTTGTGGGTAAAATGATAGGAGAGTTTTGTCGATGTGACGGATGGGTGTGAAGTGCAGGGTGTTGCGTTGAAGTTGGGGCAGTTGTTGGTGCTACTCCAGAAGCAATCTGCGAGGGTGTTTCGGTTGTCGTGATTTCCGGCAACAGGAAAGATTGGGATACGGAGTTCTTGAGAGAGTCTCCACATTTCGCGAGTCGATGCACCTGTATCTCCATCGATATGTCCACGATGTACCAAGTCTCCGGTGTGTACGATGAAATCGATAGGGGCTTTGCAAGTGTGAATCCATTTTCGAAGCTTCTCGAATCGAAGTTTTGAATCGATTCCATCGCCGATTGGGTCGAAGGCCCAATGCGTATCGCTGAGTTGCAAAAAATAGGTGCTCTTCGACAAGGGATGACGCTCCTAGCGAGGATTCTGGATGGTTTCGATTTGATGAGGGTTCAAATTAAAATCATGGGAACTGTGTACTATTCATGCCGCGAGGTTTGCTGGAGCAGTACATCAATCATTGCGGGTACGAACCATGGAAGATCATCCGGTTTTCGGCTTGAGACGAAATGGCGATCGACGACAACAGGTGCATCGATCCAGATGGCTCCAGCATTTTCGAGATCGTCTTTAATTCCGGGGGATCCTGTGACTTGCACACCTCGATAGACACCTGCAGAGATAGCTAACCAGCCGCCATGGCAGATGGCAGCGACACATTTTTTGTCATTGGAAAACTCGGCAATAAGTTGTTTAACCTTAGGAAGTCGTCTCAAGCGATCGGGCATGAATCCTCCGGGTAGCAAGACAGCGTGGAAGTCTTGGGATCGCATTTGAGCGATTGCAGCATCGGATATGCAGGGGTAGCCATTTTTGCCGGAGTAGTTTTTTCCAGCTTCTTCTCCCGCGACGATGACCTCTGCCCCGGCTTCGATGAGTCGGAGTTTGGGGTACCAGAGTTCGAGATCTTCGTAAATATCTCCTACAAAGGCCAGAATCCGTTTTCCTTCGAGTGGTTTTGCGGTCATGTTGAAGTGCTTCCTTAGTGCGAGGCGGTATGTTGTGAAGTTGGGGTGTTTTTCGGGAGTGGAAAGTCATCAAAATCGATGATAGATTGTGAAAGAGCATTCCAAGATGAGCAAGCGCAAGGTATTTTAATGAGCCGTTTTTTACGGCGCTCCCGTGGCACGTTTGCCTCGTTGCACAGAGCGTAGGGGCGTTGGCTTTAGCATCTTATCGGAACGATTGTTATGAGGTTGAACGAATTCTTCGGCAAGGACCGTTTAGGGCTTTCTTTTGAGGTCTTTCCGACGAAAACGGACGAAGCTTTTGATGCATTGCTCGGAACCATCGAGGATTTGAAGAAATTTCAGCCTGATTTCTTTACGTGTACTTATGGTGCGGGTGGATCGACTAGGGATCGCACGATTCAAATCATCGAGGCGTTGAAGACACGTTTTGGGCAGAGGGTTGCCAGTCATTTGACGTGTGTCGGCTCAACGGTGGAGCAGCTTTGTGGGTATCTCGACAAGGTCACTTCGATGGGTACTGACTACATCGTTGCTCTACGAGGGGATCCGCCGAAGGGGCAATCGGAGTTTCAGCAAACCTTAGGTGGGCTTCGCTACGCCAACGAATTGGTTTCGCTAATCAAATCCAAATACCCACAGCTTGGGATTGCCGTTGCGGGGTATCCGGAAGTTCACCAGGAGGCCCCATCGGCAGAGGTGGATTTGGAGAATTTGAAGCGAAAGGTAGATTCGGGGGCAGACATCATTGTCACCCAGTTGTTTTATGATAACGACGACTTTTATCGGTTCGTGGATCGTTGCCAAAAAGCGAGGATTGAGATTCCGATTGTTCCCGGGATTCTACCGATTCTCAATCTAAAGGGGATTCTTCGGTTTACTCAGTTGTGCAAGGCGAAGTTGCCAGAGACTTTGGTTGCGAGGTTATCGCAGCACGACGATGAAGCTTGGCAGGGGCAGGTAGGCGTCGAATTTGCAACGGAGCAACTTTCGGATCTTTTGCGTCATGGAATCCCTGGCGTTCATTTTTACGTGTTGAATCGTTCTGATTCAGTCGGCAAAGTCTTAGATGCGGTTTGGCCAAGTCGAAATAGTTAGCCAAGTCGAACCGTCAGGAAACGCGATAAGTATCCCCGTCTTTTGGGAGGGTGGGGGCATAGTGCGTGATTATCCGTTAGACTGAGCGGAGTGCCGCAGTACGGCGAATTTGGTTCAAGTTGGGCCTTCTCCGGGGTGATTCCTCGTGCTAGCGGGTCCAAAATCAGTGGCTTTCAAGTATAGAGACTTCAGCGAAGTACAGATTTCAGTCATGCAAGTGCACCGTCAACGTCTTCTCGATCGTTTTTTGCAATACGCGCGGATAGGGACAACTGCAGACCCGAATACGCAGGATTACCCCAGTAGTCGTGGGCAGTGGCTTTTAGGGGAGATCCTCGTCAAGCAGCTCAAGGAGATGGGGATCTTAGATGCTGAGCAAGACGCCTACGGATTAGTTTGGGGGACAGTGCCTGCAACGGTGGAAGGTCCGGTTCCGACCATTCTGTTTAATGCACACTTAGACACCTCACCTGAAGCGCCGGGTGATCATTGCAAGCCTCAAGTCATTGAATGCTATGTGGGAGGGGATATTCCATTGTTGAGCGGGGATGTTATTCGAGAATCGGAAACCCCGGAGTTAAAGCAGTTGGTTGGTAAGACAATTGTTACAACCGATGGCAAGACCCTTTTGGGAGCGGATGACAAGGCGGGTGTTGCGGCCATCATGGAGCTTGCGCATACGTTGATGGAGAACCCGCATCTACCTCATGGTCCAATACGGTTGCTGTTCACATGCGACGAGGAGATCGGAAGGGGGACACGGCACTTTAACTTGGCGAAAGCGGGGGCGATTGCAGGGTACACTCTAGATGGTGGTGCATCGGGTACGATCGACGTTGAGACGTTTTCTGCCGATTTAGCAACCGTGAGTTTTCGCGGAATCAACACCCATCCTTCTGTAGGTAAGGGAAAGATGGTCAACGCTTTGCGGGCGGCTTGTCGTTTCATTGCCAGTCTGCCGACAGAACATTTATCACCCGAGTCGACAGCTTTGCGGCAGGGATTCCTGCATCCTTACGTCATGCACGCCTCGGTATCGGAGGCGACAGTTCAAATTTTGCTTCGTGATTTTGAAACATCCAAGTTGGTTGAGTACGCCGACTATCTTAAGGGGCTTGCGAAGCAGTTTGTACAAGAGGAGCCGCGGTTGGGTGTGGAAGTGGAGATTGTCGAGCAGTACAGGAATTTGGGGGACAAGCTCAACGAGTTTCCATTGGCGGCTGATTTGGCGGAGAAAGCTTTTGTAAAGTTAGGAAGGGCTTGCAAGCGGGACGCGATACGTGGGGGCAGTGATGGATCGCTCATGTCGCATTTGGGGCTTCCGACCCCTAACCTATCGGTCGGGCAATACAACATTCATTCGACAAAGGAGTTTGCGTGCCTCGACGAGATGCTTCAAGCGGTCGAGCACGGAATCGTGCTTGCTCAACTCTGGAGTGAACAAGGGAGAATATGAGCACGAATAATTACGATTCGCCTACCACATCTTCTTTGGAAATTGAGTCGGCGGCTGAGAGTGTTGGATTGCAGGGGGGATCGCGGATGCGGTACCTGAATGTATTCTTGGGGTTTGCTCGGAATAGTTTGATACGAGACATGACCTTTAGGGGGAACTTTTTTCTTGACTGTGTTTCAAGTTTGGCTTGGTTGTTGATGAATCTAGGGTTCTATTTACTTATATTCCATCACGTTCGCAGTATTGGAGCAGCGACGGGATGGGGGCGAGACGAGTTTTATGTCTTTCTAGCGACGACGTGGATCATTAACTCGATCGTACAAGCGTTGATGATGCCCAATGCTCAGGAGTTCAGCGAGTTGATTCGAACGGGAGGATTGGATTACGCGTTGCTCAAACCGATCGACACGCAATTTCTCATATCGTTTCGGCGAGTGGAGTGGGCTTCGTTGAGTAACTTCGTGGCGGGGCTCGTGATTCTTGTTTATGCTCTGGTTCGGTTAAGTCAGCGTCAGGAACCTGTTTGGGATTGGAGCATATCGTTATTGGCTTTGTACATGGTTTACATCGTTTGTGGCGTCTTGTTGTTTTACAGTTTGGTTATATGTCTAGCTTCTACTAGCATTTGGCTTGGGCGCAATCAAAGTTTGTACGACTTTTGGTTTTACATTACGAATTTCTCGAGGTATCCGATGGAGATTTACCAGACGGGATGGGGGATACCATTGTGGTGGATCTTTACGTTTTTTATTCCGATTTTGGTGATCATCAATGTACCAGCTCGATTGTTGGCGCAGCCGTTGGTTCCACGTCAAGGATGGGAATGGGGACTGGCCGGTTACGCAATTCTCGCTACGATCTTCGCCCTGCTGATCAGTCGCTGGGTATTTACCAGGGCGCTGCGAAGTTACGCTAGTGCATCAAGCTGATCGATTCTGCTGGTGAGCAAGAGTAAGTTTTCGACAGCGGTTCTATTGCGACCGAGCAACCATCCGACATAGCCCATTCTTGACACAGTACGTCTTATGCCAAAACAGTTCTTGCGCGATTTACAGCCACAATCACCTGTCGACAGCGTTTTTCGAGTCGCAGATCGGCAAACGAGGGCGAATCGCCAGGGCAACAGTTACTTGTTGCTACAGTTGCAGGATCGGACCGGTACGATCAGTGCCATGCGTTGGAACGCGGATGAACGACTTGCAGATCGTTTTCCCAAGGGAAGTTTTTTACGAGTGCAAGGTATAGCTCAGTTGCATAATGGGAATTTGCAGATCATTGTCAATCAGATGCAGCGAGTCGAGCCTGAGGAAGTTCAGCTTGAAGATTTCGATGCTCTTGATAAGGCCGTCAACGAAGAGCAGTGGCATGTATTACTGGGATGTATTGGAACGATCAAAGATCATACGGTGAGGGTTATCTGCGAATCGATTGTCAAAGACTCGGTTCTATCGGAGCGGCTGAAGATTGCGCCGGCGGGGATCAAGGCGCATCATGCGTATCCGGGTGGATTGCTCGAGCACATCGTTTCGTTGATGCGACTCGGGGAGGCTTGTGCCTCTCTTTATCCAGAGCTAGATCGCGATTTGTTGATTGCGGCTGCTTTAGTTCACGACCTTGGAAAAACAGAAGAGCTTGCGTTTGAGAACGAATTGACTTACAGCGATCCAGGTCAATTGCTTGGGCATTTGGTTCAGGGGGTTGTCCTATTGGAACGGATTGCGGTGGATTTACGCAAAGATGGGGTGGAGTTGGATGGTAACAAGCTATTGCGGCTTGAACACATCGTTGTTTCGCATCATGGCAGTCTGGAGCATGGCAGCCCAAAGGTGCCGATGACGATGGAGGCGTTGGCCTTTCATTATCTCGACGAGATGGATGCGAAGCTCAATGCAGCTAAGGAACAGATTGTTCAAGACCGTTCAGGGGATGCTTGGACCCCGTTTCATCCTCTTCTGGGGCGAAAACTTTACAAACCGAGTTTGCAGAAGCGGGAAAAGGGCGCATAACTTGGTACTGTTCGTTAGAATCGACGTTCGCAACGACCTGTCGAGAACTTGATTTACTTTTTAACATCCCAACATTTTTCTCCGATGTCCCAAGCACTGCTGCAGACGCAACTTCCATTTCCAAAACGCCAGGGCAAAGTTCGCGATGTTTACGATTTGGGGGATCGTCTTTTGATGATCTCTACAGATCGGATTAGCGCGTTTGATTGGGTGATGCCCAATGGGATACCGGATAAGGGGCGGATTCTCACGCGACTTAGTCTGTTTTGGTTTGAGATGCTAGGGGTGGAGCATCATGTTTTGTCTGATCAATTGCCATCGGAAATTGCGGCGATGGAGGGATCTGAAGCGTTGGTTGGGCGGACGATTGTCACGCGAAAGGCGTCGGTTGTTCCCTTTGAGTGTGTAATCCGAGGTTATTTAGAAGGAAGCGGATGGCGTGATTACTTGGCCACTGGCGAGGTCTGTGGTATCGGGCTTCCGGCGGGCTTAAAGCAGTGTGATGCTTTGCCGAACCCTTTGTTCACTCCAGCGACCAAGGCGGAGACAGGGCATGATGAGAATGTGTCGTTCAAGCACATGATCGCAGCGCTTGGAAATGAGGTTGCAGAGGAGCTTAGGGAGCGATCGTTGGAGGTATATCGCAAAGGGAATGCATACGCGAAGGAGCGGGGGATCATCGTCGCGGATACGAAGTTGGAGTGGGGGTGGTACCAAGGCCGACTGATCTTGATTGACGAGGTTTTAACTCCCGATTCGTCGAGATTTTGGCCGGCCTCGCAGTGGAAACCGGGAGGTCCGCAAGTTTCGTTTGATAAACAGTTTTTGCGAGAGTTTTTGGATCGATCGACTTGGGACAAGAATAGTCCGCCACCGGAATTACCAAGGGAGATTGTGGAGCAGACGAGAGAGCGTTATCTCGAGGCTCTTGTGCAGATAACTGGTCGAGGTCTTTAATATCCAAGGGTTGGAAAGTTCGTCATGAATCATTCGTTTGGCTCCTCGATTGACTTTACAGAAAAGATTCGTCAGAGTGTCATCGCAGTACCACCGTTGTGTCGCAAAAGCAACTTGGTAGTGTGTCCTGAAGAGAATCAGCGACTTATAACCGACTTGCGGGCTGGTGGTATCAAGACTTTTCTATACGGTGGGAATGCAGTTTTCTATCACATACGTCCCTCGGAGTATGCTCAGACGGTTGCCATGTTATGCGAGCTCGCAGGTACGGATGCTTGGTTGATCCCATCGCTTGGACCATCCTTTGGGATGATGATGGATCAGGCAGTCGAGTTATCGAAGTTGCCGATTGACACCGCGATGGTGTTGCCGCAAAAGGATATAACCGATAGCCAAGGCATCGAACGAGGTATTCGGCTTGCGGTCGATAAGATGGGCAAACCTGTGGTTTTGTATTTAAAGTTTGATCGATGGTTGCCGGTGGAGGCTGTCGAGAGACTGGTCAATGATGGGGCTGTCAGTTGGATCAAGTATGCGGTTGTGAAGCAGAATCCCGCGGATGATCCGTATCTAAAAGAATTGCTTGAGCGGATCAGTTCAAAGTTGTTTGTCAGTGGCATGGGTGAGCAACCTGCGATTTGCCACATGCGAGACTTTCACATGGGTGGTTTTACTAGTGGTTGCGTATGTGTTCGGCCGGACCTTTCCACACAGATGCTTCATGCGATGCAGTCAGGGGAGTGGGATCGAGCAGAGGGTATTCGCCGAATTTTTGAGCCGTTAGAGGATTTGCGTAATGCCATATCCCCGATTCGCGTTTTGCATGAGGCTGTGCGTGGGGCGGGTGTTTCGAACACGGGGCCGTTGCTGCCGTTGCTCAGCGACTTGGATTTGGATCAATCCCAAACAATCGGCGATGTTGCGAAGGCGTTGCGTGGGATTGTTTAGTCTTCTTTGATTATACTTCGATTTGTTTTTCCCATTGAGGATCGTATTCTCGTCGCCACAGTCCGGGTGGCAGGTCGGAGGTGAGTAATCTGCCGGTGCGGGGATCGGTATCGATGGCTTGACCAGTTCGATGAGCGATATTTCCCAGGTGGCAAAGCAAGGTGCTTTGATGGCCACTGAGAACAGGTTGGTTGAGTCTGCTCGGGTCGTTACTTCGAACGGCATCGATGAAGTTACGTACATGGTCCTTTTGTCCCCAGTCGGTTTTAGGGGAATCTTCGACCAGTTTATTGTCGGCATCGTAGATTTGGTAACCGCCATCTGAGTCGAGTTCCATGATTCCATCGTAACCGACAAAAGAAACGAAGGGGCCGTTTGGTCGTTTGGTGGTCGAGAGGCCTTCGTAGTGAATTTGTTTACCACCTTCAAACTCCCAAGCGACTTGGTGTGTATCTGGGGTTTCTTGATCGTCTGTATAGCGATATCTACCGCCTGAGGAAATGGTTCGCTTTGGGTAATCGACTTGCAGACCCCAGCGGCACAGATCCAGGGGGTGGACACCATTGTTTCCAAGTTCACCGTTTCCCCAGTGCCAGAACCAGTGCCAATTGTAATGCACAACATTTTTTCGGAATGGGCGACGCGGCGCGGGACCTTGCCACAGTTCGTAGTCGAGGTGTTCGGGTGCGTGGCTGTCGAGTTCCGTGCCGATTGGTCCACGCATTCGTTGGAAAAAAGCTCGAGCGAGATAGACTTTTCCGATGGCACCTTCGTGAAGTTTAGCCATGGCGTTTCGGCAGCCGGTGCTACTTCTTCGTTGGTTCCCAACTTGGACACACTTGCCGGAGAGTTCTGCGGCTCGAACCATCCATTCCCCTTCTTGAGGGTTATGGCAAGCTGGTTTTTCGACGTAGACATGTTTCCCGGCTTTGCAACCGAGGATAGCAGCGGGGCCATGCCAGTGGTTAGGAGCGGCGCAGAAGAACGCATCGATTTGCGGGTCGTCGAGCATCTTTCGAATATCGCTAACCCATTGGGCTTTTCCGCCGGCTTCAGCGATACGCTTCACTCCCGATTCACCGCGTAGCCGGTCGGTTTCACAGATTGTTTTGATTTCGACACCGGGGATTTTAAGAAGTTCTTCTGCGAGATCGCGACCGCGACTGAAGCCCATGATTCCTACGACGGTTCGTTGTGGGGCATCTGCTACAGGTTCTTGAGAATGTACATATCGAGCTTGGGTGGCCCAAGCGAGTCCGGATGCGGCGCTTGCGATGAGTGTGCGGCGGTGTAGTGAAGGATTGTTTTTCATCGTCTCTAGCAATTTGTTTCGAAGGATTGAAATTGAAAGTTTCGGTAGTCCACATCGCTACCGTGGTCGGTTAGCATGATGCGACCGCAAGTGTTTTTACCGAAGTCCGGGACATCGTTGAATTTGCTTTCGGCGATTCGACGATTCCATTGTTCGTCGCCGACTTGAGTATCGACGACTTTTTCGTCGTTGAGCCAGTGTTCGATTTTGCCTTTTCGCAGGAGAATCTTTGCACTGTTCCACTGACCGGTGGGTAATGATTTCGCTTTTGAATTGGGTGCGACGAGATCGTAAATGGAGGCTGTCGCGTTTTTTGCTTCGACGGGTTTTCCGTTGGGGTCATAGATTTGGTATTCCAAACCCAACGATCGATCATCGTATTTGCGTACAAGGTATTTGATTCCGCTGTTACCACCTTTAGCGAGTCGCCATTCGAAAGAGAGTTCGAAATCTCCGAATTCTCGGCGAGTGATAATATGTCCTGTACGGATGATAGAGTTTTTCAATGAGATGGTTCCATCTTTAGCGGACCAACCTCCGGAGACGGGTTTGCCATCGAGACTCATCCATCCATCGAGCGTTTTGCCATCCCAAATCAGATCGATTGATTTCGGGTCGATTGAATCGTCGAAGTTCTTGGGTAGGGGGACGTTTGCGGAGAGTTTTGTGTTCTGTAATTGGCAGGAGAGTCCTACCCCTGCGATTGCAAGTCCCACAAAGCATCTTCGCGAGATCAAGCGTTGTTGCTCTGTCATGCTGTTTCTCCCTTGGGGGTGCAGGTAGCTGTCAAACCTCTCTATGTGTGGAAGAGGTAATGGGTAAGGATATCCGACTCTGGGGGAGTTTTCGACCGGACCGATGTGGCTTCTGCAAATTGATTGCCGTCTGCTTTCTCGCCGAATAATTCCAGGTATACTACCCGACTTCTGCCGATGTTGGCGTGCGAGAGATGGGGCAACCCGCTCTTTTGTTCCTGGATCGAGCTTCCCAGTAGAATTTTGTGAATTATCCAAGCGAGTGCAAATGTCAAAACACCTTTCACACATGGTCTATTTTACTCTTCAGGATGCGAGTGCATTGAAAGTTGAAGAGCTACTGGCTGCTTGCGCGAAGTACCTCAGTGGGCATCCTGGGGTGGTTTATTATTCGGCTGGCACGTTGAACCGGGAGCTAGCTCGTCCAGTGAATGACCATGGATACGACGTTGTGTTGAACTTGGTTTTCGAGAGCCGTGCCGCCCATGATGCTTATCAAACGGAGCCGAGGCACTTGAAGTTCATTGAGGAGCAGAAGTCCAATTGGAAGCAAGTTCGGGTTTTCGATTCCGATTTGGTTAGCTAATGAGTTCAATCCTTCAAAAAATCGTTAAGACCAAGTGGGAGGAGGTTGCGATTGCCAAGGGCAAGCGACCTCTTGAGGGTTTGAAACGCGACGTGGCCGCTGCGTCACCCCCGAGGGACTTTCTCGGCGCATTAGCGGGTCACACGAGGATGCGATTGATAGCGGAGGTGAAGAAAGCGAGTCCATCAAAGGGCGTTATTCGCGAACCGTTTGATCCGGTGGCCATTGCGCTTGGCTACCAAGCCGGGGGGGCGGCAGCTCTGAGTGTTCTGACTGACGTCTCTTATTTCCAGGGTAGTCTCGATTACTTGCGCAAGATTCGGCAGGTGGTGGATTTGCCGGTACTGCGCAAGGATTTCTTGGTGGATCCCTATCAGGTTTGGGAGGCACGGGAGGCAGGGGCGGACGCGGTTTTGTTGATCGCTGAGTGTTTGGCTCCGGAGATGTTGAGAGAGCTTTATGAATTGACTTGCGAATTAGGGATGACCGCCTTGATTGAAATACACTCCCAAGGGAATCTTGCCCCGGTGCTTGCTTTAGGGCCTAAGCTCATTGGGGTGAACAATAGGAATTTGGATACGTTCACTGTGGATTTAGGTCATGTGGTCCGGATGCGGGGATTGATACCTCCCGAGATTACGCTGGTCGGTGAGAGTGGAATCTCCACGCATGGTGACGTAGCGTACTTAAAAGAGAATCACATCTCGGCGATTTTGGTTGGGGAATCGTTGATGCGGCAGCCGGATGTGGAGGTTGCGGTTCGGGAGTTGCTTGGAGATTTATAGGGCGGTCGAACCGAATTGTTGGCGTCAGGACATTTTTGCTAGTCGCATCAAGCCCCTCGTAGTAGGGGTTTTTTTATGGTGTGTTTTGGTAAAATCGGCAAAATGGGTAAAATTGGAGGTGCGGGCCTGGATCAAACCACTAAACTTTGCGGTTTGGGTTCCCTTTGACGTAATTAGAGGGAATCCTACGTCAATGGATTACGCGTCAACATCGAGAAGGTCGTACGGCACTCGATCGGCACCCCGCTAGAGGATTTTGACATCGGGAATTGGCAGCCAAGGAGTTGTGAACGCGGGAAGTGGTGTACCCCTTTTTGTTTTTTTGGAGAGATTTCGAATGCGTCGAGTTTTAGTTGCTTTGGCAATCGTCGGTTGTGCGATGGTTACTTCGTCCAGTGCGTCAGCTGGTATTTTCAATCGCAAGAGTGACTGCAGCGGTGCTGCAGCATCTTGCTGTGCACCAGCACCGGCACCGGTATGTGATGCTGCTCCAGCTTGTGAGCCAGCTCCAGCGAGCTGCGGTGGATCGGCAAAGCGAGAAGGTCTTCTCGCTCGTCTTCATGCACGCAAGAGCTCTTGCTCGGCAGCAGCCGCAGCTGCAGCTTGTGCACCAGCACCAGCTCCGGCATGCGAGCCAGCGCCAGCTAGCTGCGGTGGATCTTCGAAGCGAGTAGGTTTGCTCGCTCGTTTGCATGCACGCAAGAAGTCCTGCAGCGCTCCTGCAGCTGACGCTTGCTGCGATGCAGCTCCAGCTCCATGTGAAGTTGCAGCACCATGTGCAGCACCAGCACCAGCACCATGTGCAGCACCAGCACCAAGCTGCTGCGATGCAGCACCAGCCGCTGCTAGCTGCTGTGACGCTGCTCCTAAGGCAGCTCGTCCAAAGGTTCTCGCTGGCTTGTTGGCAAAGTGCAAGTCCCGCAAGGCTTCTTGCTCGGCTCCAGCAGCGAGCAGCTGCTGCGATGCTGCTCCAGTAGCAGCAGCACCTAGCTGCGGTTGCAACTAAGCTATTGCAATGCGAGTTTAACTCGCGGCACAAGGATAGTAATGAAGAAGCGGTCATCGAAGGACGACCGCTTTTTTTTCGCCTGAATGTTTACTTGCGTTAGCCCTTACTTTTAACTGTGTAAACTCTCACCCATGATCTTCAAAGAATTTTTCCATTCTACTGCAACACAAGATGGACTACGTTGTGAACAGATGGTGGATTGCGGCAATGGGCCGAACACCGTGGTGTTACTTCACGGATTGTTTGGGTCTCCTGGTCATTGGGCGCAGGTCATCGAACCTCTTGCTACAGATTTTCGATTGATCGCTCCTCAATTACCAATTGACCGGAGTGGTAATCGTAGATCGCATGGAGCTCGGTCCATCTCCGACTTGACGGACGCGATTTCGGCGCTTATCGATGAGAAGCAAATCCAAGAACCGTTCGTTCTGTGTGGGAATTCCCTCGGTGGGTTGCTTGCGATGGACTACGCATTACGGCATCCGGACCGAGTTTGTGGTTTAGTTCTGGCAGGGTCCGCTGGGCTATACGAGCGGAGTTTGACCAATGGTGTCAAGCCAAAACCGACTAAAGAGTTTGTTCGATCGGTGATCTCCGATATCTTTTTTGATGAGGCCATGGTCAGTGATTCTCTCGTAGATGAGTGGTATGAGTTGATTCAGGATCGGGATTACGCGAGGTTTATTCTCCGGATTTCTCGAGCAACTCGGGATCGAAATGTTGAGGCGGAATTGCATCGACTGACCACGCCTACGTTGATCGTTTGGGGGAAGGAAGATGAGATCACGCCGCCGAACGTGGCGAACCAGTTCCATCAGCAAATCCCAAATGCGGAATTGCACTTTTTTGATCGATGCGGGCATGTGCCTAACTTAGAGCAGCCCGCGTTGTTCATCGAGCACTTGAAAAGTTTTCTGCCCAAGTGCTTTGCCGTTTCATAACATCATTCATTTGCCGTATCTCTACTCTTCTGCATAAAGACTGACATGAAGGTTGCTAAGCAAACGCTACTTACACTTGTTCTTTCTGGGTTGTCGATCTGCATTGAAAGCAGTCCGTTGTTAGCGGCCGAGCCAGTCTCGGTACAGATGGCTAGCGACTACACGCTTTCTCCCAACGGTAAGACGCTTGTGTTTCGTTGGGCTAATGACTTGTGGTCCGTAAGTAGCGAGGGTGGTGTAGCGAGGCGATTGACCAATCATCCAGCGAATGATAGCGAGCCGAAGTTTTCACCGGATGGTAAGCATCTAGCGTTTATCTCGAATCGTACGGGGGCGAATCAGATTTTCGTAATGCCCTCTGATGGTGGGATTCCTGAGCAGAAGACATTTCATTCGGAGGGGTTCTCGTTGGGGGATTGGTTCCCTGATGGAAACAGCATTTTGGCGATCGGGGCGCGCGATCACTATTGGCGTGGTGCAACTCGATTGATGCAGATCGACTTGACAAAGCGTGCAGCGGAGAAAGTGCTACTAGATGATACGGCACTTGCTCCGAGTCTTTCTCCCGATGGCAAGAAGGTTCTCTTTGTAAGGGAGGGTGAGCGTTGGTGGCGAAAAGGATATAAGGGGGAACGAGCATCTCAGATCTGGATGCTCGATTTGGAATCGCAGAAGACCACTGAGTTGTTGCACGAAGGAGTCGAGTCCCTTTGGCCACAGTGGATGCCCAACCAGCGTGGATTTTACTTTGCAAAGGGAACATCACATGGTTTGGATTTATGGCGTTACCGATTTGCGGGGAAGGATCAGCCAGTTCGGCAACGTAAGGTGGTGGGTTTTGACGATGATTCCGTATACAAGCCGACGATTAGCCGGGACGGTTCAACCATTGTGTTCAGGCATCTGTTCGATACCTATGTAATGAATCCAAATGAAAATGAGCCGCCACGAAAGTTAGAGATCAAGGTTGCTCAAGATTCAGACCTTCCTGATGATCTTCTCCGGTCCAATCTCAATCGTGCAGAGCAAGTTGCATTTACGGACGACGGATTGGAGATTGCTTTTACCGCTGGCGGGGATCTGTTTGTCATGGATTCGGAGTTGAAGGAGCCGATTCAAGCGACTCGCAGCGATGGTTATGAGGAGTCGCCGCTCTTCACCAATGACGGCAAAGAACTTTGGTTCACGAGGCGCGAGGGTGGGCAGGTGGACGTTTGGAAGCTTGAGCCTAAGGAGCCAACGAAGTATTGGTGGCAGCAGACAGATTTCGTTGAAACGAGGATCACGAATTCCGCACCATCGAAGTCAGAATTGCGATTTACTCCTGACGGCAAGCATCTCTTGATGCAGCTTGGCCGAGGCACTTTAGTTGCTATGAATGTTGAGTCCAAGGAGATGACAACCTTGGTCGAGAACTTCAGTTCCATTGCGTACAGTATCTCTCCCGACAGCAAATGGATTGCTTATGCTGCACAAGATAATGATTTTAATAGTGAAATTTGGGTGATGCCAATTGATAAGCATCAGTTGCCGGTGAATGTTTCTAGGCACCCGGATAATGATACATCGCCTGTGTTCTCTCCTGACGGGAAGATGCTTGCGTTTACCGGAAGACGTACACAGGACGAGAGCGATATCTACTATGTTTATTTGCAGGAAGAATTCGACGATGAGTCCTCACGAGATCGCACGCTTGATAAAGCGATCGAGACGATGAAAAAGAAGCGTCCAGCAAAGGCCGAGGCAAAATCGTCAGATTTGAAATCGCTCGAGTCGAAACCACCTGAGGCGAAGGCGGGTGAGGTGAAGGTGGGTGAGGTGAAGGTGGACGGAAAGCCCGATGCTTCAGCGGACAGCAGAGGAGATGGGAAATCGGATGCTGAAGACAAGTCCAAGTCGTTCCGGATCGATTTTGACCGCATTCATGAGCGGATCCGTCGGCTCAACTTGCAGGATACGCGAGAGACTAATTTGATTTTCTCTCCGGATGGAAAGAAACTTGCGTTTTCTGCTTCGGTGGATGGCAAGTCGGGTTGGTACTCGGTGGAGTTTCCTGACAAGTTAACACCTAAACTGATGAGTTCGACCGTATTGAGCGATGCTCGTTGGACGAAGTCCTCCGGCGGAATTCTCGGTATTTCAAAAGGGATTCCAACGAAGCTTGAAGGGGGAGAAAAGGAAACTGGATATCCGTTTTCTGTACAGCATGAGCGTTCTCGTTCTGGAAGGTATCGCGAGGGATTTCAAGCGGCTTGGCTGGCGATGCACGAGATTTGGTATGACGAAGCGATGGGGAATCGAAACTGGGACGAGATTCGTCGCAAGTACTCCGATGCTGCTTCGAAGGCGTTGGATGAACGCGGATTGGCGGAAGTGATTGAATTGATGCTAGGCGAACTCAATGGTTCGCATTTAGGGTTCACTCCATCGATCGGCGAAGTGCCCGACAATGAGGGGACTCGTAAGCGGGATTACCCAACAGCTCATTTGGGGGTACGCTTTGACCCCAAGTATCTTGGGCCTGGGTTGAAAATACGCGATGTGCTTCCGGATGGTCCTGCGGATAAAGCAAAGAGCAAATTGCGTGCGGGTGATATCATTCAGCAGATCGATGGCAAGCGAGTGGATCCGACCATGGATTTAACGCTGGTCCTAAATGGGCCGCTCGATCGAGATATTTCTTTGGTTGTGCTTCGCGCAAAGAATGAAGGGGGGCAGCCCAACAATGCGGAGAAAGCAGACAATCAGGACCAACTTGGGAATGACGAGTTAAAGGTAACGCTACGTCCTACTTCTTACGCTCGGGTTCGACCAATGCTTTACCAGCAATGGTTGGAGCAAAACCGCAAGATGGTGGAGCGGCTTTCGAATGGAAAGTTGGGGTATTTGCATATTCAGGCGATGGACGAATCGAGTTTTCTGGAATTTGAGCAACAACTTTATAATGTCGGATACGGCAAGGAGGGGCTCGTAATTGATGTTCGAGATAATGGAGGTGGTTCGACGACCGACCACTTGCTTACTTCTCTTACACAACCGCGGCATGCGATGACGGTCCCTCGTGGGGGTGGAATTGGATATCCGCATGACCGGATGATCTATGCGACTTGGTCCAAACCGATCATTGTGTTGTGTAACCAGAACTCGTATAGCAACGCGGAGATCTTCAGCCATGCGATCAAGTATCTTGGTCGCGGCAAAGTGGTGGGAGTTCAGACAGCCGGTGGTGTAGTGAGTACAGGAGCGGCACGTATCAACGATGTGGGAGTTTTGCGTGCCCCATTCCGTGGTTGGTTTTCGTTAGAGACGGGTGAGGATATGGAACTTCGAGGTGCGATTCCAGATTACATCCTTTGGCCAATCCCTGGAGAGCTCCCTTCGGGGATTGATCGTCAATTAGAGAAAGCAGTCGAAGTTCTCACTGAAGAGGTGAAAAAAGTCCCTGCCTTGCCAAAACCCAAGTACGCAACGGGGCACGATTAGTAGGGTATGTTTGTGGCTTAGGTTGCCTCATCCAGAGAAACGTGGGATTCGGGCGTTGAATACTTGAAGAATCCTTGGCCTGTTTTTACTCCGAGGTTTCCAGCGTCGATGTACGGTTGCAGGATCGCGATCAGTGGCATCCATACATCGTCGCCGTCGACGAAGCGAGCGTTGGACATGGTTTGGTAAAGAATATCGAGGCCGATCTGGTCCATCATACCGAAGGGACCGACTGGCATTCCGGTTGCTTTCGTCCAAGCAAGATCGATTTGATCTGGAGTGGCAACGCCTTGATCGAGCAGTTGGAGTGCCGACTGCAGTACTGACTTTAGCATGGCATTAAATACGTATCCGCTATTTTCTCGACGTTGTACTAGCGGGGTTTGACCGATGCTGTAGGAGAGCTTTTCGAGGCGTTGGAGTGTCTCCTGTGAGGTTAGGGGACCTGCTGCCACATCGACTACGGTTGCTTTCCATACTGGGACATGAAAATGAAAGTGGGCGTAACGTTCAGGGGCAACGATATGTTTCGAGAAAGTGGAAGGGACGAAATACGAGCTATTCGAAGCGATAACGGTGGTTTCTGGATACAGTTCACTGGCAAGTTTTAGAACCCGTCGCTTTAATGCAACTTGCTCTGGGATACATTCAAGAACTAGGTCGATTAGAGACTTGTCAAAGCCACCGAGGGACAAGTCGATGGAGTGATGCGCTTCGCGAACTTTGTTTTCGTTACGAATGACATTTTGTGAAGAGAAAATGACATCGGGATGCACAAGTTGAAGTTTGGTTTCAATAGTGGCTTCGCTAGTTGGTGGCCAGTATCCTTCCTGAGCGAACGTCGTTAGGTTAGAAAGGATCCAGCTTTTTGATGTATTCAGAGCCCCCGAGGATTCATCGCACAAAATGACTTGGATTCCATGAGTGAGCATTTGTCCAGCAATTTGGCGACCTGTCCATCCGGCTCCTACGATCACGACCACTTCGATTCCTCTGAGCATCTGCGCGTCGTTTGTTTGTTTGTTTGTCACACTCACACCATGATCTAAACGGAGTCATCCCTTGCAATCACTTCGTACACTTTCGTGCGTTACCATACCAGGATTTTCGGCGGATTCCTACCTGGCTTTGAACTCGGAATCGTGGAGGAAATCGGATAGAACCTGCGATGGAGGCTTTGCTCTTTTTTCATCGAGATCGGAGGTAGGCAACGAGGTCTGAGAGTTCGCTGTCGCTTAGGGGTTCACCGCGGACGTTTTCAGGGGCGTGGACACCCTTGAGTAATTCTTCAAGCGTCTCGTACCTTCCGTCATGCATAAGGAGCACTTTGCGAAAGACCCCTTGAAGGTTTGGCGTATTGAAACCTTTGTAGGCATCGCCACCAACTCCAAGGCCTAGGTCATGGATTTGTTTGTCACCTTGTGCCCGATTGGAATGGCATTCTTGGCAGCCAAATTTGCTACTTCGAAATAACTTCTCACCACGTGCCGCTGCATCGTCTTGCAACTTCGAGCGGTAGTTCGGTGGTGGTTTTAAGGACCCGAGAAATGCTCCTATAGCTTCTACGTCATCGTCGCTTGGCGTTGGTCCGAGCATGGTGGTTTGCAAAGAGTGTTTCATGGCTGCTTTGTAGTTGTATTGCCAGCCGTGCCAAGTCCAGGGCCCTGTATCGGCGCATTGATAGAGGGGTAGGACAGTTTTGAATGTATAAGGAGAGCCATCATTCATCGTGTCTATCGCGACGGAGTTTGTTCCCCCCAAGTAGTGGCAGCTATGGCAACTGTACCATTGATCCAAACTGCGCTTTGCATCGTAGAAAATGGCTTCGCCGCGACGAATCAATGTTGGCTGTTGGTCAGCTCCCAAGGGGATTCGACGCTTGACTTTACGATCAATGATGTCGACAAGTTGAATTGAGTTATCGAGATAATTTGCAACATAAACGGTCCGATTGTCGGAATCCATTTGGATGCCTAGCGGGCGTCCTCCGACTTCGATTCGATAGAATCTGTCTTCCTCGCTTGCGATTCCTTCGCGTTGATTGAGCAATTCACGAGGGATATGGTCAGTGCTACCTCGTTCTTCGAATGGTAGATCTGCGGTTCGTAGAACCAATAACTCGTGCGTCCCAGAAGCAGACATGACCACGTGGGAATCATCGGCCGTTAAGCAGATGCCATGTGGGTCGGCCACCGCTTGCCGGGGGGGATCTAGTGAGATTGCTTCTCTTCGCGCGTCATCTGAAAAGCCGATGCGTCCCAATCGACTTGCCATGACCCAGCCGAGACGAATGTTCCCTTCGTTGATTGGATTTCGTCGGTAGACCATCCAGGGAAAGTAAACGTGCTGTCCGTCGGAGGATAGTTGCATGTGCCCGATATTTAAGCCGACAAAGCGATCGATATGGACCGTCTTTCCTTCGATCAGGTCGACGACAGAAATCCCCCGATCGCCGCTGGTACCTACTACCATGCGAGAGCCTGTTTTGTCGATTGCCATTGAACGTGGCCATCGTCCCACCGGGATTGTTCGACGCAGCATTCCGTGAGTAATATCGAATTCGAGGATAGCATCGCGATCTGTCACTGCGACCATTAAGCGATTTCCATCTGGGGTGATCGCCAATCCAGTGGGCTGACCGGGTGCATCCCAGGTTGCTAAAGGCTCGAATTTTCCATTTTGGATTTTTAGAGCGTGAATGGTACCGGCGTAGCTACTGGTAACAAACACGTGTTGACCGTCTGGATGCAGGGCGATTGCGGTGGGGTGTTCACCGACTGGAAGTTCATGCAGGACCGAATTGGAGTTCAGGTCTACTAGGGAGATCGAATTGGATGTTTGATTAACCGTCGCGATCCATTCTGGATTTTTCGCCGTCGGCCCAATGACTAGGTCTACGGGGGAGCGATCGATGTGTTCATAAGTCTTCGATGTAGCTCCTACGGATCGTTGTGCAGGGGAAGTCTCTTGGGGGGACGTTACTTGAGGCTGAGCGAGGGCGTTGCGGTACGGAATTCCTGCGGCGGTCGAGGTGAGTACTAAACCAATGACGAGCGTTGATTTGAGGTTGCTAAAGTTCGCGGGCATGGAATGTCCCTTTAGTCCGATGATGTAGGATTCCCTGTCGATATGTTTCGTAGTAACTCTTCGATCCGAGCGGGGATCCGATCAAGCCCTTCGCAATCCTTCATGCCCTGAGGTTCACCGCTAAATCGGTGTCGGATTGTACCGTTTTGATCGATGAGTAAGTAGTAAGGAATCTCCCCGGGGATTTCGAAGGCCTCGACAAATGCGGCGCCTGCTCCATATTCTGTCAGGAGATTATCCATCGCTGCATTTTGCCTTCTGAGGAATGCATCGACAGCGGTTTTCTCTTGGGGTTCATTCATACTTACGGTCAGTACGGTGAAGCCTTGGTCGCGATATTTGTTATACCAGGCGACTGTGTCCGGGAAATGCTCAACACAAGGAGCGCACCAAGTAGCCCAGAAGTCGATCAAGACGATTTTGCCACGTTGTTTTTCTAGCCATTCGTCATACGTTTGGCGGTTGCCGAGTAAAAGAACTACTCCGTCGGCTTTCGGTCTATTCGTTTCGGAGACGGCAGATTCTGGGGGAGTGCTAATCGTTTTCCTGGTTTGGTCACATCCCGGAAGGAAAACGAGTTGTCCGATGAAGAAGAGGGCTGCGGCTGGGTGAATTGGATGATTTCGTCTGTTGGTTTGACGATTGGTAATCCACATGGGGCTGTACTCTGAGTCTGAGGCTTTTCTTCATTGCCAAATATTTCATCGCCAAATTTTTCAGCGAAAGGTGTTTCAGTGCCAAAATAGACGATCAAATAGATTGGCACCGCACCACTGAGCGGACTCAAGTATAGATGGACGTTGGGGTGTAGAAAAGCGGGCCTTAGTTGCCTTCAGAGGGACCAACCGTGACAATGGTCGAAGCGGAGCTGACAGGAGTTGGGGCATTACCGGATTTGGCATTGGCGACAAGTTTTCCTTGCCCGACAAGTCGATGCAAAAAGACCACTCGATAAGAAACTTGATCGCTTGGTCGTAGCGTTTGAATTGGTTCCATCCTCAGAATTCTGCCTGATTCGTCAAACTGGTATCCGCTTTGAGTGGGCCCACGTACATCGGAAACTTGGAGTCCTTCAGGCACCTCAAGGGTGAGTTCAACCTGTTGTTGATTGATTTGAGAGTTATTTCGGATGGTGATGATGTAGTCGGATTGTTCATTCAGGCGTGCAGCCCGACTGACGGGTTCGATGGAAACGAGCAAGTCTGTGCTAGGGGCAATCGCTGGACCGCTTAATGGCGGATTATTCATACCGATGTTTGGTGCCGTTGTTGGACCGCTTGGGACATTAGGTGGCGGACCTGCAGGGCTTGGCATGGCGCCTGTAGCGGAAGCGATTGGGATGCCTAAGTTTCTTGTTACACGGACTGCTCGGTCTGTCGATTCAACGATACCGACAACCTGTGCATCGGCGGTCGGTTTTGCGCCGATAAAATTGACCTGGTACTCTTTCGTAGTCCCGACTGGTAGTTCAGGAAGCTTCCATCTGAGTGTTTGATTGGCGAAACTTGGTTCGAAGCCGGCGGAAGCTCCGGAGGGGTTTAGGGCTGAATCGTATTGAACAGAGACCGTTAGATTTCTGACGGAAACGGGACCAGTGTTTCGAACAAATAGTTGCACCGAAGTTGCCGTGCCGACTGCAATTGGGTTGGTCCCGGTCGATGGACGCATCTCCAACTCGACTTGAGGCACTTTTTGCGTACCTGGTAGTCCTCGCACGCTAGCGGACGAACCGGTCAGGATTTGATTCGCGGAGCGTATTGTGGCTTTTAAGCTCAAATCACCTTCCCGTTCGACGAGGAATTGAGCGGCCAGATCGACGGATTGACCTGGCGCTAGGTACGCAATGGTTCGGGAGACTTCGCGCGCACCATCTCGGGCGTGCGTTAGGCCCGGGGGGGCTTCGAGAAGGACAATTAGGTCTGTGATCGTTTGATTTCCGGTATTGGCAACTTTCATATTAAAGGTCGCCATGTCGCCAACTCCAACTTGTGTTGTCGTTGGGTCTGCGTTGATGCTGAGGGTGACTTGCGGTTTTTGCACAAGCGTTTTGATCAATGCACTTTCTTTTACAGCGGGAGAAGCTGTTGCTTCGAATATGACCCGAGCATCCATTTCGGCGGTTGCTTGGGTGATAACTTGTACGTCCAATGCCTGTCTTGGTCCTAAGACACCCACGTCCCAGGACATGCTCGAAGCTGTTTGTCGAGAGGGCTGCGGAGTTGTGCTTTGTACTGTCATGCCATTGGGAATCGCTAGAGTGAGTACAACATTTTCAGCCTGGGCAAATCCGTCGTTTTCGAGGGTGGCGGTATAGGCTAATGGTTGACCGGGTACGGCAACTTCGGGACCGGCGACTTGGAGTTTTAGCTCGGGAGACGTCCAAGTTACTTGGACGGTACCGCGCCCGAGTGGTAGCTCGGGCATATTTTCGTTTGCTTGTGAAGGTCGAACAACTTCTATTTCGATCAGAGCGGTTGCATTATTTTTGGTAACGGCACCGGGTTGCAACTGGTTCACCAATGTGACGATGGCATTTCCGTTTCGGTCAACGTTCTTTTCGAAGATTTCGCCGTATTCGGGTAGGAACCGAGCAACTTCAGGATTCAGGGAGCGATAGCGGACGAGCCATCCTTCTGCTGGAACCAAGCCGTCAGCGCGTTGAACTTTGGTGACCAGAGTGATTGGTTGTCCGCTGGTTGCTTGTTGTGGTTGTGGGAATTCCCATCTAGCGTCAACCCAATAGATGGTTGCGGTTTGCCGGCGTTTGTCCCAAGCCTCGCTATCCGGGGCCATGACCGTTACTTTGCTGACACCTTCGGTGGGGCTTGAGAGACTCAACCATGTTTGGCCTTTTCGAATGGGTAGGTCATCGTCGGTTTTTGCGGTTCCACGAGTGATTTTTCCGGCTTCTCGGCTTGTTTTTCCCCGTGCAAAATCGACATCTAGTTTTCCTGACGGGGACGATTCTGCATGTTTTTTGAACAAGTGGTGACGTTGGCCTTTCGCGTCATCACCTACTTCGATGATTTGTCCGACGCTTTCCGGGGAAAGCATCCATTCGATCGGTTCGCCTGTGACTAACATTCCATCTTTGCCGCAGATTCCGGCGAGTAGGATGACTTCACCACCGACTGGGGCGACAAGTTTGGTGGGGGTCAGTAGTAGCTCTCCGCAGCGCGCGCGAGCGTCGTTGGCTGAAGTATGAGCGCCTGTGCAAAGTTTACATCCAGATGCGGAGTTGCCGGAACTTGTATTGGGTACTCCATGCATACATTTTTTAGGTTCAGGGGGAGTCTGGTATGCTGGGCCTTGAGAGGGGTATCCACTTGCTGGGCCGTGGGGGGAGACAAGGGTGGTGGTTTGACCATTGAAGATGGTTCCACCGTTTGGGTTGATCGCTGGAATAGTTAGTGTTTTGCAGCCGCTCAAAAGCATGGATACAGTGATCAGCACACCGCTGATATTTAGCCACGATTTTCCCCATGCGCACGTCCGTGAGAAAAAGCCCAAGCGACTTGGGCTATCTCCTGGATTTTCCGTGGCTCGTCGCATGATGGGGTACACAGAGATCGTAGAGCAAGAAAAGTACGGAAACGATGACATTCGGTGGAGGTATTATTTGCCTCGCTGGAACGTACCTCGCAATTCGCAAGCAAATTCAAGAAATCATCGGAGAACCCGCAAAACGTAGCTAGCTCACCTATGACGTTGCGGAAAAAACGGAAAGTGCAGATAGTTCGCGTTCTAACGAATAGCAAATGGAGGACTATTTTGGGGAGCGATCGAGTAAACCGAGAATGGTTGATTTGACTTGTTCGAGTTGCCCGAGAACGACGAGGACTCGAAAGCTTGCTGTGGGTTGATCGATAGTTGGTGAGTTACGATAACGCATGACCACATTCCATTTGACGACTTTTTCTTCCTCGAAGCGAAATCTACCGTAGCCGATTGGTTCGGTTATCCATGTTGGTTGTCCGGTGGCGACTGCTCCCATGGCGAATTGGCGATCCTCGGTGGAGAAGACTACAGGAAGAGATTGTTCGCCGGGGCCATCGGACAGAGGTACAAGGTTTTGTGTGTTGATATCGACTCCCCAGAATTTGCGAAAAGCTGGGGGCATATAACCTGTAAGGACTTCGTATTGCGCGTAGCGGTGGGGGGATTTTTCAGGGCCTTCGAGGGTCAAATCGATTTCGATGATGCTTGGGTCGGGATGGGCTCCTAAACGAATACGTTTGTGAAGGATATATTCAGAGAGAACGGTTTGGTTGATTGCTTTTCTGCCAAAAGAAAATTCACCAGGGGCAAGCCAATACGCAAGTTGGGTTGAGCTTCGCAGTTCAAGTGGAGTTGATTCAAAAGCGAGTAGGCGACTTGAGGATGAATTCCCGGTTCCATCGCGGCGCGATCCGGCTTCTGTTGGATTGAAACGTTCTGCCCAGAACTCTCCAGGGAGCCCACCATCGAAACTAAACGCGGACTGCAGTTGTCGGCCGTGGTCATGGCTATCGATGAATTCAACATCTCGCCAGCGAATAGAATGTATGGCACCGCTGAGCCTTGATGTTGTTGTGATCCTCAACGGATCGCCTTCTACATCGATGGAAAGCTGCGCGTTGCCGGAGGGGAGGCGTAAGTCAGTGCTGTTTTGGTGTTGCGTCGTGGAGGTCTGTGCGCATGCGGAAACAATTAGAAGAAGCCCGAGTGCAAGCGGGGCGATTGGACGCGAGTATTGAAGTAGTCTCAATTGCACTTCTCAGATCGGCCCTGTAACGTTAGCGCTCGAAGTGGCGAGAATGCAAGGTGTGTGTCGCATGACTTCGAGACGCAATTGATGAGTATTGAAGCTTAGAAACGAGACATTGGCATGACTACGTATTGGTAGTGATCGTCCGTTGAGTAGAGTGCTGGTTCTGTATTGGATTTGATGTCGAGAGCGAATGGCTTTTCTGGTGGCAGGACTTTAAAGAAGTCGAGCACATAGCGGTAGTCCATGGTGATGCTGATCGGTTCGAGATTGTAGCTGAGTGGAATTTCGATTCTGGATTGACCAACATCGGCCGTTTTAGCGGCAACGATCAGTGCACCGTTCCCAAAGGTGAATTCGATTCCGCGACTATCTGGATCCGCAACGATGGATGCTTGGCGAACTGCGGCGAAAAATGGGCCGGCGATCCCCTCGACGCGTGTTCGTCCTTCTCTCGACGGGATGACCATATTCCAGTTCGGATAGCGACCTTCGACCAATCGGGAGTACAGAGTGCAACGTTCGGTACGAAACATTACGTCGCTTGTGCGTGCAGCGAATTGGACGAATGGATCTTTGTCTGAGATCGCCCTTTCGATGATGTGGAGGGTTTTGGTGGGGACGATAGTGGAAGTATTTTGATTGCGATATCCGTTGATGGACTTACCAGTTCCCCGCATGGTTGCCAATCGGCGTCCATCGGTTGCCACAGCGGTTATTTGGTCACCGTCGATCTCGAACAGCACACCGCCGAGTTGATAGCGAGTGCTTTCCGTATCGGTTGCGAATACGGTTCGGCGAACCATATCGCGGAACAGTGGGGCGGGCATTTCAAAGTAGGCCTCTTCGGTAAATCGTCCTACAGTGGGAAATTCGTCGGGATTTGCGAGTGGTAAATGAAATTCTGAATGAACACCGTGGATATCGAGGGAAGTATTTGCAGTTTCGAACGTTAGTGTTTCATCGCTGGATTCTCGCAGGATATTTCCAACCCGCTGAACACTTAGGAGCGCTTTACCGGGGGTCTTGATTTCAGCATCATCGAGTTCCAGACGCACCCCTGCTTCTTGGTCGGTCGCCATTAGAACGACTTTGCCGTCGATCGCTTCGATTTTGATACTGTTGAGAATATCTTTGGGGCTGCGCGTGGGAACCAACGCTGTCGCGATTTGAAAACCATTCAGAAACTTTTCGCGGTTGCAAACAATTTTCATAGCGTTGAGTTCTCTAACACAATTGGGTTCGGATGCGAGGAATCGTGTATGGCAGAGGAAAAACGTTCCATCGCCAAAGCATGTTGTACTGGATTTTGCTTAAAAATTGTAGCGGGTTTACCCCAGATGCAAGCCTGCCGCATGGCCGGTGCTCCAAGCGGCTTGGAAGTTAAAACCGCCGATTGGGCCGTCCAAGTCGAGGATTTCGCCAGCCAAAAACAATCCGGGTTGCTTGCGGCTTTGCATATCCTGGAAATTCACTTCGCCAACTGGGACCCCACCTGAGGTGACTTCCGCTTTTGGATAGCCGAGGGTGCCGGAGATGGGAATGATTAATCGCTTGAGGCTCTCGAGCATTTTTAGGCGTACTGATTTGGGTAGTTCCGCGAGATGAGGATCGCGACCACCTGCTACTGAATCTAAAATTGCCTGCGCGAGTCGTTTGGGTATACGCTGGCTCAGCACGGTTGAGATGGCGCGGTTGCTACCTTGAGTTTCTAGTTTGATCCAATCTTCAAGTTCTGCGGCGGTGGTGTCGGGTAGCAGGTCAAGAATCAGTTCCATTCGATCCTGTGGAGAGCGATCTGAGAAGCAACGCGAAACATTCATGCTGGTCGGTCCACTGCAACCTTGGTGGGTCCATAGGAACCCACCCCGTGCTTCACGTCGCTCTAGCTTCAGTGCTTTGCCACCGGCATTTGGTGATGAATTTGCGGTGCCACCAATTGAATTTTCGAAGACATCAGCCCGTACTGCAATGTCCTCTAGCGTTAAGCCGCTGAGGGCTTGGACCCAAGTTGCTGGGGACACCAGGGGTGTTAAGGCGGGGCGCAATGGAGTGACCGAATGCCCCATATTTTCAACCCATGCGTATCCGTCCCCGGTCGTGCCACATCCACTGTAACTCAGGCCACCGGTAGTGATCAGAACATTGGTACCAGTCCATTCGAAGGATTCTCCTTGTCGCTCTGCTCGGACGCGAAAGCTTGGTGAATCGGTTCCGTTGGTTGTAGATTCGCCCAAAGGTGCAACGTCGCGAACCGCACATCCTGTGATCAACTCCGCGCCATGGCGAACCAAGCGACGCACCAATGCGTCTCGGACGTCGATTGCATGATCGCTCACGGGGAAAACTTTGCCCGTCGATTCGATCTTGGTAGCGACCCCCTCCGCTTCGAACCTCTGAACGACATCTGAAGGAGAGAGGCGTTCAAGCACGGAGAGCAGGACGCGTCCATTTTTTCCGAAAGCTTCCGCGATCCTACGGCTATCGCAATTGTGTGTAATATTGCAACGGGTTCCACCGGACATGAGGATCTTCACACCAGCTTTGTTGTTCTTTTCTAACACAAGTACGCGTTTTCCCCGTTCCGCGGCGGTTCCGGCGGCCCATAGCCCAGCGGCACCTCCGCCGACGATGATTGCGTCCCAATGTGTTCTCATGATTTCTCTTTTTTTAGTGATCCACTAGTTCGTCACCCAATTGCAGCGACATCGTTATGGCAGCGACATCGTCGGGCGTCATCGTAGACGATCCAGTCGCAAACTGAAAACGAGAAATCGAGTAGGCTTGCTCCTTACGACGGTTCGCTCTACATTCACTATCGAATTCGTTGGGAGTTTTGCGGAGAGCATCGGAAGGTTGATGTATTTAGGAGAAAGATAATGGCTTCTGATACACTGAAAACTGCGATTGAAGAATTAAAGGAATTGTTTGGTGAACCATCTCAGGTGACACTTGGAGCGGCGGTTTTTTGCGACCCGATCGCGGAAGTTTTGTTGGGAGATGTGATTCGTACGGAAGCGGAATCCGCATCAGCAAATTCAGCATCCCAGAATGATAATCCCGATGATGGTGTGTCATCGTGCGGTGATGAGCATCTGGAGTCTTACGCGAAAGGGAGATACGAGTTCTTCGCGGGTGATGCTTGGGAGAACTTCGGGGCCGAGAATTGGTTAGCTACTTGGAATCGGGTGTATCAACGTGTTGCGGAACCCGGGGGAAAGATACTGGAGGAGTTGAAAGCAATCGACGAGTCGGCAACCAACCTTGCGGCTTCTCAGCTTACGGAAAACCATGATGAACCTGGTCGGGCTCGCGATGCGTTGGTAAAGGTCTTCGATAACGAGGAAATTCTCAAGCTACATTTGTACCAAATCGGTGACACGGAAGCGATCACCGGCGTGCTCATCGCTGCGGCGAGTTCTGAGGAGTTAATTGCATTGGTTTTTTTGATGGACTAATGAAAGTCGTCTCGGTTGATGTTGTACGTTTCCAATTTGCGATAAAGAGTCGCACGTGAGATTCCCAGCATCTCAATAGCTTCCTGGATTCCGCCGCGCGTCCGTTTTAATGCTTCTCGGATCAACCGCTGCTCCCATTGTTCGATATTCAAGGTATCGAGTTGGGCTTCTGCTAATACGTCGTGCAAAGAGAGGTCTGAAGCGAGAATTTCGCCTCCTCGGGCAAGTACGACTGCGGAGTCGATGACATTGCGGAGTTGCCGAACGTTTCCAGGCCAGGAGTAGCTAAGAAGTTTTTCGCGAGCAGCATCGGAGAGTTTGAGTTGAGGCCGGCCGTGTAGCTTCGAAAAGTGCGCAAAAAAGTAGTTGACCAGCACGTCTATATCTTCGGCACGCTGTCTGAGGGGCGGAACGAGTAATTCGAAAACACTCAGACGATAGTACAGATCTTCGCGGAAGCGTTTTTCTTGGACGAATTCCTTTAGGTCGCGGTTGGTTGCGGCGATTACTCGGACATCAACTCTAATTTCTTTGCGCCCGCCAACAGGAAGGAAAGGGTGTCCTTCGAGGATCCGTAGCAACTTCGCTTGACCTTCCAGGGTCAGTTCGCCGATTTCGTCGAGGAACAAAGTGCTGTTGTTGGCTTGTTCGAACCAACCGACATGATCTTTGTCAGCGCCGGTAAATGCTCCTTTGACGTGTCCGAAGAGTTGGCTTTCCATCAGTTCCGATGGGATTGCTGCGCAATTGACGCTGAGCATTGGGCGATCCGCACGCGTACTCGCGCGGTGGACGGCTCGTGCAACAAGTTCTTTTCCGGAACCACTTTCACCACGGACCAAGATCGACCCGGTAGCGCGGGCGACCCGCGTGATCTTGTCCTTGAGTTCCAGCATTGAGCTGCATTGTCCCAAAAGCTCGTCGAATTCAGCACTGCGAGCCTTCAATCGTTCATGATCGATTTTTAGAACCTGCGATTCTCGGACTCGGATCATTGTTGCGGAGAGAATACTCGAAGCGGCCACAGCGAAGTCGAATGCATGAGGCGGGAAAATTTCTTTATCGCGATAGAGATGAATTGCGCCAATCGTTCTTCTTTCTTCGAGTAAGGGGACGCAGATCGCATCGGCGAATTGTCGCAGCGCGCCATCTTTATTACTCGGGGTTTCTCTTTGCATCCACACGGCTTTTCCGTGTTTGCATACCAACTCGGTGAGTTTGTCGCTTAGAAGCAATTTTTCTTTGGTTGTATTAGGTGACTGAAAGGTGACGTCAAGTAGTCCGTATTCGTTGGCAACTAAGAAAGCTACAGTAGTTGCTTGTGTTTTCGATCTCAATAACTCACCAGCGATTTTGGCTACTTCTTCGGGACGCGACATCGACAAGCAGTTCATCGAGAGTTGGTGCAAGTCGGAGATGTCCTCTGTACGTCCCGAGTTCTTTAAAGTGCGGAACGCTGTCATTCCAACATCGGATCCGAATGGCATGTCTTCGGAGCCGGATTCTGGCATCAAGTCTTGGGAGTGATTGAGGACTTCTACCGTCGGTTCGTCGGTTCCTGATTCGTCCACGAAAAGGAATTCTGTACCGCCTAATTTGATTTTGTCTCCATCTGCCAAGACGGCTTGATTGGTCTTAGATCCATTGACGGTTGTTCCATTTCTGGAGCCGGCGTCGTGGACGATCCATTGACCGTCCGCGAACGTTATTCGAGCATGGACTCGAGAACATAATGGGTCGTTGATGTGAACTTGGCACTCGGAATCGCGTCCGATGAGCGATTCGATGTGCCGATTCAGTGGCAGTTTCGCGTTCAAATCCGCGCCGCGAACAACTTGCAGATAACTCGACATGGGTGGCTTTGCTGGAGACTGAACAGGACTAGTGATTCCAGAATTGTAAAGCCGATTGTCTCATTTTGCTACAGTGCCAGTGGTCTCGAACGCCTCATTGCACGTTCCATTCAATCGAAAACCACAACGTTGGAGGCGCTGTTTGATTGGGTGTGTTGATGTGTTATGCCGGGTACGGCAAACCATCCGGAGCTCGCGCTATCCGGCTCAAAAAACCACCCGGAGCTCGCGCTATCCGGCTCAAAAA
>CAZACJ010000007.1:0-9515 GCA_964483385.1 uncultured Pirellula sp. | reverse complement strand
CTCGCGCTATCCGGCTCAAAAAACCACCCGGAGCTCGCGCTATCCGGCTCAAAAAACCACCCGGAGCTCGCGCTATCCGGCTCAAAAAGTAATACTGAAACCCTTCGAATTACCAATTTGACGGTGTTGAGCTGGCGATAACCGGCTGAGAGGGTATTCCTGGAAGCAATCGAGATTGCGATTTCACGGTATGCGATTTCACGGTATGTGATTTCACGGTAGAGAGCGCTAGCCGCGTTTGATGATCTAAACCCGTTGTATTGCGCATTATTTATTGCATGTTGCGCAGTTGCCGCTGGCGGGTGCCCCCACGGTTATTCCGCTAGGGACAGATGAGGTCATCGCCCCTTGAGGGTAGCCAGAAGGTGTGCCTGTTCCAAAGGTTGGTGCGGGAGTAGCAGGGTAACCCCATGGGACTCCGGCGGACGGTTGTACAGCCATTGGGGCATAGACTCCTGGACGCGAGGGAGCGAAGTGGCACATTCCCCAGTTATCGCATTTCCACTGTTCGATTCCCCGGAAGGCTCCACAGCCAGTCATGCAGCAGAGTGCCAGAATGACACTTTGGCAAATGATTGCACGCGTAGCGAGTGCAAGCTTACGGAGAGAGTGTGTAGAATTCGACTGGAACATGTTGGTGTTGGGGCTGATGAATCGTTGAATTCGCTGTGATCGACAGAACTTTCCGTCAAGGCTCGAAAGAATATGGGATACGATTTAGGTGACTTTAGTCATTCAGTCGATTTTTTAGTAAGATTTACCTGCCACCACCCTCCTAGTGCCCCTACTTTCCCCCCATTGCGAACAATTGATACGCCAATTGTACGATGCGTACCGTTTGGGCTCTCCGCCTAGTAACCACTTGCTCCAATTCAATTTGGCCTAAAGATGCGACTTCCTTTGCTTCGATGTGCTCTGATGGCTGCCGCGTTGAGTTCGGTAGCTTTGGTTTTTTGTGCATTCTTTCCTGTCGAAAAGAGCGATTTTCCCGAGGTATGGAGTCAGCGTTCCAACGCGCAGCCTCCGTCAGTTGAGGACGCAAAGGGGCCGAGCAGGGATCTAGATGAGGATTTAGTGGAGTACGAGGCAAAGGTACTGCCTTGGATGAAGCGTTACTGTTACGAGTGTCACGATGAATCATCTCAGGAAGCTGGGGTGCGGCTCGATAATCTCGATCCTTCTTTGCCCGATCCTTTGATTCCACTTTGGAAGGGGATACGCAAGCATGTCTCTGATGAGTCGATGCCCCCGAAGGAGTCGCGTCAGCCTAGCGACGCGGAGCGTGTGTCATTTCTGAAGTGGGTTGATCAAGCGATTCACAAGGCGCGAACCCGACCGGTGCCAAAGAACGGTGCATTAAGACGATTGACCGTCCAGCAATACGATCGAAGTTTGAAGTCACTTCTGGGGATTGAATCGAATCTGACGGATATTCTGCCTCCCGATGGAGTTTCGAAGGATGGCTTTACCAATCAGATGGATGTGTTGCAGATGACTCCACTGCAACTCGACACATTTCTCGAGATTGCTCGAAAGGCAATTGATTCGGCAATTGTAGATCCTCAGTCACGACCTAGGGTTCAGGCGTTTCGGATGGAGTTTGGCAAAGACATTCATCCGAATCCATCAAAAGAATCATTGATTCTTGGAGCGAATAATCATCTTCTTGCCAATCAGGATTTTGTCGTTCATGAGTTAGAGGAGTCCAAGCCCTTTCCGTACGATTTCTGGAGAATGCAGAAAGCGTTTCGATTTATCGAAGGATATCAAGGGAACGACACGGTGCGCGGTTGGAAAGAATTTAATGGCATTCATCATGCCGTTTTTGCTTGTATGCGCGGCTCGGAGGGGTATCCGATCGGTAGAGCTTATGAGCTCTTCGATACGGGATTAGCATTGCGCCCCGCGATTCCCAGTCCGGAAATTTTTGGGGAATCAAGCACGTATGGACCGCATGCAAACTTCAAGATCTCACTGCGAGAGCTTCCTGATCGCGGACCTTTCCAAGTGCGAGTCAAAGCATCCAAGGTAAACGACGCTTTGCTCATCTCGCCTCCGAGCAGTACTTTTTCGTTTGCTCCGATTCCTGGCGTCAGCACCAAAGGTGACTTGTCGCAAGGAACCGAGATCACGATCGACGATCCGGGGATCTATGCGGTGGAGGTCTACACTGCAGGCCCGACCCCGATCGAGCAGAAGCCAGCAGATACTCGATTCGACGATGCGCTTGTTGGGAAATGGACGTTCGACTCCAAGGAAGAGATAGGTCAGATCCAAGGAATTGGTGAATTGCAAAGCGATGCCTTTGGACAGGCGTTGGTGCTCTCGGAGTCTGCCGGCGGGTGGGTCGTCCCTAGAAACGAAAAACTTGAAATAGGTACGGGAGACTTCACTGTCTCGGCTTGGATCCACCCTTCCCGATTAGCTCAGAGTGGAATCGTTTGTTTAGGTGGTTATGGTTATACGCATGGATGGTTGCTTGATATGCCGGACCCACGGGGGATCTTACGACTTGAATCCGCCAATTCGAACCGCCAACACAATGGCACTGTGCAGAGCCCCCCCGGTGTTGTTCGCAAAGATTGTTGGCAACACGTGTGTGCTGTTGTGCGAAGAGCTCCAGGGCTGACGGAACTTTTTGTAAATGGTTACCTTGTAGCGACCGGGGCAATCGAAGGGGCGGATTTGTCGAATCCAGGAGCCTCGCTACACATTGGTCGAATTGAGAATGGTCAGCATTTTCAAGGGAAGATCGATGAAGTTCGAATCGATGCGCGAGCACTTGCGCCAAGTGAAATCCTTGCTTTGGTTTCACAAGGATCGGAATTGACTACTCCTCCATCATTCGAGCAACCGAAATCGGAATTGACTTTAGAACTGACCCATGGCGACAGCCCAACCATGACGCTGACTGCGGCGAGGCAGTCCCCTGTTTTCGCGTTGATGCGACTTGACGCGGGGGTTTTGAGAATGTCGGCTCGATTCAAGGATGCCATTCCGGTTGAGAAGGTGGTTCTTAGAAAAATCGATAAGGTGATATCGAGTGAGTCGGTAGACGCTTTGCCAGATTCGATTGAAAAGCAACGCGTTGAATGGATTGAGCAGTTCATTAAATTCGAGAATCGTTCGCCAAAACTAGGCGTCCACGTCGGTCTGCGTCGCGACTGTGGCAGCACGATGAGCCAAGTGGGACGGACTGCTGTAGTAACGCAATCGAAGCCGCAGGAATATCTGTTCGAAGGGGCGATCGAGAATTTTCCAAGTCCTGATGTCGAACCTAATAATGTGAACTATCTGGCGGGGATTCGCGAAATCGGTGTGCGTCATGAATTCACGGATGGACGACCGACTCCACGTTTGTTGATCCATTCCATCGAGTTCGAAGGACCATATTACACCCAATGGCCACCGCAATCATATCGTTCTATCTTTCTCGATAGATTTCAGGACGAAACGGACTCCGTATACGCCATGCGAATCTTGGGTGAGTTTGCAAGTCGCGCGTTTCGACGGCCATTGACCGAAGTCGAATTCACAAAGTTGCGGCAATTTTGGGCGCGGCAGCACGAAGCAACCGCAGATTTGAGGAGCAGCATTGCTGAGACTTTATGCTTCATTTTAGTCTCCCCTCAATTTCTCTATATCAGCGAGTCGAGCAGTTCACCGGACCCAGAGCCAATCGACTCATGGGAGCTCGCGTCAAAGCTCTCGTATTTTCTATGGGATAGCCCCCCGGACGAAGAGCTATTGCAGCTTGCGAAAAACGATAAGTTGTTTGAGAACCTTGATACGCAAATCGATAGGATGATTTCAGATCCGAAGTCTTATCATTTCGTGGAAACATTTGTTTCGCAGTGGCTCGGTTTGCAGAAGCTCGATACCGTTGAGGTGGATCGCAAAAAGTATCCATACCTTACCAAGGAGGCTAAGCAGTTTCTGCGGCTTGAGCCCATCGAGACGTTCTATCGTCTGCTCAAAGAAAATCGATCGATCGAAGAGTTGATTGCGTCTGACGAAGTGATTGTCAACGAGCCAGTTGCCGCGTATTACGGCTTGGGTGATCGCATCGAATCCGGATTTGATTTTCTTCCGATCAAACACGAACAGCAAGGTCTTGGGGGGATTCTAGGTCAAGCTGGAATCATGATAGGTCTTTCGGATGGACGTGAGGCAAATCCCGTAAAACGTGGAGCATGGTTTGCTAGGAAGATGATCGACACCCCGCCGGAGGATCCGCCTCCAAACGTGCCCAAGCTAGAGGATCTAACACAGTTCTCGCTACGGGAAAAACTTGAACGTCATCGAAATGTTCCGGGTTGCGCCAATTGCCATGCGGGAATTGATCCTTGGGGATTACCCTTCGAAGCGTTCGATGCGTCTGGCAGGTATCACAACGGTGTACAAGACACCAGTTCAAGCCTTCCGGCCGTCGATTCGCTTTCCTCTGGAGTGTACGTTGAGAATTTCGAAGCTTTTCGGAAGCATTTGCTAGAATCAAGATTCGATCAAATCGCCCAAAGTGTCACAAAACACCTAGCGACCTATGCGTGCGGTCGCCGATTAACTTACAATGAATCGTCAGGATTGCGCGACGATATCGCGCACCTTAAAGAATCACGGTACCGACTTGGCGACCTCGTGCGTTGGGTCATTCACAGCAAGATGTTTCTCGAAAAGTAAGCAATACACAATTTCGGGGGATTTGGTCTGGCAATATTGGGTAGGTACTCGTTAAAGCACTTACGCAACTTGTTGAACGACAGCGTAAAATCCCGATTGTTTAAGAAGGCAACCTTCCCACCAACCAATACCTTCCCGGACATGACATTTACAACATCGACTCAAAGTGTTTCAAGCCTGCGTTTGAATCGTCGTGCCGTTCTACAAGGTCTTGCCGGTACGGCGTTGGCATTGCCGGCATTAGAAGCCATGGGCAGGGTGGTCACTGATAATCCGCCTAAGCGATTCTGCGCACTGTACACGGCGAATGGTATGTCGCTTCCCAAGCCCGAACATGGGATCGATGAATGGAGTTGGTTTCCGACCAAGGAAGTAGATGGCAAGTATGCTTTCGGAAAATCGACTGCGCCGTTGCAGCCGTTCCACGATAATGTCAGTTTCTTCGGGGGGCTCTTTCATGAAAATGGTACGAAAGCCGACCCGCACGTGTGTTCCGATATGTGGCTTACGGGTGCTCCACTGCATAGTCCCAAGCCCGGGACATATAATTCAGTTGGCTTGGATCAACTAATTGCACAGCACACGAAGCAGTATTGCCGTCAGCCATCGCTTGTTCTCTCGATCGATGCAGGGGTTGGATTTTTGTCCCGGACCGGAACGATTTCTTATGACCTTCAGGGGAGACCGATTCCGGCGGAGAGCCATCCGCGCCGGGTTTTCGACAGATTGTTTCGGGTGGATCGGAATTCACTAGAATCGCAACGAAAATCACTTCAAGGGCGATTGAAGCTTGTGGATGCTGTACTAGAGAGCGCCAATGCTTTTCAGCACCAACTCGGGCGTTCAGATCGCGATCGCATGGATCAATATCTTGCTTCTTTGAATGAGATCGAGTCTCGCTTGATCGCATCGGAAAAGTGGATTGATATCCCGCTAAAACCACAGGATCATTCGGGTTTGAACCTCGATGCTACACCTGAAGGAGATCCTGCTGAGTATTACCGAAACATGTTTGACTTGATCGCTCTAGCTTTTGACGCGGATATCACCCGGTCCGTAGCGTTTATGCTCAACCGTGAAGACGGGATGGGGATCAGTGATACGTTCCCACTAAAGCTCGGCTTGACGCGAACACACCACAATCTTTCCCACGCGGGGGATAAAGATGGTCAATTGGAGTTCGCAAAGTATGATTTGTTTCTTAGCGAACAATTGGCTCACTTCTTTAATAAGCTACAGCAGTTTCAGGATCGCGAAGGAAGTGTTTTTGATAACACCATAATTCTTTACGGTAGTGGTGCAAGCACAACGCACTGGCCCAAAAACCTGCCAACCTTATTGGCTGGCGGCGCTCGGATGGGGCTTGTGCATGGTCAGTATTGGCGTGCTGGTGAGAATCGGATGAGTAATTTGTATCTGAGTATTCTAAGATCGATGGGAATTGAGCAGGATCAATTCTCCGACAGCACGGGAACGCTTGCTGATTCCATCTTCCGAAAGATGGTGTAGCAAGCGATCTGTTTGCTAAAGTGGCTTGTTCAGGATGTGTATCGGTTGACACACCTTGTCGCATTCGAATTCAGCGTAAGTCCGAGCACGACAACGAGCACGACAACGAGCACGACAAGGTGCACGGCAATGTGCTCGATAACATGCACCAACAGAGCCACTAGGTTATGTTCTGACCCGCAGTGATTCCTGAAAGGCTCTAAAGTAAAGATCTGGCGATTAGATTTGGCGACTTGTAATGCATTTTATGCCTGATTGTCGCATGGTCTGCCAAGCACGATCGATATCGAGTTTGTTTAATCCAACTCCGCGACATCCATCGACAATCACAGAGGTTTTGAAGCCTTCCCGAACAGCGTCCAAAGCTGAGTAAAGTACACAGTAGTCGGTTGCTAGCCCCATGATGGTAACTTCTTCGACTGAGAACTTGCGCAGTAATTCAGTCAATCCGGTTCCGCGACGATGACCATTGTCATAAAAGCCGCTGTAGCTATCGATGGACGGATCTGTTCCTTTCATGACTCGTTGATGAATCTTGGAGAGATCAAGACCTGGGGCAAGTTCTGCGCCGTAGGTTCCCTGTACGCAGTGGTCGGGCCAAGCGGTTTGTTGCAAGCCTTGTAATTCAAACTGGTCGTAGACTTTGATTCCGGGATGCTGGCTTGCGAAACTTTGGTGATTCGCTGGGTGCCAATCTTGTGTGGCGACCACAAGCGGAAATTTTGACATCAGGTGATTCGCGATGGGAATCACTTCGCTTCCTTGTGGTACAGCCAGCGCTCCGGCTTCGATGAAGTCGTTTTGCAAATCGATAAGTAATAAGGCATTTCTTTTCATGCTATTTAAACCTCAAAGGTAGATCCTTCGTTGATCAGCCGTTTATAGGCAACGGGATCAAAAGAATACAGCTGTGCAGGGCGTTGACGCCCGAGTCGCTCCCATGCTTGTAATGGTTTCAGAATGCCGTATCCGAGTAGCTTCTTTCGGAAATTCCGTTTGTCTAAAGTCTCCCCCAAAATGAGTTCATAGAGTTTCTGTAGTCGCGATAGGGTGAATTTTTTCGGCAGGAGTTCGAATCCGATTGGCTGGTACGTGATCTTGGCTCGCAATCTCGCTAGTGCCGTGCGCAGGATGTGGTTGTGATCAAATGCGAGTTTTGGGATGTTATGGATATCCAGCCAATCTGCTTGACTTCGTGATCTGGCAGCGTCTTCCTCCAATGGAAATTCCGGGGAGTTCACCAATGCGTAGTATGCTACCGAGATCGTTCTGCCGCGCGGGTCGCGATCTGGAGTCCCGAAGGTGTAGAGTTGTTCGAAGTAGATGTTTTCGCAGCCTGTCTTGTTCAGTAGCACCCGTTTAGCGCATTCGTCGAGGCTTTCTTCCATTCGAACGAATCCACCTGGTAAGCTCCATCGGTTTTGGAACGGCTCGGTATCTCGTTGCACGAGAAGAACTTTTAGCCGTTCGAGATCCAATCCAAATACGACGCAATCGATAGTCAGCGCAGGGCGTGGGTAGTCATAGCAAAAAGTTGATTGCTGAGCGTTCAAGGTCGACACGCGTTTCATTTGCTACCTCGGCGTCCGGTCTTGATTTGTTCTGCGCGAATCAGATCGCTCTTTAGTTCGTGTAGTCCAACTTCTAATCCGACGGGATAGGTTTGGGGATTGTCGAACCGCAGAATGCCCTTGGGGAACGATTTAAGTTGGGATGTTGTGCGCTCGCGGAGTTCATGGATGCTTGGGGAACGATACACCAATTTGCCCGCATCGAGAATTGGCACGAGCAGATTCTCCGAGGTGATCCCTGCGTTTTTCGTTTTTTCATCAAAGGTTCTGCGCATTCCGAAGTCACCGAAGTCGACCATTGCGGGAGGCTCGTTCGGTGGACGTGATTCGTCATAAATCATATCTGCGATCGCTTGTCCGTTTCCGCTGAAGAACCGTCTGACTTGCTGTACACCTGGATTAGATGTCTTGATCATCTGCTCTGAAAGTTTGATGCGCGGTTTCCAGATACCTTGTGAATCTTTGATCGCCCCGAGTTTGTAGACGCCTCCGAGTGCGGCTTGGTCATAGGCAGTGGCCAGTTTTGTACCGACGCCCCAAAGCCCGATGCAGGCACCTTGGTGCTTGAGGCTTTCGATAAGACGTTCATCAAGATCGTTACTTGCCACGATTACGGCTTTCGTGAATCCAGCTTCGTCCAGCATACGTCTAGCTTCGATACTCAGCGCGGTGAGGTCTCCTGAGTCGAGTCGAATACCAACCATTTGATAACCGCGTTGGGCTAATTGCTCTCCGACTCGTATTGCATTTCTTACCCCTTCGAGTGTGTCATAGGTGTCAACTAAAAAAACACAGTTGTTCGGCAGTACTTCAGCGTATGCGTTAAAGGCGTCTGCTTCTGAGTCAAAGGACATCACCCAGCTATGTGCGTGGGTTCCTCGGACAGGAATCCCGAATCGTTTTCCGGCTAGAACGTTGCTGGTTGCAGCACAGCCTCCGATGTACGCGGCTCGGCTAGCGGACATCGCCCCGTCAGGGCCTTGCGCGCGTCGCAGGCCAAACTCTAGAACCGGATCATCTCCGGCTACTCGCACGACGCGGGACGCTTTTGTGGCGATGAGTGTTTGGAAGTTCAGGATGTTCAAAAGAGTGGTTTCAAGCAATTGGCATTCGAGAATATTGCCAGTAACTCGCAGCAGTGGCTCATGAGGGAAAACGACTGTTCCTTCGGGAATGGCTGCGATGTCGACAGTGAGTCGCAACTCGCTGAGGTACTGTAAAAAATCAACATCAAAAATCGGTTTCCCGTCATTGCCGGCGATGGTTTGTAAGAACGTAATGTCATCGGCCTCGAAATGAAATTCCTCAAAGAACTCAATCGCAGACTGTAGACCTGCGGATACGGCGTAACCTCCTCCAAAAGGATTGCGACGGTAAAACAAGTGGAACACAGACTCTTGTTCAGCCATGCCACTTTTCCAGTACCCATATGCCATCGTCAGTTGATACAAATCGGTCAACATTGCCATCGATCGCATGATGATTTCCTTGTCTCCGTTAAGCCCTTCTTGGACTTTCCGCTTACGACTACTTCGGCGAATCTGAAAGTGTTCTGTCAATCAACCCGCCTCTAATAGTGTAAAAATAACACTTAGTGCGCAGCTAGGCAATATCTAGATGGGAGAAACTCACCGGTATTGAAACGCGTGCATGTATCGATTTTGCGCATGAGCTGTCAATCAACAGTCACGGGTGGTTGTTGAGCCGGAATGCGCGAGCACCGGGTGTTTTTTGGGCCGGAATGCGCGAGCACCG
>CAZACJ010000006.1:0-116347 GCA_964483385.1 uncultured Pirellula sp. | reverse complement strand
CAGTCAGCCGAAGGCGTACCATGATTTCGTTTAGCAGTCAGCCGAAGGCGTACTCGCGCGAATCCAGCCGCCATCGATTAAATCAACGCCTAAGCCCCGGTACCTGCACCCACATTAGCTCCTAAGGCCCGGAGGGCCGGCACAGCAAGAACTAGAAAGCTCACTCAAATCTTGATGCGATCATAAGCACAAATAGCATGGTAAAACATCAATGAATCGGTCACCGCGATCTTGGGTTCTACCCCTTCAGGGTAGGGCTGATGTTTTATTGCTACTGTCCCAGGGCGTCGCTCCGCTTTGCCCTGGGCTATCACCTTTGGCCCCCTTGGGGCAGTGGGATGATGGATAGAAGTTTGGATAACAAATCAATCCGCGGATTCTAGAGCCATCGGCTTTCGCATCGCAAACCCCCTACGGCAAGTAGTTCAATGTGTAGTAAGCGTCCGCATGCAACAGACCAAGGCCTTCGGCCGATTTGACCCCCTTGGACACCAAATGATGCACGTGCCCACGCTGCAACCCGTCTACTTGCAACTCCACTCTCAATCCATCTTCTGACAACTTTGCGGACTTCAACTTTGGCTCCGTTGCATCCACTTCAGGACTACCGTAAGCCCCCTGGAAAATATAAGTAAAGGTCTTCATCGAATACGATCCGAGATCCTCCGCACTCGCTCGATCTACGGGTTGCGTAAAGACCAACTCAAACCCTCCCTTAATCGCCTTCATTTCCAAGACTTCAAAAGGTACCTTCCCCGTCCAATCCAATCGCTGAACGCAAAAACTCTTCGTCCCGCGTGAACCCCAACCACGATTGGTCCCGCCTACAAACATCTTCCCGTTGGGCTCCATCTGCAATCCGACCACGCCACAGTCCAACCCCTCACGAAATGGGAAACACGCCCCCTGGTAATGCCCCTGGACTTTTTCCATATAGCATCGCATCACCGTACTGAAAGTCTGATCTCCCACAAAGACCTGGTTCTTGAAAGGACCAAACTTTCCATCGGTCGTATCGCAAGCAATCCCGGCAGCCGATTGCCCCATTTTCCCATACGGAAATAAAATCGCAGGTGGCTCGTACTGAGGTATCTTGTCCGCTTCAACTACAAATCGACTCCCGTCCTTCGGCTCCTGTGGCTTGGGCCCCATCTCCGACTCGGCTTGAGCGTACCACTTAAATCCACCCGGATGCCCCACAAACTTTTTCGGCATCAAATGCTTCAGCGCACAAGTCCCATTCCAAGGCCCCTGATTGTCTGTGTAGAAGACATCGCCAGCAGCATTCATCCCGATGCCACCCGGCGACCGAATACCACTGGTCGTCGGCAATGTACGCCCATCAGGAGTTATTCGTACAGCCCAGCCACGGTACAAAGCGTCACTTCCAAACGATCCCGTCAAACATAAGACAACCCATATATTGCCGTCCTTATCAAACTTCGATCCGAACGCATACTCATGATAGTCCCCTGTGATCTGCCAACCGTCAGCAACCACTTCAAACTCATCCGCTTGACCGTCTCCATCGCTGTCCTTAAGCCTCGATACGTCCGGTCGCTGCGTGACATACAACCAACCGTCTCGATATGACATCCCAATCGGTTCATGCATTCCATGCGCAAACCGCTTGAACTGCCCCGCCTTTACCTCCGGAGCATCTGCATCCTCAATCATCCAAATCTCGCCACGACGCGACGAGACCGCCATCTTCCCATCAGGCATCCGCTGAAACGATGTCGCCTCAAGCTCCACTCCTTCGGGTACTTCAAACGAATGAATCGAGTAATAGTCGGACTCCTTGGGAGCCCCCTTTCCCTCCTGTTTTTCTTGACAGTATCCGACTCCCTGTAGCGATAAAGCGCATAACATCGCTAAAGCCGAACGAATTCTAAGTCTACATGTTGCTCGAATCGACATGACCATTCTCGTTTTGTTTGTTTTTGGTTTTATGATTTAATAGATGTGCCTAGCGTCCGAACCAGTTGCTTACCAACGAAGGAAATACTCAATCGCAAAATCTGCACTAGGAAGCGATATTACAAGCTCTCGCTTTCCTTGAACCTCTCGCACTGCTGCTGCAGGCACAAGCTTTTCGTCAATCGTTATCTGATATCGATCATCGACCGACCAAGTATTCTTAGCGATCGCGGTGATCTCGCCGCCACTAGCAAGCCGAACCATCCATACACCATCGCCGACCGATTGCTTGCTGTGCGTTAACGTCAAACTTCGCTTCATTCCCGGCGTCTCGTTAGGGCCAGGACTCAATTCCGCTCGATCCGACACCTCAACACCCTGAATCTTGTATCGAAATGTAGGTAAGCCCCCAGCATCCAATCGGTAACCAAGAAACTTCGCCTCGCCGGAAACCTGCTTCGCATCAGGCCAAGCTTCCTTTGCATCAGAAAGCCTCGCCACTGGCGATACTGCTTCGTAGTTCAACACCAAATCACCAAGCGGCTTTTGACGCCCAACTCCACGATCGCGCCAATGCATCGAAGCATCGATGAACTGCCCCTGCCACAACTTGGTCATACTCATCGTTTCAGCATCCCAAGCGATGTTCAAGCCACCGGGATATCCCACCGCAATTCCACGAGCCGAGAGCCCTTCAAGAAAATTGCGATACAGGATCGGACGATCCGTAGGCTCAAGCGCAATCTGATTGCGTTGCAGTCCCTCCGGCGATGCCGCTTGACTTCCCTGTGACATATACTTCCATAACGCTCCGATTTGGTGCTCTGCGTTCCCTTCGTACACGCTCTTCAATACACTCACACCTTCCGGAAAACTCGCAGGCATACGTGTCCCCGGTCGGTACTTTGTAGGCTCCAACATGTAGCGATAGAACCACTCTGGACGCAGCCTCTCCGTCATGGTCAATAAATTGATCGCTTGGATCCCAATCGCTCGCTCATTGCCAAAAGTGTGACACTGAGCACACGATAATCCCTTGTTACCAGCCAACAGTCGACCAGCTGCAATCGTTCGTATCTCAGCCTCATCAGCAGTCTTGGCTACGCGATCACCCTGCGGCCGATCGGCTTGCTTCCAGTGATCCGCTAACCCTCGTGCCGACTTTCCATACTGCGGCATCCGAACCAACATATACGGTCGATGCCTAGCCCCCTCCGACAATACTCGATCAAGATAACCGTCGGTGAGCTTGTCACCCACTCCCGTCAACCGAGGCGGTAAACGCCCCTCATCTCCCATCTCCGGAATCGTTGATGTAAACAATTCCAACTTGTCACCCTCTGGTCCACCAAACCCATTGCGTTGATGGCAAGCGATGCAATTCAACTTCGCCAAAGTATACCTGGAATGTTGCTCACCAGTCAGCTTAATCTCCTCCTGACTCCCGCTCAACGCCGCAACAATCGCATCCTTCTGAAACGAGGTCAATCGATACTCCGGTAACCCCTTCGGTACCTCACTAGCCATACATCCCGCATCTAACTTCAACTTGTCAATCGAAGGTGCCTTGCTCAACCCCGACGCCGCCAATTCCGTATCCTTCATCCCATGACACTGAACACAACCCACACTCTGAAATAGCCCCTTGCCACGGGCAATCAAACTTGCATCGTCACTTCCTGAACCAGCGGAACCACCTCCCTTGGCATCCCCCTGGGCTGCCTTCCCTGGCTCCAACTGCAACCAACCATCGATCGGCTGGCGAACAAACATCGAACTCTCCCACTGCAACTCCAAAGTCGCTTCACCACCACCTTGAAAGTATTCAACCACTAGGTTGTGTGGACCAGCAGTCAATTCAACTTCTCCACTGGCGGTCTGGTGCGGGTGAATACCATCCACATCCACCACCTTCTTCCCATCGACCAAGAGCCGGCTGCCATCATCTGATCCGAGATGAAAGCGTACCTTACCCGCCACATCCAATGTCACAAACGACTCGAACCGCACCGCGTAGTTGTTCGTTCTCCCGGAAACCGATAGGTCCAGCCCCTCGGATTGACCAGTTGCTACAGGCTTAAGCTCCTGAAAATCCGGTAACTTGCTCCATCCTCCCTCGTAGACTTGGTACTTCATGTTCGGTCTTACGTCACTTGGGTCGACCGATGGAAGCAAGTAGTGCGCTAAGTCACGCGACTCGTTATCATCCAAATGCATTCCAGGCATCCGATTCGAAGGACGAACCGTATGCGGCTGCTTCAAAAACAACGCCAAACCATCTAACGAATACTTCTTGGATAAATCAGGCAACGGTAGCGTTGTCGCACTCTGTCGCGAACCATCCGCCATTCCGTGGCAAACAGCACACCCCACTCGCTCATACAACTGCTTGCCCCGCTCTGCTGCTTGATTGTCGACTCGCGAGTGACGACGGGTCTTTCCTGTACTCTGCAGATAAGCTCCTATCGCACGAGCGATTTCCTCCCGCTCCGCATCTGCGACTCCGTGAAGCAAATCCGGCATCGTGGTTCCAACTTTCGAACCGTGTACATCGAGCAACATACTGGCAATGTATCCTGGCCGAATGCGATTGCCGACTTGCTCAAGTATCGGCGCATCTTTTCGTTCAAGCTCCCCTTCGAACTTGCCGGCAGAGTGGCAACTCAAACAACCTAGCTCGCTGATGAGTATTTTACCGGACAACTGCTGATCAGCCGGACTGCTGCTGGCCGCTGCTAATCGCTCATAACCCGCAACACGAGGTCGTTGTGCCACCCGCTCTGCATCCATCGGCACTATCCAGATGTTTCGATAAGCCACCGGATTGCCGTGATCCTGAAGATACAACGGCCCGTCGCTTGGGCTCTCCCCCACAGGAGCAGCGGTCGTCGCCCCAGGCACATTCCGATCGCGATGTATCGGATAACCATTCAACCAAACCGTTAATTTCGCCTCGGAAATCTTCTTCCCTGCGTCATCCCAACGCGGCGCAACAAACTCGACATCATACGTCTGCCAAGTCATCGGAGGCAAACACGCATTGAACTCCGCTGCGCTGACGCCATAAATCGCACCGCACGTATTGCCCTCGTTTTCAAATCCAAACGAATCCAATACCTGTGTCTCATAACGCCCCTGATGATAAACGCCGCTATTACCTCTACCCTGCCCCATCGCCTCAGGAACAAACGGCGTGCGAAACTCTAAGTGCAACCGATAATCCCGAAACGTTGCTTTGGTGGTACAACCAGCCAAAAGCAAATCGCCCTCTATTCGCTTCGCTCCTTGCACCCAATTTCTGTCGACCGATTCTTGAGTTCCATCGAACAGAACCTCTGCTGACGCCGGTGGCTTCGCCCCCAATGTGGGACTTGTACGTTGCGTCTTCTCGGCCCCCTCAAGCACAGTGTCCAATTCCTCCCGGTCCATCTCCTCGGTTTGAATTGGGCCACGATCCCATCCTGCACCAGGAAGCCCCCCTTGAAACACGGAGACCAAGTACTTCTCGCCAGCTAACGCCGCAACTTGGATTCCGCGTCCACTCTTGAGATACTCCCCTTGAATCGCTAGCCTAGGAGATTCTTGCGCAACCGTATAACCCACTGCCGAAACGTGGAAAACAACCGCCCAAACTGCAAGCCGAAGCACTTTCGAACTCCAGCCTAATCGCGAAATATTTATCAACATAAGTGCTCAGAACGTTTCAAGTTGAAACCGACGAAATAAAGTCCGTTATGACTGGCTGTAGCATAGTAAACGAACGCGACGATTCCTACTGGGGACTGAAAGAATCTCTCAGGCTTTAAGGCTCCTGAGGTTGCATCCCCAACTGCTTCATCTTGCGATATAAATTCGACCGCTGCAGCCCCATCCGCTCCGCCGCTTGCGTAATATTGCGATTACATGCCTTTATCTGCTGCTCGATATACTTGATCTGGAAATCAGCGGTCGCATCCGCTAATGATCTCGAAAGATCTACCCAAGTCTGCGAATCGTCACTGTGACTTCGCGGTGACCGCACAAAGTCAATCTGAGACTCATCGATGACATCTTCCGTAGTCAAATAAGCCACCCGCTCAATGATGTTCCGCAATTCTCGCACATTGCCCGGCCAATCATGCGCAAGCAATCGCTTTCTCGCCGAACCCGAAAACGTCGGTTTACTTCTCCCAATCTTGCTACAAAACATGGTCAAAAAAAAGTCTGCCAACTGCAACACATCCTCGCCACGCCCACGCAAAGGTGGCAACTGAATCGTGACCACCGTCAAACGAAAATACAAATCTTCCCGGAACTTCTTGCTCCGAACCAACTCCACTAAATTCTGATTCGTTGCCGCAATAACCCGAACATTCACTGGAATCGCTGCCGAACCACCCACTCGCACCACCACCTTCTCTTCAAGCACCCGCAAAAGCTTCGCTTGACCCGCCAAACTCATATCCCCAATCTCATCGAGAAATAAAGTCCCACCATTGGCTAACTCGAACTTACCTGTCCGCGTTTCATGAGCATCGGTAAATGCACCCTTCTCATGCCCGAATAACTCACTCTCCAAAAGCGTTTCCGTGATCGCAGCACAATTCACCGCAATAAAAGGCTCAAAGCGACGGCGACTTTGATAATGAATCTGGCGCGAAACAACTTCCTTTCCCGTTCCATTCTCCCCCAATAACAATACAGCTAAATCAGTGTCTCCTACCCTGGCAACGGTACCCTTTAACTGAACCATCTCGGGCGAATGTCCAATCAATTGAACCTGCGCCGCAGCGTCTTTCGTCAACCGATCCCGCGTCTGAATCAACCTCTGCATCGTCTGCGTATTGGATAAAGCTGCCGATGCATGCTTCGCTAACTCCAACAAATCACTCTCGTCCTGAAGATCAAACCTACCATCTACATGGTTGATGACCTCGAAGACTCCCATCGGCTTGCCCCTCGGATCCGTTAACGGCACTGCCAGCAACGAATCTGTCCGGTACCCACTGCTCGCATCTACCTTGCGATCCACTTCATCTGTCGGATCAGAACGGTCCCACCGCCGCGGCTGCTGACTCCCTAATACCGCGCCAGCCAAACCTTTGTCATCGGCAATCCTAAGCGGCTTGCCCTCCATCCCCAACGCAGGATGACCAACCAACTCACCCGCAGCCTTGTCCCACAAAAAAATACTCGCTCGATCACATCGCAGCAAACGAGTCGCTGCTTGCGCCATATCCTGCAACAACCGATCCAAATCCTGATGCGCATGCCAATTCGCTGCAACCTCTAAGATCTGATTGAGCCGAATAACCTCACGTCCAGATCGCTGCTGCCGATGCCACCCATCAATCGCTTGCCCAAGCAAACACAAATGCTCCCGCACTCGCTCTAAATCCGCCACGCCAGTCTGCGCTACCTGAAGATGCTCCAAGGTAAAACAAGCAATCAAATCGGGCGCACAAGTCGATGCGATCGGTACTAGAATCCACCCCGAGGACTGCTGCGTTCGACGCGTGTCCAAACACTCACCCAATGCCACTGCGGAAATCATTGACACCGTCGGAATCGGTCGCCCAACCCCAACGACTCCTTTCCAAGCCCCCTTGGACGCAGTTACCACTAGCAATGATGGTAGCTTGAATGCCACTGACAACGCCACGAGAGGGTCATGCAACAGTTGCTCGATAGAACGTGACCGCTCAATCGCCGAAAACAACTGATTGGCAAAAGAAACCGAAGGCTCCATCTATCGCCCCCTTTCTTTAGCGACCTAAATCGCCAGTTCGAACGCTTACTCTCCCCCCCACGACGAACCTGACTACTCTTCCGCCCCCTCAGCACCCGGCTCGGGCAACATCCAACTGAGCAACAAACCAATCAAAGCGTAACTGCCCGCGACAATCGCTCCGACCAATGCAATCTTCGCCGGATCGGGTGGCTTGGATTGAGAGAACGTAATCGTTAAAAACGCCGCCAACGTCCCCAAAATCCGCCCACCTATGTTCGCAGCAAAACTCTCACCTGTACCACGCAAATGCAACGGAAAGACCCGCGGAATATAATTCCCCCAGAAACTAAACTGCGCCACCGTCAAAAACCCAGCCGCGAAAATCCCTAACTTGATCCACATCAACGAATCCTCGGATTTGTACGAAGTGCTGATCCAGTAGAACAAAAGAGGTACCAAGACAGCCGCAGGGGCCAAAAACCATCGCAACAAAGCCTGCCTGCTCACAATCACCAAAGCCAAATAAGCCAATGCCACACGCCCAACCAATCCTCCAACCTCTTGGAAAATCGTAACCTTCGCAATCTCCTCGTCCCGGTAATTGCCAATGATCGAGTTCTTTCTCCCCTGCGGCAAAGCCTTGCCCGTCTCCCCCTCGATCTTCGCAATCTCCGCTTCACCCTTGCTCGTCGCATCCTTCACAATCGAAGCCTGCCCCGCCAAAATCTGCGGCAACTGCTGAATCGCCCCAAAAGCTATCCCGTAACTAGCAGCAAACATCAATGTGGTGATGATCGTCGTCCGAGCTAAAGCCGGTGAAAACAACTCGGTAATACTCGGTCGCTTCAACAATCCCGCTCGCTTCTTCTCTTGCCACTTTGGAGACTCAGGCAAAAACGGACGAATCAACAACAACGGCAATGCAGGAATCACCCCAGAGATCAACGTGTATCTCCAAGCTTCATAGTCTCCGTGAATCGGCGGCAACGCCTTCTTCTGAGCTAACCAAGCAGCCAAAACCGCCGCAGTTCCAACCAATAATCCACCAATTGATGAAAACGCTTGGGTATACCCCAACGCCTTCTCCCGCTTCTTCGGGTCGTCGAATAATTCTGCCAACCAAGCGATCGCAGCGACAAACTCAACACAAACACCAATAAAAACCAAACATCGAAAAAACAGTAACGTGTACAAGTCCTTCGAATAACCCGCTGCCGCCGCTGAAAATGCATAAAGCAAAATCGAACCCGTCAGAACGCGTCGGCGACCGAACAAGTCCGTCAAATACCCACCCAATAATCCGAAAACACCTCCGACTAACGCCGGTATGAAAAACAAGGTTCTCGCCCACAGCACGTAATTGTCGCCACCTGGCACCCACAGCGCCATCGCTTCGGGCCGCGGTGTCCCTGACTTGACCATCTCCTCGACAATCGGAGAACTCAACGATGCAATCGCTGGCTTGATGATCAATGGCAACATCAAGAGCTCATAAATGTCGAACGCAAAACCGATCGAAGCCATCGCAAGAATCAACCAAATCACAAGATTACTAGGTTGCGTGGACTTGCTGGCATCAGCGTTGGATGTACTCATCGTATTCCAAGTTGTGTGGGGGGGACAACACTCAGGCGGGAGGCCCCTATCATAACCTGGAATGCCGTGCCTCGCTAGCAATGCAAGAAGCCCCGCTCATCGCGGGGCTTCTTGTGATTTCTTTCCTTGCCTTACACCGATTCTTCGGCCATTCTCAGACCTTAGTTCCAGCCTTCTTGCTCGAAGAACTTGTCAACAGAATCCAAATACCCCGGTGCATTGATCGCTGGCGGAGAGGCTGGATTAACCGGAACCCAGACCAAATCCGAGGAACTCGCCAACACGCGGACTAACTGGAATCCACTTCCTGCCTGTGTTCGCAAGAACTGCTTCTTCTCGACGAGCGTTGCAGTGAAGACTTGACCGTTACCTCGGACAGCCGTCACATAGGCTCGTGTTCCGTCTGCACTGAGCACCACTTCATGGAACCGATCCCCATCAAACCCATCCTTCTTGGAAGTCCACTCGGTGTAGCCAGTAGAGCTGTTGACCACGGCGTACATTCCACGGGTTCGCAAGGTCGAATCCTTGAGATACAAACTCGATGCAAAGTACTCAATCGCAGTACCATAAGATGGAACGATGCCCAACACCCCAAAACTATGGGTGAAGTTCTGATTACCTGGAGGATTGATCGTGAAGGTCTGAGACCGGATCGCGGTGTTCGATTCGATCATCGCAACTGGATTCACGTAGCTGACCGTGTAAGTGCCAGGCGGCAACATTTCAAAGTCATACGATCCATCCGCTTCGGTCATCTCGGTGATGCTTAGCGTATTCGCCGGATTCGCTGGATCGGCATAGCTGAGCGTTACCTCAACCCCACCGACTGGCAACTCAACCAATCCCGCTGCATTGTTGTCATAGACACCGTTGAAGTTATCGTCGATGTAAACAACACCCTTGATCGAGCTCGGCTGGAATGGATTCACTACGATCGTGAAGTTACCCACAGCCTCCAACGGATCTGCTTGGCCAGCCGTCGTCCCGTTATCGCGAATTCGATACTGGAAGTCAAAACTCTGATCGGTGCCAATCGGTGCGAAGTAGGTCAGCGAAGTTCCATTCGCATTGAGAACCAAACTCCCAGGATACGAGGGCGGCAAAATCAATTCGGTAATCGTCAAGGTTTGACCCGACTCATTCGGTGCACCCTTGTTCATCGCATCCAATGCAGCTTGCAAATCGATGACCGTCGTCACCCCTGCAAAGACCGAACGCTCCAAATCATCTGCAACCGGTGCTTGATTCTTCTCGCTGACGTACAAGTTCACCTTGCCCGTCGCGGAGAGCGATGGAGTCCCATTGTCGGAAATCTGGTAGCTGAACGAATCCAAACCGTCCACCAAGCTGTTGAAGAACTGCGGTGGTGTGTAGGTCAAGGTGTTACCGTTCTGAACGATCGTACCACCCTTGGCCGTCGTCAACGTGCCAACAATTGGCGTAAAGCTGATCGTTTGGGCAGATTCGTTATCCGGCCCAGGCTTATCACCCGCGATCACACTCGATACAGGGATATCAATAGTCGTGTTTTCCAACCAAACCGTTGGACTCAATGGCAACGTCTTCTCTACAGTGATCGGAGCATCATTGACTTCCGTGACCCGAATCGTCAACGTTGCACTCGCGGACTTGGGATCCGCTACACCATTGGTCGTACCGTTGTCAATCACCGTGTACCGTACCAGCACGTCACCGTTGAAGTCCCGCGTCGGAACATACTGGATGTTTCCGTTGACTACCGATACAGTTCCTGCACCGTTCGTGAGCAGTTCTGCTCCCGTAATCGTCAACGTCTGAGCTTCCTCAAACGGTCCACGGCTGATGTCGCTGGTGAAGGTCTGACCGTCAATCGTCAACGCGGTGTCTTCAGCAACCGTCGCGTTCTTGCCAAACGGCTCAGGCGGATCGTTCACCTCGGTGATGTTGATCGTAATCGTTGCATTTACCGGTACACTGTCTGGCTTGGTATCGGTCATTTGGTAAACGATGAATATCGGTCCACCAAACACGTGTGCAGGAGCCGTGTAGACAACGCGATCATCACTTGGATCATCCGGCGTGTCTGTACCTACCACCGTCGCAGTTCCCTTGCCAGATGCTGGCTGAGTGACAATCGACAGCAACCGTGCGGCAAACCCTTCATTGACGAAGTCGTTCGCCAATACGTTGATTGGGTAAGACGTATCTACCGTCTTTTCCGAAGTCGAGAACGCATCGTCAGCAGCAAACGGGAACGTTGGCGGCAAAATGAACACTTCGGTGCGTGCCGAAGAACTCAACCCTTCATTATCCTCAATCGAGTAGTTGAACGAGTCCAACTGATTGATGATTCCTACCGGTGGCGTGTAAATCACGCGTGTACGGTCTGCATTAACTGCTACCGTTCCACCGAGAGTTGTCGTCGATGTTGTAAACGGCTTGATCCTGATCGAGTCAATGCTCGACTCCCCTGGGCCGGGGCTGTCGTTACGCATTACATCCAAAGCCGCTGTCGCTCCAGTCAAACCAGCTACGTTAAAGCGATCTGCTGGCCCAACGTCATCCACCGCAATCGGTCCATCGTTGACTGGCGTAACGGTGATCGTCAAAGTCGCATCAGTTGACAGTGGCGGAGTGCCGTTATCGGTACCGCGAACCACAAAATTCACCGTTCCGAAATAGTTGGCGGCAGGTGCAAACTGCAATGAGCCATTTGGAAGAATCGTGGCAACACCTTGAGTCGCATTGGGCGTTGTAATCAAGCTCAGGGCAACCGTTTGGGCCGATTCATTCGCAGGGCCTGGTGAGAAGATCTGCGATGGCAAAATCACCAACGGCGACACTGGATCTTCAGGAACGCTAAAGCTCGTGTTAACGATAACTGGTGCATCGTTCACCGGGGTAACGGTAATCGTCAATGTCGCATTGGTCGACAGGGCTGGATTGCCGTTATCGGTCCCACTGACGACCATCGTCACGGTTCCAACAAAGTTCGCAGCAGGTGTGAATTCCAAAACTCCCGATGCGTTGATAACCGCTGTTCCCTGCGCGGCTGTAGGTGGCGTAACAATCGCCATCACAATGGTTTGTGATGACTCATTCGCCGGACCAGGCGAGAACACATCCGTTGGTGCTATCAACAACGGCGAAGCGGGGTCTTCGACCACACTGAACGCTGTATTGATCACAACCGGAGGATCATTGACCGCAGTGACGTTGATCGTCACCGTTCCAGTCGCTACGTCATTGACATTGTTGCGAATCGTATACGTAAAGTTCACCGGGCCGTTGTAGTTGGCAGCAGGAGTGAAACGAACCGTCTGAGCCGTCCCCACACCATCAAAGCTAACGGTACCACCTTGCGCTGGCTGCGTTACCGAAATAATGCCTCGAGAACTACCAAATCGATCGATGTCGTTGGCTACCACATTGAACGAGCTTGCAGGTCCATCTTCATTCATCGAGAACAAGTCATTGACAGCCGTCAAACGATCCTGAATCGTAATCGTCGCAACCGGCAACACCACCTGGCTCGCGTTCAAATAAACCCCCTGAGCATTGTACAACGCAATCCCCAAGTTCTCTCCCGAACCACTTCCTGGAGGTGGCAACTGAGAAATCGATCCCATCACGTCGATCACGCCAGACGAACCCGCGCGGAACGCAGTATCGACGATGCCAAACAAATTCGAAGCCGAAGCACTCGGGATCGGTGCACTGGAGTTCGAGAAACTACCAAGATTCTTCACCGTACGCTTGCCCGTCGCCGCTGCCGACTCGTCCAAGACACCATTAGGACCGTTGACGTATAGCGGAAACTGTGTCGGAATCGGCTTGTAATTCATCGCAGCCCGCGACACTACAGCTGAACTCGGCGATGGATTGTCTTGCGAACTGATCGTTGGATTGATAATCCCCAAAGTCGCCGTCAAATTGTTCTCGACCACAACCGCATTCGGAATGTCCTGACGCGCCTTCGCATTCCTGAAGAAGATGTCGAAATTGAACCCCGGATCCGGATCGATGTCGTTGACATTGACCACCACATTTCCCGCCCCAATACCCGGCAACGCTTCCAACGCAGCCTTAATATTCGCCGCAGTTCCACTCTTGCTCGGGATCACAACGCCAGGACGTGGCGACGTCGTCGCAATCACTATCGTGCCGGTCGTCTCCGCGCCATACTGCAGCTTGAAGTTCCCTCCAATCGATCCGTTCGGGTCGCTCTGAGTCAACTTCAATGCGTTGTACTCCGACCACTGCAACTGCATCCGCTCAGTCGACGAACCATCTTGGTTCGTAAAGTTCAAGTCATGGTAAGCACTGAACACGCCCGACGGATTGCCTCGCAAATCCGCCATCAACGTTCGCACGACAAACAACTCACCCGTGCTAACCACCGCTTCGCTTACCAAGTCATCCGGATTAGGATCCAGATTGCGACCCAATGTACCATCCGCATTCAAAGCAAAGAACTGATATTGGACTTCCGCCAATTCCCCAACACCTTCCCCTCGGTTGATCGAATTGATCACCCGAAGTGCATCCAACGGCGAAAGATTATTGTCCCCGTCCGCATCGATTAAACCCGTACGCGTCTGCGGTGCTTGGCGATTCGCCAATGAACCTGCACCCGAAGTATTCAACGCATTGATCACCACCAAAGCGTCCAAGGGAGAAATCTTAAAGTCCCCGTCGACGTCCGACGGTGCCAAATAGTTATGAAAAGCCGCAACGTCCGAAGCCATCAGCTCGCGTCGCTCCAAACTCTCGAGCTTGAGCATGCGACTGAGCAAGCTCTTCCTAGTCGTTTTCTGTGCCTGGCGATTCCGAACTTTGCGATTAAGAGACGCGCTCATCGATGCTTCCACCATTTTCAATAAAGTTACGAGACCTCTGGAGCAACGAGCCCATCAGCGTGAGCCAAATCGTTGAGCCCCTTCCTCGAGCCCCATCGGCAACCTTCGAAGGTAGTTCGACCAAACCGGGAATTCAACGATTCCTTGGTGCACAAACCCGAAATCGTCCCTAATCCGGCCGGGATCGTCGCTCAAGCCGCGAATCGCGAATTTGAACGAAATCCAATTCCCCACGAGCTTAGAGGTGGTAAAACCTGCAAAGTTCCATCGGAAGAAAAATTCCTACCCTCGTCTTGCTTTTCGGCCAAAACGCGTAGCCGATCCGAGCAAAAAACCGATACAACGCTCAATTCTTGCAAGAACTTCCCCTAGGGCAAGGAAATGAGGCAAACTGGAGAGACTTCACCGGTAACTAGTTGCTCCGCGCATCCCGCGGCAACTCTCGCCCTCCGACAATACCCCTGAGCAACCCTTTTCCATAAATTTCCATCGCTCCGCTCCACATCCGATTCTCCTCCGCGAAAACGATCGAGGGAGCCGTTGGCACCAATACCCACTTGCCATCTAGCACCTCGCGCTCCAACTCCCCCTTTTCCCAAGTCGCGTTTCCAATAAACCATCGCAAATGCTCCGGCATTCCATGCGCTAACTTCTTGAGCGTCTCGACTTGCGCCGAAAGATATACCCCCAACTCATTCCCAGCCTCCGCATGCTGCGAATCGCTGTGAATCGCCAAAATAGGACCATTGTTCGGACCACCAAAGTTGAAATGTCCCTGCCATGTGGCCTCTAACTTCCCCCCATCCATCATCAATAAATTCCAAAGCGGCTTAGGATCGACCGCCATCGGTCGATTTAAAAATACCCCTATCGTCGCATCCTCCGTTTGCTCAATGATCAAACAAACTGCTCGCTCCAACTCGCTGTCCATCGTAGATGGCGACGAAGCCAACACGCAACCAGTTAACAACCCCCCCGATGCTCCACTATCATCCCCATTCGATCCAGCAGGTAGTCGATTCATCGTATTTCCCCCAAAAAATCTAATGCTCAGGTCCCCAACTTCCAACCTGCCAACTCCAAAACGTGAAGTAACAACCGTTGCACAGCTCGCGATCTGGCCCAACCCTCGTCGAGTCGAACCGCTGGATTCCTAACCGTTAGACATTCCAAAAATCGACTTGGTTGCACAAAAAAGGAGCAGAATCCAAAAAAATGACTCAACTTTGCCCCAGCCAACCATCAAGCAAATCGCGTACCCGCCTAACCTCTTCCCAAATCGAACTACCAACACTCGATGCCCCCTCCCCTTCCTCAAACAATAATCCAATCATGTTGCCTCGCTTGGTAAAAGATCCATGCAACTCCCTGCATCCTGTGTCCTGCAAAATTCTCAACGCATTTCCTGAATGAATGCCACCCGCAGGCAATAGACTAATTCGGCCCCGCCCCCAGCGCTGTAATTCTCGCAATGCCTCCAAACTATCCACCGCTTGTCGCCCCCCACCACTGGTCAATATGCGGTCGTAACCAATAGAAATCAACCTCTCAAGCGATTCTCGTTTGTCAGGCACCGCATCAAATACGCGATGCAACACCAATTCACAACCCTTACGCACCCCCCTTGCAATCTCCGCCGCTTCTTGAAGAAACTCCTCATCAAGCCGCAACCGAGAGTCGCACCCACCAATCGCAACTCCATCACAACCCAACTCCAGCATCCAACGAACCTCGTCGAACATCCGCACTTTGTCCGCAATGCCGTATTCGAAGTCCCCCTCACGACATCGCACCAAAGCAATCAATGGAACATCAACCTCCTTGCGAACTGCAATTACTAAGTCCTTGTCAGGCGTCACCCCACCGACTTCCAAGCGACAGCTAAGCTCGATCCGCTGCGCACCACCTCGAATCGCTTCCCTAGCACCTCGCAGCGTATCAACACATACTTCTAACATGCTCCGCTTTCTGACATCCTACCGTTCCAACCTCAAGCGTAAATCGCACGCACGAACCAACCCTACTTTTGCTCGATGACTATCTCTCGATCAATCTGATCTATCGGATAGATTTGCTCACTTCCATCCGGCCATTGAACCTTGAGCTCCTTCGGCACACGCTCCCCTAATCCAAAGGTCGCAGCAAGCTCCACTGCTGACAGATAACTCCGTGTGCTGCTAATCGTTCGCACCATCTTTTCATCGTTGCCAAAATCGATTTCGATCCTCGATCCAATCCCACCTGTCTTCGCTCTATCCTGCAACCGCACCCGCAACCAATGATTCCCCGTCTTCTGCTCGTTGCGCAACAACCTGGCTTTTCCACCATTAGCCACAAACAGCAAATCCAAATCTCCATCTGCATCGATGTCTGCATACGTCGCACTACGCCCAACCATCGGCACCTGAAATGCCTTGCCCGTCTTCTCTTCACCTAACGCAATAAACTGCGTAGGCTGCTTCTTGCCCGCATTCCAAAACAATTGACATGGCTGCTCATACTGCTGCGTCGGATATACCTTCTGTATCTCAGGTTCCAAATGCCCATTGGAACACACTATGTCCAAGCGACCATCCAAATCCATGTCCGCAAAAAAAGCCCCAAAGGTCAATCGAATCCGTGTCTGCGGACCAAATCCCGTCGTCGGAGCAACATCCGTGAAACTCGGCCGAAGCCCATCGCTCAAGTACAAACTGCTCTGCTCGTTGGCAAAGTTCCCAATCACGATGCCACAACAAGGATCATTTCTGAAATTCGCGCAGTCGATCCCCATCGCTCCCGTAGCTTGCCCATCACGCGTTAAAGCTACTCCCATCGATATCGCCTCGTCTTCAAACGTACCATCCTTTTTGTTGACGAATAAAAAGTTCTTGACCGTGTCGTTCGCTACGCATACATCCGGCCACCCATCATGATTCGCATCCAATAACGCTATACCAAGCGTCTTCGCTTCAGGTACCTGAGTCGCTGCATTGAGCACATGCAATCCCGCCTCCTTGCCCACCTCCTTGAACCTCCCACCACCCTCATTGTGGTACAAGTACATATGCACTCCATCGAAATTTGTCGGCTGACCGTAGGATCGCTGCATTCCAACCAATGTCGAAGCCAAAGAAAGATCAGTCTCCCGACTCCACGAAACGTAATTACCTACGATCAAATCCAACTTGCCATCCCGGTCGTAATCAAACCACATCGCTGGACAACTCCACTGCGATGCCACACCCTCCACCCCCGCCTCATACGAGACATCAGTGAACTTCCCCTTGTCGTTGCGAAACAGATGATTCTTGCCAACAGCCGTAAAAAACACATCCACCCATCCATCGCCGTTGTAATCGCCAAATGCCACACCCATCCCGTAAAAGGTTACATCCAATCCAGCTTCAGCAGTCGCGTCGCGAAACTTACCGGTCCCATCATTCTGAAACAATCGCATCGTCGGCCTCTGAACCCTCTGCTCCCCCTGAGGATCAGGACCCGACCAAGGCCAATCGCAAGCATTCACGAACAAGATGTCTTGATCCCCATCATTGTCATAGTCAAAAAAACCACTTCCACCACCCATCGTTTCAGGTAACAACCGCTCTCCTCGCTTGCCGTCGTAATGCGTGAAGTCAATCCCAGCTTCCTCGGTAATGTCCTGAAAAGGAATCTCAGGGATCACTAACTGTGCGGTCTGAGCCGCCCGCTGCTGAGGCAACACTGTGTCGGTTTTCTTCTCTATCTCCTTCCTTTCAACTGGCCGCGTGATCGCATACACCAAACCACCAACCGCAGCCACTCCACCCGCCACGGCTAAAGATCGCCAGAACATCTTTCCAATGATCGAATCATCACCGCCATCACCAACTTCCTGCCCCCCTTGCACTCTGCTGACATCGCCCCGCCGCTTCCCAGCACCATGGCTCTTCCTTGCCTGTTTATTTCCCGCCATACTCAGCCTCGCCTGGACGTTGTCCTGAAAAAATAACTCGTTGAAACTCTGCTGATCTAACGCGACTCAGATAGACTCAGCGCGTCCGTTGCCGACTCAGCAGGCAGCTCCGGAGCTCCACTGCGCTGCAACGGATAAATCACCAACGCCTCCGCAGCCTGATTCGCCGCCGGATACTTCTGTCGCGCCGGTCGACGCGCTAAATTACTCGCGTTGTCATCCGGCTTGTACTTCAAATTCTCCGCGCGATGATACTCGGCTTGCTCGGATTCTCCTAATCTCTCAAAAACAGTGACCAAGTTCGCATGGGCCATCAAGTTCTCGCTGTCATACGTGAGCACCTTCTCAAACTCACTCTTCGCCAATTCCAAGTAAGCCTTTGCTCCCTCCTGATCCTCCGCGCTAGCAGCCGCTAATGCCAGATCCAAGTAGGTAGCCCCAAGCTGATTTCTAACAACATAATCAACTGAAAAATCAAACTTGCGATCGCGGCGTTCCTGCGTCTGATCGTACAAAACACTCTTGAAATTCTCCGCCGCTGCATCGAATTGCCCCTGCTGCCTTGCCACCTCACCACTCAACCATGCCATCGTCCAAGGCGGTGGCGGCGGATCAAATGTCGCTGCCCTCGCCAATGCCTCTGTCGCCCCATCGAGATTACCCTCCGCGAAATAAGTACGAGCTATATTCAACGGCCCATCGAATCGACCCAACTTCTCTACCTGCGAAAAAGCTTCTACAGCCTGCCTTAACTGCGCCGTACCCGTCAGCAACAATCCAATCCCATAATCATTCCAACGCTGCCACACCGGCTCAATCGCCCCCTTGCTCGGAGCAATCTCACCCGTCGGATCAACACGAGTTCCATCTGCTAATAACACAGGTAGAACCAATCGATCCTCAGCGATCACTGTGATCGGTAACTCATTGCGCCCAGACCCGCGCTCGGCATACTCATTGTCCCCCTCGCGATAAGCCCGATCCATGAAGTCCACAAATCCTCGATCAAACTTCCGGTAATTGAGCTTTACCGTAACTTCAATCGGAGCGGTGACATCCTTCGGAATATCCAAACGATAGTGCGCCGTTTGACCCGCTCCCGGCGGAATCTGATGGTCATACAACGCAATGAAAATATCTTGCGCATTACGCCGCGATATGCGGTCACCATTCTTGTCGATCACAAAGTTGTTCACGAAGTGCGCCCAAGAATCCACTGCTCCCTCCTCATCTCGGCCCCCACTTATCCCAATCACTCGCTCGCCAGAGGTCGCTCGCACTTCCAACCATAACTCATTCGAATCAACCGTCCCCTGCGTCAAATGATGTCCTACCTTCAATGTTCGAATCACCGCCTCCAAAAGATAAGCCTCCCCAGCCTGCAACGCTGGAACCTCCGGTCGCAAAGGCGCTATCAACTCACCCTCAAGCGTCCCTCCCTTGCGAATCCCAAAAATGTCCACCCGCGCACAGTCTTTGAGAATCGCTTGCGATTCCCTTATCCGCTCCTCCTCCCCACGCCAAAAAGGCAAAGCCGTATTACCCCCAGGAAAAAAGTGGTTGTGCACCACGTTCTTTCCAGTCTCCGGATGTGGCTTCGACGCAAAATCGTCTGACTCCTTGTAAGGCATGTGACAACCATTGCAATTCGTCTCAGCCTGCTTAGGGTAGTAAAAACTTCTCGCTCCATGACCTGCAACACCACTGAGCAAATACGTGTCGTAGTGATTCTGACCACGAACCCACTCCTTGTACTTCGTCAAGTTATACGGCAAATGCACCTTGTGACACGTTCCACAAAACTCCGCAGACTTATGAACCGGCTTGAGCATCTCACTCTTGTGAAACGCTGGCTTGGCCTTCACAAGCAACATATTGATCTGTTGAAGCAAGCTGTTTTCACTATAAGCAAAAGGGTAATGCTGCGGCTCCTCAATCACATAGTCCCCATTGCCACGCGTTGACTCAACCTCCGTAATCGCATGACATACCGTACAAGTTATCCCAGCTTGACTCGTAGGATCATTTACGTCGTCGTAGTGCGGATTGTCAAAAGCTCCACTGAAAAAAGGAACTGGATCATGACAGCCCGCGCAAAACCGCGCTGCATGCACATTTCCGTCTCGCTCCATCGAAACCTTGCGTGTCTCCCGAACCGCATACAAATACGCGGGATTATTGAACGAACTGAAATGGTGCGCACTATGAAACCAATCGTCATAAACACCCTCATGGCACTTCTTGCAGTACTCGTCATTCATCAATGCACGCTTCGGAATAAAATTACCGTCACGTGTACTCGCTAACGAATTCTCGAAGTACTTCTGGCCATCCGCCGGCGCTCGCTTCGTCCATTTGCGTGGATCCTGAGTCTGAGCAATCAACATCGCGCCAACAGCTACCGCCGTCGCTATTGCGACCCGCTGCGCAATGACCCAACGAATCCTCGGCCCGACCAAACGATGTAACCAATAAAGCCATATCGCAACGAAAGGTGTTACCACGTGCGCCCAATACACCACTCGTTTGCCCGTCGCACCCCGCATGAACTCAAAATTCCCAAACTTGATCAATAACACCCCACTGACCAACACAATTATCCCAGCCACCAACAACGCATAGCCAATGCGTACCGCCCGCCGATTCCGCCGCTTATACGACGCCGCCCAGTGATAAATCCCAAAAGCAACAAACGGAACTATCAATACAAACCCCAACACCAAATGGATCAAGAACATGTAGTGATAGAACAAGTCTTGAAACGTTCGCTGAAAGTACCACTCGGAAAAGGTAATCCCAGATAAGTAAAGCCCATTAGCCAACAACAACGAAAACAATGCTAATACCATGAACAGCAATCGTCGCGTCCTAGGAGTGACCGTCAAACGCGGCTTGGCCTTGCTCGCCTCGTTGAGCATCTGCGCAAACTTATCCTGAACTTGATCCCCAGGCACTTGATTCCCCGGCATCCCAGCACCCACCCCTTCACCACCGCTCGGTACAGACGATCCTGCAGAGTTAGACATAAATAATGCCCCTGTTCACTGATTGAACCAACCAAGAGTTGACGCCATGCATCCGCAGACCAACCCGCAGTCCGAAAATGCTAGATGTGACGATTCCCAGTCCCGCAAATAGACTCAACGAGACTCAACAAAACGCGAAACAATCCGCTACAGAAATCGCCTCGGAGGGGGTTCTGTCACCTCAATACCACCACGCTCCGCCTTCACCGAATTCGAATACACACCCTCTCCTCGCCCTACTGACACGGCACACAACCCCAGCAGAGAGAAATTCACAGGAGTCATCGAAGTCCGCGACTGAAAATCAACCACGATCGCGGGCTCCATGCTCGATTTCGATCCACACCCCGTTCCGCTGCAACTCGGGACTGGCCTCTCTAACGTCCACCAAAACTGACCACCCTCATACCGCAAATAAAACTTGAGACTCAACTCACCCGGTCGAACCACCGGCCTGGCAACCACCGAAGCACTCCGACCCGCAGTAGAAACAGCCGAATCCACAGGAACGGAAACCAGCGAAGAAAAGGCCGAAGAGCCACTGGGAAACCCATCGCTAACCCAATGGCCCCCCCCACCCATACTACAGCCCCCAAAAACCATCCCATCCGACAGAACCTGCAAAACCAGACTCAAAACGATTACCCACACCGCAAAATACGACCTGCCCAACCCAAAAGCACGATCGCCAAAAAACACAGATAATCGTTCGGACCAAGCGTGCGCAGGAACAAACACGTAGCACCGCCGTGTTTCACTCCACTGAGTTTCGCACCCTTCGCACAACATGTTCAAGCCACCCAAACTACAAAGCGACCAGAAACCGCCCCGTGAAAATTGAAGATACGTGAAAATTGAAGATATGAGACGAGCAAGCCGTGTAGCCCATACAGCCCACACCGCCCCCTACATTCTACCGCACGAACCGGTGGGAGGTTCACGATTCTAATCGAAAACCCCTTAGATTCACCGGTTTGCCCCACACTCAGCAAGCCACTCGCATTAGCGTGCCACTCGGACCAGCTTCATCAACCGCCCAGAGACATTCCAATCCTGCACGTACAAGTTCCCTTCTTTGTCCCAGTAGGAACCGTGCGTACCACTGAAAACACCTTCAATCCATTGCTCCTGGGGAATCCCGTAGTTACCACCCTTCGATGGGTCAGGATTATGCCCCAAAACCGCAATGATCGTATTGCTCTTGTCGAGAATCACCAAACGTCCATTCAAATCCGGAACAGATACAAAATCCCCCTGTATCGCCACCGAAGTCGGCATACCCAACCCTGTAACGACTTCCTCAATAAACTCTCCCTCCAACGAGTAATGCACCAAACGCCCCTTTGGCTGGTGATTCCGATCACATATCAATAACCTGTTCGGCTCATAACGCGTATCGAGTGTCATTCCATGCGCCGTGTTGAACTCCTTGAGGCCATTCCCCTGCGTGCCGAAATGACTCAAGTACTTACCGGTCTTGTCGTAACGGAAAATATGATTCGAAGCATAACCATTCGACAAATAAATATCCCCGTTCTTCGCAACAGTAATCGCCGTCGGATTGAACTGCTTGAGATTCAACCCCGACTCCTCCGGATACTTCAACCGCAAGACTACCTCGCCACTCGCCGCATTGAACTTGATCCCCTCCGCATTCGCATTGCGGGCACCATAAATGAACTCACCACCTTCCTCCTGACGAATCTCCATATCATGCAGCCGCGTATAGTCTCCCCCAAGGTAACTATGGATCACTTTTCCATCAGGAGAAAAGACATATACACCCTGGTCTGCACTTGTGTAAATGTTCCCAGCTTTATCGATCACCACCGAGCCGTGTGTCGGTCCAATCGCCGACTTGCCATCCGGACGCAACCCCCATCCAGGCACCGTATCAAAAGTCATCGCTCCCGCTCCCATCCGTACCGGCTTGACCGCCTCCTGCGCACTGCCAGCCTCTTGTGCTACAACCCGATTCGCAATCAAAAACCCATCCGAACATCCAGGCAGAACACCACCGACGGAAACCAAACTCAAAGAAAGTGCCAGACGCAAAATACTGGATTTCATAACAATTAACTTTCATTCTTCATTAGGGGAGAGCTAAAGTCCCAGCAACAAACACCCAGATACAAACACCGTCCGGTCATCCGAGAACCTGTCTGGACACCAGACTCGACACTGGGCCGCAAGGGACTGGTAACGCCCCTGGGACTGTTCAAGAGTATAGTCGATGTGCATGCGATTGTGTTTTGTGTTTTGACTCCCAATGATTACACTAGTGACAGAACGCTCTACCCATTTTTCCCAACGAAAGCACCGCGATCTGTAGTGGACCGACCAACAGTAACCATCGAAGAACTCCAATCCAAAGCCAACGAACTGGGATTGACCGATATCCCTCAAGATGCCTGGGAAAAACTCGCGAAATACTGCCAAATCGCTTGGGACTGGAACGAGAAAATCAATCTCACTCGCCACACCACCGCCGAACTGTTCGTTCAACGTGATCTCCTCGATAGCTACCAGCTCGCCAAACTCCTCCAGCCCAACGAAGAAATTCTCGATATCGGTACCGGCGGTGGAGTCCCAGGGATCCTCGTAGCGATCCTCAGACCCGACCTCGAAGTCTCCCTTTGCGATAGCGTCGCGAAAAAAGCAAAAGTAGCCCAAGATATCGTTCAAAAACTTGGACTCGATGTGAATGTCTATCCACTGAGCGTGTCGAAAGTACTAGAAGACTATCGCTTCGACTCCCTCGTGGCACGCGGTGTCGGACCACTGGTCAGACTCTGCGGTTGGCTCAAAGACGAATGGCATAAAATCGGACGACTTCTGGCCATCAAAGGACCAAAGTGGGTCGAAGAACGCGGCGAAGCTCGCCATCGAGGACTGCTCCACGGCGTCGATTTACGTCGCCTCTCCTCCTACCCCATGCCTGGCACCCACTCGGAAAGCACCATCCTGCAACTCGCCCGCCCCTCAAGCCCCATGGTGCGATCCCTCGGCCCACTTACTGATGATGCTTAACCCTTGCCCAACCCAGACGGAACGCAACGATGTCGGATCCTCAACAGAATTCTGACGACGAGGCAACTCTCCCTACCCTCGGTTCGCAATCGCTATCCGAACTACCAGCACCTCCGACCAAATCCAACACTGCCACCCATCTACCCGAATTTCTCGGTCGCTATCGTGTCGAAAGACTCCTCGCTGTCGGCGGCTTCGGTTCCGTCTTTCGCGCTTGGGACGAAGAGCTTAAACGGACCGTTGCAATCAAACTCATCCGCTCCGAACTAATCACTCCTGAATCGCAAAAGTCTTTTCTTGACGAAGCCCGAATCGTCGCCGGTCTCAACCACCAGAACATCGTCCCAGCTTTTGACCTTGGGCGCACCGAACAAGGAGACTACTTCATCGTCTCACGTTTAGTGGACGGTGCAGACCTGAACAAACGAATGCAACAGTATCCGATCAGCCAACGACACGCTGTGCAAATCGCCTCTGAAATCGCTGACGCCCTCAGCCATGCACACTCCCAAGGCCTAGTGCACCGCGATGTGAAACCCGCCAATATTTTGATCGACTCCAAAGGACGCGCCTTCCTGACCGACTTCGGTATCGCACTGCAAGAACACTCAGACATCGGCGGGCTAAAGTTTGCGGGTACCCCAGAATACATGAGCCCAGAACAACTTCGTGGCGAATCCCATCGCGTCGACCACCGCAGCGATATCTACAGCCTCGGGCTAGTTCTCTACCGACTCCTCACAGGACGCGGCCCCTTCCGATACCAAAATATCAACGAACTCATCGAAAAAGTATGCTCCAGCGAAGTACGCACCCCGAGACTCTTCAATGAAGAAATCGGCGAAGAACTTGAACGCGTCTGCCTACGAGCACTCGCTAAAAAACCAAACGACCGCTACCCAATCGCTGCAGATTTCGCCGAAGACCTACGATGGCTCCTGAATTCCTCAAAAGCCGATGCACTCGGTGAAAAACCCTCTCGAACCCCAAGGAGCCCCTCAAAAGCTACCAACATCACCTACGTCGAGCAAACAGTCTTCGAACACCAAATCAAAGAATCCAGCCCCTCGGACAAAATTATCCCCGACCCAAATGCACGCGTGAAACCCAAAGGACTCCGCGCATTCGATGAATCCGATGCAGATTTCTTCTTGCGACTCCTACCAGGTCCCTACGATCGCCGAGGATTCTCCGATGGATTGAGAACCTGGATCTCTCGCTTGGCGTCTCGCCATGACCAAACACCCATGGCTATCGCCATCTATGGCCCATCCGGCTGCGGTAAATCCTCCCTCATTCGAGCCGGTGTCATCCCCCGACTCGGAAAAGACATCCACTGCATCGCTATCGACGCAGCACCCCTCGGTACCGAAGTCGCACTCGCGAAAAAAATTCACTCTCACTTCCCAAACCTGCCCGATTCTAGCCTCGGTGATGCACTGCGCACCCTGCGCCAAGACAAAGAAATTCTCAATGGAAATAAACTGCTACTTATCATCGATCAATTCGAGCAATGGCTCGATCACTGCGAGCACTATGAAACATCAGAATTCACCGAAGCCATGCGGCAATGCGATGGGAAAAATATCCAAGCCGTATTCCTCGTCCGCGATGACTTCTGGGTCCCCCTGAACCGATTCTTCCGTGAATTGGAAATCCATCTGATCGACGGAGTCAACTGCGACCTCGTTGACCTCTTCAGCAAAAATCACGCCTCCAAAGTTCTCGGCCTATTCGGTATTGCCTTCGGAAAACTAGATCCCAACGAAGCCAACTGGTCCCCGGATAACATCGCCTTTCTCAAACAGTCCGTCGATGCACTCTGTGAAGACGGAAAAGTTGTACCAGTGAAACTCTCCCTCTTCGCCGATACCATGAAAGGCCGCGATTGGACCCCAAACTCACTCAAGGATATCGGCGGAATAGAAGGTGTTGGACTCGTATTTCTCAACGAAGCCTTCAGCTCCAAATACTCCAAACCAGAGTTTCGACAACACGAACAAGCCGCACAGCAAATCCTTGCACAACTCCTACCCCCCAAAGGCTCCGATATCAAAGGGGTCTTCAAATCCGAATACGATCTGCGAACCACTTCAGAATATTCAGATAAACCACAAGAATTCGAATCACTCCTGAATATCCTCGACCGACGCTTGCGACTGATCACCCCCTCCAACGTCAACAACCAACCCGAATCCTCCCGCTTAGGAACCTACTATCAACTCACACACGACTACCTTGTTCCTTCAATCCGCGAATGGTTAACTCGACATAAACGCACCACCTCACGCGGTCGAGCTGAACTCGTTCTCGACGAATGCGCTCGATTCTGGTCCGAAAAACGTGACGATAAACAACTCCCAAACTTCTGGGAATCCGTCGCAATCTACGCAAGTGTCCCTTCCAAAACTTGGACTCCCCTGCAATCCGACATGATGCAATCCTCCATGTGGCACCACGGAGCTCGTGTCCTGTTCCTGTTCGTCTATCTCGCCGGACTCGCTATCTTCGGCCTAATCCTTCAACAAAACTGGATTCAACAAGATACCGATAAACTAGCAAGAGAACGCGTTCGACAAGCCCAAACCGTCGCTCCCGAAAACCTAAACGAACTGATCAATGACCCCATCTGGACCGAACCAATCGTTGAAAGACACCTCAAACCAATCTATCACTCCACCAATTCTAACATCCCAAACACAGCACAATTCCATGCGGAAATCATCGCTGTTAAGCACGACAAAAACCTCGTTGATCACCTGCGAGACAAATACCTCAACACCCAAGAATTAGCCTACCTCAATCCACTAATCCGTGTCCTGAGCCCTCACGCCAATCGCTTAAACCCCGACATGAAGTCGTTGTTCAAAGATAGTAATGCAGACCACCGTCGCCGTCTCTTCGCTGCCATCTTCCTCATCCAACAACCCGCCAGCGACGATCTGCAAGAATGGTCGAAAACAGATTTTGCGTTCCTCGCAAATCAACTCGTCCGCCTCAATGCAGAAGACCAACCCGCCATCCGCCGCCTACTGCTGCCAATCGCAAATCAACTCCTACCACATATCGAAGCCCTCTTCGCCGACCCAAACCAATCGCCAAATGTCCAAGTCTCCGCTGCAAATGCGATCAAGGACTTCGCAAAAGAAGATCGCGGGCGACTCGCCGATCTGATCGCTAGTGCAAACCCAAGCCAATTCACAATCCTCTTCCCCCTCCTCGCAAATAACCCAGATCAAACCGTCATAAACCAACTCACCGCCATCGTTGCCGATACCTCCGAATTATCCAACGATTCACTCGCCGATAGCATCCGAAAAGGTCAACGTCGCGCAACGGCAGCCATCTCCCTACTGAAACTTGGACACCACTCCCGTATCACACCCATCTTCTTTAATAACTCTCAACCAGAACCCCTATCGCAATTTATCCACCTCGCAAAAGCAGAAGGTCTCACCGCTGCCGATCTGCTTAATTGTCTCGAAGCGAATCACTACTTTCGCGATAACACTAATGCACTCTATGCCTTCATCTCCCTGCTCGGTGACTTCTCTCCCGATGAACTCACCAAAAGCAATGCGGACAAAGTCCTCTCATCCATTACCGAACTGTTCCACTCCCACCCAGAATCCAAAATCCACGCTATCGCAAGATGGTTCCTCGTTCGCTGGGGTAAACAAGATACTGTTCGCGAATTTGAATCTACAACCATCCCCTACCAACTAGACCGACAATGGTTTCAACTTGCCATCGATCTGCCAGTAAACCCACAAGCCCCAACGACGACAAAAAGGTTTTCCTACACATTCATCGTCTTTCAACCCGGAATCTATCAACTCGGATCTACCGATCAACTCGATCCCGATCGACAACAAGACGAAACACAATACGTCTCCGAAATCAAATACCCCTTCGCTGTCCTCGATCGTGAAATCACCTTCGAAGAAATCCTCCGCTTTGCAAACTCCCCCTTCGCCGAAGAAATGAAGAAATTCCAAGCGACCCCGGATCAAGCCGCCTTCTTTACGACCTGGTTTGACTCCGTCGCATTCTGCCGATGGCTCGGCCAACAAATCCACTTGCAAGAAAACGAGCAAGCATACGCCGATCCCGATACACTACCACCCGACATGTTCGCTCGAGATCCAAATACAACCTGGGCTCCCCTGCACTGGCCCATTCAACTCGATAAACCCGGCTTTCGTCTCCCTATGGAATCCGAATGGGAAATCGCTGCTCGCGGCACCAGCAAATCCCGCTTCAGCTTCGGTGGTGATACCTCCCTTCTGCAATACTACGGCTGGTTCGACCAAAACAGCAACAGACGAACACACGCCCCCAAAGAACTTCGTCCTAACCTACGCGGTCTCTACGACACCCAAGGAAACGTATTCGAATGGTGCCACGGATGGACTCGCAACGATCGACCCACCGTCGAAATCAACCCAATAGGACCAGAAACAGGAGCCTCGCGAGTCGACCGCGGCGGCGGTTGGTACTACGGAGCTAACCAATGCCGAGTCTCCTTCCAATACGGTGACGACCCCTCGCTCCGAGGACATAACCTCGGATTCCGTATAGCAATCACCCTCGATCCCAGCTGGATCGATCGATCCAAAAACCTACCGCCCACCACCTCGCTGCCACCATCCACGAAGTAACGCAATCGCTATCGCCACGGAAATAAAAGGCCCCGTAAACAAAATCGTCTTCGGCCGGTAGAAAAACAATAACAACACCGCCGTCAAAGCAATCATCAAAATCGCTCCACCAGGCGCCTTGCGAATCGCCTCAACAGCAGGCCAAGCTAACCACATACATAACAACAACACTCCAACTTTACTCAACGTGTCCGATGCCATCCAACGCTGACCATCCCATACCGCCGGCGCAAAACGCATCGACAACCCCACCAATAACAATGCACTCCCAACAATCAAAGCTAGCCATCGCGCAACTGGAATCTCTTCAGAAGGATTCGGACGATTCAAGGTAACACCCATTCCCTAATAAGCTTCTAACAGCCGCATCCAACGCTGCAATGGCCCAAGCAACGGAGACTCCACCAACTTGCCAGTCTCCAAATCACTACTGCTACTCTGCACCGAATAACCACTCTGACGCAACCGCTCAACAAAGGCCTCCACTCCCTTGTCCGTCCCATTGATGAAGTAATGAGCCGCCTTAAATGGCTCGCTCGGTAATACCCTCACTCGGGATGCTATCTTGGCATTACATAACCATACTCCCCGATACAACTCAGGAGTCTGCGCAGCGGTGATATATGCCAAAAGCGATCCCGAACCAATACCACCAGACACAATACGCCGTCGATCGATCGAATAAGTGCTAGTCACCCAATTCTGAACCCGATTCCCAATCTCTAACTCCTCAAAAGTCCAACCCGTCTCACCGGCAGACTGCGCTACCGTAATAATCCATCGATGCTCCCTAGCAAATGCCTCCCATGCCTCACTCCACTGTTTCTGATTCTGCTCTCCAGCTTCCCCATAGATCACCAATAACCCATGTGCAACATCCTCCCGATACGTCGATGGAACAATCGCAAAAGCCTTGTTCTTCACATCCCCAAGCGGTAACTGAACCGTACCTACCCCCAACTGCACTCCCTTCACCTCTCCTTCCACACCCACCGCAGGAACTTCAAATCGATCCTCCCAATCAATGTCATTCTCCGGATGCGCTGCTAAAGCCACCGACAACTCACGACTCCTTCCATCCTCCCTCTTGAGCACCATCGGTACCGTCTCGCGGTAATTCAAATTCCCCAACCGAACATCCAACGACCGATCCTGAGTAATCCCCTGACCACCAATCGTCTCAATCCACTCGCCAACCTCAATCCCCGCTCTCTGAGCCGGACTCTCCGGGATGACCCCCCGTACCAAAGGTGACTTCGATTCCGTTCCTGGCTCTATCAATATCCCCAAATAGGGCTCACGATAAGAAGGCAACTCCTTGACCAACTCACACTCCACTCGCCTCTTCTCCCCACCTCGTTCAACCTCCAAAACAATCCGCCCACCAGCATCCGCCGGACCCAAAATATGCTTAAACTCCGAGTGATTACGCACCGGAACCAAAGCCTCAGCCGTCGGGCCACCTGCCGTTATCTTGTCGCCAACCTCAATCCCCACCTTCGCTGCCGGTGAACCAGGTGTTACCCCCTGCAAAACCACCGACTCTCCATACTCGTCCACCCCTCTCCAACGCACCCCTATCTTCCCCGAATACAAATCCTCCCCAGACTGCATCCTCGGCAATCGCGCCAAGATATCCTCCAATGGAATCGCAAATCCAATACCACTGTCATACCACTGCTCCACCTCCCCCTCACTGACAATCCCCGGATTGATCGGAGTGAGAATCCCAATCGCGCGCCCATCCAAGTCAATCAAAGGCCCCCCATAATTCTGCGGAGATACCTTCGCATCCGTCTGCACAGCCTTGTTCCATACCCGCCCCATCGCACTGAGTATCCCCACCGAACAACTAGCTTCCTTCGCCTCAAAGGTCTTCCCAAGCGCCAACGCCCATTGCCCCACACGCCATCCCTTGCGATCACTCGGTCGCAAAGCTACCAAAGGCCGATCAACCTCAATCTTCAATAATGCCAACTCCCGACTATAGTCCCTCGCTACCAATTTCGCCGGCTTACGCTCCCCATCCGAAAGTATCACATTGATCGAAGCTGGCTGATTCCGAAACGGATAAGAACTCGTGATTATCCAACCATCACTCGACAAAATTGAACCCGTCGATGGTCCCGATGCAGCAAACTGCCGATTCACTAACTCCGCTCCACCAAAAGTCTCCACCTGTACCACCGACTCAGAAGCCACCCCCGCCGCTCGCCGAAATGCCGCTTGCTCCAACTCCTCCAACGGTGGCTCCACAGCGTCTGAATAAGAAGAAGTCACACTGCAGAACATCAAGATCAACAGGAACAATGCACTCATGTAACCGTGTTCGAGCCCCCCACCCTCAACCCTGCCTTCAACAAGTCGCATACCTAGACTCGATCTTCTCATAGTAAAAACTCAATCCGCAACTCTCACCCCACCATCACCATAAACCACTACGGACGTACCTGGATACGTACCAACGCATTATCTCGCTGTATCAACATCGAAAACGAGTCGTTACGCTCAATCGTCATCAAGATCTTTTCAAATGCCTTCTGCGAATCCACCCTCTGATCATTGACAAGCAGCACAAGATCATTCGGCAACAAACCCGCACGCCCCGCCGGCGATCCCCCTTGCACTCGATCAATGAACGCCGGTGTCTTCGGTAAAACATCCGGAACCATCGCTACCCCCAATGCCTTCAACTCGTGGTGATTCTCCACCACCTTGGAACTCGCCTCCGCACTGCGAGTTTGCCCCGTGAGTATCCTCTCCATCGATCCCTTCACGACCTCAATCGGCAAAGCATAATTAACCCAAATTCCATTCTGCTCATCCCGCAACTCCTTGCCTATCAAACCCACCATGTTGCCCTTCAAATCAATCAAAGCCCCACCCGAAGCACCCGGATTATTTGTCATCGCATCCGTAACAATAATCGGCCCCTGATACACCGTCTGCTTACCCGATAACGATGGTCGTAACTGCGATATCGCCATCACAACCCCCTTCTGCGACGAACAAGCCTCATTGCCCGCCGCAATCCCGAACAAATTAGTAATCGCAAACACCCTCTCCCCAGAATAGACCTTCCTCGGCGCATCTAACGAAAATGCCGGTAACCCCGCATTCGGTACCTTCAACAACGCAATCTCACACTCCGGATCAACTCCCAAAACCTCAGCATCCAACCGACGACCATCAAATGTCACCACACGCACTCGATCAACATCCAACGCCGTCGTCCAACTCGTCAATATCATCGTCCCGTCGCCAACCATCACCCCACTCTGATAACTCTCTAGTCCTCGCATACCACCCGCACCATACAACTTGACCACCGACCGCTCGCTGCGCTGAAGCAACTCCTCAAGACCCCCAGCTTCTATCCAATCAGCCTCCGCTCCAAACAATCGGCCACTGAAGCTAATTGCGACCCCAATAAGCACCCACAGAATATTCTTCATCGCTGCTCCTCCACGACGGGCATCTTTCGTATCGGCTCAGCGAGAATCGCAAGCGCTGTATCTACCCCGAACTGTAATCTCACCATCTGCACCGCTTGCCCGACGTCAACGACTCCCTGCAAACCTACTTGAGCACCATCCAATCGCTCGAAATAGATCTCTGCCGGTTCCGTCTGCCGATCCGGATACAACTCGATCAATGTGATCTCTCCTGTCGTCGGAGATGTGTAAACGTCTGCCGTGATATCACCAAGCAGAATACGAGTCGTATCGTGCATCTGCTCCATTCGCCCCATCACGGGACTACGCCCCAAATAAACCGCTTCCCCCATCCGCCGAGGACCCACCGCATGCCACTGATACCAGACCTTAAGCCCCAGCGCTAAACAACCACTGCTGCGTTTCTGAACCCAAGGTGCCCAACCCAGCCTCTCTCCTACCGACTCCGTTTTGTCCCCTAAAGTCCAAACGATTTTCTCTGCCTCGATCCCAACCGAAATGGGAGTCTGCTCCCCAAGCACTTTCCCGGATACCCCAACCCCACCAAAGCTCCCCGAACCATCCCCCAACGTCTCACCACCAAAAACTTCCCGAGGATACATTGCTGTGGGATTCTCTCTCTGCAACTTCAAAATCCGCTCTAACTCCAGCGTGTTGAAATAGTAATTACTAAAGCCACGACGCTCCTGAACCATCGCCGCGTAAGGATCCTTCTTGCCTCCACCCGACTTGCGAGACTCCGCCCCCTCGGCGCCCTCGCCCCTCCCTTCCCTACCCTTTTCAGCTTCCCCCTCTTTCTCCTGCTTGCCCTCCGATGGCTTCCCCTCACGCTGCTGCGCCTCTCCTTGGACAATCTTCTCTAACTCAATAGGCAAGTGCAAACTCTGCAATCGAATCACCGTGTCCTGAACCCCATCCTCGTTCCGGTAACGCAACGGCACCCGCCACTGATCCGGAAAAATCCCCGTAACGTTCTTCAATTGGTTCGTCGTAGCTACCTCGCGATCCCCTAACTTGAGAATCTCATCCCCATAACGAACCCCACGACGATAAGCATCACTCGTGTCAAGAATATTTGAAACAACTACCCGTCCTTGCTTGTCTGTCGATACGGTAAACCCCAAAGTCGCATGATCCACCACCCTACCAGATCGCAGATTCCAAAAGAAATTCATCGCCTGCTTGATCGAGATGGCATACCCTACCCCTACATTCACCCGACCTCGCTTCTCAAACGAACAGCGCCCATTGATCCCTATCAACTCACCCGCCGCATTGAACAATGGTCCACCCGAATTCCCCGGATTGATCGCCGCATCTGTCTGAATGCAATCGCTGTACTCAAGTATCGTCCCAGCAGGATATTGGTAACGCCTCACTCCACTGATCAGTCCATAAGTTACCGTCGGTTGCAAATTCGTCGCTAAAACAAAAGGATTCCCCGCCGCAAAACACCACTGTCCAACCCGAACCTGATCGCTATCCCCCAAACGCGCCACCGGAAAATCATCCCTGCCAAACATCTTTAAAACGGCCAAATCCCCCGTGGGATCAATCCCCACTACCACCGCTTCATACATCTTGCCGTCATTCATCCCACATCGCATCCGAGTACCAAAAGGACTCGATACGTGAAAATTCGTCAACACATAACCGTCCGGTGTTATGCAAACCCCTGATCCACCACCTTGACTATCAACCCCAAACACTCCCACGGTACAAGCCGACGCTTGACGCATCGCCTCAATGCGACGATCCTGCGCCGCAAGCACCTCTGCACTCACTCCCTCTCCACCCAACTCATCAACCACAGCTTCCTGTGCCTGAACATTAACGCCACAAAAAAACACCCAAATCATCCCAATAAATGCGGAAAATGCCAACAACCACCTCGGACGATGATTCTGTGATAGTCGCGGCGATCCCAATTGCAACATGGCTCTTTATTCGATGTCTGGAGTTCTAAATGACAACCCCCTCATTGTATCAAAAGTTCCAATACCCATTTCCATTTCTGCCAGCTTTCTGACTACCATCTTCCTGCCACCCATCCTCTTGCCAACGGTTTTGCGCAAACAAAAAGCCTTGCAGTTTTTACAACTGCAAGGCTTCTCTTATTTGAAATCGGGCCGGGGAGATTCGAACTCCCGACCTCTACCACCCCAAGGTAGCGCGCTAATCCAGGCTGCGCTACGGCCCGATCCTGTTCGCCGCGATTGTAAACGATCGACCAAGAATCGCAAACCGCAATCCAAACCTACTACCCTGAAATTACTGGGCTCGCAGACGCTTCTGCACGTCTGTCTCCAAAACACCGAAAACTTGTTCGTGGCGATGAATCGACATGTTCAATGCCGCCAGTAATCGCTTCGCGGTGAAGTAATTCATAATGATCCGCTGCTTGACATGGATCGGATCCTTAGGAACCCCAATCGGTTGAGGATTGAGACCAAAGTCGACGATCAACTCTTCCGGCGATCCAGTCACGCGGCAGAAGTTTGCATACAGAGCAATCGCATCCTCGTCCTTGACCTGAACCTGAACAACTTGCTGCCCCTGTTGCCCCGCTGCCTGACCGCCATCTTGTGTTTCTTCGTTCGACATCTCTAACTCTTTCTCTAAAAAAACTTACCTACCAAAAACGAGATCGCTCCCGCTCTGTCTCTGTGAGATTCCTCAACACTCTAAAGTTCCAAAGTGGTCTTGTCCACCACCGTTAGAACTCAAAATTAAAGGTTTTCATGAAGTATCGTTTCAGTCGCCAACCTAGCGATCTCCATGGTAAATGGACTTTGGCTTCGCCCCGATAACCAGGTCGCCGAGGTAAATCCGCCTCGTCAAATTCCACCCTCGCCTGATACGAAGTACTGATCGGTATGGTTCGCCCCGTCTCATCCGTCTTGGTATCCAAAGTCCCACCCACCTGAATCGAGAGCTGCGGCGGTGCGTCTTTGATCTCAGAAGCCGAAAAACCGATTACCCGACCCTTGAGCGACTCCAATCGAGCTGACTCCAGCATCAAACTTACTTCGTCTCCAATCCCCAATAAGTCCCGGTCATGCTGGTCGACAATCATCACCCCTTCCATCTTCTTCTCTGGACCAACTAAACACAAATGATCCCCCTCGCTGAAATACACCTCGGTATTCATCGGATCAAAAGGATCTCCATACCAACTCGGCAACTGCTCCTGCGCCTTCGCTGCCTTGCTCTCCTCCTTCGAAGGCGCTTTAAAAACATACCCATCGATCGGACTGCGCAACACTAAATTTGCGATCTTCTGATCCAGTACCACCAAAATGTTTCTCTTCGCTTCAACATCCTCCTGCTGAATACGCAAATACTGCACCTGCTGCGGATCCGCCGCCGCAGATCGCTCTAAATCCTTTAACTTGATCTCCGCAACTTGCAGATCCCCATAAGCCCTCGTGCGCTGATAACGCAAATCCAAATTCTCTAACTCGCAGAGAATATCTCCACGCTTGACCTCATCCTGCGGAAACTTATGCCACCGCACTAACTTACCCGGCACTATCGTTCGAACCTCGATCGACCGCGTCGGCTGAATCTCCGTCGGACAATACACGTAAAACGGCAACGGCAAGAACGCGATCACCGACAAGACCGCCGCCGCCACGGTCAAGGAGGTCAATATGTTCCCCCGCTTCATCTTCGCCGCCCTCCCAGGTGTCTTCAAGAACTTTACAACCGACATCACACCAGGGATTACCATCCCCGCTAATCCCGCTACCGCAAACGCACGCCCCAACGATTGCAATCCATAAGGCTTGAGCACCTGATTCAAAAACATGATGATCCCAAAGGCCACAACCCATCGGTAAATAAATGAACCGATCGTATAAGCCCCAAAAAGGACTCGATTGCCCTGTGGCAAAAATGGATTGTCTTGCAACTCCAATCCCAAACAATTCTTCTGAAACCATCGCTTGAGGATCTCACTTGCCTTCTGACGCAAATTGGGAATCTCAAGGATGTCCATCAAAATGTAATATCCGTCAAATCGCAACAGCGGATTGCCGTTAAACACAACCGTCGATACCGAACAGATGAACATCACACTCAAACATAGGAAATTAAACATCCCGTCTTCGCTATACCACCACAAAAAAGTCGCGATCGACGCAAGTATCAACTCCACATACATCCCCGCTGCACCAATAAACACCCGCTGCCACTTATTCGGCAACATCCATGAATCGGAAACATTGCAATACAAACAAGGGGTAAATACGAGGAACATCAACCCCATCTCGTGACACTCACCTCCAAACTTTTTACAGCTCAATCCGTGTCCGAATTCATGCAATACCTTCACCGACGCCATCGTCAGTCCCAAAAACAACCAATTGTTCGCAGCAAAAAACGTCTCAAAAGTAGGAAGCTTGCCACGAAACTCCTGGTAATTGACCAACACCAAAGTAATCGCCGCTAACCCCAACAGCATGGCAAAAAACAAACACCAAGTCGTAAACAACCAACCGAACCAAGGCAACAAACCATTGAGAATCCGCTCGGGATCAATCCCCCGAAAACGAATCGCAAATACGTTCGATAACTTCCCGATCAACTCCTTACGCTTCTTCGTCTCTCCACGCCGACGCAACGGCTTGCCCTGCCCCACCGCATGCGAAATCACCAACCCGCTGCGATGCAACATCCCGACAAACTGCTGCAAATCCTGCAAACTAATCCGCTGCGGCGCAAACTCCGCTTGAAAACGATCCTTGATCGCTTGCAACGATGTCTCGCCGTCAAGCATGTTCAAGATCGCATACTCTTCCTCATGAAAGCGGAAGTAATTCAACCCAATCGGCTCTTTGACCACCCAATACGACTTGCCATCATATCGATGCCGACGTGATTCTAAATCCGGTCGACGACGCAGCTTCAACGGCCGCATCGCACTGTTGACCAAAGAATCAGCCATCGTTGTCATAAGCGTCTACCAATCGGCAAATTCCAAAATACCTTAGCTGCACACTCTGCACTCCAAGCGATCTATCGCTTGGGGTAAATCTCCACTTCCGCATCCATCCCACCACGGAACAAATATTTGCCCGCAACCTGCTTGTTCGGAATCTCCACCCAAACTGCGTAATCATCCGTCCCATCCGCCCGCGCTCCGGTCCCCTGCGACTCCGGACTGACAAATCCTACTACCCCCTCTATCTCTTCCACTCGCCCAGATCCTACCGGTACGATCACTTTCGCTCTCGCACCTTCCAAATTGTTCGGAGACTCCGTTAATCGCACAGTTCCCTTCACGCGAAACTTATCCAACGATACCATCCGCAGTATCTCTTCACCCGCTTTCACCCAGTCGTATCGCTCCTTCTGGACACTCGCAACCACCCCAGAAAACGGCGCCTTGATCGTTCGCAACTCCAATTGAACCATCGATGCATTTAACTTCGCTTCATTCACACCTACCGCTGCCTCGTTGATCTTCTGCTCCCGCTTCGAAACGTCAATCTGAAATCCAGCTTTGATCAACTCTAATCGCTTCTTCTCTAAGTCATCAAGCGACTCTGCTGCCGTTTGATACAACTCCTGCGATCGCTTGAATACCGAACTCGCCACGTCATACGAAGCCTCAGAGAACTTGATCTGACTCTCATCCTCCGCCTTCAACTTCGCCGATTCCAACTCCCGAATCGCAATCTCCTTCTCCGCATTCGCCAAACGATTGTCAATCTGTATCATCACCGTGTCCTTGGACACCACCGCACCCTCGTCGACTAGAATGTCTAATACAATCCCATCAGCCTGCGCAACGACCTTGATGTCATTGACGAAAGACAAAATCGCTCGATAACGCAAGACTCCATCCTTCGATACACTTCCCACCCCACGATTCAACCCATTGCCAGATGGTATCTGTACTGCTGCACCCCCCGGTAATCCAACTGCGGGCAACGACTCATTAGCCCCAGTTGCCGGCGGTAAACCTGCTGGAGGCAATTCAACTCCCGTCTGCGCAACAAACTTTGTCGTCACCGGCGGCTGATCAATCTGCTGCAATCGCCCCTGAACCCCGTCGACACCTTGGTCGCTACCAAGAAAAACAGTCGACACGTCCCGCTCCTCAACAGTACCCGACAAGTCACCCTGTGCAACATTTCGAACCTCGCCCGTTCGCAACGGTATCGACTTCGATTGCCACCAATAACCCGCCATCGAAACTGCTATCACCACCGCCGATAGGGCTACAAGTACCTTTTGTGTCATAACGCTTTATTCTCTTATCTAAGTTCCGGCAGCTAATCACACCATTGGGTACAGATCTAGAACAACAAGTTCGCTCGTATCCACTCGATGACCTCGTAGAAGCATACGAAAGCAACACTGCGCTTTCCACACTTCACATCCGCCATCACCCTCGCCCCAGGTCGACGGGAAATATTCAATAACGCATCATCTGTCGGTACACAACGAAGCCGCACCACCGCTCCGTCTTCCGTGTCCAACTCCGCTCGCTCTCCAATACCAGATTGATACAAACGACCATAATGCTTGTGCTCCGGGGCAGTCATCAAGATGATCTCTACATCCAGATACGCCTCTCCCTTTTCATCTTTCTTCGCCTTATTCGCAAATCCCCAATCCAGATAACGCATCCGCTTCTCCGGCATCAAGACCTCCACTTCCCAAGGCCCCTCGGGATCCGCAACCGACATCAAAACTTGACCCGTCACAACAGGCCTCGCATTGAGCACCTTCTCGACATCCCAAGTTGTGATCAAACCATTGATCGGACTCAACCGCTGTAGCTTCGATTGCCTTTCAACCAACAATCCCAACTCAGCATTGCGATTGACCGCCTCCTGCTCCGCTTGGTTGTAGTCCTGCTGCAACCTGATCCGCTCCGCCTCCGTCAGTGTCGTTGAACTATTGAGCTGTCGCTTCAACTCATAAGCCTGTTGCAACGATTGCTTGTACTGGCCTCGAGTCGTCTGTATCTGCTGCTCTAACTCGTTGTTCTTGAGCTTGACCAACGGCTGATTCTCCAACACCGTGTCGCCATGCTTGATGTATACCTGCTCGACTTCCCCGTCCGCATGCGCAAACACCTGACGCTCAACCGTCGGCTTTAACTTCCCATTGCCCTGCAAGTCAAAATCCATCGGAATGAGAAACATCGAAACCAATGCAGCACCGATCAGACCAAGTATCGATAATGTTCTAGGTAACGCCGATCCACGGAACATCCACAAACATCGATCCAAAAATCGCCATACCGGCATGAACAAAATATTGCTGTGGTCCATCGAATTCGATAAAGCACGCGCCGCATGCTCATAGACCAAATCCACTCGCCCCTCAAGCGTCTCACGCGATAACTGCGTTTCAATCTGCTCGACAATCAAAGCACCGATGATCTCTCGCCGCACCCGAGCCTCATTCGTCTCGTTACGCTCCGCAAGAATGTCACCCTCAAGCTTCCTCTCCGGTTGCCGAATCGGTAACACCGCAACCGTGCGACCATGCGACAAGTCGACGTAATCCTCGATCGCTTCCTCCAACTGAGGTGGCAAGTCTTCGGTCGAACCGTCATACCACAACGGCTCTCCACTGTTGATCACCCGCGTCGCTAAATTCCCCAACGCCTGCACATTATTCGACCGCGTCTCTATCGAATCCTGACCAGATATCGCTATCACTTTCGCCTTGCCACCCTTGAGCATCGCAACCGATACCCGGTCGCAATCAATCAATCGACGACCCTCATTGGCAATCGTAAAAGCAGTATCCTTGAGATCCAAATTGTCATGCACCAACCGCGCAAACTGATCCGACTGCTGCCATAACTCCTGACGCGTCGATACCTCCTGCAACGTATGTCCCTTGATCCAATCACCAATCAACTTGGCCATGTGCTCCACAAATCGCAAATAACCACGCTGAGCCTCCGGTGGCGTCTGCCCCCGCTGAAATACCTCCAGTAACCCCACCGGCCCCTTCGGAGATACCAACGGAGAAGTCACCAACAAGTATTTCGTCGGATTCGCTTCGCCCGTCTCAGCAGATCCCGACATCGGTGGAACCAACTCCGCCTTGCCATTCTGAATCAGACGCCCCAACAACCGTCCGTGCTGAATCGCCTCCTCATTCCGCGCGTCCACCAAATGAGGAGCTATGTCAATCTGATGCGCCAACCGCAATCCACTCTCCCCGTCCAACAACCAAATCGCACCCCCAGGTGCCGCCAATGCACTCACCACCCGCTGCAATACCGAAGGATAAAACTCCGAAGCATCGACGTCAGACTTCGATAACTCCGTGACTTGATTGACCAAGTCGCGAATCTGCCGCTTGGTTTGTTCGACATTTTCGTCCGAGGGACCAGAAGCCATAGCGAACCCAATAAGAAAAATTTCTAAAGGACAGACGTGCAGACAACCAACGAAGGATTCCGGACTCTCAAAAGATTGTCATTTTAACGCTTTTCTCTTCGCCTGTGGAGTTTTCTTCGGACCAAAGAAATCACTTTCTCCCAACCCGACTCGACCTCCCCCGGGCTCATTTCCCCCCCATTCTAGTTCAGACAGTCGGTTTGGATGCAGTTTTCCAACCACTGGTTCCCAAATTCTCTAATTCCACAAGCAAAACTAAACCTACGGCTTGGGATCAAACTCGCCTTCATTCGTCAACATGTGAATCGTTGGCGATTCCCCCAACACACTCTCCTCAAATCCCTCTGACTTTGGCTCCACACCACTACGCTTACTGACCATTCGACGTGTCGATGTCGCAATCCCCTGCGTCAAAGCTTGCTGAACTCCAATCACCTTCCCCTGCCGAATCGATGACTCCGCCGCCGTTCTTATAAACTCATTGCGTACCTCCGGGGATATACCCTTGAGCCGCCCCGCTACCTGCTGCAACCCCTGCGGATTAAGCCTCGCTGTCATGGCAATCTGCGAAAAGAAATTCGCACACTCCACAAAATTCTGATCCGCTGTCTTGCCCATCATTGGCCCGAGCGTCTTGACCACCAAGTCCGCCCCCGCATTCTCCAACCGCATAAATGCATCCATCCAAGCTACCATGCCCGTACGACCATCCGCCATCTGCGTCTGCCGATTGTGAAGAACAACCACACAATGCCCCTTCAACTCCCTCGGCCACATACTCCCTTGATAACCACCCTGCGATTGATAGATGTGCAACGTGTCACTGCCATAAATCAAATCCATCTTACAAGTCGTCCCCGCCCCATCATTGCCGACTAACTGATACTCCCCTGTCCGCTTGAGACTTACCTTGGTAATACCCATCAAATCCCAAAGATTCACCACGACCTCTGGATGCCTCACCAAAAACTGATACATCTCCAAATCACAATCCACCGTCTGCATCGGCATCCGCCGAAAATAACTCGCATCATCCACCACCGCTCGAACCCTCGCCGTCGCCTCCGGCGTCAACTGCCCGTAGGGTATGCCGCGAACCGCAGCAAGCTTAGCCTCCCGACCCGAAGATCCCTCCTGAGTGGGATCCACACTACTGCCAAAAAAATCAACCGCCGTACGACTGCGCTGCTGCCCAAAAGCCAAACCACTCGAAAACATGCCAACCGCAATGATCACCCCTGGCAACACTCCCGAAATCCACGCAAGCCAAACCCACCCTATTCGGACCACCCTCCCCTCGGTTCGTAAACTGATTCCCGGGTACATGCAATTTCCTAAGTTCCAGGGCGCTGATCCGCAACTTCGCTCCCCGTCCTGTCAACTTCGACATCACGCGAGCAAGTCTCCCCCAACCCTCTCACTCCATCGGCATTCCCCTAAAGCCTTCCACACACGATCCGACGATTTTCCACCAAGCTAGTCCCTCTAGCCCTCCCAATTTAACTCAACACCTCTCGAATCACCGCCCCGTGCACATCCGTTAATCTCCTCTCAATCCCATTATGGTAAAAACTCAATCGCTCGTGATCCAATCCCATCAAATGCAAAATCGTCGCGTGAAAGTCATACACGCTCGCCACCTTCTCCACCGCCTTATAGCCAAACTCATCCGTAGAACCGTAACTGTAAGGTGCCCGAACCCCAGCACCTGCCATCCAAGCCGTAAAGCCTGCCGGGTTGTGGTCACGACCCCTCGCCCCAGCTTGAAACGTCGGCATCCGCCCAAACTCCGTACACCAAACCACCAACGTATGCTCCAACAATCCACGCCGCTTCAAATCCCTAAGCAACGCCGCTGTAGGCTGGTCAAAAATCTCTCCATGCACCGTGTACTGGTCCCTGAGCACCTTGTGCCCATCCCAATTGCTCGTACCCTCCCCTCCTACCTGATAAGCCCCATTGAACAACTGAACAAAACGCACCCCTCGCTCCAACAACTTCCTCGCTAAGATGCAATTCCGCGCATAACCAGCCTTCGTTTCCAACACCCCCGTTCCACCCTGATCCGCTCCATAATCCCGCAACGTCGCTGCATCCTCAGCACTCAAATCCGCTACCTGCGGCACCGACATCTGCATCCTCGCTGCTAACTCATAACTCGAAATCCTCGCCGCTAACTCCGTATCCCCAGGATACCGCTCCAACTGATGTCGATTCAATTCCGACAAAAAAGCCCGCGTCGCACGATCCGATTCCGCACTGCTTCCCCTCGGTCGCCCCAAATTGCGGATCGGCGCCGAAGCATTGAAATCAGTCCCCTGAAAAGCCGCAGGCAAAAAACCCGGATTCCAACAATTGCCACTCGATTGCGGTACCCCTCGCGGATCAGGGATCGCTACATATGCCGGCAACTCTTCATTCTCACTCCCTAACGCATAAGTCGTCCAAGCACCAATACTCGGAAAACCATCCAACGTAAAACCTGTGTTCATGAAGTTCTCCCCAGGACCATGCGTGTTGGTCTTACCTGTAAGAGAATGAATGAAACACATCTCATCGGCAAACTCACCAACCTGTCCTACCAAATCCGATATCCACTTGCCACACTCTCCTCGCGGTCGAAACTCCCAAGGACTCTTCTGCAATGTCCCCTGCCCACCCTGAAATGTAATGAGCTTCTCCGATCCGGGCATCGGCTGATCATGATGCTTGATCAAACTCGGTTTGTAGTCAAACGTATCGACGTGACTACAAGCCCCCGCGCAGAAAATCATCAAGACCTGCTTGGCCTTGGGCTCAAAATGTGGTTGCCTCGCACGATTCGGATTCGCTGCGTCAATCACCGGCCTAATCGGCGATCGGTCCCCTTCACCGGCAATCCCATCACCGGCAATCCCATCACGGCGCAACAAATCGACTAACGCCAAACTACCCAACGACATCCCACTGATCCGACCCAACCGCTCAGTCAAAAATCCTCGACGCGATTGCATCCGCTCAATCGCACCACCTCTCCCGCTGCCCACCACTCGATCCGCCATTACCACACCCCAATCCACTTCCTCAATTAACTTCCTCGGAAAATCTAACCCCACCCCTAAAACACAAACAATAACTCACTCGTGTTTAACATCGCTCTACAAAACGCTTCCCAACCCTCCCGCTGCACAAACTCTCTGGACAATTCTATCTCCCACGCATCGGCTTCCCTAGCAAGCAGCCATCGAAACGCCAACCGTATCTTCCCATCGTTTTCCAATAATCCCCCCTCACGATCCAAACGATCTACCAAATGCTTCGCTTGCTGAATCACAAAAGGACTGTTAAACAAATTCAATGCTTGCAACGGTGTGTTCGAACGCGATCGCTTCGGTATCACCTGATTGCCACTCGGACAATCAAATGCCCCAAACACAGGATCCTGCTCCTGACGTATCCTCGTCAAATACACCATCCGACGATACTCCGCTGGCCCCACTTCCTCCTTCGGGAAATATCGATACACGTTGTCCTGCTCAACACGCTGCAAGTAAAAACCTGGTCCACCCATCCGTCCATCCATCACCCCAGTAGCCACCAACATGCTGTCGCGAATCGCCTCCGCTTCTAAACGCCTCGGCGAAAATCTCCATAACAATCGACCATCCGCATCCTTCGCTAACCCATCAACTCGCGGCAAAGATGCCTGACGAAAAGCTAACGACTGAAACATCAGTCGATGCAGATGCTTGACCGACCAACCACTCTCCATGAACTCCACCGCCAACCAATCGAGCAACTCCGGATGCATCGGCTTGCCACCATTCCCCCCAAAATCACTCGGCGTGTCGACAATCCCAACTCCAAACACCATCTGCCATAACCGATTGGACATCACCCTAGCAGTCAATGGATTCGACTCCGAAACCAACCAACGCGCTAACATCTCACGCCGCAACCGCTCCTGCGGATTCGCTTCCTGAAACTCCCAAACGCCCCTACCTTGCAAAACACCCGACTCCTGCATCTGGACGCCAAGCGACTCAACCACCCCAGGCATCACCTCCTCTCGTGGCATCAGTGGATCACCACGATACAAGCGATGTATCACCCCCGGTTGCTTAAATACACCCACCCAAACCGTCGGCCCCTGCACAAATTTCGCAAGCTCACCGCGCAAGCCTTGCAAGTTCGCCAAGAGCGAACGAACCTCCTGGCCTTCACTACCCTCAAAAACGCCCGCCCAAGCCTGCGGATCGTCAACCGCACTCAAACGATCCCTCCCAGATGCAATCTCCTTCCAACTACCATCCTCCAGCAAAGCTTCAATCACATACTGAGTTGCTACACGATCTCGAAACTGCTCCATACGATCCCGCCCCCATACCATCGATCGTATGACCTGCGCCTCCGCGAAATCAATGCGGACCCAACCTCCGTTGACTTCATTGGATATCCAACTCCTCGAATTACCGACTTGCTCGTCGTTGATATGCTCCAACTTGTGTATCGCATAACCGGGTAACGTACTCGACGCACTCGGCTTACCACCCCGCGATGCACCCGCAACATTCACACCATCCTCACGCATCACCTCCCACTCGTCGATACAAGGCTGCGAACCACCAGAAGCCAGAATTGTAAAACGCACCCCCAATGCCTTTACGGGATCAAAAATCTCCTCGTTGCGCTGTGCCCGAACCGCTTCACGCAGTTTCTTCGTCGCCATCCGCTCCACAGAAATCTCACGCCACTTGGCAACTTGACCATCGAGCTCTTTGATCTGCAATTCCAACTCAGCTACCCGCTGCTGAGACTGCACACTCTTCGCATCTCGAATCGGCCTCTCTGCAAACTCAACACCCGCCACCATTCCCTGCAAAGCATAAAAGTCCTTCTGTGTCACCGGATCAAACTTGTGATCGTGGCACCGCGCACACCCAAGCGTCAAACCCAAAAACGCCGTTCCCGTTGTATTGACCAAATCCGCTAACTCGTCCTGACGCTGCATCAATGTCAAATTGATGTCCGGACTCTTTACCAAATCAAAAGGGCCGGCAACCAAAAATCCTGTACCCAACTCCTCTCCTAACACATCCCCCGCAATCTGCTCGCTGACAAAACGATCATACGGCTTGTCTGCATTAAACGACCCAATTACGTAATCTCGAAATGGCCAAGCGTTATAACGGACACGATTGGTTTCGAAGCCATTCGATTCTGCGTACCGAATCACGTCAAACCAATGCCGCGCCATCCGCTCCCCATACCTCGGGTCCCCTAACACACGCTCCACTAAGCGTTCGTAAGCATCGGGATGCTCGTCTTCTATGTAGCGATTTACCTCCTCTGGTGTCGGCGGTAGTCCAAGCGCTACTAAATAAAGTCTACGAACAATCGTCTCCTTGTCCGCTATCCCCGAGAACGATAATCCCTCACGCTCTAACCGACTTCCTAAAAACCGATCGATCGGACCGAACCCCTGCAACTGCAATGCGTCACCTTCGTTGGAAAGAACCGGAACCGTTGGTCGAACCACCGGCTGAAAACTCCAAGGCAAAGGCTTATCAAGCAAATGTGAGTCCTCAGGCCCCAACGCTCCTTGGTCAATCCAAGCTCTTAACACCGCAATCTCGTCCGGACGAAGCGGTTGCCCCTCTGGTGGCATGCGCAAATCGGGATCTTCCTCGGTGATCACTTCGATCAGACGACTCGCAGCACTCGCCCCCACCTGGATGATCTCACCACTACCTCCCCCACGAAGTATCGCAGACCGCAAATCCAGTCTCACATCCATCGTCTGCTTGTTCGGTCCATGACACTTCACACAATGCGAGTCGAGAATTGGTACGACATCACCAAGAAAATCGATCTTGTTGCTCGCAACATCCCCTAGTTCCTGCCCTCTGCACAGTGGATTGCTAGAAATCGAACCAATACACATCGAACCAATACACACCGAAAAGAAAACGGCGATTCTGCAAACGCGGCTGATCAGACGCATGGAACGCGCAACCATTTCGAATGCTCCGGCCATCCCAAAGTCCATCGAACGAGCGACAGAACTGCAACAACGGAATGAACCAAGGTGGGAGGAATTTTTCGGTGGGATACGGATTGCTAGAAACCGCTTACTTGATGCGGTATTGTACCCGAAAAACCTCTGAAACCGAAACAAAGCGGGTGTCCGCAACCAAAAATCGGCCCGCCAGCCAAGGGGCACCGCCTTGCGATGCCCCTCGATTCCACGCGGACGTTAAACCGAGGACTTCCCTAGGAAATCTGCTGACCGAGACTTAAACGCCAGCTACTTCGCTACGCTTCTTACGCCATCGACGCAGAGCCGTGCCACCCATCAACAGAATGGCAATTGCACCGCTAGCTGGCTCGGGAACCGGTTCCGAACTCCCGATAGCAAAACCGACATCATCCCCACCGAATACAGCAGTATACCGCCCACGAGGCACCCCAGAAACTTCGTCATAAGAATCTCGGCCCCAACCGACGATCGTTCCATTCGATCGCAACGCATAAGCAGCACTGGCTCCCATGGCAACCTTCACAAAGTCATTTCCAGTGGGAATGTTGGTGAGAAGTCCGTACTGATCACGCCCCCAAACGACCAATGAGCCATCTTCTCGAACCGCGACCCCATTGTAAAAACCGGCCGCCACGTCCTTGTAACCCGTTCCGGTCGGCGCATTTGAAACTTGGTTGTAGTAATTCCAACCCCAAGCCGAAATCGAACCGTCGGCGTTCAACGCAAACGCTGACGTGAATAGCGTTGCAACTTTGGTATACCCCGCTCCAGTCGGGATATCACGTAACTGACCGCTATCCTCCATCCCCCAGCCGTAGATCTTTCCGGTGGCATCCAACGCAAATCCTGCGTAGTATCCGCCGACGACCTGTGTGAAATTGCTTCCTGCTGGAATGTCACTTAACTCATTGTCATTCGGCGATTCCCCAAACCCAACGATTGCACCCGATGCATTGATCGCTATCCCAGTGCCGTAGAAATCGTTTCCGTAATAAATCAAAGCGACGTCTTTGTAGCCGGTACCGGAAGGCAAAGCATCGAGAACATAAGAATTCCCTGCCCATCCAACGATCGATCCGTCTGCACGCAAACCGACTGACGTTCCATAGTAGTCGTTGGCGAAATCTATGAAATCATCATTAGATGGAATGGAGGTCACTTCGTCTCCTTGGTACCCCCATCCAACAAGTACTCCAGCTTGTGAGCAACTCGCCGAAAAAATCAAAACCGCACCGACAATACTCGCTCGCATCACGGACCAAAGCATAAAAAGCCCCTACATTCTCAAAACGAAACCGAAGACCTCAGGTACGTACCGTCAGGTTGAAATAGCTCCGAATTAAGAATGCAAGTCGCAATGGAATCTTGACACAAAACAAATAAAATTTTTCGTTTTTGATTCAACGGGTTCCTCATAAATCACGTTTTCCATTTGGCGAGTGCTCGTCTATTGGGTAAGATCCGAATCCTCTCGCCGTTAGCATGCTTGTATGCCCCTTTTCACTCGCTCGATCAAAGCTAATCACTTCCAGTGGCCCACGATCCATTGCTCGACACCTCGACAACTTTCGTCCAACGCCTTGGTAACCAAGATCCCGTTGCATGGGAACTGTTCGCATCAAAATACACCTGGCTGATGCGACGTTGGATGCAGGCTTGGAATATCCCGACAACAGAAGTCGAAGACATCCTTCAAGATACCTTTATTCGGGTCTTGCAAAACGTGCATAACTTCGAACGCCAAGGAACAGGTACCTTTAGGGTTTGGCTCAAAAGGATCTCTCGAAACTGCTGGTTGCAGTCCGTTCGAAAAGCCTTCTACCGTTCGACACACAACCCAAAAGAATTCGATCTCGAAGCTTGCCTCTCCGAATCCACGTTGCAATTTATCGACACGCAGATTCATCAACTGATCGAACGCGAAACTCTTGAGGTCGCTATCCAACGCACACGACAAAACTGCAACGAGCAATCGTGGGAGGCGTACCGCCTTATGATGTTCGACAGATGCTCTGGGCAGCAAACCGCCGAACTCCTGGGACTCTCCCTGGAAAACGCTTACAAAAGCAAGAATCGATTCGAAAAGCAATTGCAAATATACCTACACTCTGCCGATCACGCGGTCGAGTAGAACGCCTAACAGTAACAGTCGCAATACTCCGATGGAGCACCCCCTGGAAAACGGACATCTCACTCCGGACACTATCTCCAACTATGCCCGCGGCTCTCATCCACTCCAGGACACAGAACTGATCGTCGATCACTTGTCCCATTGTCAGCAATGCCGCTCCGCCTTTGTCGCAGCAATGCAGAGCAACCGCGATCTCTATCCATCCCAAACCACGACCAAACTCCCCCTCCCACCTCCCCAATCAGATTCGTTCGACCTCCTGGGATACCACGATGTCGAACTCCTTGGAAAAGGGGGAATGGGTGCAATCTACTCTGCAGTCCAACAAGGTACACAGCGCAAAGTCGCCATCAAGTTCATCAGGGAGCAATTCGACGACGACTCTCCAGCGACCGATCGAGCCCGTCGCGCACTGCGCGAAGCACGCGCATTAGCTCAATTGTCACATCCAAACATCGTCGCTGTTCTCGAAGTCCTTATCGTTCGCCAGCTTCCCGCTCTCGTCATGGAACATGTTTCCGGCATCCCCTTGGATTCCTGGATTCAAATCAACCATCCTTCGCCGATACAAGCCGCCAAAGTTGTACTTCAATTGACCGATGCGATTCACCACGCGCACCAGCGTGGGGTATTGCATTGCGATCTAAAACCCCAAAATGTCCTAGTCGAAACGCCAAGCTCAATTCTCCCCTCACCGCCCCCATCACCGAAATTGATCGACTTCGGACTCGCAAAGCTTCAACAAGAAGACGTGCGAATCACACACCCCGGCGATGTCCTCGGTACCCCGGCTTATTTGCCCCCAGAAAAAGCTTCAGGAGATACGACAGAGTCCAGTGAAGCAATCGATATTTATGGTCTTGGTACCATCCTCTATGAACTGCTAACCCACCGCCCGCCATTTATCGCTGCAGACCGCCGTACTCTAATCGCTCAGTTAATTACCGCCCCCCCCACACCCCCAAGGCAAATCAACCCGTCGATTCCTATCGACCTAGAAACTATCTGCCTGAAATGCCTAGAAAAAAAACCTGCAGATCGGTACCAATCCGCTGAATCGCTGGCCCATGACATTCAAGCAGTTCTCCATGATGAACCCATCACAACCCGCCGACCAAGCCATTGGAAACGTATCCAAAAATGGACGAAAAGAAATCGCGTCTCTACTATCCTCCTCCTGACATTCCTCGCCTTTGGCTTGGCAGGATTCTTAACTATCCTCTACCAAGCCGCTTCCAATGAAGCTCTCGTTACCCAAAAAAGTGCTGAGAAAGAAGAGAGACTTGCAGCACAAAGACGAGCGGAACAAGCCGAAAATGCACTAATCGACGAACTGCGAACCAGCCTGCAGGAAATGTCGCAACGAGCCTATGGAAGCCCCCCATCGAAATCCTCAGAGGAACGGCAGGTGATCCTCGGAATCGCAAAACGCTGGAATGACATCTCCGAAAACATAGGAGATGACATTAAGGGCCAAGCCCTGCGGGCTGAAGCTCTTATGCGAATCGGGATCTCGCATAGCATCCTCGGCGATAAAAAAACATCCGACGAAAAACTTTGCAAAGGCATCGAGCTTTTTAAACAGCTAATCAACGTCTCACCAACCCCCGAAAACCGCCTCCTCCTCGCAGAAAATCATCTCCAACTCGCCATCCTAAAGTTCGAAGAAAGTGATTTAAACTCTGCAACCGAACAATTCCAAAACGCCTTAATTCAATTCAAAAACGTTCCTCAATCATTCCTGGATTCAAACGAAAAACCACTGGAAATCAAACTCCGTACCCACCTCGATTTCGTAAACTTGCTCACCCTCCAGCATCAGTTCACCCAAGCGACGGAACAACTTGAAGCCGCGGGACAACTTCTGGCAACCCAAAATGTCCCTCTGAACGATTCCCACGACTTCGGGATCTTGGAATGCCGATACTTCAACGCGACCGCATCGCTACTCCAGGCACAAGGAAAAAACGATGAAGCAATTCAAGCACTAGAACAATCCTTATCGAAAGTTGAGAAATTAATCGCCGATCCGGAAAGCAAGAATGAAGCACTCCAGCTTTACGTTCGCCACCAAACACTCTTGGGCAGATGCTTCAAAGATAGAGGGCAATTCGAGCAAGCTCTCGAACCGATCGTAAACGCTATCGCAATCCAACGAAGACTTCAGGCGTTACTTCCTTCGATCCCTATCCTTCGCCACCAACTCGGTGCTAACCTCAATTTCCTAGCTTTCATTGAAGCTCAACGCGGAGCGATGAATTATGCCGTCGAAGCAGGCAAGGAAGCCCTCGAAATCCACAATCAACTGCTAATAGAGCAACCAAACAACCCGGTCTTTCGATTCGAACAAGCCAGCGTGCTGAACAATCTTGTTGCAGTCTACTTAGCGTTAAGCCAATGGGAAAAAGCCAATGCATTCGCACCACAACTTTTGGAAGCCAGACGATCTCTTTACACCTCCCAACCCGAACGTATCGAATTTATTCACGGACTTGCAGCAACACTGAACATCGTCGGCACTCTGCTCGATAAAACCAATCAGTCCCAACAAGCCATCGCGTTGTTCGATGAAGCCCAACAACTCTATGAGAAATTGCTCCAACGTTCACCAACCACCCAAGCATTTCGATCGGGATTAGCAAAAACGCAACTCCTACGGGCCGATTCAGCACTCCAGGCAAAGCAATGGCAGGACGCCGTGGACATCTACTCTCATGCCCTCGAAATGTTCCATAAACAAACCCCTGAGGCGATCATCGCAGACAAACGCTTTATCAAACAATGCTATTTTGGACAAGCAACCGCTTACGAAGCACTAGGAGACCAAAAAGCAATGCAATCCTGCTTGGATCTAGCCAATTCCCCAGAAAACTAAATCGCTGTGCGATCACGGCTCAAACCAGACTAATCACCCCGCGCACTGCATCGCAAACTTCTCTTGCCGCTTCTTCCATCACGTAATGCCCCACATCCCTAACTCGTGTACCTGGGCTCGCAGCCAGACCACCTTAAAGCGACGCAAACACTCCGGCGTGAAACACCAGTCCTTCATCCCCCAAACCAACGATGTAGGTAAATGTTCCAACCGAGGCAAATCCCCCTCCAATCGCTTTAACACCCCATAAGTCGGATGCGCCGACTTCATCGGTATGTCCCGTACAAATCCATCGATCGCCACGCGGTGCGCAGGAGTATCATATGGAGCCAATAAACCATCTCGCACCGCAGGTTCTAACCTCGGTAATCGATCGATCGCCATCACCGTCGCCGCTCTCGCAAAAGCATTCAAACGCTTCATCGCAAAACTACCTAACAACGGAATGCGACAAGCCGCGATTCGCAGCGGCATCTACGGAGGCGGATAAGCCCCAGTGTTAAGCACCACCAACCCCGCTATACGATCGAGACGTCTAACCGCAGCACCCAACCCGATCGTACCTCCCCAATCATGAACCACGCGGCATAGGTGCACTCGACGAACATTGGGCGATATCGCAAAAGATGCGGAACGAATCTACGCAATGAGCGGCCGCTATGGCGATGAAACCCAAAAAGGTGAACTCGCAGATGTCTTCGAAGATCGACTCAGCCGCACGATGGACCTCGATGTCCTTTCTCAATTCGGTAGCGACGCCGAAGGTGGATTGCGAAAACCACGCCAATTCCACTTCGATGTCGAAGCCGCGACGGCGTCGACGAACAAACCGTCGTTATCGCGGTCGAGCGAAACACGAAGGCGTAATCGTGATTTCGTTATACGGACGATCTTTCAACGAAAAATACCACCCACACCTCGCAATCTATCGCGGCCCAGGCAATCCACCACCAGAACGCGGTGCAAACGGATTGAAATCACGCGCCGATGGCAACACCTCCGGACTCGATGACTTCGCTCCCCCCGCCGGTTGCATTGTGTTTGGTAACGCTCCTTCGATTTTGCGAATCTGAGCATCAATCTGACCCGTTTTCAACCGGATCGACGCCGATGAAACTTGGATCGATTGCCCACCCTCCCCACTACCTTGCGTCTCCAAACGACGAATCGTTGCCGCGCGCTGCGTCGATCCCTCGATTCGTACCGCATCCTGAGCTGCTCCATAACCTATTCGACTCGCATCTAAAATGATCTCGCCCGAGTCCGTGCGACTTGTCAACTGCGCCGCACCCAAAGCATCAAGCTCCCATGTTCCATTCGGATTACTCAAACGCTGCTGGTTGTAACTCAAACTCGATGCATCGAAAAGATTTAGCTGGTCGCAAATCAATCGACTCTGATGCATCAATAACCGCTCCGCATTGCGAACATCGACAAAGTCTTCCCAATTCGCAATCGGCCCCATCAACCCAGCTATCTTGTCATAGAAAGTAACGATCCTCTGCGGCACCGAACCCTCCATCCGACCCACAAATGTCAAATGCAAACACTGTAATCCACCCTCGCTACCACCAATTCCTGCACCCGAAGCCCCCCCAGCGATCCCCAGCATTGATTCTCCTGCCCGTCGCCGAGTCCACAATTGACCCGGACCATAACCAATCCAAGTTCGACTCGGTACCTGAAACTCCAACCGAGGTACTTGCAAGTTCTCCGCCGAACGACGTATACCCGCCAAATCCGTCTGCACTGCCTTGATGTCCACCTCTCCGTCAAGCCGCACCACTTGCACCTGCGGCCTTACCGCGTTTTCAACCTTCGACTGAGCACCACCGCGCGGAATCTGAAACGCTACCCGCTGCGACATGTCCATCGACATCGTCCGAGATGTCGCTAAAACATGCCACAAAGTACTCGCATCAGATTGCAACCGACAATCTAAATTCACTCCACCACCAAACCTCGCGATCCGACCGTCAAATGTCATCCGCTCCCCCCACTGAACCCTCGGTGGTGATTGCCATTTAAGCCCCGATGCTACCCCGCCCTGCATGGGCACAAACCCATTGCTGAGAGCTACACCAGTCGGCTCCGCACTCACCAACGCCTCCTGCGGAAGAACCAACTCGCCAGGATGATTGATCCAAAACAACTGGTCGTTCTGCGATAACTGCAACTCCTTCGCAACCACCCACCCTGAACCGACAGCTACCCTCGCCGGTTGCCCCACCAAATACACGTTCGATAACTCCGTCGATTCACTCTGAATCACCAAACGATCTCCCGTCGCCGTCAATGGCCAAGGCGAATCGTCAGACAAAAACTCCCGCGTTAACGTAAAATTACCATCGAGAGAGAGATTCTCCAAAATGCTCTGACTCCCAACTCGCAGTATGTCGGTCTCCAACGTCCTGCCCGTTACACTCATCGGAACTCCACGCCCCTTGCTCACCCCCTGCGGCTTCGCTCCCCCAACCGCCCCCAACCCACCCCCAACCAACGAAGGGGGCGCAATACCCCCTGAAACACCAGCCCCATCAATGCCATTACCCACCGCCAACGGTGCTGTTGACGACATGTTGCCCGTTGACGCCCCGTTACCCGTTGATGCCCCGTTGCCGTTCGGTGATACAATCGCATCAGCAATCGAATATCCCGCATTGACCGCCTCCTGCGGACCCAAATGCCTGAAACGAACAGCCATCGATTCCACTTGCGCATTGAACTCCGGTGCATTGACAATCACTTGACCCTCTGCCGATATCGCATCCGGAAAAAACTTAGGCACCTGCCCCGATGGATAAAACGCCCCCAACTTCTCCGCTAATGCTCCATCCGTTGGCAAAACCCACAAATGCAACTTCTCAGCCACAAACCGACCTCGCTGTGAACTGCTGATGTTCGCTCCACCCTCGATCGAAATCAAATCCCGATGCTCATGCGGACGAATCGTCAACCGATTGCTCCATCGCAAATTCCAAATCTCTCCCTCCTCCGAAGTGATCTGAGCTTGACCAATCCCATCCGCTAGAACCCATCCAAGCCGATGAAACTGACCTCGCTGATCCGAACTCAACATCTCAGGATTCTGATACTGAATACTCGGAGAAGATACCTGAATGTTCCCCCTCTTCAAAAATACTCGCGAGGAATTCTTCGGTGCTCCACCAGGCAACACGTTGCTTAAACTCACCATCCCATGCAACATGTCCATCACCAAATGTTGCCCACTCGCTTGCACATCCATCCCAGGCGCTTCTAACTTGATCCACCTACTCTGATCATTCGCGTCTCGTCCCGGTAACCCCAACGCCTCAAGCCGCTGGAGTTTCCAAGCCCCCTCCGGACTTTCCTCCACACCCGCAGCCCCTCTACCCTTCCGCCAACCAACCGTCAAACGCAACTCGTTGCAATCGAACGTATCGACCGACTTACCCTCAACCACATGCTCCATGTGCACTCCATCCATGAAGGTAGCCTGAGCTTGATGAAACTGAAACTGAAACCGACCACGACAATCCAAAGAAGCATGCGCAGGACGCAACTCCACACCCCTCTGACCCTCCTGCGGCCACAAACCTCCATTCTGCAACTCCAACCTCACGCGATCAACGTAAAACAATTGCAGATAGTCTAAACCCGCAAAAGGTGTGTCACTCTCGCGAGCCGAACCCACCGGAGCCGCCTCGGCTAACAAATCCTGATCCATGAAGATCGAAAGATAACGCCCCTCAATCCGAGACTCCCCCAATCGCATCGCTATCTGCTTGTCTGTCCAAATCTGCCGACGATCAATGCGAACATCCTCCGTCTCAATCAACAACTCCCCCTGCCCCGTCTGCGGATCCGCCGGCGAATAAATCTTGATCGGTCCACTTAACTGACCATTCACCACCGGAGGAGGATGCCCAGAAGTCCAATCAAACGCACTCTTGAACTGGATCTCCGCACCCCTCGGATTCTCGATGAATATCGCTCGCTTCGCTCCCCCCTCGTCCTCCTGCGGAACCACTATCGTCAAAGGACTGAACCGCCACCGTGTGTCGGTCAACTGCTCTCGCTTCTGATACAACAACAACGTCTTGTCCCTCTGAATTATCAGCGGATTCTGACGCTGCCAAGCATCCTCGCGGAAATATCCCTCCCACCACTGCTCACCCGCTTTTTTCGGCGCACTAGTAAACTCCCAACGCGTCGCTTGACTGTGAACCTCCGGCTCAATCCATGGCACTACCAACAGCGCGTAAAGACTATAAAGCCCCAGTAACGGCAAAAGTACTTGAAGGTAGTGCTTGAAAAATATCATCGCATTCGCGAAGGAATCAAATCCTCCCACCGCCCCTTCGCTTGCAACAACCGCTCAATCAACTCTCGCACCGCGCCTCGACCGCCAACACTCTGCATCACCCACCGCGCTGCCTGCTTGACCTCCGCCGCTCCATCCGAAACCGTCACCCCTAAACCCACCTCCAACATCACCGGTATGTCCGGCAAATCATCCCCGATGTAACACACTTCCTCCGGCATCACTCCAATCGATTGCATCAACTCCCGCGCCGCCGGCAATTTATCTGCATACCCCTGACGCACCCACGAAATTCCTAACTCCTGTGCACGCAACTTCACCACCTGAGAATTCCGCGCTGTCAACAACCCAAACTCATAACCCGCCTTCCGCCATAACTTGATACCATGCCCATCCCGCACATGAAATGACTTACTCTCCACCCCAGCATTGTCAATCGTGATCACCCCGTCCGTTAATACTCCATCGACATCACTCAAAATCAATCGAATCGGCTTGGCCACCTCAAAATCGCGATGTGTCAACGGTCTGCTCCCTGAAATTCGTAAACTTGACTTCGCGATCGAACGCTCCGCCTCTCGCCAACAATTACCTACAACGTAGATCCGAAAATCCGCAAATGCGGATGCCCCGACACTCCAACTTCCCCCAAACCACCAAGCTCGGTACAAACCTCACCCTGCCGCTCCAGACTGCCCGCCCAAGCTCCACTGCTGATCACATCCGTAATGTCAATCAACCCAACAGGTTGATCCACCCCATTGACCACCGGCAACTCACTGATCTTGCGATGCGACAAAATCTCTATCGCCTCCGTCAACCTCGCTCCACTTCGTATCGCAGAAAATCGACTCGTCATCACCTCCCGCAACGGCCGGTCTAAATCCGTATAACCAACAACCTCTCGCCCAACAGCCTGACTACCAATCTGACCACCCGATTGCCCAAGAAACCGCGTCAAATCACTGTCGGTGAAAATACCAACCAACTCGTGCGCATCATTCTCAATCATCACCGCTCCCGTTCGACGACCCGGTCGCGATGTCTCTACCAACATCTGTCGTATGCTCAACGACTCATGACAAAGCCGACACTCATCCAATGGACGCATCACCTCGTCGACACTCGCTAACCGCCTACCCAACGCTCCTCCCGGATGCAACTCCGCAAAATCCTCCTCACGGAAATTCTTCAACTCACTGACCACCAAAGCTAAAGCATCTCCCAACGCTAACATCGCTAACGTACTAGTCGTCGGGGCCAAGTTGTATCGGCAAGCTTCAGTGCAAACAGGTGTCAAAAGCGTGATGTCCGCCGCCAATGCCAAAGGACTGTTGATCCGACTCGTGATCGCAATGACCGAAGCCGATCGACGCGCTAAATAAGGAAGTAAATCCACTACCTCCGTCGAAGCCCCACTGTTGGACAAAACCAAAACAATATCGTTCGGACCAATCGAACCCAAATCACCATGCAAAGCCTCCGAAGGATGCAGAAAATGCGCCCTCGTACCCGTCGACGAAAAAGTCGCCGCAACCTTGCGACCAATCAAACCCGCCTTACCTATCCCACAAACCACTACCCCGCCTCGCGTCCCCGCAATCCGCTCCGCTGCCAACGCAAACTCCTCATCCATCATGTGAGCCATCTGCATCAAGACTGATACACCATGTTCCACTACCCCAACGCCACGCGCTAAACTGTCCTGTCGCAAAGCCTGCGCACGATTCTCACCAATATTGCCACACTCGATACTCTTCCGTGTGAAACTCTTCCGCGCTCGATTTCCCATCGCGATTCCCCGGCATTCCTTCGCCTTCGAAACCAACTCTCTACCCACCCGCTACTAACCTCACCCAACCCCGAGAATAACAACTTTCACCTCCCATGCCAACCTCGAAGCCCCCGCCTCAGTTTCCCCACCCCTCCAATATCCGCACCACCCAGCTTATCCATTGGGGAATGCTAGCAAACGCCCCACCATACCGGCTAGATCCACCAAACAAGCCAGAAGACCATAACCAAAACAACCTTCCACTCAACGCACTAGATCGCTTCTATGGGAGATCCTCTCCCCTTCGAGTAACATCTATGCCCGCAAATCGCTCCCCCACCCCTTCATTCCTATCCACACCGAGTACAACATGCCTTCGGCCTACTTCGATTGCTCGAGCGGTATCAGCGGCGATATGACCCTCGCCGCACTACTCGATTGCGGCGCACCAATACAACCCATCCAAGACGCCCTCAATGCCCTTGAACTCGGAGCCTCCCTAAGACTACTCCCCACTCGCAAATGCGGTCTCGCCGCCAAAAAACTCCATATCGACGCCCCTGATGACCGCACTCACCGTAACCTCGAAACAATCCTCAACCTTCTAAACCACCCGAAAATACCCCCTGCACCCCGCCGACTCGCCTCTCGGATCTTTCAACGACTCGCAAAAGCCGAAGCCAAAGTACACGGCGTAAGCATCGACCAAGTCCATTTCCACGAAGTCGGCGCAATCGACTCTATTATCGATGTCCTCGGAACTGCATTCGCTTGGGTTCATCTCGATATCCAACAAGCCTCCGCAAGCGCAATCCCCACCGGATCCGGTCAAGTCCGAATCGCTCATGGAATATTCCCAATCCCCGCTCCCGCAACCGCCGAACTCCTGCGCTCTATTCCCATCGCACACTCCAACCTCCCCTTCGAACTGACTACACCAACCGGAGCCGCTATCCTCGCAGAACTCATGGATGACTTCGGCCCACTTCCCGCTATGAACTACCAATCGATCGGATACGGTGCCGGCAACCGCGATCTTCCCAACCAACCCAACGTCCTGCGAGTCTTTCTCGGTAACCCCTCAACCCAATTTACAACCCATCCCCTCCAATCCTCACCACCAAGCCAACTCGATACCATCCTCGTCTTCGAAACCAATCTCGACGATATCCCCCCGGAACAAATCGGATTCGCCATATCACAACTCTGGGATGCCGGTGCCCTAGACGTTTTTTGTACCCCCATCCAAATGAAAAAAAACCGCCCCGGAACACTCCTGTCCGTTCTCGCTCCTCCTGAACTTGCCACCCAAATCCAGAATTGCATCTTCCACCATACCGGCACCCTCGGCATTCGATTCTCCTCACAACAACGCGCAATCCTCCCGAGAACGATCATCCAAGTCCCAACGGCTTGGGGACCTGTCCAGTGCAAACTCATCACTACCGTAGATGGCTCGAAATCCCTCTCCCCAGAATTCGACCACTGCGCCCAAATAGCAATCGAACAAGGTTTGTCCTTGCCAGAAGTCATCCGAACAGTGGAGAATGAATACCGAAATCCCTCAACGACCAAAGCCCCAGAATTGCCATAAACACCATGTCAACCGACATCTCCACAAAAAATATAGTAACTCCAGCAACCAACCCATCCCGGCTCGTCGCCGTCGTCGATATCGGTTCAACCAGCGTGCGAATGGCTATTGCCGAAATTGTTAACCAAGGCCAAGTACGCACCCTCGAAGAAGTCTCCCAAGCCGTCTCGATTGGGAAAGATACGTTTACAACCCAAGCCATCTCAAGACGTAGCATTGAAGAATGCGCTCGGGTACTGAAGAGCTATCGCCGACTCATGCAAGAATTCGGCATCACACGCCAAGACCAAATCCGCGTCGTCGCCACTAGCGCCGTCCGCGAAGCGAGCAATCGACTCGCCTTCATCGATCGAATGTACATCGCCACGGGACTCGAAGTCAAACCGCTCGACGAAGCCGAAGTCAATCGCGTTACCTACATGGGAATCCAACCCCTGCTGCAATCAAACCCCCTGCTTGCTTCCGTCAAAACAATCGTCGTGGAAGTCGGCACCGGCAGCACCGAAATCCTAGTCGTCTGCGCAGGGAACGTCCTCTTCTCGAACACCTATCGACTTGGGTCTCTGCGTATGCTTGAACAAGTCGACCGTTTCAAAACATCCCACGCAAAACAACGTGCAATCCTTGAAACGCAAATCCGTCGGATCGTGCACCAGATCTTTGAGCACGTCGACGAAGGAAACCAAATCCAAATGGTCGCTATCGGTGGCGATGTCCGCATGGCTGTGAAAAACATGGAAGCCGTAGAGAGCGAACAAGCCCTACACCGACTCTCTGCAGATTCACTTCTAGCCTTTGCAAGACATATCGGACAACTGCAAGAAGAAGATCTCATCCGCCGCTACTCCATGAGCTTCGCCGACACCGAAACACTCTGGCCAGCTTTGATGAGTTATGCACTCCTCGCCAAAGAATTTAAATGCGATCAACTCTTCGTCGCCGACACCAACCTCCGCGACGGTCTATTGACCGAGTTGTCCTACCGTGACGCTTGGACGGTCGAGTTGCGTAACCAAATCATCCGCTCAGCAATCAACCTCGGACGAAAATACGCCTTTGACGAAACCCATGCCAGACACGTGGCAACCCTTTGCCGAAAACTCTTCTCCGACATGCAACCAGAACATCAACTCGATCAGCGGATGGAGTTAATCCTTTACCTCGCAGCGATCCTTCACGAAATCGGGACCTTCATCTCCACCCGGTCGCACCACAAACACGCTATGTACATAATCAACAATAGTGAACTTTTTGGCCTCTCCGATCGTGACCAACTTTTGGTCGCTCTCGTCGTTCGGTACCAACGCCGATCTTCCCCACAACCCGAACACGAAGGTTACGCTACACTCGATCGCGACGATCGAGTCGCAGTATGCAAACTCGCCGCTATCCTGCGACTCGCCATAGCACTCGACGAATCCAGATCCCAACGCATCAATTCCCTGAGATGCAAACGTGAAAACGACCGACTGGTCATTCTCGCCCCAGGAGTCGAAGACGTCTCACTCGAACAACTCACAGTTCGCCAATCCGGCGGACTCTTCGAAGAAGTCTTCGGCATGAGCGTATTCCTTCGTTCCGAAATTCCTTAACCCCTCAACGACGACCAAGCGTGACGACTCCACAAAAACCACTCGACGATGCCCCTTGGTATCAATCCGGATTGGCCTTCCAATGCACCGGTTGCAGCAATTGCTGCTCAGGTCCAAACACCGGATTTGTTTGGGTGGACGAACAGGAAATCATCGAGCTTGCCAATGCTACCGGGTATCCAGAGGATCTCGACTCGTTCGAACGCAAGTTCCTACGAACCATCGGCACCCGCCAAAGCCTCGTTGAATACTCGGACGGCGATTGCATCTTCCTAGATCCAACGACTCGAAGATGTAGCGTCTACCAAGCACGACCCAAACAATGCCGCACCTGGCCCTTCTGGAAAGAAAATCTTCAATCACCCCAAGCCTGGGCATCTACCGCAAAGGACTGTCCAGGATGCAACCGAGGCAAACTCTATAGCCTGCCAGAAATACACCAAATCCAAAGAGGACTAGCCGAAGCAACAACACCCCAGCAACCCCAGAAGCCCACCTAGCGATTACACTCCCAAACGTCTGTACCCGTTGCTGAACACACGGACCGCACGTGCGATCCAACACACATCTATGTTGCTTCGCCGCTACGTTGCTTCGCCGCTATTCGCTCCACCCCTATTTTGCTTCGCCAGGAGAAGTAAAGAGAGCCGATTCTCCAGTCGAACCGCTGGTCAACCCTGGACTTGCACTCTCCACCGAATTCTCGGCTGCCAAACGGGCCATCGAAGTGAGTCGCAAGGCATTCTGGATCTCGATGTTTGAGAAGTACAACTCGATACCGGTGTATTCACATACCTTCCGGGGCTTGCTCGCCAATTCTTCCCAGCTCAGTCCGTTTGCAATGTGCCAAGCAGCAGCTTGAGCCGTGTTTTGCGGGACTTGTCCCTTGGCCAAAGCCTTGCAAAGCTCTGCAACTTCTGGATTCGCGTTGACTTCCGAGAGACGAACAATTCGGTACTTCATTCGTGGATTGGGATCGGCTTTGCCATGCTCGAGGCAAAGAGTCGCGACAGCAACCTTCCGAGGACGATCTGGCTCGACTCGCATCATGCCACCCATCCCCATTCCGCCCATGCCACCACCACCCATACCTCCCATGCCACCCATACCACCCATGCCACCACCACCAAAGCCGCCACCCATACCTTGGCCGCCACCACCCATACCTCCCATGCCGCCGCCCATGCCTCCCATGCCGCCGCCCATACCACCCATACCACCGCCACCCATACCCCCCATGCCACCTCCCATGCCGCCCAAACCAATACCTTGAGCTACCACAGGCACAGCACCAAACGTCTCTGGGAGAACAATATCCAGCGATTCTCCAGACTTGTTCTTGAAAATAACGTTCGCTTGCGTGGAATCCTTGCCGATGTAATCGACTTGGATCAACCCCTGATCCATCGCTTCAAACATCTCAACCTTGCGAGCTTCACCCGCCTTCGCAGGCCCAGATCGCTTGGTTTTGGACGCCGAACCCGAAACTTTGCTCGCTTTCTGAGCATCAGCATTCTCGTTCGCCCAAACGCCCCCCTCAAATTGCGGAGCTACAGGGGCCAATGCCAATAAAAGAGCGAGACGGCGGATAAGCGTTTTCATCGCAGGAGACCTTTGACTGGGAACTTAAACTGTTGGAATTCGACGTATGGACTCGTTCGAACTTATCGTTTGAACTAATTGGTTTTCGGAATGCAATCGCTGTGCCATTCGAAAAAAGATGCTTGCCAACCCTCGTCAGCGTAATCGGTTTGACCGAAAAATCCATTGTTTTTCGGAGAAAAAGACCCCGCAAAGCCTCCCCAGACCGCAAAAACCCAACCCTTCTTTTCGAAAGCTATCCCGGTTTGCGTTGCAAGAATGTAGCGGTTTGCTACCTTCAAGTGTTCAGAAATGCGTGAGCATCGCGCAAAAACATTGAAGTCTCTATCTAAAGAGGGAAGGCACTCTATGTCCATGTATGTAGGCGAAGCGTTGGTAGGCGATGGAAACGAAATTGCACACATCGACTTGATGATCGGTAGCAAAGATGGCCCTGTAGGGGTTGCTTTCGCAAACGCTTTGGCGACCCAAAGCAGCGGTCACTCCAATCTGCTCGCTGTGCTCGCTCCAAACGTCGCGGTCAAGCCTTCGACCGTGATGATCACGAAAGTGACCATCAAGGGAATGAAGCAAGCTGTCCAAATGTTCGGCCCAGCGCAAGCCGCTGTAGCCAAAGCAGTTGCAGATAGCGTTGCCAGCGGCGTGATCCCTAAGGATCAAGCTGAAAAGCTCGTTATCGTTTGCGGCGTTTTCATCCACCCAGCCGCTGCCGATGATCGCAAGATCTACGACTACAACTACCAAGCAACCGTCGATGCAATTGCCAACGCCATGAAAGGCTTGCCAACCGCCGACGAAATGGTCGCAAAGAAAGACTCCGCTGCTCACCCATTCAAAGGCTTCTAAGCCCCAAAATGGAAATTCAAGCGGGATTACAAACCAGGCGCTCGATGGTGAGTGCCTGGTTTTTTTGTTTCCAGTCAGCCCCTAGGTAACCTCCGCCATGTCCTTCCTCAACGACCTGAAAGTCCTCTATCACCTAGTCCTGCGCCCCGTTCGCGGAAAAGACCACGCGCAGCGCATGGAAAACTTCTACGCAGGCCAAGCCGCTCACTACGACGACTTTCGAAAACGACTCCTGCAAGGTCGCGAAGATGTCTATCGCAAACTAGGAGAAGAATGCCAAGGTACCTGGGTCGACTTCGGCGGTGGTACCGGCGCTAACCTCGAATTCATCGGTGAACCGATTCGCAAGTTCGACAAGATCTATGTCGTCGACCTCGCTGAATCCCTCCTCGGTGTCGTCGGACAACGCGTAGCAAAACACGGCTGGAACAACGTCGAAGGCGTCGCAGCAGACGCCACAACTTGGGCCCCGCCCACCAACCAAGGTCTCGCAGATGTCGTCACCTTCTCGTACTCCTTGACCATGATTCCCGATTGGTTCGGAGCAATCGAAAACGCCAAACGAATCCTCAAACCCGGCGGCCGCATCGGTGTTATCGATTTCTACGTCTCGAGAAAATACCCCCAAGATGGTCATGCTCGACATGGCTGGTCCACTCGCTCCTTCTGGCCCCTTTGGTTCTCCAACGATAACGTTTTCCCAAGCCCAGATCACTTACCCTTTCTCTCACGACACTTCAAAACACTGTGGCTGCAAGAGAAACGAGCCAAAGTCCCCTATATGCCGTTGGTACGTACACCCTACTACCAATTCATCGGATCAAAAGAGTCTGCTTAACTCCTCGAACCACTCCAACAACTAGCGTTATTGGTCCATCACAAACCCTCCTCTTCAGCATCGTCCAGCGGGTGTCGCGACTATGTTCGAGTTCACTTGCCCCTACTGCTCCCATCGATCCAACGTCCCAGAATCTCTTCTCGGGAAACGAGGGCCGTGCGCGGAATGCGGAGCGTTTGTGGTTATGCCCACCCGCTCCAAATCCGGTCGACTCATCCTCGCCTTGCAATCGCAAAGTCCAGAGAACTTAACAACTCAAGAATCCTCACAGATCTCGACCGAAGCACTATCTGCTTCGCGGTCCACTAGGCTTGCATCACCATTACGATCGTGGATCCTCACATCGACTATCGCAACCTTTGCCCTGCTTGCACTCCTGGCAATCTCTATAGGCACCAGCGAAATGCGCCGATGGGGAGACTTGCAAGCCATCCGCGCTGACTACATGCGCATGAAGAGCGTTGTCGAAGCGATCAACGCCTACTATGAACGCCACGACTCATACCCCCCACCAGTCGTCTACGACACCCTCGGCAAACCGCTGTATTCTTGGCGTGTCTTGATCCTGCCATTCCTCGGATATCAAGACCTCTACGATAGCTACCAACTCGACCAACCTTGGGACAGCCCAGCCAACACCTATCTGCTTAACAAAATGCCCCGCGAATATTGCAGCATTCGCTCCCCTGATGCTTGGGAAAAACACGAACCGAACGTCTTTCTCCTCACAGGCATCGACACTATCTTTCCACCAACCGGTCCAATCTCTCGCGACGAAATCCTAGATTCTCCAACCCTCTTGCTCATCCAAAGCAATAACGGCTCGATCGCATGGAGCGAACCAGGCGACGTCGATACGCAACAAGGAAGCTTGCGAGTCGGCAATCAGCCCCAACTACAAATCGGGGGACTCCACACACATCCATCTTCATTTCTCACCCCCTCATCATCAAACAACAAACCACAGCTAGCTCTAGGTTTAGGAGCAGATGGTGAAGCGATATGGATCACCGATCAGACATCGCGACGCATCGTTGACGCTTTGGTCTCAGCAAACCGATCAGAAAAAGTTACACCCGAGAACTGGGCTCCCCCAACAGGCATCGTTCCAAACCCGCAACTTGCTCCCACTAAAGAACGATAACTAACCAAAAAGCCCGAAAAAATCAGAGCCGAACCGGACTTTAATCAAAATCGAAAAAATGCTGTTGACTCGGCGCAGCAAAATTGAAGATACTCTTTGCCCGAGCTACGGACGGCTCGCGATAGAACAGTTACTACACCGCTGTAGTAGCGAAATATCATTTTCCCGCGTCCAAGTAAACCCAGAAATTTCATGGCAGCGCGATTTGATAATGCGACGAAGGAGCAAGTGCGTTCCGCACTGAATATCGTCGATGTTATCGGCGGTTATCTCGAAGTACGTCGGCAAGGCCGCGGCTTCGTCGCCCGCTGTCCATTCCATGACGACCGACGCCCAAGCATGCAGATCAACCCCGAACGGCAAAGCTGGAAGTGCTGGGTCTGCGACGTAGGGGGTGATGTGTTCAGCTTTGTTATGCAGCGCGAAGGAATGTCTTTCCCAGAAGCATTGCAGTTCCTTGCCGATCGAGCTGGGATCTACATCGAACCACCTCCCCCCTCCCAATATTCCGGCACTCAATCTTCAGACACTACTGCAAATCAAACTCCCCAAAAGATCATCACCCCATCGAATACTCAAACAACTGCTGCTAGCCCCGCTAACCAACTTCCTCCTACACCCTCCCAAACCACCGAACGATCCGGCGCCGCACGCTTGGCCGATAAGCGAACGCTATACCGCGCAATGGAATGGGTCGTGCGAGCCTATCGTAGCCTCTTGGACGACCGGACACACGACAATCCCCCAAATGCAGTTTCCACCGAAACATCTGCACTTGGACACACAGCTCGAGAGTACCTAAAAGAACGAGGACTTGAACCCGAAATCGTCGAACGATTTCAACTTGGCTTTGCACCCAACTCCTGGAGTTGGCTCGTCGATCGCGCCGTCGCAGACGGGATTTCGGTCGAAGCCCTTGAACGCATCGGAGTACTCGGTGTCAGCGAACGAGGTACTCGCTACGACCGATTCCGTGATCGACTTATCTTCCCAATTTTCGATCCTCAATCCAGAGCGATCGCACTCGGTGGTCGCGTCCTGCCTGGTGGCGCAAGCGACGTAGCGAAGTACATCAACTGCAGCGAAACACGCTTGTATCAGAAAAATCAAACACTCTACGGACTCAATCTCGCTCGCGAAAGAATCACAAAAAGCCGCGTTGCATTGGTGATGGAAGGCTACACCGATGTGATGATGGCCCATCAACACGGAATCGATAACGCTGTCGCTTGCTGCGGCACTGCACTGACCGAAAACCACATCCGCTTGCTCAAACGCTATTGCGACTCCGTCGTATTAGTCCTCGATGGAGATGAAGCTGGACGGAAACGGACGCAGGAAGTACTCGAGCTATTTCTCGTCGAAGAAATGGACCTTCGTGTCCTGACACTCCCCGAAGAACTAGACCCCTGCGATTACCTCGTCCGTTATGGCCGATCAGCTATGCAAGGATTGATCGACAGTGCTGTCGATGCCCTCGAATTCAAAATCCAAACGACTTGTACAGGGTTCGACCCCCTTCTCGATACACACCGCGCCTCGATGGCTTTGGAAAATGTACTCGGAGCACTCTCTAAAATTCCTGCTCGTCCCGCCGATAGCCGAATCCGAATCCGCCAAGAACAAATCTTAGCCCGGCTATCTCGCCAGTTCGGTGTCAGCATCGGAGAAATCCGCCGCAGATTGCAAGAACTGCGTGAACGAGCCGAACGCTACGAACGACTCCGTGCCGACGCGCAACGACTCCGTGCCGACGCGCAACGACTCAGAGCAACTCAACAAGAAACTATCAGCGAAGAAGAATCCTACGAGTATCGCTATCGCGAACTTACCCCAGTCGAACTCGAACTACTTGAAATACTCGTCCTACACGCGGAATTGGTTCCCTTCGCCATCGAACGATTCCCCATCGAACAACTCACCACGGAAACCGCTAAAGCCATTTTCCAATTGTACATCGATCTCGACTTGGAAGGCCACGCGCTCGACTACGCCAGCGTGTTGTCCGCCGCAGAAGACGCAGACTTAAAAAATGTACTAGAAAGCATCACCGAAATCGCTTGGGTCAAAGCCAGCAAAGCAGCGCTCGACGCTGAAGCTAGACTTCATTCCCTCTGCGAACATTGGGGTGATCAAGGAGACCATCTACAGAACAAAGCACATCGAACTGCCCTTAATGATGGAACGATCGATGAAGCCGAGCAAATGGATGTATTGGAAGCAATTGTTCGAAAAGCGAGGTTACGCCATGGAATTGGCCCCAACGCACCGGACGAGTCCTCCGTAGAAAATTAACCGTTCAAAGACCCAGTGAGTGAACAACGGATGTTCGCTCGAGACCTATTTCCACTATGCCGAAGGAGTTGAGCACATGGAAAGCCAATTGTTGGAACTGCGTGCGTTGGTTGCATTGGGACGAAGCCAAGGCTTTTTGACATACGACCAAGTCAGTGCCTATCTTCCCGATGAGGCGAGCACCGCCGAAAAGCTCGACGAACTACTCGTTGCCCTCGAACGCTTCGGTGTCGAAATCATCGACTCCGACGACGAACGAGCTAACTTGATTCAAGAAACTCAACAAACGAACTCGGTTCAAGCTCGCATGCAACAAGCAGGCCTTAAGCTCGTCACCGATTCGGCTTCAGATGAACCCGTAGCCAACAAAGAACTCGCGCTGAGCCCCTCAGAAAAAAGCCGCGTTACAAGCGATCCTATTCGCGTTTACCTCAGCCAAATGAGCGAAATCCCCTTGCTAACCCGCGAGCAAGAAATCACGTTGGCAAAGAAAATCGAAATCACACGCCGAAAATTCCGACGCGCTGTCCTCGGAAATGACTTCGCTCTACGCCACACCGTAGAAATCCTGCGCAAAGTCTCCCTCGGTGTTCTTCCTTTCGATCGGACCATCAAAGTCTCCTTGACCGAACGATTGACCAAAGAACAAGTCAGTGGGCGAATGCCTCTGAATCTCACCACCCTCGATAGACTCATCGACGAAAACCGCCGCGACTTCCAATCGATCGTCAAACGCAGTACCCCAGAAAACCTCAAAGCAAATGCAAGACAGTCATACCAACGACGAAGACTCAAGTCTCTCGTATTGGTCGAAGAACTCAGCTTGCGCTCTCGCCGCGTGATCCCCTTGATGCGACAACTAGAGCAATACTCCGATCGCATGGATTACTTGCAAACAAAGATCCATGAGTTGCGCAACTCAAACTCGCAACCGATGGAACTAGAACGCTGCCGACGAGAACTGCGTCACCTGATTATGACCACCCAAGAATCACCCAGATCTTTGCGATCACGCGTTGAAGAATTCCGCAAAAACTTCCGAGAGTACGAAGCCGTCAAACGTCAACTCTCCAGCGGCAACCTGCGACTCGTCGTGTCAATTGCAAAAAAGTACCGAAATCGAGGTATGAGCTTTTTGGATCTCATCCAAGAAGGAAACACCGGCTTGATGCGCGCCGTCGATAAATATGAATATCGACGCGGCTTCAAATTCTCCACCTATGCAACTTGGTGGATCCGACAAGCGATCACCCGCGCTATTGCTGACCAAGCCCGAACTATACGTATCCCCGTCCACATGATCGATGTACTGAGCAAACTGCGCAACATCGAAAAACGCTTGACCCACGAATTGCACCGCACACCTTCCGTCTACGAAATCGCAGAAGTCGCACAAATCCCCGCCGAAGAAGTACAACGGGTAATGGATATCGGTCGCAACCCCGCAAGCCTTGATCGACCCGTCGGCGAAGGCGAAGACAGCGTCTTCGGCGAATTCATCGAAGATCCTTCCAGTGACAATCCACTGCGAAATGCCGGTAACGGTGTACTTCGGGATCGTATCGACTCCCTGCTCAAAACGTTGACTTTCCGCGAAAGAGAAATCATTCGACTACGCTACGGTTTGTCCGACGGATACTCCTACACCCTCGAAGAAGTCGGACGGATTTTCAAAGTCACCCGCGAACGAGTCAGACAAATCGAGTCCAAAGCCGTCGCAAAACTCCAGAACCCCGTTCGCTCGAAAATGCTCGAAGGGTTCCTCAAACAAGTCGCCTAATGCAACCCTTCGCAACAAAGGCTGGACAGCCCCAACTCCTATGAGTTGCATTGATATTCAAAGACAACCACAATCAAAACGACCCTGTAGACCTTTTCCGGTTGTAATGGGTCGTTTATGCTTGTCGTCTCGTCGAAGCAGCGCCGTTTGTAGAAAGCTTGAAGGCAAAAGGGGTTGAGGGATGCAAGAGACACCGTTTCGGGTGGAGTACGCACCAAGAGTTCATCGGTTACCACCATATTTGTTTGGCCGAATCAATAATCTGCTTTACCAAAAACGCCGGGCAGGGCAGGATGTGATCGACCTGGGTATGGGCAACCCAAGTGACCCACCAGATCCCGTTGTCATCGAAAAACTCTCCGAAGCCGCTTCGGACGTTCGAAACCACGGATATTCCAAAAGTAACGGAATCCTAAACCTTCGACGCGAACTCACCAGCAAATACTTAAGAAAGTATGGTGTCCGCCTCGATCCCGAAACAGAAACAATCGTCTGCCTGGGCTCCAAAGAAGGCTTCTCGCACATGCTCCTGGCAATGATCGGTGCCGGAGATACCGCCATCATCCCGGCTCCCTTCTTCCCCGTCCATATGTACGGTGTCATCTTGGCCTCCGGAAACGTCGTTTCTCTCGATGTTTCAAACACCGAAAAGTACCTCTCAAACATCGCTTATACCTGCGAGCATTTTTATCCAAAACCCAAAATGCTCATCATCAACTATCCTCACAACCCCTCCACCGTCACGGTCGAACCCGAATTCTTTGTCGATGTGGTCAAACTAGCCAAACGATACGGATTGATGGTCATCAGCGACTTCGCCTACGCAGATGTTGCCTACGATGGTTACACCCCTCCCTCCTTCCTCTCCGCTCCAGGAGCAAAAGATGTCGGAGTCGAATTCACCACCATGAGCAAAGGCTACAACATGGCCGGCTGGCGCGTCGGCTTCTGCGCAGGTAACGCCGATATGATCCGTGGTCTCTCGACAATCAAGGGATATTATGATTACGGAATGTTTCAAGCCATTCAAATCGCCGCCATCGTCGCTCTTAGAGATACCGACACCACTGTCGAAAAACAGTCTCTAATCTACCAAGGTCGACGAGATGCCCTGCTGCAAGGCCTGCGCCGTATCGGTTGGGAAGCCGCAACTCCCCGAGCAGGTATGTTCGTCTGGGCCAAAATCCCTGAACCATGGGCCTCTAACATGAATTCAATCGATTTCGCGATGCACTTGCTCGAACAAGGCAACGTAGCCGTCAGCCCAGGTGGTGGTTTTGGTCCCTCCGGAGAAGGCTACCTGCGAATGTCCCTCGTCGAAAACGAAGCAAGACTCAGGCAAGCCGTTCGCCATATCTCATCTTGCCTCGAAAAAACCTCCCCACCACAAGTGCAACGAACCTAAGCACACCATGTGTTCGTCAAAAACACCTGGGCCCCCCCCCCAATCCTCCCCCACAATCCTCACGCATCGAACGAAGCCATACAATGTTGCCCAAGGTACAAATCTCGCTGGACCTGACAAACCTCGACGAAGCCTTGGCAACTGCAGAAAAAGCAATGGCCGTTGGAGTCGACTGGCTAGAAGCCGGCACTCCACTCATTCTCGCCGAGGGACTACGAGCTATCCGAGGACTTCGCGAGCGTTTTCCCACCGCGCCTATCGTTGCCGACCTGAAAACCATGGACGGAGGATACCTCGAAGCCGAAATGATGGCCAAAGCCGGAGCAACGCACGTGGTCGTCATGGCCAGAGCCCATGAAGAAACGATCAAGTGTGTCGTCAAAGCAGGAAAAGACTTCGGAATCGGGGTCATGGGGGACAACCTCGGCTATGAAACAATGGTCGATGGCGCAAAACGACTCGAAGACCTAGGGTGCGGATACATCATCCACCACATTGGCTACGACGAACGAAGAGGTATCGCTGCCATGGGAAAAAAACCACCCAACCCCCTCGACCAACTCAAAGAAGTCGTCAAAGCAGTTCAAGTCCCAGTCCAAGCCGTCGGAGGCCTGACGCTCGAACAAGCCATCAGCACACCTAGTTACGGCGCACCACTGGTCGTTATTGGCGCACCCCTCGTCATCGACGGAGAACGATTCTCCCAAGCCTCAAACGACCCGTTCGCCGTATTGCGAAAAATCTGCGAAGAAGTTCACGCCTTCGGCGACGTGCCCGTCGGAAACTCCCGCCTCTAATCTCATATGCCGCTGCTCGGAAATCTACTGAACACCCATCGAAAAAACGGATAATCTTCGAACTTTAGCCCCAACGGCGAATTCTGGCCTGCCGTGTAAACTACAGTAGACTAGCCCAATCCTCGCTCAGGTAATTCCCTCAGCGGATCCAAACATATATTAGCCGTGCGTAACGCACCAACCTACAGTTAAAATCGTCCCAGAGTATCGACAAAGTCGCTGATTGTTAGGACAATCACTAAGTTGACCAATGTCCGAATTTGGCTGGTTCAATTGCGCTAGTCCATGTTGTGTCTGGAGTATGCCACGTCCGCAATAATAGGCTTGTCTCCACGACAATCCAACTAAATGGACAATACAACCAAACGGACAATCCAACCAATCATTCGACAACACGTCCCACATTTTTCATCCAACTATAGCCCTCCGCAGGCTATGGTCCTCGCGAGCTCCCTATGACACAAACGCAGAACAAAGAACCCGATGCATGGGCAAACATGAATGCAAACCTCTCATCTATGAAAGCGAGGCCCATTCTTCACCTGCCTGCGATTTGGATCACTCTTTTAGTTCTCGCGATCCTAACCCCATGCATCTACTTTTTGCACCGGTTCCAATTGGTCCGACTTGAAAACGACTTGCTCAGCCGTGTCGAATCGGCAAAAGAAAAAGGGGACTACGAAGAAGCCGCTAAATTCCTCTCGCGCTATCTGCAGTACAAACCGAACTCAGCAAAACAAGAAGTCGAATTCACCGAACTTATTGCAGAGAAAAGCGCCGGTAGTGTCCCCCCCGCAAATCTAATTGGGATGCTCTATCAAGCACTCGGAAAAAGTGAACTAGATCCAACCCTCGAGTCCCACATCCCAAACCTTCGCGAAAAGCTGGTCAACTTATTAGAAAACGATGCGGCGAGACTCGGCGAAGCCATCGAACAGATATCAAAACTCTCGACCGAAGAACGATCGCTTAAATGGGATAAAAAACTCGCGGAACTACGTTTCCGCGCCCTCGCAGCAGGTCTCCAAGACCCCTCCATCGGTCGAATCAAAGATGCACCGAAATGGATGACAACCCGCTGCACAATGGATCCTGTAGATCACTTACTGAGCAGCTTGGAAGATCACAAAGGAGATGTAACGCTAACGGCAATGCTAGGAAACGCTTGTATCCTCAACCCCACTCTCCTCGTGAAATCACGCTTAGCAAAAGAAGAAAGCGAAGATCTAAATCTCCTCGTGCGGAACAAAATTCAAGAAATGCTGTCCGTAAACCAAGACAAACCCGAAGCTTGGATCATCGATTACCAAATCAATTCCAAAATTGGCCCAGAGGTTGCCGACAAACACATCCGCGAAGCCCTCGAAAAATTCCCCGATGATTCGGAAGTGAAAAAGCAAGGTGCCGTTCACTTCATGAATCAATTGCAAACGGGCCGGAAAAATGGCAACAAGGCAATGATTGAGGAAGCAGTCGACAGAGCCGAAGCGATCCTCGCAGACTTGCGTCAAGGCGAAGGCTTGCGATCTACCTTCACCTACCTTTCCCTCTACGAACTGTACATGGCCGATGGCGAACGCGAAAAAGCACTGCAATCCCTCGACGATGGTATTCGCGTGTGCCTTCCACCAACCACTCTTCTGCATGTCAGACGCGTAGAACATTTCAACACAACCAAAGATTTCGAAAATGCCAAGACCGCATTGGTAAGCATGGACGAAGCCTACCGAAAGGAAGCTCCCACCTTTAGCTCGCTTGTGCAAGCTGAGCTCTCCAGAGCCATGAAGGAACAGTACCTTCGGTACTACTCCGGTACCGGCGACCTTGTTTCCGTGTCGAAACAACTCGAAGATCTAGTCGTCGGAACAGCTTCGACAGACTCAACTACCGAATTCCGGATCCAAGCTTTCGCTGCAGAAAACTTCCGCAAAATCGGCTACTGGGAAAAGGGCGCCAACTCCTACTTGAAAGCGTTAGCGTTAAGCCCAAATCAGCCCGAACTACGACGCGGAGCAGCCGAGTGCCTCGTGAAACTCAATCGCTCCGCCGAAGCTGCAGAACAATATCGATTGATCGAACGAAAAATCTACACCGATTGGGTCCAACTCGCACGACTCGAACTGATCCAACAAACCAAAGATACTGCCTTCGGGGCAACTCAATGGGATGGGATCCAGAAAATGATCGATCAAGCAAAAGAGGTCGCTGATGCCACAAAACCACCACCAACTGACCGCTGGATGATCGATCTACTCCAAGCTGAACTGGATGTTCGACGTACAGAACCTTCCAAACAGCGAGAGATCGTTGAACTCAATGTCCCAAAGGTCATCGCGCTTTGCGAAGCAAATCCAGATGCGGAATATCTATGGTTCAATGCAATCGGATTGCTGTCCTTCTGGGGGGAATTCGACGAATCTAAAAAACTCCAAAATTCCTACTCCGCACGCAACCCCAACAGCCCAGATGCAGTCCTCGCGAAAACCGCTGAATTGGTCAACGAAGGAAAACGTGACGAAGCCAAAAAGCTAATGCTTGAAAAACTTCCAGAGTTCCCCGCAAACATCCGCTTGATCCAAGCCATCGTCGGAATCACCCGACTAGATGCTGATTTTTACTCAACCGTTCAACGACTCCTCGATTCCTGCCAAAGCGATTTCTCTGCCGTTAGCGACTTGTGCGAAAACCTTCTACGAATCCCTCAATTTTCAGGTGAACTCGCCGACGAAAAAACTCCCGAAAACCTCAAAAGAACCGAAATCTGGGACTCCGGCTTGGCCCTCGCAGAAAATCGACTCAAACAACTCGAAGGTGACAGTGGTATCCAATGGCGATACGTCAAAGCACGTCGCTCTCTGGTTAAATCTCGGTTCGACGAAAGACCCGACTTCTCCACCGTTATGCGACTTCTCGCAGAAATTGAAGCCAGCCGACCAGACTGGTCGCAATTGTATATCCTCAACGGTATCCTCAATGAACAACTCAAAGAACCCAGCAAAGCCATCCTCGCATACCAAGCGGCTATCTCCCTCGGCTCCGACGATCTAAAGGTCTTCGAGCGACTGATCGAACTCCTATACCGCGATGGGCGATTCGAAGAAGCCGAAAACTACATCGCAAAACTTGGCGTTGTGTCTAATCTATCCAACCGAATCTCCTCCGTCGCCCTAAGACTCTCCGAACGAAACCGCTCGAATACTCTCGATATCGCTCGTGCAGGCGTCGACGCTCGACCCTTCGATCCAATCGCTTGGATCTGGTACAGCCGCGTCCTCGAAAGCTCCTCGCGAGATATGTCCCCAGAAAACCGTGCATCGCAACTCGAATTAGCCGAACAAGCTCTCGAACGCGCACGGAACATCGACCCCAAAGGACTCGAACCCGTTAAAGCCTACTTCCAACACTACGCTTTGACTCGACAAAGAACCAAAATCGAAGAACTCGTATCCAAAGTTCACGCCGACGACACAATGCAACCAGCTACCGAACGCTGGATGACACTCGGAACAATGTATATGTTCCTCAATGATCTTCAAATGGCTGACTCCTGCTTCGGCCAAGCTCAAGCTGCCGGTGGCCCCGAAGATCGAATCGGAATACTCAAAGCAGAAGTCCTCAACAGACTCGGTAAACGCAACGAAGCAATCGACATCGTCTTGGAACTGGCGCAAAAACGCCCCGAACAAAAAGATATTAGACACATCGCCGCCGTCATGCTAGGACAAAGAAATAATCCTGACGATCTGGCCTCTATCGAACGAATCCTTACCTCCCCACCCTTCGGAAACATGGTCGAAGATAAATTGCTTTTCGCCCGCCTTCTGATGGACCGCAAGACTTACGCAGATCTAGAAAAAGCTAAATCGATCCTCCAAAGTCTCGTCAATCTTAAGAACCGCTCGACCTCCGACGTCATCTTTAACCTCGGAGTGGTCAACCGAAATCTATACGACATGTCGACCCGTGATCAAGCCATTGGCAAAGATCTACAACTCTACAAAGACTCAGCGGAATCTGCCCTGAAAACAGCAGCAAACAGTACTCCGCCTGATGAAGTTAAAGTCGCAACCTATATGGCATTCCTGCTCGACCAAAAACGAGTCGATGATGCAAATAGCTATATCGATAAACTAATCGCCATCGCTCCTAAATCGCGCAGCACTTACGCGTTGCGAACGCTCCTCAAAACGCAAAAAGATAACCAGCCTGCCTCGGATATCATCAACGAATGGCTCGAGTCTCTCGGTGGAAAATATGAAAACCCCAGCGACTTCACAACCTTTGATTTTCAAGACCTCTCCTTCGCTGGTTTGTTGTTCGAAGTCGCTAAAGACGAAAAAAATGCTACCCAAGTCCTCGACACTCTCATCGATCGTAAAACCCGAGAAGCAAAAGACTACCTGCTCTTTTTGCTTCGACATGAACTCGGAATTCTACGGAACGTCGCAATGCAACGTATCGTCCAGAAATTCGATGAGCTTGAGTTCTCCCCACAAGACACCATGTCAACCTTGCTGATCTCCCTCTCCCTGCCTTTCGAAGAATCAGCCGTAGAAGCCTTCAAACAACGCCTCGAAAAACTGATGGATACACCAGAGGCCTTCGACCCTGTACTCGCTCGCCTCATCGGGGACTTCTACTTGGTTCGAAACGATTACCCCGGTGCTAAAAAAGCCTACGCAGCCCTGGTGGCCGCCGAACCGGAAAACGTCGTTGCTCTCAATAACCTCGCCAATATCCTCATAGAAATCGGTCCCGAAAACGCTCAACAAGCTCTCGAGTATATCAACCGAGCTATCGCACTGATGCCAAACGAAGCCGCTCTACTGGATTCAAAAGGTAGTATCCTCATTATGCTCAAACGCTACGACGAAGCCGCTAAATCACTCGAACTCGCTACAGCAAAAGGTGGCGATCCACGCTCAGCTCTCCACTGGTACATCGCGCTCAATCGCGGCGGACGAAAACAAGAAGCTGAGAAGGTCAAATCCCGAATCAACATCAAAGCCCTCAGAGATGTTCACCTCTCACCAGATGACAAACAAGAGTTAAGCCAACTGCAATAACTCAAAATTAACTCCAGTTAACAAAAAACCGTCGCTGTTGTCCCTCGGATGACAGCGACGGTTTTCTTACTTTTAAATCAAATCCCAAAGAAACTCTAAGCTCCGAATTTACCCATTCGACCTGCATTCGATAACGCCAACGCCATCAAATACTGTGCTTCAAAGTGCCCCAATCCTCCAGTAATACAAGTCGTTTCGTTAAACGTCTTGTGCGGATCAGGTCGGCAACAATCCGAAACCAGCAACGTCGGTACAGGATGCCACGAATGACTCTTGAGATAACTCGGAGTACTGTGATCCCCAGTGACAATCAAAACCGCTGGACCTAACTTCTCAATGTCAGGCATCACTCCGTCTAACTCTTCGATGCGAGCAACCTTCTCATCAAAATTCCCATCCTCACCCGTGCTGTCGGTGTACTTGAAATGGATAAAGAAAAAATCGTACTTCTCCCAATTCTCTCGAAGCACTTCGATTTGCTCTTCTAGCGTCTGAGCAGCTCCGACAATGTCCATTCCTACTAACCTTGCGAGCCCCTTGTACATCGGATACACAGCGATCGCCGCAGCTCGCAACCCATAAACCTCCTTGTACGATGGCAACGTTGGCTTGCTCGCAAACCCCCGCATCGTATGAAAATTCGCTTTCGGATGCCCCGCAAGCAATGCCTTCGCTTGACGCAAAAACTCCTTCGCCACCTCTGCCGTCTTCGCGCTAGCCGCATCCAGTGCAACCGGATCCAATGGGGCAACACCTGTCTTCTGCGGATCGGTGTCCGCTACGTTGCCCGCAAGGCCAGGACCTCGGAATACAACCACAAATCGATGCTCTTTCACCGGTTCCACAAAAATCTCGACTCCAGGTATCTTCACCTGACGAAGCGAGATCGCCAATGGTGCACTCTCCTCGCTGCTAATCCGACCAGCTCGCCGATCCGTGATCCGACCTTGCGCGTCAATCGTGCAAAAGTTGCATCGAATCGCTACGTCACCTTCTTGCAACTCAAAGCCGATCCCAGTCGCCTCAAGGGCTCCACGACCAATCAAGTACTTCATTGGATCGTAGCCGAATAAACCCAAGTGCCCCGGACCGCTCCCCGGCGCTATCCCAGGCTTCACCGGTATGCTCGCCCCCTGCACCCCACGCGCTGCCAAAGCATCTAAATTCGGTGTCTTCGCCGTTTCTAACTCCGTTAATCCACCCGGAGTCATCGGCAAACCACCCAACCCATCAGCCACTAACATCACGATCTTGCTGCCATTGTCTAAATTCAAATCACGCGTCAATGTGTGAATATCCATCGCTAAAATCGCTGCTCCTGTAAGGATCGTTTCAAGATCGTCCACCTCAAGCCCCAGTCGCCAGAAACCCGAGATTCAAAAGAAAAATATCTGCGACATAGATTGCTTGTTTAACAAATCCTCAGTGATCGGCAAGGTCGAACGGTCCAGACTCTAGGCGATTTCACCGTTTCCAGTTAGTCTAAGGGTGCGATTGTCAATCGATTTCCAATCTCTTGTACCTTCATCGATCCATCCCATGCAAAAGCTCCGAAATTCCCTCTGGTGCTCCCTCGTACTGATCCCCGCTTCACTTTCTTGCTTCCACGCGGATATCCAAGCTAACGAGCCGGCAACCCAAGAACCAGCCAAGAATCCATCTACCCCTGGAATTAGCACGTCCCAACCAGAATCAGGGCCTTTCGTAAAACTCTCCGACGGAACCTTCATGGTTCCCTACACACAAACCATAGATCAAACCGACGTACGATTTGAAATGATCCCCATCCCCGGCGGAGAAGTACTCGTTGGCTCCCCAGAAAACGAACCTGGCCGCTCTGCGGACGAAGGCCCCCAATTCACTGTAACGATCGAACCAATGTGGGTCGCTAAAACCGAATTGACCTGGGCCGAATACAAGACCTTCTTAAAAACTTACGACATCTTCAAACGACTTTCTCGCCAAGGAATCCGAAAAGCTTCAGGACTCGATCAAGCTGATGCAATCACCGTTCCAACACCGCTGTACGAACCAAGCCACACCTACGAACATGGTGATGATCCAAAACAACCTGCCGTAACCATGACCCAGTACGCCGCAAAACAATACTGCAAGTGGCTAAGCGGTATCGCGGCCGTAGAATACCGACTCCCCACCGAAGCCGAATGGGAGTACGCCGCTCGCGGCGGTACTAACACCGCCTACTCCTTCGGTAATGACATCGCTGAACTCGACCAATACGCAGCCTTCGCTGACAATAGCCCTGATGGTGCACCCAAAGTCGGTAGCAAAAAACCTAACCCCTTCGGTCTCTACGATATGCACGGAAGTGTCTGGGAATGGACCGTCAACCATTATTCCCCAGAAGCATACGGAACCAAAGCCGGCAAAAAACTCACCGTAAACGAAGCCTTCGATCCCCCAACTCAAAAAGATAGCCGAACCGTTCGCGGAGGGGGATGGCAAGATCCCCCAGAACGACTTCGCTCCGCAGCTCGACTCGGCTCGGCAGACGAAGACTGGAAAGACTTCGACCCCAACGTCCCTATGAGCCCTTGGTGGTACACCACCGACCCAGCCCGCATGGTTGGCATGCGAATCGTTCGCTCCCACAAACCTCTCACCGAAGACGAAAAGAAACGTTACTGGGAAATCGATAACGACGATATTCGTCAAGACGTCGACTTTCGACTCCAAGAAGGCCGTGGCGCAATCGGAATTCCCGTCCCCGAGTTGGTCGACGAATTCAAACGCAAAAAGTAATATTTCGCTTCACAGTTACACGGCTCAAGCACCACACGCTCGGGCCCCGCTAAGGTAAAATGAAGTTCGTAGGTCTGGCTCCCCTCTCCTATCTTCAATCGTGGAAAACTCACTTCTGCTAGCGAGATCTTATGAACGCACCGAAATCCACTGATACAGCTTCTACCAATAACTCCTTCCAATGGGATTGGAATCTGCCACGCCTGTTCATACGAAGCTGCCGCGCCAAAGGGAAAAAACTTAAACTTGCTGATACCACTGGCATGAAACTCAGTGGCGACGATGTTCTCCTCAAAACATTTGTACTCAAACGAGTACTTGATCGCGAAGTCCTTCAAAAATCCGGGAACGGACAAGAAGAAAAACACATCGGTGTCTTTCTTCCACCCACATGCTCAGCCGTTATGGTCAATATGGCACTGACCCTCTCCCGCAAAGTCGCCGTCAACCTCAACTATTCTGTCTCAGAACAAATCGTCAATCGCTGTATCGAACAAGCAGACATTAAGCACGTCATCACAAGCCGCAGAGCAGAAGAAAAATTCGGCCTAAAACTCAATGCCAAAATGGTCTACCTCGAAGACCTAGTCAAGAAAGTGACTCTTCTCGACAAAATCAATGGTGTCATACAATCCAAGTTGCTTCCAGAAAGCTGGCTCGCCTCAAAGTTTCAACTTGGAAAAAACAAACCAAACGATCTGCTTACCATCATCTTCACCTCGGGCTCAACTGGGGTACCAAAAGGTGTTCCACTTACATTCGATAACATCGCTTCCAATGTCCAAGGGTTCGACCGAATCATTGGCGTCAACGACGACGACTGCTTCCTCGGCATCCTCCCGTTCTTTCACTCCTTCGGTTACACAGTGACCCTCTGGGGAGCAACAACCCTGCCGTCTGCTGCAGCGTTCCATTACAGTCCACTCGATGTAAAACAAATCGGTAAACTCATCCAAGATACCAGTTGCACCGTCGTACTCGGTACCCCAACCTTCCTGCGTGGTTTCCTCAAACGAATTGAACCAGAACAATTCAAAACCGTGAACGTTGTCGTCGTCGGTGCAGAGAAAATGCCGATACCGCTGGCAGATGCCTTCGAACAACGATTCGGTGTTCGCCCCATCGAAGGATACGGCGCAACCGAACTCAGCCCTGTCGTTGCAGTCAACGTCCCACCGAATCGCGCAAAAACCCCAGAAGCAAAATCTGGAACCCGAGAAGGCTCAGTAGGGCGACCAATCCCAGGAGTGCTCGCTAGAACAGTATCTATCGATAACCCCAACGTTGTCCTCACTCACAACGAAACAGGCATGCTCGAATTCACCGGGCCAAATGTCATGCCAGGATACCTCAACCAACCTGAACTGACCGCCAAAGTCATGCACGACAAATGGTACGTCTCCGGTGACGTCGGCCATATCGACTCCGATGGCTTCATCTACATCACAGGTCGCGAAAGCCGCTTCTCCAAAATCGGCGGCGAAATGGTTCCGCACATACAAGTCGAAGAAGAAATCGCCAAACTTGTTGGCGCAAACGAAGACACCCTATCGATCGCCGTCTGCGGTGTTCCCGACGAAAAGAAGGGAGAACGTCTTGTCGTCCTCTACACCGAACTGAACGAAAGCCCCGAAGCCGTTGTCAAAAAACTAATCGCCTCCGGCTTACCCGCTATCTACGTCCCAGGCTCAGAGTGCTTCTTCAAAGTTGACGAAATCCCAATTCTTGGTACAGGTAAACTGGATCTACGAGGACTACAAAAACTAGCCCTCGAGAAAGCAAACTAACCGCCGATGAACGACACGGATGATTCAGACCTTTTCAAGGATCGTTCCTTTTGGGGTGTCGTTGTTACCCAATTCCTCGGTGCCTTCAACGATAATCTATACAAGCAGTTAATGCTGCTGATGGCAATCCCAGGTGTCGGTGCCCTCATCCAAGGCGATCGCCAAGGGTGGGCAACAACCGTGTTCTCCCTGCCCTTCGTCTTGCTCAGTAGCACCGCCGGATATCTCGCTGACCGGTACAGCAAAAGCCAGATCATTACCCTCTGCAAAATCGCCGAGATCGCTATCACTCTGCTTGCTGTAACCGCCTTCTGGTTCTATGGAAATATCGGTGATTATGGAACTTGGACCGTCCTGGTCCTTATGGGTACCCACAGCGCTTTCTTCGGTCCGAGTAAGTACGGCATCCTTCCCGAACTTTTCCGCGATAAATACCTACCAAGGGCAAACGGATTGATCCTGATGACAACGTTCCTGGCGATCATCTTCGGGGTCGTCTTTGCAGGGATCATCAAAGACTGGTTGGTGAAAACCAACGCAGATGGCTCACAAGATTTTAGCGATCTCTGGATCGGCTCTCTTGCCTGCACTGTTGTCGCCGCAGTTGGGACCGTAACCTCCACCTTCATCCGAAGAACGTCTCCAGCACAGCCGCAAGCCGTTTTCCAAAACAACGATCTGTTCGTCTCTGAACCAATTCGAGCTCTTTTAAAGCGCGACAAGCCCCTCCTGATGGCAATTATCGTATCGAGCTTGTTTTGGCTTGTCGGAGGTTTGGTTATGCCGGTCGTCAACCGACTCGGCAGATCTCAACTCGAACTCACATCCGATACCAAGACCAGCATCCTCACCGGCGGACTAGCCATTGGCATCATGGTCGGAGCCGTCGGCGCAAACCTATTCCTCAAACGCCTGCGACCCGATCGCCAAGTAAGTCTCGGAGTTGCAATCATGCTCCTGGCGATGGGCCTACTGTCCATTTGGAAACCAGGAGGAGACTTGTTGCTCAGCTACAACGGTGCACTGACCGCTCTTATCGCCATGGGTATCGGAGCTGCTGTTTTTGTGATTCCTATCCAAGTCTTTCTGCAACAACGTCCACCCGCCGAACTCAAAGGCCGCTTGATTGCAACGATGAACATAGCCAATTTCATCGGTATCTTACTCGCTGGACCAATTTATCAACTTTTTATTGCGATCGCCGATTCCATGCATTGGCCGGTCTCCTCAGTGTTTGCCATGATGGCAGCATTGTTGCTGCCCATCCTGCTGTTTTATCGCTTTCCAGTACAAGATAAGACGACAACTTAACTAGACCAACGAGTCCATGCGACAATTCAAAGACCAAGATGAATACTTCGAACAGTGGGAATGGTTCTTAAAACTCGAAGCGGAAGCAGAACGTTCGCGACTCGCGTCCCGGCGCGCTAGTCGCTCTGAGCGAGGTCTCTCAACACGTGTCATCGAATCGCGCGGTGACACCCTGATGAACTTGATCGTCGCTGATCACCGCACGGGATTAGGCGGCAGAGTCATCCTTACATTTACCAAACGACAACAGCAACAACTCCTCCCCTGGAATCGATTCCGTGTCGGTGCACCCATCGTCGCCTCGAACGAAGAGAACTTCCATGAAGTCGGAAACGGTGTGGTCACCGCAAGATCCGGCACCTCCATCGATGTCGTATTCGATCACTGGCCCGAAGCAAAATTCTTCCGTTTGGAACTCTCTTCCGACGAAGTGACCCGAAGAAGACTTCTGGCCGCAATGCGACAAGCCTCCGAAGGACGCGGGCGACTCTCGCAATGGAGAGATCTGCTGATCGCCGACCGAGAACCCGAATTTTATCCCCTACGTGACGTTCGCCAAATCGAATCACGACTTGAACAAACCCGATTAAACGAATCCCAAAAACAAGCCATTCTTCACGCACTGAGCGCAAATGACTACGCTATCATCCACGGCCCTCCTGGAACGGGCAAAACGACTACCGTCGCAGAACTCATTCGACAAGCCTGCGAACGAGGGGACAAAATTCTCGCTTGCGCACCGAGCAACACCGGCGTCGATAATCTGCTCGAAAAACTGATCGCTCTCGGAGTCGATGCAGTACGCATCGGTCACCCAGCTCGCGTCTTAGAGAATTTGCAACAACACACCCTCGACGCTCTCGTCGATAACGACCCAGGAATGAAAGTCGTTCGAGAAATGCAACGCGAAGCAGAACGACTCAATGAACGAGCCGGAAAATGGACTCGCGGTCGACCCGCTCCCGGTGCAAGAGATGATCTGCGAGCCGAAGCAAAACGACTTAAAGCCGACGCAAGACTCTTTGAACAGTCGATCGTCGACGCAAAACTAGACTCCGCAAGCGTAATCTGCGCAACGACAAACTACGATCCCGATGTCCTCGGAAACCGCACCTTCGATATCGGTGTGATCGACGAAGCTTGCCAAAGTACAGAGCCAGGATACTGGCCCGTCGTACTGCGTTGCGAACGATTGATCTTCGCCGGCGATCATTGCCAACTACCACCTACTGTACTCAGCTCTGAATCAATCCGCCAAGGCTTCTCCGTAAGCATGATGGAACGACTCGTCGAAAAATGGAGAACGCAAACTACCCGGCAACTGACCGTCCAATACCGGATGCACCAAGCCATCATGAAGTTCCCCTCAGAGTACTTCTACGAAGCATCCCTCGTTGCTGACCCAAGCGTCGCCGAACATTCACTCGATGACTTTTTGTGGACACCACCCCAAAATATCGATGCCAACCCCATCTTATTTGTCGATACCGCCGGTGCCGATTGGACCGAAGAACTCGACCCGGAAGGTGAAAGCAAATTCAACGCCCAAGAAGCCCGTTGGGTCCTCTCACAAATCCGCGCTTTGCTCGATGCTGGTATCCCACAAGAAGATATCGCTGTAATCGCACCTTACTCCGCACAAGTGAGATATCTGCGAGACCGCTGCGATGCCCCCGCCGTGGAAATCGACACCGTCGACGGCTTCCAAGGTCGCGAAAAAGAAATCATTATCATCAGCCTCGTTCGCTCCAATGCGATCGGTGAAATCGGATTCCTCTCCGATCAACGCAGAATGAACGTCGCCATGACCCGCGCGAAACGCAAACTCATCGCCATCGGAGATAGCTCCACACTCGCTCGAAACCCATTCTTCGAACAATGGATCGATCACTGTCAGTCTCTCGGATTCTATAAGTCAATCTGGGAATTTCCATCCGATGACTCCCTCGAGTGACCAAACGTGTCACCAGCATCGACGACAATCTGCCTATCGCCTATCGCCTATCGCCTATCGCCTATCGCCTATCGCCTATCGCCTATCGCCTATCGCCTAAAAAATCATGGAACTCTCATTCCTCGGTTGGGACCAACCCATCCTTCACTCCGCCGTAGAGTACCTGCTGACAAGGTACGCAAAAGGAAACTCTTGGGACATGAACCATGTCCTAATTGTTCTACCAGGGTCACTCGCAAGCCGCAGATTGCAGGTTCTGATTGCACAACTCGCAGCCGAAAAAGATCTCGTACTGCGTCCCCCAAGATTCCTTACCCTCGGAAAACTTCCCGAAGAACTCTACCAAGCCAAACTCCCATTTGCCTCCGAGTTGACCCAAGTCATGGCATGGGTCCAAGTCCTCCGCTCCACTCCACCTGATCAACTGCAACCACTCCTCTTCGAAGTCCCAGCCAACGATCAACTCAGCGTATGGATGGATCTTGCACGACTACTCGGCTCACTCCACCGCGAACTCGCTTCCGATTTGCTTGACTTCAAAGATGTCGCTACGCAACTCGTAGGCACCGCCGAAGAACCCCGCTGGCAAATTCTTGCCAAACTCCAACGAAAATATCTCGATGTCCTCCACGAAGCTGGATTGTGGGACGTACAGTCCGCACGAAGATTTGCCCTGGAACATGGCGAAGTCGATCAAGTCGATCATGAAGTAATTCTCTTAGGCACCGTCGACCTGAATCGTGCACAACGTCAATTCCTTGCCGCGATCGCTTCCAAAGTTCAAACACTTATCGGCGCGCCAGAATCCTTCGCCGAAGGCTTCGATCGCGATGGAACTCTTCGTAGTGCTTTCTGGCAAAACCTAGAGATCCCAATCCCAGCTAACCAAATACACGTCCGAACCAGCGCCGACGAAGCCGCACAAGAACTCGCGATTCAACTCGCAAAACTAAGCACCAACTCAGCACTGCACAACAAAATCGGCCGCGACTTGAGCGTCCGTGACATCACCGTCGGTGTCCCCGATCCATCCCTCGTACCAGTCTTGCAAGAAACACTCACGAAAAGTCAAGTCGCACTGCGCTACGGACCGGGGATCTCCGTCTTTCAATCCCCACCAATGAAAGTCCTCCTAGCCGTCGAAGACTACTTGCTAGACTCCAGCATCGAAACCTTCCTCCGCCTCATACGCCTACCCTGGATTCAGCAATGGCTCGAAACACACGTGCGAATAGCACAAGAACAAGCCGAAACGGACCCGCTGCCGTTACCCAAAAAGTTCTTAACTCTGATCGATGAATACCTACAACAAACCCTTCTTCGATCCGTCTTCGTACCCGAGTGGCCTCAAGGACGTGGCCGCGATGTCTTTGTCGCTGTCGTAGAAGCCATCGATCAATGGCTAGCTCCACTGCGAGAAGGAAAAAGAAGATTGTCCCAATGGGATAACCCTCTGCGGGAACTCTTCGCCGAGCTCACCGCAAATACCTCCATCGATCGCAAGCAACAAGAAGGCAACTTGATCCTCCGCGGATGCCGAGAAATCAACGCTGTCCTCGATCGACTCAATACAGTCCCACCAGTACTCGATGTCGAAATCGAACTCTCCGAAGCCTTCGCTTGGTTGCAACAACAACTCCGAGGTGTGCAACTTCCACCAGTTCCAAGCGATCATGCAATCGAAATGCTTGGTTGGCTCGATATAGCACTCGATGATGCCCCCGTCCTGATGCTCACCGGTATGCACGATGGCGTCATCCCCGAGAGCATCAACTCCGATGCGTTTCTCCCCAACCGTTTGCGCAGTGAACTCGGACTGCTCGATAACGCTCGTCGCTACGCTCGCGATGCCTACGTGATGATGACCTGCCTACACACCCGAATGGCAGTCGAATGCATCATGAACCGACTCAGCCCCGTAGGCGATCCACTTACTCCTAGCCGTTTGATGATGGCAGTGCCTACCGAAGACCTCCCCAGTCGCGTCGCTCATTTAATCTCAGACGCAAGTAGCAATAGTCCGTCGGTTCACGGCTGGCCAACCCGTCCACTGCAATCGAACGTACCGATCCCCCTACCCGACCCACTTAAAACCGTTACCGATATGGCGGTAACAGACTTCAAGAAATACTACGATTGCCCCTACCGCTTCTACTTGCGCCGCATCTGCAAAGCTGCACCAGTCCAACATGCTCCCCTCGAACTCGACGGCGGTGGATTCGGAGACATAGTCCACACACTTCTCGAAGGTCTAATGACTCCAAAACTCGCCGAGTGTACCGATGCTGATACCATCGCACAGTGGCTAGAGGATGAGTTAACAAAACTAGTACGACTCAAGTTCGGAGTCGCTCTCCCCCCTGCCCTCACCGTGCAGATCGAACAAGCCAAGCAGCGACTAGCCGTCTTCGCAGTACACCAAGCTAACTGGGTTAAAGAAGGCTGGCGTATCCGTCACATCGAACATACGGTCAAGCGAGGCGAAGGAATCATCTGGGAGCTTCCAGACGGAAAGATGGAAATCCACGGTCGTATCGACCGCATCGACGTGAATATCAATACCAATCAAATCGCAGTCCTCGATTACAAAACAGGGGATTCCACTGACATACCTCGAAAGAACCACCTGAAATCCGACGGGACCTGGAAAGATTGGCAACTTCCCCTCTACGGTACGCTTATCTCAAAACTAGGAATCACAGACCTGAACAACGTACTCTTCGGCTATATCTTGCTCCCCAAAAATGTTGCAGATACAAAATTTGTATTCGCAGATTTCACCGATAATGAACACCAAGCCGCCCTCCAGTCGGCAAAAGAAATCGCTGGACAAGTTCTCCGTGGTGAATTTTGGCCCCCCGATAACTCCATGGTTCTCGATTGGGATGATTATCGATTCATCACCCAACGCACCGTCGTAAGACCCTGGACTTGGGATCTCGAAAAAGAAACAAAATCCGATTCTTCAACCCCGAACTCAACCCCAAACTCAACCTCGGATCATCGCCAAACAGACTCAAACCCTCCGAACGATCCACAAAATAAGCAAGCGGAAGTACCTGCAGAGACCAAAGCTAAATCCGCTACAAAGAAAACCACCGAGAAACCAGAAACAAAGCCCCAAACAGCCTCGCGCGAACCTGTAATACCACACCGAATCAGCGTTGAACCGATGTTCGCTCAGGGCGAACCTAATGACGCTTGGTTCCAACCAAGTATGATCCTGGCTTCAGCCGGAACAGGAAAAACCTATCAACTCGCATCCCGTGCAGCCCGACTCCTCTTCACGGACCAACCACTTGACTCCATCCTCGCAACCACATTCACTCGAAAAGCAGCCGGAGAAATCCTCCACCGTATCCTCGGCTGGCTATCCGAAGGTTGCCAAACAGATGCTGGACTGCAACGACTCCGCGATATCATCGCCCCGATGCAAATCAGTAAAGATCATGTTCGATACCAACTTGCTCGACTTTGCTCACACTTGCACCGATTCCGCGTCAGCACCCTCGATAGTTTCTACTCGCAACTCGCTAAATCCTTCGCGCTCGAACTGCGCATGCCACCCGGCTGGACACTGCTGGATACTCCTCAAGAAGAACTGCTAAAACGCGAAGCGATCACACAACTCTTCGATACCATCGAACATCGCCATCTGCGAGAACTGATCTCACAACTCTCCAAAGGACAAGCCGTCCGCGGTGTACGAGTCGAAATCGAAAACGTAATTAACGATGCGTACGAACTGTATCGACAAGCCCCCAAAGAGGCTTGGACCAACCTCCCCACCCCCACCGCTCCCGAACAAGAACGAGTGGACCAAGCCCTCAAGGACCTCGAACACCTAGAACTAAAAAACAAAAGCCACACCAAAGCCAAAGAATCTGCAAGAGTTGATTATCTCGCAAAAGACTGGGAAGGATTCTTGTCCCAAAAAATCGTATACGCTTGCCTCGATCAAATCCCCACCTATAGTCGCTCGGAACTGCCCGACGATTATGTTCGCCCCATGCGAATCCTTATCCAACATGCTCTCAGCGTCGTTGGTGCCATACGCAAGAAACAAAATCTGGCTGCCTACGAAATTCTCGCAACCTACGATAAATGCTTGAATCGACTCAAGCAACAGCGGCGCGTCGTTACCTTCTCCGATATCTCTGAACGACTCGCAGCCTGGATGAAATCGCTCGTTGAAAAACACGCCGCTAACGAATCCAATGAACCTCTGCCTGAAATGGAGAGTATTGCTCACCGTATGGATAGCTCCATCGATCACCTCCTGCTCGATGAATTCCAAGATACCTCACCTGCACAGTGGCAAATCCTCAAACCGTTCGCCGAAGCCATCGTAGCAAACCAAACTCGCAGCAAACGAAGGACCTCGTTTTTTTGCGTCGGAGATACCAAACAAGCGATCTACGCATGGCGCGGTGGTGTATCCGAAATCTTCGAATCCGTCGGCGAACAAATACAAAACATTCGCAATGAAAAGCTCTCCGAAAGCTATCGCAGCTCTCCGGTCATCATGCAGTTCGTCAATGAAGCGTTTCGAGGACTTGCAAAACATCCGAACTATCTCAGCGAAGACGACAACAAGGCCGAAGAAGGTTTTTCGCACCCCGTAATCAACCAATGGATCGATCGCTACTTCATCGACCATACCACCCAAAGAACAGAACTCCCAGGAGTTGTTGAGTTATGGAACGCAAAAGAACGTGAATCTCAAATCGAAGGAGAAGACTCCTTCGTGTCGATCGACGAAGACATCGCAGATGCTATCGCCGACCTACATAAACGTTCAGACTCCATAACCATTGGAATCCTTACTCGTACGAACTCCGACGTCGCCAAAATGATCTCCCTCCTAAGAGATCGAGGAATTGAAGCTAGCCAAGAAGGTGGTAACCCGCTCGTCGACACAGCACCTGTACTGTTGATCCATAGCGCACTGCAACTTGCAGAACATCCCGGCGATTCACTCGCCTACTTTCATATCATGAACTCCCCCCTGAAATCCTATTGGGACGAAGCGACCGCAGTGGATCCCATCGAAATCTCTCGCGCCCTTCGCGAAAAACTCGATGCCGTGGGCTTCGGTGTTACCGTCAGCTCACTCGTAAATCACCTCGCTCCAGAATGTACCGAAAGAGACCAAGAACGACTGCTGCAACTCGTCGACCAAGCCTATCGGTTCGATGCTGCAGAGCAGTCGCAAATCAACGAATTCCTCGACCGAATCGAATCGACCCGTGTTGCTCTACCAGGCGAAAGCAAAGTACGTGTGATGACGATTCACCAATCTAAAGGGCTCGAATTCGATGCCGTCTTTATCCCTGCTCTCGATCAACAAATCGTCAAACAAGCTCCAAAACTCATTGCGATGCGCGCAACTCGCACAGGTCCCCCCATCGCAATCATGCGCAGCGTCAACAAAGACCTCCAGAAATACCTTCCCGACGAATGGCGTATCGCTTGCCGAGAAACCATGTTTCAACAATTAGGAGAAGCACTATGCCTTTTTTATGTCGCGCTCACGCGCGCTCGAAACGCACTCTACCTCTTTGCCCCTGCAGGAAAATCCGCTATCAAACAATGGGGTTCTGCCCTGCAGTCCGCGTTTGCAAATGAACAATCCCGCGTTGAACCTGGTGCTCTCCTCTACCGCCTCGGTGATCCGAACTGGGTCGAAAAAATCGCGAAAAAACAACCAACAAAACAAACGAAAACGCAACGACCAGATGCTGCCAAAAAACAAACTCTCACCATCGAATTCGCATTTGCTAACGACACGGAAAAACCTCCCCAATGGATGGCCCCAAGTCGACCTGACTCCAATCCCGATGCAAATTCAATTAGCCTTGAACCCCTGCAACCAGTTTGGAAAGAAGAAGACGTAAGCGGAGCAATCATCGGAAAAGTCGTCCACCGTTGGTTCGAAGAAGTTCGACCGTGGATCGAAGAAGTCAAACCGGAAAAGAAGGAACTTCTAAGACTTGCCGCAACCGCGCTAACTCGCGATGAAATGACCCAACTCCGACTCGAAACAATCGCAGATCGCTTCCTATCCTATTGCGATAGCCCCACAATTCGCCAGCTCCTCAGCCGCGATCGATACAACCATTGGCACCAACCTTCCCCGCTTCGCCTAGAAGTCACCAACGAACGAAGACTCCTTCAATGGATGGACGGCCAACTCATCCGCGGTATCATCGATCGCTGCGTCTTGGGCTACGACGGCAACCGTGTTGTTCGAGCCGAAATTATTGACTTCAAGACCGACCTTCGCCCCCAAAATCTACCCCTCGAAACCTGGGTTGCCGAACGTACAGCACACCACAGGTTCCAACTCCAGTCCTATCGCAAAGTCCTCTGCCGGCAATTCCGACTTCACCCGGAAATGGTCAATCTCAGCCTCGTACTCCTCAGCGAACCTGTCGTTATACCAATCGTTTCACTTGTCGGAGATTCCGCCCAGTGATTACAATCATGTCTGCCCTTTTTCACTCACACTCAATCTCTACCTTAAAAACTCTACGCGAAGAACTCTCCTTCATGAAATTTCCGCGATAGTAGTTATCCAGCAGGGCACTGCATGTCAGATTCCACAAAGTCCAATCCGCAACCTGTGGACCAAGTCGCCGTTGAGTACGAACACTCGAGCAACCTCCCACTCGTTCTACAGCAATTAAACCTATCGGTTTTGATTTCAACGTACCAAGCCGGGAAGCTTGTTGTTGTCGGTAGCTCTCAAGACAAACCTAGTTTTTCCTTCCATACGTTCGATCAAGTCATGGGAGTAGCGGTTGCACGTGATCAAATCGCCATCGGATCCCGTCGTCAAATTCACTTCCTTCATTCTGCTCACGATGTAGCACCAAACATCCCGCCAGCAAAGTCTTACGACGGATGCTACCTCTCTCGAAGTAGCTTCGTCACCGGAAGCATCCATGGACACGATCTCGCCTTCGGTAATGAAGGTCTATGGGTCGTCAACACACTCTTCTCATGCCTCTGCACGCTGGACGATGCCTACAACTTTTTTCCACGATGGAGGCCTCCGTTTATCTCGCAATTGATCGACCAAGACCGCTGTCACCTCAACGGCCTTGCGATGGAAAATGGTGTCCCTCGCTTTGTCACCGTATTAGGACAAAGCGATCAACCTGCAGGTTGGAGAGAAAATAAACGCGATGGAGGTGCCATCCTTGATGTTCCCTCAGGACAAGTCGTTTGCAGAGGCCTTTGTATGCCTCACTCCCCAAGAATCTACCAAGGTAAATTGTGGGTCCTAAACTCCGGACACGGAGAACTCTCCATCGTCGATCTCCAAACAGGTCAGCTACAACCGGTCGCAAGACTGCCAGGGTACACTCGAGGACTCGCTTTCTTCGGTAACTACGCCTTTGTCGGCCTCTCACGCATCCGTGAAACCAATATCTTCGGCGGACTACCCATCGGTGAAAACCCTGATGCCCTTAACTGTGGGCTCGGAATAGTCGACATCACCTCTGGACGTACCATCGCAACACTTCGATTCAAAACAGGTGTCGAAGAACTCTTCGCCGTCGATGTGATCCCTAATATTAGAAACCCAAAAATAGTCGGACCATCACCAGTCAAAGGCGAAGACGAAGAAGTCTGGATCGTCCCTCCATTGCAACTTCACACGATGGAGCCTAGACGCAATCACAAAATCGCAACTGGATCCCCTGAAACTCCAACAACGACTTCACCATTTAGCCCGACACTGCGAGCAACCCACATCCCCCCAAAAAACAACCCAACGCAAACAGACCCAAACACAACCCATGTCACAACCGAAGACCCCGTCGCGGCCCTCTCCGAATGGATCCGCCAAGCCGATCGGGCACACGCTCAAGGTGAACTTGCGCAAGCATTCGAAGCACTGCGCAACGCACTTGAAATCGCCCCCAAATCAGCAGATCTGCTCAACCGACTCGGTAACCTTTATCAAGACTTGGGCGATCAAGCATCCGCTATCACTTGCTATCAGCAAGCTACCGACGAACGCCCAGACTTCGCACCCGCACACCAAAATCTTGGTGTTCTATGCCAAGTTATCAATCAGCCAACTCGAGCACTACACCACCTCGAACAAGCACAAAAATCAAACCCTCAAGCGATGAACTTGGTCTTAGCTGCCAAAGTCCTTCCAATCGTCTACGAAAACAAAGAACAAATCACCTACTGGAGAAATCGATTTGCAACCTGCGTCAACGCTCTGGTTAAGGACCGTATCGAAATCGACACCACCCACGCACTTGCCGATACATCTTTCTACTTGGTCTACCAAGGTGAAAATGACCGTGACATCATGCGTAATCTGGGGAAAGTCTATCGAGGCGTCACTTGTACGGAACCCAGAGAAACGATCAAACCCAAAGGTCCTAAACTCAAAGTTGGCTTCCTATCGAGTCACTTCAAAGATCACACCATCGGTCGCCTAAACCTTGGGCGAATGCAACAGTTGTCCCGCGAAGACATCGAACTTTCCGTGATCTTTCTGCAACGACCAAATGATGCCATGGCGCAAGCCTTCAGCCAATCCGCCGACAAATCCATCGTTGTCCCTCGAAACGTGGATGCCGCGCGACGCATGATCGCCGAACTAAAACTTGATGCCCTCGTTTTCGCAGATATAGGCATGGATGCACTGACCCAAAGTCTCTGCTATTCCCGAATGGCCCCCATCCAAGCGACGACTTGGGGACACCCCGTGACATCTGGTAGCCCAAACATCGACTACTTCATTTCGAGTCAACTCGCCGAACCAACAGACGCAGACTCACATTACACAGAAAAGTTGATTCAACTCCGAAATCTCGGCGTCTATTACAACCGCCCATCCCTCAATGGTACACCTCGATCCAAACAATCCTTCGGACTCGAACCAAATCGCCATGTCTATCTATGCCCTCAAACTGCATTCAAGTTTCATCCCGATTTCGATAAAGCACTTTCCGGAATTCTTGAAGCTGACCCCCTTGCCGACTTAGTCCTCATCGAAGGACGAGTCAACGCTTGGACACAAGCTCTCAAACGACGATGGGAACGCACATTACCCGACGGTCTTCACCGCGTGAAGTTCTTACCCTCACAACCAAACCCTGAATTTCTTCATCTACTAGCTTGTGCTGACACAGTGCTCGATCCGTTTCCGTTCTGCGGAGGAAACTCCAGTTACGAAGCTTTTGCAGTCGGCGCACCAGTCGTGACCTATCCAGGCAAATTTCTTCGAGGACGACTTACCTTTGCCATGTTGCAACGCATGGGAATTAAGTCCTTGGTGGCAGCTAGCTCCGAAGAGTATGTGCAAATCGCGGTTAAACTCGGCACCGAACCCGATTTCAATCGAACTTGCCGAACCGAAATCCAACAACGCTCCGACATACTCTTCAATAACTCCGAAGATGTCCAAGTGTGGGACAACCTCTTTCAAGAGTGGATCGCATAGCCCCCAATAACCCAACTAGTTCGCTGGTATGTTCCGCGGTCCGCTGTTTGAACCTCTCGCAATGAATCTATGTGCTTGGTGGATTGTGTATGGCTAATTTTTTCAGCCGTGGACCGCTGCACATACCCTACGGGGCTATGCCGATGTTTTTCTACCTTCCCACTCTCTCCGATCAACTCTCTGAGAGCCAACGAGCCGCCGCATAACCGACAACCCGCGAAGTATCACCGGTAACAGTAGCACTGGTGTCGTACCCCAACTCCTCAACCTCTGTGGTCTGCCCCAACTCCTTAAGAGTCTGCATCACCAATGCTGCAGGGACAACCCCACACATGCTTATCGCATTCTCGCGGCATGTATCAAACAACAACTTTGCATCACCGGTCTTCAATGCATCCAACGCGAGACGATCCTTGCGACGATTCTCTTCTTCGTTAGCAAAGTGATTCATATCGCTGGAGATCACAAGCAACACCGGTTCCGAATGCTCCCGCAATACATTTGCTAACTGCTGCGCTGCGACCTCAATCTCAGTCCAATTGGCATTCCCCATCGCGATACAAACTAACCGAGGACGCTCACCAGAAGCACTTACCAAACGATCGAGAATCGGAAGTTGGACTTCCGCACCATGCTCTCGTAGATGCGCCGTTGCATCGAGCTCCATACCCGCTACCTGCGCTACAATCTTACGACTGAGGTCTTGGTCGATCTCGAATCCAGCAGTACCCGGTAACTCCCAGTGCTTAGCGGATGAAACTGCCCAATCAGCTCCTAAACTTGTATGCTTCGGACCGAGAATTACAACGGTTCGAGGAATTTGGCAACTACGCCAAGCATCCGTAGCAATTTGCCCGCTGTACTTCAAACCAGCATGCGGAACCATAATCGCTCGCACGTTCGCCACAGGCTCAGTCTGGGAAGTCGATTCAAACTTCCCAAGCAGACCTTGGAGCTCATCATAATCCGCTGGATAGAAACTACCACTTAGTATGGCCCTGCGAGGTCTGTCACTCGCTTCCGTACCAGGAATGTTCGAAGCCAACAACGAACTCGCTGTCGACATGCATCCAACCGAGACAATCGTAATCGGTAGCGTTCGGGACTTGACCATCCCAGACGCTTCTTCAACCAATGCATGCGCAGACTTCGTCGCATCAAACGCAACTGCAACACGATCACCACACAATGCAAGAATCCCTCGTTGCATTGGATCTACCCCTGCTAAATCACATTCACTCAACGACTCACGCAGTCTACTTCCATCCCAATCACCAACTTGTACCGTTCCATGGTGAGCCGGACTGTATAAAACAGTCACAGCTACATCGATATCCACCGATTTGTCGAACCGGGTTCGGCGAATCGTCTGCTCCGCAACACGACTCAATTCAAAGACGCTCGACTGCAAAGGTACTCCCGGACGCAACGAAGTCTGAATCCAGTGCGCCATCGGAGCTTTCGTCTCAATGTCAACTGCCGACAAAACAATCCCATGAACCGTGCCATCCATCGCATCGAGCACATAGTAATTGGGCGTCGCGCCATGCGAAAAAGCGATCATGTTCTGTACGACCGCCCCCTTTAACTTCATCAAACTATCAAAATCACCCGGTACTCCAACCTCCGGCATCACCTCCGGAAGCCCCACCGTGGAAAAGTCACCGTCGATCTCAAGCCCCTCAAACCACTCCAATATCACCGCAGGGTCCTTCCAAGTCCCCGCAGGTAATCCAGCCTTCGTGCACAGGGCAGCCAAGTACTCCTTCACATCCCAACCTTGTTCGATAGGCACGCTCGGTAAAAACAGCCCCGCACGCTGACCATAAGGACTGTTCCCCTTCGAGGAAATCCGCAACCCATGTTTGCCAAGCTCAATCGCTTTGTCACGATCCTGCGCCGCTCCAGGTACCAATTCAGGTGAAGACAATAAATTGACATGACATGAAAGGTACGGCAGTTCCACACTAGCAATCGCAGGCATGCGAGGATCGTCCTTCGCCGTCCGCTCAGCCGACTCAATCAACGCATCGCGCAAGGTAGTCGGACGCCCCAAAAATCCACAACAACCCCGCAACGTCTTCCCCCGTTTCAATGTCGTAAAACAGCCGTAAACATACTGGTCTGCCAAATCCCCTAAACCGGAGAAAAGATCTTGACCATACCTTGCCTTGATCACCTTCGCTGCAACAAGCTTCGCCGCAACATCTTGGATCGCCTTCTTCTGTTCATCACTCAAACTTGAAAAGTTCAACAAAGGTAGCTTCTGAATCTGAGGGTCTTGCATCGTTTTGTTCAGGGTGACTAAAGGTAATGAAGAGGAAGTCAAAGTTGTTTGGTTGGCAGTCGCTTGCTCGACAGCCCCAATCGCCTGAAAGGGGCGCATGTCGATTGGAAGCCTTTTGCGCCCCCAAGTTCCCACTTGGCTCTGAAATCGTCCAGCTAGCGGTCTTTGGCAGGTCCGACAACATCCTTCAACGAGCTGCACGCGATCGATCGTGTACCAGTCTCTTTCAATCAGTAGTTCTCCGCAACCCGGGCAATAGGTCGATGCATGCTCCCGGCTATGCACATTCCCCACATAAACATGCTCAATTCCATGCGACTTCGCAATCTCATAGGCCTTTAGCAATGTTTGCAAGGGCGTTGCAGGTCGGTCCAGCATGCGAAAATCCGGGTGAAACGCAGAAAAGTGGATCGGCACTGCCGTACCCAACTCCTTGACAATCCACTCACACATCCGCTGAAACTCGTCCTCGGAATCGTTTTCGCCCGGTATAACCAAGTTCGTCAGCTCAAACCAAACATCCGTCTCGGATTTCAAATAACGCAACGTTTCTAACACCGGCTCTAACCGCGAATAAGTTATTTTTCGATAAAACTCCTCAGAGAATGACTTCAAGTCAACGTTCGCTGCATCCATCCATCGAAAAAACTCTTGCCTAGCTGCCGGCGCAATGTAACCGGCTGTCACCGCAACCGTTGCAATCGAACGCTCGCGACAAGCCATCGCTGTGTCTATCGCATACTCCGCCCAGACCACCGGATCATTGTAAGTAAATGCTACACTGCGACACCCATAATGCTCTGCCGCTGCAGCAATCGACTCCGGTGTCGCCTCACGTGACAACTTGCTCACCTCACGCGACTTGCTAATGTCCCAGTTCTGACAAAACTGACACCCTAAATTACATCCCGCCGTTCCAAACGATAAAACACTCGTACCTGGATAGAAATGATTGAGCGGCTTCTTCTCAATCGGATCAATACAAAATCCAGTACTGCGGCCGTAAGTATCCAGTACCATTCTGCCCTGCTCAATCTTGCGAACAAAACAGAATCCGCGATCACCCTCTTTCATCCGACATTGCCGTGGGCACAAATCGCAAACAATACGAGTCGAATCCTCGCTATCGACTTGCCACCACTTTCCCGGTGATGCCCCTAACTTTTGCATCGCCGTTTCTTTCATAATGTTACCTTACAACTGAAAAGCATCCTCTTCGGCTTGCTCTGCATACAAAGGCATATAGCGATAGTAAACTTCAAGCATCATTGTTGCCATACAAGTGCAATACAAGCGACCACCCGCCTGTGAACTGATCCCTTCTTCAAAGAACCAACTCCCAGCACCATGCCCCGTTTGCACCTGAGAACCAATTAGCAGGCCCTTCATCTTCTCATTCCAAGACTCCCACTCGGGTCCACCGTATTGCTTGAGCACTTGAGTCGCGTAATAGTTGAAATAGCTATCACCCGCACGTGGCCCCGACTCTACAAATTTAGCTACCGCCGCCTTAATCGATGGGTCTTCTTTGTTCCACCCCGAATACATCCGACACAATACCCCACAAGCCGTCATCGCAGGACGGTAGTCGGTGGGATTCATCTTCTTGGAATCCAATGAATAATGATACCCAAATCCACCAGGAACCATCATCGAGTCCAAAAAGAAATTCGCACGCCGCACCGTGTCAATGTCATAATTTAATCCCGACATCGCCGCACTCTTGATCGCCATCATCTGCCATCCTACCACCGATGTGTCCCCCGGCATTTTCCCCTCCGGAAACGGTGAATAATGCCAACCACCCGTCTGCGGATTCTGTGCCAAAGTCATGTAATTGATGCACAACTGTGCAGCCTCAAGCAACCGAGGATCACGCGTCATGCCATAAGCTTCACACATAGCTATCGATGCAATCCCATGTGCATACATATCATCCAGACCCTTACCGTGGCCATCACCTACCCACCAAGCCCCAAACCCACCTTGAACCTTCATGCTCTGAATCAAGAAACTCAGCCCCTTAAAGACCGTCTCCTTGTACTCACCCTCCATGTGCGTCTGACCAGCCCCCAAGAAACACATCAACGCCATCCCCGTAGCCGCATTCATGCTAGGTGTTCGCTCTCCAGGACGATCGCACTTGCCACCGCAGACCAACGGATGAGTAAATGTCCAAGCTCCCGTTTGAGGATTCTGATGCTCCGCTAGCCACTTCAAAGCCATCGATACTGCTCGCTCAGTCTCCGTCGTACCACCAAACTTCTTGAGCAACTCTCGCTTCGTCTCCTTCGAACGACTGTTCAAAGAAGCTCGCATCGCAGCACTGCTCTGCGCTGCGAGACTCGAAGCAGGCGCAAGAGACTCACTTAAACTAGTCATCGAAACCGCTGGAGCCTCAGCAACCATACTGCTCAACTCCACTTCCACCTTCGCATCTACCGCCGTCGGCTCCACCGTCGGAACATCGCTCGGCATGTCCTCCGTCTCCGTCTGCATCTCAGCCGTCGAATCATCCATCGAGAACTCTTCTAACGCATCCGACTCACTACCCACCGGCTCACCAACATTGAGCAGCAAACTGATCTCCTTGCGAATCGGCTCTATGTTCCAAGCCGCTAGCCCTAGTATCGCAGCAACATGAACCACCGTACTGATCGCCCAACTCGGGGCCGCATTCCAAAATCCACCCCTTCGACGCACAGGACTAGGAACTTCCTCCCCCCCCTCGTCATCACTCTCCCCCGCAACCGCTGACGCGGCTTGGACACCTTGTCCCTTGGCACCGACCGCAGTATCAGCCTTCTGAGTAGTTCCAGTCTTCTGAACAGCACCAGTCTTCTGAACAGTACCGGCCTGCTTAGCAGTTTCCTGCACAGGCTCGTCCTTCTTGAGCTGCTCCCCAGAAGGAACAGAAGCAAATCCAGGTAACCCGATATCCAAACGATTCAGATCATCACCAGAATTCGACATGGCAGACCCCATCAGACAAGTGGATGGACATGGAAGTTATTGAGACCCAAGTCCTGATTTTGACTCAAGGCAATCACGATGTAGACCCCTCCAATAATGGCGGACTATCCTCGCTGAATACCCTCTCAAGGGAAGTTTGTTCGGGATTAGCCTTCGAAGTCTACCCAGAACCGGGTACTATCTTAGCAGTTTGACACGGGTGAGTGTACTCAAACAACTTCATTTTCTTCCCACTCGTTTTTCTCACGTTTCTCCATGAAATCTACCCACAAAGCCCCACCCCTTTGCCTACCGCAATCCCTGATAACCCTCACCCTCGGACTCTCCCTTTTTCCACTCACCTTCGGTTGCTCAAAATCCTCTCCGTCCGCCGCGCACCAACCCCACCAAACTAAGCTTGAGTCCAGCCCTGCTTCCGCCAATCCTCCTTCTGCTAACCCTCCTTATGCCACCCCTTCCACTGCTCCTGCGACCGACAAAGCGTCGTCCACCCTAAACTCCAACGTTGCTCCCAATCCCTCAACGCCATCGCTAATCATCGAAGTCCGCGGCTTCAAAGACTCGCAAGGCCAATGCAGAATCGCTTTGTACCAGGGAAAAGATGGGTTTAATCAGCCCAACCAAGCCATTCTCAAATCCACGCAACCCATTCCCTCCGAAAACCCAAATCCTTACTCCGTCATTTGGCCTATCGACCAGTCAACGCTAGAACAAGCTCTCGCCGCTCTACCAAACAGCAATGCGAATCACAAACTTGCCGTCTCAGCGCATCATGACAAAAACTCGAACGACAAACTGGATAAAAATCCCCTCGGAATACCCACCGAACCATACGGCTTTTCCAAAAACCCTAAACGCGGATTCGGCCCCCCCTCTTTTGAAGAAGTCCAATTCGATTTCCCACCCAATACGGAAACAGACTCAGAAAATTCCCCAACTCGCATTATCATCGAGATTCGCTAGTACCACACACGAGAGATAACATCCCGCTCCAATGACAGCGTACCCAACTCCCTCGGACCGACCTATGGAAAACCGCTATCGCATTACTCAAAACGTTGGAGCAAGACTCACGCAACAAGCGGTCGCGCACCCAGATCACCTCGGTATCGCTACCCCCGTCGGATCCCACAAACAAAGATCCTCGCGACGCTACCACATCATCAGCCTCTCAGATCTCGATCACCGCTCCACTTGCATCGCTGCTGGCTTACAAGCCATGGGTGTAGGCCCCGGAAAACGAATCGCACTCCTCGTTCGTTTTGGTGAAGATTTCATTGCGCTAGTCTTCGCACTCTTGAAATGTGGCGCTACTCTTGTTCTCGTAGATCCCGGGATGGGAAAGAAAAACCTACTCAACTGCCTCGCTGCCACCGAACCAGATGGGTTCGTCGCGATCCCACTTGCTCAAGCCATCGTCAAACTCAAAAGTAACCTTTTTCCAAAAGCCCGTCTAAATGTAACCGTCGGTTCACGCTTCGGCTTTTTACCTGCACCCACCCTTGATCAACTAGAGGCAACACCGAGCTCCCGATTTGTCCCCCCTCCAACGACCTTGCAAGACCAAGCGGCAATCATCTTTACGACAGGAAGTACCGGCCCTCCAAAAGGTGTGTTGTACACCCACCAAACTTTCATCTCGCAAATCGACATGATCGCGAACCATTACGGTATTCAACCCGGTGGTCTAGATCTCAGCGGCTTCCCTCTCTTCGGCCTCTTTAACGCTGTCATGGGTGTCGGTACCGTCCTGCCTGATATGGATCCCACCAAACCCGCTGATGTGGATCCACCCCGCCTGCTCGACGCCATCGATCAATGGCAAATCGATCAATCCTTCGGCTCACCCGCTCTGTGGACCAAAGTCGGAGCGTATTGCCAACAACATAAACGCCGCATGAACTCCCTTCGACGCGTCCTATCCGCAGGTGCACCCGTCCCCCCCCGCGTCCTCGAACAAATTCGCGCTGCCATCCACCCCGACGGACTAATGTTCACTCCCTACGGAGCCACAGAAGCTCTCCCCGTCGCATCGATCGAGTCTCGCGAAGTCCTAGAATACACCGCCGCGCAAACCCGCGCCGGAAAAGGTACCTGCGTCGGGAACCGCTTCGATGGTGTCCTCTGGAAAGTCATCGAAATTACCGATGGTCCCATCGATCGTATAGAACAAGCCAAAGAACTACCACGCGGTCAAATCGGCGAACTCATGGTCTGCAGCCCTAGCGTCACTCATTCCTACGTCACACGTGTAGATCAAAACGCTCTTCATAAAGTCCGAGACAAAAATACAACCCTATCCAACCAAGCCCCCCACCAACAAGATACCATTTGGCACCGAATGGGAGATGTCGGCTACCTCGATGAACAAGACCGCTTCTGGTACTGCGGTCGAAAATCTCATCGCGTTATCACAAACTCCACAACCCTCTACACCGAGCCCATAGAAGCCGTCGTAAATACCCACCCCTCTGTTTACCGCAGCGCGCTGGTTCCTCGAGGACAATCACCCAACCAACAAGCAGTCATCATCGTAGAACCTTGGCCACAACATCGACAATCCGTTCAACGCGATCTCCCAAACCATCACAAGGCTTGGCGCGAACTACTCCAAGCCGCACACCCCAATGCCAACATCGACGAATTCATCGTCTACCCAACAAAACTCCCAACCGACATCCGCCACAACTCCAAAATCTTCCGCGAACAACTCACCGAGTGGCTTCAACGCAAAGACTCCTAGGCACATCGAACCGAGATTGCGTTCAACAGGTAGCACCGTAGGGTATGTGCAGCGGTCCTAACCAAATCAATCCTCTGCTACAGATACTCACCCAGCGCATCCACTCCATGCGAGCGGTTCAAACAACGGACCGCGGAACATACCAGCGCCACCGCTCTCTCCTTTCCACTTTCTCCTTTCAACTCTCTCGAGCCGCAGGCCGTGGTGGGTTTCGCGGTCGGTGTTTGATGGGGCTGATGCGATGGTCGTGTTTGGTTTGTTGAGGTGGTTTGATGATTCGATGGCCGACCGCTTCACCACACCCTACGGAACTATCACATAAGATCCACCAAGCACATCCACTCCATGCGAGCGGTTCAAACAACGGACCGCGAAACATACCAATGCGCAAATGAGCTCAGTTAGTCTTATGTGGATCACCGACTATCGCGATTCGCAATTCTCGCAATTGCTTCTCGGAAACAAAAGATGGCGCTCCCATCATCAAATCTTCCGCACGCTGATTCATCGGGAACAAGATCACTTCGCGTATGTTCGGCTCATCTGCAAGCAACATCACAATTCGATCCACACCAGGAGCGGATCCACCGTGAGGCGGCGCACCATACTTGAAAGCATTAATCATCCCCTTGAACTTTTCGTCCACTACCGATCGATCATAACCGGCAATCTCAAATGCCTTGTACATGATCTCCGGTTTGTGGTTCCGAATAGCTCCCGATGAGAGCTCAATACCGTTGCAAACGATGTCGTATTGGTAAGCAAGAATATCCAATGGATCCTTGGTCTCCAACGCTTCCATCTCACCCTGCGGCATCGAAAACGGGTTGTGACTGAAAATCACCCGCTGCTCAATCTCATCCCACTCGTACATTGGGAAGTCTACAATCCAACAGAACTTGAACGTGTTCTTTTCGATCAAATCCAATTCAGTTCCAACCCGCGTGCGAACCATCCCTGCCAACTTCGAGGCATTCCCAGGCTTGTCACAAGCAAAGAACACACCATCATTCGGCCCCAACTTCATCTGGGCAACCAATTGCGCTACACGCTCAGGCCCAATGTTCTTCGCAATGCCTCCACCCTCTCCACCCTTGAAATTGATGTAGGCCAGACCCGCAAACCCCTCGTCCTTCGCCCACTGATTTGCAGAGTCAAAGAAACTTCTCGCTCGAGTACCAGCTTCTGGTGCAGGTATCGCGCGAACCACCGCCCCCGCTTCGATGCTCTTAGCAAACACCGCAAACGGACCACCTCGGAAAATCTCTGTAACGTCAGAAATCTCAATCGGATTGCGCAAGTCTGGCTTGTCCGAACCGTACTTGAGCATCGAATCCTTGTACGTGATCCGAGGGAACGGTGGAGCGGTCACCCCGCGCCCCTTTGAGAACTCATCAAAAACTCCATGCAACACCGGTTCGATCGCCGCAAACACATCATCCTGCGTGACGAAACTCATCTCGAAGTCCAACTGATAGAACTCCCCAGGAGAACGATCAGCACGCGCATCCTCGTCGCGGAAACATGGCGCAATCTGGAAGTATCGATCAAATCCAGCAACCATCAACAACTGCTTGAACATCTGCGGCGCCTGCGGCAAAGCATAAAACTTGCCGTGATGCACCCGTGATGGAACCAAAAAATCCCGAGCACCCTCTGGACTTGATGCAGTAAGAATCGGCGTCTGGAACTCGGTAAACCCCGCTTCAATCATACGACGACGCAAACTCGCGATGACTTGGCTCCGCAGGGCTATGTTCGCATGCAATTTCTCCCGACGTAAATCCAAGAAGCGATTACGCAAACGAATTTCTTCAGGATATTCCGCATTTCCAAAGATCGGAAACGGCAACTCGGAGGCCTCCGATAGCAAAGATACCGTCGAAGCCTTGACCTCAATTTCTCCCGTCGGCAAGTCCGGATTGATCTGCGCTGCACCTCGGGACAAAACCTGCCCCTCAACTGCAATCACAGACTCCAACTTCAAACCCTCAATCAACGCAAAAGCGGAACTGTCACGGTCCACCACCACTTGAGTCACGCCGTAGTGATCTCGCAAATCGACAAACAATAAATTGCCATGGTCTCGCTTGCGATATACCCAGCCAGAGAGCTTTACGGAATGACCTGTGTGACTCGATCGTAATTGCCCACACGTGTGTGTTCGATATGCATGCATCGTTTAGTAGACTTTCGAAGCGGCGCGTGCTGCTTGTTCGCGTTTGCTTAGCCACAGCAGAATCGGAGCTGCGACAAATATGGAGCTATAGGTACCAACTAGAATCCCCACGAGCAAACAGAATGCAAACCCGTGAATTCCCTCCCCACCCCAAATGTACATCAACAAAATCGCAACAATCGTCGTCGAAGACGTCAGCAACGTACGACTCAACGTCTGAGTAACCGAAGCATTAATCATCTTCTCGGTCAAGTTCGGACTCTTGCCCTTCACTTCCCGTATCCGGTCAAACACAACAATCGTGTCGTTAAGCGAATAACCAATGATCGTCAGAATCGCCGCGACAATGGTCAACGAAATTTTAAAGTCCTCAATCAACAAGAACCCAAGCGGCTTGAACAGCCAGTGGCTGATCGCAAGAATCCCAATCGTAATAAGTACGTCGTGAACCAACGCAATCACCGCTGCAACACCATAAGAAACGTTGTTAAACCGGAACCAAATGTAGATCGTGATGAACAACAAACTCAACAACAATCCGGCAATCGCTCGCTGCTGCATCTCACCCGCTACTCGACCCTCAATCTTGCTGAACGACTGAAACACTGGCTTCGAACGAACAGACTCCGTCATCTTCCCAAGCAGTGACGAAGTGGTCGCCTCGTCAAACGGTAGCTTGACCACCCACTCCGGAAACCCAACCTCAGAAGACCGCGTCCAGTTCGAACCACCAACAGGCTGAAGATCAACCTGAGAGTCGACTAAGTTACGACCGACAGCACTCGCTGCTGCAACTAATCCTTCAATGACCTGCGAAGCATTAAGCTTGGCTGAACTCGATCCAAGCGTGTCGCGGAACGTCAAATTCGCTTCCGTCGTAAACTCAGGAGCAAAACTGGGCTTCGTCACCTCCGCTCCAGCCGATTGCTCAGGTTGCACCCTCGATGCATCTGCCGCCGGTGCTTCCTGCCCAGCACTCACTGGCGCTGCAGCCGGATCAGCCGGTGCTGCAGCCGGATCTTGGTAAGAGACCATGTACGTCCGACGATCCTTCTGGACCTTCGGCAATACACTCGATTGCGTCTTCCCTGCAATCTTCGACTCCATGTCGTAAGTCACCAACGAAGCCCCTTGAGCTCCATTAAAACCCTTTACCAATCGCTCACGCACCTGAGCGTCGTCCTTCAAAGACACATCCAACTTGTATACCGAGTTCTTCGCATAATCCTTCATCTCAACGTTCGTTAATGTCGTCTGAATCGGCAAGCCTCGCTCGTCCTCATCAAACGCATTCTCCGCAATCTTGCGAACCTCATCCGGCTCCATCGTCTTGTTCAACGCAAATACAACCGATGTTCCCCCATTGAAGTCAATGTCGAGAAACTCCTTGCCACGCAAGAATGTCGCAAGCAATCCAATCGCGATAAGCACCCCAGAACCAATGTAAGCCAAGTTCCGATACTTCAAGAAATCGATGTCACCCGGACCAAATAACGACCGCCTCGCTTGGTTGACATAATCCGCCATGTTCAACTTGGCAAATCCCCATCGCTCAGCGATCTCAAACAAGTTGTGGGCAAAGAAAACCGCCGTGAACATGCTGATCGCCAAACCAATAATCAACGTAATCGCAAAACCCTTGATCTGCTCCGTTCCTACATAATAAAGAACAAAAGCACTGATCAATGTGGTCAAGTTCGAGTCGAAAATCGTAGTCCAAGCACGATCGAAACCATTGCGGATCGCCATCCGAGTAGTCGCCTTCTTCTCACGCTCTTCTCGAATCCGCTCAAACACCAACACGTTCGCGTCGACGCTCATCCCCACCGACAACACCAAGCCTGCTAATCCCGCAAGCGTCAACGGTTGCCGGAACAACATCATACAAGCCATGATCATCGCTAAGTTCAAAGCGAGAGAAATCGTGGCGACAAATCCAGCAAAGCGATAATAAGCCAGAACACCAAAAACTGTAGTCGCTAGCCCCAACCAACTTGCATACTTACCCTTCGCAATCGCATCCGCTCCCATCGTGGCACCCACCACGTTCTCGCTAATCGGCTGCTTGCTAATCGCTCCAGGCAAAGCTCCAGAATTCAAAATCTGTACCAAGAACTCAACTTCCTTGAGTGAAAAATTCCCTTCAATCTGTCCATCACGAGAAATCGGACTGTTCAAACTCGGAGCCGATAACACGACACCATCAAGCAAAATAGCCATCCGGCGCTTGAAAGAAGTAATCGTATCCGGCTGGTTGGCGATGGTCATCTTGAGCATCTTCTCCGCACCACCCGTGGACATCACAAAAGATACGAGATACCCACCATTCTTCGAAATCTCTACCTTCGCACGAGACAAATCCGAACCATTGACCTCCACATACGGAGTTCCGTTCTTCTGCAAAGCCAACAAAACATCCACGTCTTGAATCTTTTGACTCGCCAACCAAAGCTCAAAATCATTCGGACGACCAGTCGACACAGGATTGAGTATCTCTCCAGTTCGAGCATTGCGAATCGTATCGCCCGGGACATAACCCTGAATCTCACTCGCACCCGATTGACCTGCCGCTCGACCCAATGTCCGCCATACCCCCGCTACCTCAGGCTCTCCCGACGCCTTGCTCGGCAAAGTCACCTCGCGACGAAGCCGAATATCCGCATTCGGATTCTCAGCCTGCGTGCGAGCCGCCTTGATCAACTCCTCGTGGTCGTTGCCATTCGCTACAATCCGAAACTGCAAAATCCCAGCTTCCGTGATCTTTCGCTTGACTTCCTCAATCTCCGCAGGATCCACGTCCGCAATGATTATCTCAATCTTGTCGTCCCCCGCAGGACGTACCACCGACTCGTTCATCCCCGATGGATTGATCCGATTCTGCAATGGCGCAATAAAATCACGCGAGGATACCCGAACCCCAGAATTGCCTACCGTACTCTGGTCAATCTGATAAATCAGATTCGTTCCACCCTTAATGTCAGGACCCAACTTCAACGTTCCCGTTGCAAGCACTATCCCAGTGGCGATCATCGCCAATAATATCCAACTAAAGCTCATCGCATGTGTCGGCATCCGAAGCCGATTCGCAAAGAACTTCCCAAGAACAAACGGAACGATTACGGCTAGTAAAAACAAGCCGACATCGTAAAGCCCCCGCCAATCACTGACGGTAGTGTCGCCCGATCCAAGGCTGGTCTGGGCTAATGGAAGGACGGAGGTGCAAAGCAAACTATCCAACATAGGAGATTTAGTCCTTTTTAACGACACGAATAGTATCGCGGTTCACAGTCAATTTAGCGTTTGAGCTTTCATCAATCCGAATAGTAACAGTTTTTGCATCAGGCTGCGTTCCAACCACAACCCCATGCACTCCAAACGAGGTCACTACCCGATCATTCTTTTTCAAATTAGCGAGCTGTTCCTCTTGCTCCCGCTGCGATCGCTTCGTCGATCGCTGCGCAGGTAACAAAACCCCCAAATACAACACAGCAAACATTACCGAAGCAACCAACAATGGATTGCCAAGTATCTCTTCAAACAATGTCGGCTTCGCCTTCTGAATCCCCGCCGCTAATCCTGAATCCCCACTCCGCACATCAACCACGGGCGCTGACGCCGACGGCGAGGATACTGGCTGCACTGAATTCACCGCACCTGAGCCTTCCGGTGCCCCAGATGCCGATGGCGATACTTCCCCACTGCCAACTTGAACCCCATCCTGTGACCCGACCACTACAGCAAAAGACATCGAATCCCATGCTGACACAAGCGCAACCCATGCGCAAAGGCACAGCCGAGTCCAAATTCTTGCGTTCCAGGATGCCATGGGTCGTGGCTGTCGCTCAAGGGGAAGGATAATGAAAATTCGGGGTGTAAGTCCCAAAGCTCGAGTAATTTACAAGAACAGAGCAGTTTACGGGGATTGAAAAAAGGTCACAAGTCCAACCAAGCAACCATCCCGCGATTGTCACCCCTCAACCTACAATCCCCCATCTCACCCATCTCCACTCAAATCATCCAGCTTTTGACTTTCTAATGCCAAATCTCTATTATTAGAATAGGTGCTTCCGCAATCCAGCTGAACCTCACTGCTTAGCTGCCGGATCCCCACTCTACAAACTCCAGGAGGTCATGTGATGCACTCGCCGAAACACGCCCCCAGGCTTCTTTTCCTCGCTTTCCTGGCTTTTCCCCAAACACTGCTCCCAAACGGCCCTCCCGGGCTACAAAACCAGTCTCCAACTCCAATCGACCAAGACCACTCGATTGATTTCCCCAATCTCCCCTCGGAACCCTCCACCCGCCCCCCTCTGACCTACGAAGGATTCCGCCAATCCGTCGAACTGGAAAACCAAAGCCGCTCTACCCGCGAAAAATACATAAAGGCCTCCAATAAAGGGCTCTCGCTGCTCGTTCAAAGCGCTGCGAACTACCCGAAGCATCGCCAATGCTTCTCCTGCCATCACCAAACCCTACCCCTCTTCGCTATGCACATTGCCGGTCGCGGCGTGGTTCATGATTCTTTCCAAAAAGAAGGCCTAGCCATCGAAGAACTTAGTTTCAATTCGCTGAGAAACGACCTGAAAAATACTCGAACCGATGAAGAACTTGACGGCCGAGGTTTAACCCTTGGCTACGGCATGTGGCTGATGGATCTAAGCCGAAAACTCCAAACGGAGGACAAAACTGCTCTGATTCGCAAAGCTATCGCTACGCAACAACCCCAAGGTCATTGGCGAATCCACTCCCATCGACCTCCCGCCGCCGCCTCGGATACAATCGCAACGGCACTCGTCATCTCCAGTTTCGTAAAACACGCTAACGATTTGGATCTAACTGACCAGGACCGTCAAGCGATGCACCACGCAATCTTTCGCGCAATGGTCTGGTACCTTCGACAAACCGAACCAACGACAACAGAAGACGCTTGCGGGATGCTCTGGCTCGGATCCGCATTTCGAAATTACGTACAACTGGATCGCAAAACTGCAGCCCGCTCAATCGAAAATTCAGTTTCACCTTGGGCTTTGCAATCGCCATTTCCGCAATCACCATTTCAAGGAACAAGTAACGGCAACCTGCAGCTCGAGGGCAACGGTCCACCTGGCCTGCTCTCCAGCCAAAACGCCCAAAAACTACGCGAATTCGACTCGCGAGACCTAGAGCTATTCCGCGCTTCTCGCCTCCCGGCCAACCCCCAAAGCAAACCAGCCGGGCGGCAAAGTCAACTCAAAGGACTCGCTAGCATGGTGGGACTTGCAAACTCAAACCTAATGCTCAACAAGTACGTTCCCCCAGATACCGGAGAACTGCACCTAGCAAAAAGCCCCAGCTGGCGAACTTGGCTCAAAGAAAACTATTCGGACGAGGAGATCATCCGCCTCTTCCAAGCCGACCGACGCCGCGGACTACAAGACACAGGCAGAAAACTGATCGATCTGCAGCACTCAGATGGCGGTTGGGGACAAGCCCCTAACCAAGAAAGCGACCCGTACTCAACCGGCATGAGCCTCATCGTTCTGAGGGAAGTCTACAGCGACTTTCGAAATTACGGTGGTGACAACGCTTGGGAACTACAACGATTTATCACAAATCGCTACGTTCGAAGGACCCCAATGGCGCACACCGAAGACCATCTGGCAAACCTGCGGCAGCCTCTCCCCTCTTACCCGTTCTTTGAATTTGAACACCGCGCTCTGAAGTACCTAATAAAAACCCAAAAACAGGACGGTTCCTGGCATGTCTCAAGCCGCGCAACACCAGTCCAAGAATTCTTCGATAACGGCGACCCACACGAGACCGATCAGTTTATCTCAATCATGGCAACCGCCTGGGCAACCGCCGCTTTAGCCAACGCTTGGATAGGCCAACCTGCACCGTTGTCGTATTAATAAGGTGCCTTTCCGCGAGCGAAACACCCGCAAACCACCAAAACATAAAGACTTACAACCAAAACCACCCATCTTCTCCTCAGGCTGAAACTCTTCAGACCGGGGGTCTTTTAGGCTTTCCACTGAATTGAAGTTGCCTTGAAAGCCGAATCGACTATATTTCTACCCCCTGTACATCGGGTCGGCTCGGATTTCCTGAGACCTACACTTTCTACAGGCCTGATACCCTGCAGTATCAGCACCAAGTAGTCTCGGATGCAGTTTTCCGAGACACAGTTTTCCGAGACACAGTGTTTCTGGCATTCATCACCAACACCACTCTGAGCATCACCACCCTGGTGGGAATCGATCATGAAAGACGGCATTCATCCAAACTATTTCGAAACCAAGGTGACCTGCGGTTGTGGCAACAGTTTTACCACCCGTAGCACGCGGAAAGAGTTGAAGGTCGACATTTGTAACGTTTGTCATCCGTTCTACACGGGCAAACTCAAGTTCGTCGATACCGCAGGACGGATTGAAAAATTCCAAAACAAATTCGCTGCCGGTACCTACGCAAGCCTCTCGAACAAGAAGCCTGCCGCCAAGAAGAAGTAGCTGTTCCATCGCGTTTGGCTGGTGTGTTAGCCCAGCGTCGATGGCAATCTAAAATTCAGTGCGCTGCAAGATTGCCCAAGCAACTTGCAGCGTTTTTTTTTATCGTCCCCGTCGAAAAAAACTTCTCACTTGTAAAGCTACTGCGTGGGGATCCCAAAAGGGACCAGGAAAACAAAGACTATGAAAATCCGTGAACAGATGGAACAAAATCTCGCCCGATTCTCAGAACTCGAGCAAATGATGTCCGACCCCTCGATCCTCGCCGGGGAATCCGGAAACATGGCCAATATCCTCCGTGAACACGGCGGACTCTCAAAAACCGCTCTGAAATACCGTCGTTACAAAAAACTCTCTGACGACCTCCGTGACCTCGCTCCCATGCTCGCTTCAAGCGACGCAGACGAACGTGATATGGCAGAAGAAGAATCCAAAACCATTCGCGAAGAACGCGAAAAAATCTGGGATGAACTCCTCGAACTCTCCGTCGGAGGCGACGACGCAAACCGTACCCGCTGCGTTATGGAAATTCGCGCCGGCACCGGTGGCGAAGAAGCCGCACTCTTCGCACGAGACCTGTTCGAAATGTACCGCCGTTACGCAGAAATCAAAGGATGGAAGTTCGAAGTCATGGACTCAAGCATCTCCGAACGAGGTGGCTTCAAAGAAGTTATCCTCTCCATCGAAGGTGACGGAGCTTACCGTGAACTACAATTCGAAAGCGGCGGACACCGAGTTCAACGCGTACCCGAAACCGAAGCCCAAGGACGAGTTCATACCTCCGCCGCTACCGTCGCCGTTATGCCCGAACCCGAAGATATCGAAATCGATCTCAAACCCGAAGATTATCGACTCGATAAATTCTGCGCATCTGGTCCCGGTGGGCAGCACGTCAATAAAACAGAATCCGCAATCCGACTTACCCACCTCGAAACCGGTATCGTCGTGCAATGCCAAGACGAAAAAAGCCAACACAAAAACTTGGCAAAAGCAATCCGCGTTCTCAAAACCCGCCTGTACGAAGCCAAACGTGAAACGGAACGCAAAGAACGCTCCAAAGAAAGAATGTCTCTCATCGGATCCGGCGACCGCTCAGAACGTATTCGAACCTATAATTTCCCTCAGAATCGACTCACCGATCACCGAATCAACTTGACCCTCTATAAACTAGATCACGTCATGACCGGTGATCTCGCTCCAGTCGCCTCTGCACTACTAGAATACGAACGCTCCATGCTGCGTGATGACGAAGCTGCATAAAGCAATTAACCAGATGGACTGTATCCATAGAACAGGGATGTGATCACGTATGAGTGAGACAGAAACCACGCAAAACGAACCCTGGACCATCCTGCGCATGCTCCAATGGACCACGGAACACCTCAAGAAACACGGGTCTCCTTCCGCAAGACTCGACGCAGAAGTACTCTTCGCTCACGCGCGAAAATGCAAACGCATCGATCTCTACGCAGCCTTCAACGAAGAACCTCCCGAAGAAGTCAAAGCCGTATTCCGCGAACTCGTAAAACGAAGAGCCGCCGGTGAACCCGTCGCCTACCTCGTCGGCCAAAAAGAATTCTATTCCCTCTCCTTCCTCGTCGATAAACGATGCCTCATCCCCCGAGGTGAAACTGAACACATCGTTGTCGAATGCCTCGATCGCCTAAAAAAACTCCCCACCCCAAATCCAGATTCTCCTCCCATCCAAATCGTTGATGTCTGCACCGGCTCGGGTTGCATCGCCGTCACCATCGCGAAAGAAGCACAGCGAATCGCGAAGCCCGTCGCAGTCACCGCAATCGACATCTCCTCTGATGCCCTCGCTGTCGCTCGCCAAAATGTTGAACTTCACCAAGTCCAAAATATGGTCTCATGCATCGAAGCCGATCTGCTTTCGACCATCGAACCAAATTCTTGTGACTTTGTCCTAAGCAATCCCCCTTACGTTTCCCTCGCCGAGTTCGAAAAACTCGACAAATCAGTTCGCAACTTCGAACCCCGACTCGCTCTCGTCTCCGGCGAGCAAGGTACCGAAGTGATCCAACGACTGATCGCACAAAGCGCACAATGCCTCAAACCCGGTGGCTGGCTCATTTTTGAACTCTCCCCAATGATCTTCGCCAATTGCCGCGCATCCCTCGAAAGCTCCGGAAACTGGCAAGACATACGCCAAGTGAAAGATCTCGCCGGCCTACCACGACTGCTAGTAGCCCAAAAACCTATCTCCGCTTCCCCCTCCCCTTCATAATCCAAAACTACCCATTATCCCAACCCATTCGGTCGCTAGGTTGCTGTTGCTATACTAGAGAACCTGCGACTACTGTCTGCTTACCAATTTTTCCCTTAACTTCGTTTAACTTTCAGTGCTACCTAAACTAGCACGTCGACAAAACCATGGCAGTTGAAAACTTGATGGACAAACTCGTTGCGCATTGCAAAGCCAACGGATTTCTTTTTCAATCCAGCGAAATCTACGGCGGACTTAATGGTTTCTGGGACTACGGTCCACTCGGCGTCGAACTAAAACGAAATATCAAAGAAGCGTGGTGGAAGGACATGTGCCAAAACCACAACGAACTCGTCCAGCCAGAACAAGCTCCCAGCACCTACGATATGGTCGGCTTGGACTGCACCATCATCATGCACCCTCAAGTCTGGAAATGCTCCGGTCACTACGACCTGTTCCATGACTACATGGTCGATTGCCGCAAAACAAAAAAACGATACCGCTTCGACCAACTCAGAGGACGTTGGGTCTCTCGTGACTCACAACGTATCTTTGTGACCACCATGGCCGAACCTGAACAAGAACAAGAAGACATCGCTCGTCGCGCCCTGAAGTTCTTTAACCTTCGATCCAAAGACATCGAAAAACTACAACTCGAAGATCGAGTCCTTACCCTCGATAAACTTTCCGCCGAAGATCGCGCAAACACCTTGGGCCCCGATACCGATGAACTCGGAACACTCACCGACCCACGCGAATTCAACCTCATGTTCAAAACCTACGTCGGGGCTCTCAGCGGCGAAGAAGGTGCCGCCTTCCTCCGACCAGAAACCGCACAAGGAATCTTCGTCAACTTCAAAAATGTTGTCGACTCAACCCGTATCCGCGTCCCCTTCGGTGTCGCTCAAGTCGGAAAAAGCTTCCGCAATGAAATCACACCCCGAAACTTTACCTTCCGATCCCGTGAATTCGAACAAATGGAAATCGAATTCTTCTGCCACCCATCTCAATCCGCGAACTGGTACCAATACTGGCGCAACCGCCGCCTTCAATGGTACAAAGATCTAGGACTCGATGGCGAACGACTGAGACTGCGCGAACACGAACAAGACGAACTCAGTCACTACTCCTGCGGCACTGCCGACATCGAATACAACTTCCCATTCCTTCCACCTGGAGAATACGGCGAACTCGAAGGTATCGCACACCGCGGTGACTTCGACCTGCGATCTCACTCCGAAGGAAAACTCGATCCAAAGAAGAGACCTCTGGAAGTCGAACTAACCGAAGAAGGACAACCACGTCACCGAGGTAGCGGCAAAGACCTCTCCTATCGAGATGACCTGACCAACGAACGCTTCATCCCTCACGTCATCGAACCCTCCGCAGGTGCCGATCGCGCTACTCTCGCGTTCTTGTGCCAAGCCTACGACGAAGTCCAATCCTCCGAATCGGGAGGCAAGTTCGAATCGCGCGTTGTGATGCGTTTCCACCCCAGAATTGCACCCTACAAAGCCGCAGTACTGCCACTCGTTAAGAAAGACGGAATGCCCGAAATCGCCGCAGAAATCTACGGCGCGCTGAAAAAGAAATTCAACGTGTTCTACGACGAAAAATCCGCTATCGGAAAACGATACTGGCGACAAGATAAAATCGGCACCCCATACTGCATCACCGTCGATAGCCAAACTCTCGTGGATCGCACCGTCACCATTCGTGACCGCGACTCCATGGAACAATGGCGCATCGGAATCGACCAAGTCGTCGCAGAAATCGAAAAACGCATAGGATAACAGGCACGATGGGTGAACATCGACAAGGCGAACTGTTTCCGAGCGATGAGACTCCTTGGGAACTCGATGCGCAGTCGATCACCCCTATCGCCCACGTGGTCTTTCCAGAAGCCCCCTTCGGCCCCTACTCCTATCGCATCCCAGAGGACCTTGCCGGAAAAGTCCTACCCTCCATGCGCGTTGTCGTACCCCTTGGAAAAGGGGATCGCGAAATCACAGGCTATGTGCTCGAAGTCGAAACCTCCCAACATCGTCCCCATTCCCTAAAACCCATTCTAAAGTGCTGCGATGAACAACCACTCTGCAGCACAAACCTAATCGAACTCGTTCGGTGGATGAGCAAATACTACCTCGTCCCAGCCGGCCAAGTCATGGAAGCTGTCATCCCAGCAGGTGTTCGCGCCGGCGCTGGAACTCGAAACCAACTCCTCCTCCGACCCACCGATCTCGCATCCGATGACGCCTTCCTAGCTACCCTACCCGCAAAACAAAGACATACCCTGCAACAACTCATCCTCGCCGATGAACCACTCTCCGCAGAACAACTCAGAAACCTCGCGCAGTGCTCCGAAGGTGTTATCAAAAAACTACGCGAAACCGGATTCATCGAAGCCTTCACCGAAAGGGTCATGGCATACGAAGCTGACAACTCCAAACGAGATGTCGAAGGTGGACTGCCACCCGCTCTTACAACCGATCAACGCATCGCCCTGCAAACCATCTTCTCCGCTCTCGACTCCTCAGAACATTCCACCATCCTTCTGCATGGAGTCACAGGCAGCGGAAAAACCGAAGTCTACATGCAAGCCATCGAACGAACCATCCAGTTCGGTCGACAAACTATCGTCCTCGTTCCAGAAATCAGCCTAACTCCACAAACGCGTAGCCGATTCGAAAACCGTTTCCAATCCGTCGCGGTCCTACACTCCAATATGAGTGGCCCCGAACGTAACTTCCAATGGCGCAGAATCGCTAGCGGGGAAGTCCAAGTAGTCGTAGGCCCACGCAGCGCAATCTTCGCACCTGTTCCACAACTCGGCTTAGTCATCCTCGACGAAGAACACGAGAACTCCTTCAAACAAGACAAAATCCCCAGATACCACGCTCGAGATGTCGCAATCCATAGAACCTTCCTCGAAAAAGTACCCCTTGTCCTCGGCTCCGCTACCCCCTCCCTAGAAACTTACCACCGAGCCAAACTAGGGAAGTACAAATTAGTGTCCCTCCCAAGACGAATACTCAATCGCCCTATGCCCGAAGTCCGTACCATCGACCTCCGTGTCAATCGTATCGACGTTCAACGCAGTAGCCTCTCGCAACCACTCGTCCAAGCCATGAAACGTGTCTTGAGCGAAGATGACGGACAAATCATCCTTCTACTGAACCGAAGAGGTTTCTCCACTCGCGTTCAATGCCCCTCCTGCGGCTTCGTTCTCGAATGCCCAGATTGCGATCTGCCACTGACCTTCCACCGCGATGGAAACAAAGTGATGTGCCACTATTGTGACCACACAGTCTCTGCACCCAACCAATGCCCAAAATGCCAACACTCCGGTATTCGATACTCAGGACTAGGTACCCAACGACTTGAACTAGAAGTCCAAGCCATGTTTCCTGACGTGAGCATCTCGAGAATGGACTCCGATACCATGCGCAAACCAGGTAGCCACGAACGGACCCTAACCGAGTTCCGATCCGGTCGCACAAAAATCCTGCTCGGCACCCAAATGATCGCCAAAGGTCTAGACTTCCCAA
>CAZACJ010000005.1:54871-137086 GCA_964483385.1 uncultured Pirellula sp. | reverse complement strand
AAATCGGTGGGTGGCACCGATTTCCCAATGCCATTCGTGGGTGGCACCGATTACGTAAGAGAAAACCAACTTTGACGATCGCCAAGGCTAAGATGCTCAAGTAGTTTCTCGGTGTTCTGCTGAATTGCTTCTAGCACCGCCTCACCGACACACAAAACGGAAGAAACGGGAAGCAACAGTAAAATCCAGCAGACCAAACCGAGTGCTCAGGAAGCTAGATCAAAACAGAGCCAACGCTATCAAATCCTGAACTTTTGCGGCAATCTCGTTCGACTACCGAGAAAAGTGAATCAATTAAAATCGTAAAAATGAAAAGATGGTTTTTGAGAAAAAATTGCGGGTGAAACACCTCAGGTTTTGCTGAGCGAGTAGATTTCGTACTCGTGCTCAGTTAAACGGTGCTCGTAATCGAAAAATTCTTGTGGCGAACGAATTATGATTTGACTCAATACAAGAATACTTTGTTCTGGTCGATCAAATCCAATTGGATAAGATCGATTCGAGCACGAGCTGAAATAGAGCTAATGTCCTCTTCTCCGACCCGCAATAACTACTGAAGAACCGCAAAACTAGACTCTTCGTATCGTTTTACTTATTTGATTCACTCAAGCCCTTTTCTTCAATGAATCCCGGTTGAACTTGAAATCTACAGATTTTTTCACCTAGTGACAACGAACCAAACCTCAAAGAAAAATGGTTGGAATTCGAATTAAGTGCTCATCGTTTCTTGTACCGGACGCGGCAATCTAGTACATGAATACGATACGAATGATTCCGATACCAGAGCAGGTTTCGCTTCAAGTGCAACACTCGATTCTACCTCAGGTTTAAAGACTTGTTCTTCGATCACCTTTCCAGTTACAACCCCCGAAATTGGATCATCCCTGAAATAAGCCGCAGCTTTCAATTGCTTGCGACTCCACCTTCGTGAATGCTTCTTAGATTCCTCTTCCATTTTTCGCGGGTTGCCAATTCGACTTGCCCCCTTCAATAGCTTTTCAAATCCCCAAATCAAAGAGGACCAACTACTTGGATCAACACCAAGCTGCTCAAGAACTTGTGTATGTTCGATTGAAGGCTTTGTTTCCGAACCCTTTTGCGGTGGATTTGCTGCTGTCCAAGTCATAAGTGAAACATAGGAATCAAGGGAAAGAGGCAAGTACCCTTTATCGCTAGCTCGATACCCGGTTGTACTAGCTTGCTTAATGGATAAGTCCACTTTTCCTGCTTCATCCAAAGTCAATGGTGCAAGCCATGCCCCAGAAAGTATCTTTCTTTTGGTACTTGACTTTCGTGCAGCCTGCATGCGTTCCTTCGTGGTTTTAATTGAAGCTAATCTACGAACGTTTGTGACTTCATCGACCTCGCTAAGATCAATTCGATTAAGCGCTTGACTCGCGACCTCGATCCCCTTTGCTCCATCGAGACGTAGCTTAATCGATGCGTCTAGACCTTCTTCCGCTAGATTTGGTTTTTTTGCTCGAATGTGATTGAGATTAATGTATATCGAACAAGCCAACGTGGAGGCGTCATCAAGCATCCTTTCAGCCTTAAAACGATTCTCCCAGAACTTCCCAGAAACATTGTCTTCTATGTTTGCTCTTCGAGCGATTGGTTCGCTAAGCGCGCTCATGAACCAAGAGATGCTACCGATACGTTTACGAATAATCTCTATTTGCTCTGCGTCGTTCACGAGAGCGTCTATCTCAGTATCTGTGGGCCCCTTAGAGGTGAATTCATCAATCCGTCTACCTGGATAGAGACTTAGCCACCGCTCGGCCACTTCCCTTGGGGTAAACTCATCGCGGATTTCCGGATGATTCCGAAGAAGTACATGGAAGTGGTTATCCATGATTGCGAAATCCAATACATCGATCGCAAAGGTAGTTACAAGCGACTCAAGTCGCTCAACTAACCACTGTTTCCTATAGCTTCGGTCTTCGCCTGTCTTTTCGTCGATCCCTAACAGAAATTCTTGCCGCACGCATCTGTTATAGCAGTGCACAACACAGCATTCTTCATCCGAATAAACTTCATCTCGATTTGGACGTGGCATACTACACCTCCTTGGTTACTCAAGGTATTTCTCCAGTTGACGACTTCCATAATGGGCAATAACCAATCAGTATGACCTACCCCTTACCAGTCGTTAATCTATTGGAGAGATGACTCAGAACTCCAAAAACTGGCTTTCCTAGCCTCTATAAAATGATGCTATTCCCAAAGCACCAAAACTTACCAACTGCGTGGATTGCGGTTTATTTTTGAGTTCATCGTGACACGTTTGGTCACGGCTCCGCCATTCTCCTCGATAAATTTTGACTTTTTCTTAAGTAGCGAAATCCATTCCGCAACATCCATTTTCGTCATAGGGAAGTTGACTGCGATTTTTAAAAGTAAGCCGTTAGGTGCAATCCACCTAGTAAACATCCGCGAGTCATCGGTGCCACCCAACGCGAGACATTGAGGTTCAATGCAGGAATAATGCAAATTTGCTTTAATTAGATCAGTGTACCCAGCACACGACTAAGACGCCGAATACCACCGGGACTTCGGGGGCGTTTTCAAGCTCTTCGAAAACCGGCCTGTACAACGTAGCTTGTACAGCCGAGAGGTTACAGTTTCCTAACAGAAATATTGGCGATTAGTCAGGCAAGGGGCCGAACATCGTCGGTCGATGATTGGCGTTGTCGCATCGGGAGATACGATCGTAGGCCAATGTTTAGAAGTCGAAGAGTATTGCCGACATACTGCATCAAAATCGTGACATGAATAATCACGCTGAAACGCAAGTTCGAGCGGCCATTCTTTAACAGATACCTGTCAGTGATTTGACGCTAAGGATACCAGTCTTCAGTCAAATGACTCATTGATTGCATCAAATACTCCATTGGGATCCGAATCGACTGACCAACTCAGCCCTTTTCGCTCACCGTCGAGACTATTCCTAAACTTCCTTGTGGAGAAACTGCGATTGAAAGCTCCCCTGACCATCCTCTTGACTTCCTGACGGCCTTTGAATCTAGCGGTGCTCTCTAAGGCAACAACTCAAAGGGCTTCGACGGGGTTCCTCCACCAAACTCTGCTTGACATCAGCAAACGCAGTGATCTTTAGGGGTGATCGACGATGTAAAAACACGGGCAAAATCCTCCTTCAGTCCCTCAAACTCAATCCATGGAGATCGAAAAAACCGAAATTTTGCTCTTCGCCGTGAACCCAACAGAAAGACTAGGTTAATGAATGTGTCGCAACCACACGTTCGGCGATCGCTTGAAAGTCAGCGAAACTGAGCAAGTTCAAAGCCGAAGTACGGTTAGCTGCAAAAACACTGTACTCAAAGAAAGGATTGGCGAGAGTGTGTGTAGGGTTTACCGGGAAAGACTTGGACAATATCCCTACCCCATAATCGGCATCAATGCAAAAGGAGGCGACACCTGGAGCAGACCGCCATTTAGCAAAAGCTTTCCATGTCGAACCGTTCCAGCAATTTTGAGTTTGATCCGAGTAGAACTTATATGTTTCGCGTGCATGCCACTCTGTTGGAGGATTGCAATCATGCAGAACAACAAATCCATACTCTTTGATCACGCTCAAAGCATTTGCGATATCACGATCCACCTGCTCTGCCAAGTGCAACCCGTCGATAAAGACTACATCGAAAAGCGTATCCTCGGTCAGCACCCCTCCCTTACGAAATTTCGCAAAGAAAAGATCGCTCGTCATCGGAAAATCTACCGACTGCGTCGAATCCTCAACCCCTGGATCAACCCCGAACTTCTTGGAGGCTCGGATCTTATTGAAATTCGCTGCAGGATTGCGCACCCCAATCTCGAGATAGCAAGTCTCTACGGCACCCGACTGACGACCGCTCAACTCAATCAAGTAATTTAGGATTTCAGTGCGATTGGGACGTTTCTTCGATTCCTCCAAGGTGGCGAACTTCGCATCGCGAAGTACAGGTGATGTTCGATGAAGCATTCGATAGACGTAGTGGTTCCACCTCCTCTTCACGCGATTAAGAAATGGAAGCGACATTTTGAATTCCTTAGGTATCGGAAACCACCGGGAGTCAGCGCAATTCGTTTGACGCACGAGAAATTGATTCTAGTGAATCATCTGTGGTTCTACAAGAAATTCAAGTTCGTCATCGCTTGCATGCACCTCCTTTCAACCGCTATACCGTCTAAACAGTGCCACCCACCAGAGATAAACAAGATCGCTAGCAATTAAGATGGTGCCACCCACAAATTCGGATGGTTTTTTGATCTCGAGTTACATCTTCGCCAGTCGACCTTCAGCCTTAAGCCCCCCTCACCGAATTCACTCCCCGACCGAGAACAGGGCAAACCTCAGAAACTTCCCCCTCGAGGAATCGTCACCGAGCCGGGTCGATGTCGAAAGCAAGTGCAAGGTGCATGGAGATCGAACTTCACCCGCCAGGCATCTGCCAGTTGCATTTGGCCGCAATCCAATAAATCGCAAGGGGTTTGCGGCAGAGTCACCAAGACGCCCAACAATTGCCTCTTCATTCAATTACTAAGCTAAACCTAAAAGACGTTTACGCTAATTACGCTAGGTCAAAACAGATACCGGGATTCCATCGATCAGAGGCTCCCTTACAATCGCGGTCTTTTGCGCAGGCGATTAAAACTTACGTTTGGACATAGCGGTACTTCCTTTTGAAAAACCGCTAAACTCGAGCACACATTTTTGTACGCAACTTCAAAAAGGGCAAAACAACACACAGTGGTAAGTAGCTTAAAGTTGGCAGAACGCAGAAGTTGGGGGCAATTTGCAAGTAGAGTACTACTATCGGTGAGTCTGTCATCGAATCAGCGCTACAAGCGAAGCGACGAGGTGATCTAGTATGACGAGTCTAGGTGAGCTTGTTAGAACCGTTCTTAACAAAACGGAATCCGCAAGTGGACGCTTTGGTATTTGGCAAATCACCGATGACTTCGGGATCAAAGGCTTTGCATGTACCGGCTCCGCGAACGAGAGGCGGCGATTCTCACGCCTTTATCTTCAATCCAATACGACTCGACGTCGTTTTCAGCTTAGCTGTGCGCAATTTCGCTATGCAGGGTTTCGCCAGGCTCGATCGGCAAGCGATCGGTTGCTTGAACTCAGCAAAACCTTTGGGTTGAGTGTCCTGTCGGAATCAAGCATGGATAGTTCTCTTGCGCCACTGATATTGCGGGTACCGAGATTTGTTTCCTTAGGGATCGAGATCACCAAGACCGAGGAAGAACTATTCCAGGGATTACCCAAGGATAGGAAACGCTTGATCCATCGCTTTTCATCTGGGGCGTTTCGAGTGCAGATCGATCGTGGAGAATCCTTTACAATGGAATTTCATGACCGCTATCACATCCCATCGATGCGCACTTCGCATGGAGAGGAAGCGGGAATTTATTCGACGGTCCAAATGCTGCGGAGAAACCCAAATGCCGAGATGATCCGATTGTTTCAAGGCGAACAGTGCATTGCTGCGGGGATAAGTGAGAAGGTTGGGGCTGAATATCGATTGCACAAAACAGGCTGGTTGGACGGTTCTCAGACGCTTCGCGACGAAGGGGTACAAGCATTCCGCGTATGGAGTGCGATTCGCAGAGCGCGTCAGTTAGGGTGTCAGCGATTGGATTTAGGAGGCACGCCACCGTTTTTGCTTGATGGCTTATTCAATTACAAGATGCGTTGGAATTCTTGTTTGGACACCAAAAAATTAGCTTGGGGATTGCATCACTTGTTGTTCGATCCGACTCACCCAGAAGCACAAGATTTCTTTGCGAGGCAGCCAATGATTATCGTTGATCGGCTGGGAGACTTAGGGCTCTGCAGCAGCACGAGTCCAAGGCTGCACCGGATAAAGCCGAATATACTCCGGTCGTTCAAATCTTGGTGGCGGCTCGTTTCGCCAGAGCAAGCGGCCGATAGGAGATTACCTCTCGGGCCAACGGATCGGATGCCCTCAGGTTGGTTTATCGAGGAACCACTCGATTAGTATAAGGCTCTGGCAGTTTAATACGCGAACTGTGGGTGGCACAAATGGCACTGTACGGCTACCGTAATCTGTTTCACTCAAAAGAGTTATCTCCCTTGCTGAGCCTCCGTTTCAATTTGCCTCGGGGTTCCATCATCAGCGTGTACTGTTCCCTCCGTCGCTTGACGCATCTGGGTTCGAATCTTCCCGGTCTACGACCGACTCGACATTGCGATATGCAGCGAAGAAACTGGCGAATGAACGCATCGGGCTCCAAAGGTGGAAAAGCATGCCAAGTCCCAGTTGGCCATTGGTAGCGACTTGCACCGCATGAAATCTATGTTCAGATGCGTCTTGATGCTACGAATTTCGAGTTCGACGGTCCAGCGAAAGCCATAAAGCTCCGAAATCTCCTCGGATGAGACGCCATCATCGCCAGATCGATCCAGCATCGTCGTGACGTCAACAAACGGGCTCTGCTTGCGCCCTGGCTCGGAAATCACATACTGCACCTCTCGGAGTTCAAGCTGTTCCGGGAGGCTGCTATAAATCTCTTTGGTCATCCAGTTCGGACGGAACATCAAAATCGGTGCCACCCACAGTCTGTAAAAGTTAGCCGTTAGGTGCCAGCCACCGTCAGAACAAAGAAGTTCGAGATTCTTGCTACGGGAGCTTGGCACGAAGTGTGCCATTCGTGAAGTGCCATTCGTGGGTGGCACCTAAAACTGTGGGTGGCACCCAACGCTGGTAGTCAAGCAGAACTTGGAGCGAGCCAAGCTTCAAAGCCGCACGCCAGAGAATGTGATCCTAGAGCTAGACTGGACGATGCTAGCGATTTGGTACGCGCTATATGTTGCTCGGGAATGCATCCCGCCTGGCGGAAAGCTCAGCGGGATCAAGACGTTTCGAGTCATTATGAGAATGATCCTCCATGTTGCGGCGCATTCGGTCCTGAGGTGGGATGTTCGCGCGGCGTTATCCAGATCGATCGTGGCGGACGAGACGGGTCGCAAGAGCGACAAGAATAGTTGCAGCTATCCTAGAAAGAAAGCGCACCGATCGACCGGTTCTCCAACGATTCGCGAACTCCCGCTACACATGTGGGAGCTAGTCAATTCACTGCCCAAATGAAAATCGTTATCAGCGTTGGGTACCACCCACAGATTGGAATGTGGGTGGATGTTTAGTTGGATTTTTATTGCATACTGGACCCTAAAAAGGGACTTGGCCTCGGAATCTGAGGCCAAGTAGATGCTTTACGAAATTACCTAACTGTCTCTCTCCAAGCTAGATCTTGGGGATCTCAAACCCAGCTCGCTGCGCTCGGGCTTGCATCGACGCAGCTACATCGTCTCCCTCAATACGCTCCGTCGCTGCGTTCCATTTCAATTTTCGCTTGAGCCTACCTGCAATTGCTGAAAGATGGCACAAGTTCATGGTCTGAAGGTGGGAATAAACGTCCGAGACAGGCAAACCTCCCTCTTTAATACATCTATAGAAATTCGCTTTGTGACCCTCATGCGGCTTGCCTTTGTATAGTGCTTGCAACTCCGCATCGCCATACACGTCCTTGTCCCACTGCTCTTCAATCGGCTTGCCGGTGATTCGCTCCCTGTTAACGAATATCCGCCCCTTCGTACCTTCGATCAACAAGCCGTTATCTCCTCGGCTTGTTACGTGTATTTCCATACCGTTGGCAAATCGATGGATGATGTTGAAATCGTGTGATGTATTGAACCTATCATCCACCAGCGGATTACCATCTTTCATGTCGACCGGATGCGTGCAGTCACTTCCGTCAACCTCAACAGGCCCCGTTCCCTGTTCCGTCATGCCAGCCGCCCAAAGGGCTATGTCGATATGGTGCGCACCCCAGTCGGTGAACTTACCGCCCGAGTACTCGTACCACCAACGAAAATCATTGTGACATCGCTGCTGAATGTAATCCACCTTGGGTGCTTGGCCCAACCACATGTTCCAGTTCAAATGCGCTGGCGGTGCGGCTTTGGCGAATGGCCCTCCTGTCGGCGAACCGTTGATACCACAGGTGATCTTCTTGATGTCCCCAAGCAACCCCTTATGAACCAAATTCACAGCTCGCAGGAAAAGCCGGCGATCCGAACGTTGCTGAGTGCCAATAAAAAACACAAGCTTGGGATTCGCATTGCATGCCGCTCGAATCGCCAAGTTCTCCGCAAGTGTCAACGTCAGGGGCTTCTGACAAAACACGTGCTTGCCCGCTTGCAAAGCTTCAATTGCGATCTTGGTATGCCAGTGATCCGGAGTCACAATGCTAACAACATCTACTTCTTTGTTATCTAAAACCTTTCGGTAGTCTTCCACCGATTCAGCTTTCCCTTTCCCAATCTTCTCGTCGTTTCTTGCTCTCTCTCGATGATTTGCATCGACGTCACAGACAGCGATGATATCGCCGAATCGGTTGTGATCATGCGCATCCCCCGTTCCCATACCACCAAGCCCGATGCAACCAACCCGCAGTCGATCTTGTGGACTCACCGCTGCGCCTTGAGCACTCGATAGCCAATATGGATTGATCGTTGGAGTTGCAGCAAGAACTGCGGCAGCACTCGTTGACTTGCCTAAAAACGCACGACGGGAGGAATTGGTCATGGATAGGAATCCTTCAAATAAAGAACAACGCTTAACGGTTAGTTACCATGGTCGTCACTGTAGACGCTGGTTCGGAACTAGTCTTCATCATACCACGCTCTACACCAGATTGCTTGCGCCATGACCAAAGTCGGTCCATCAGAAGGTAGATTACCGGCGTAGTAAACAAGGTTACAAACTGACTGACAATCAGCCCACCAACGATCGCAATCCCTAGCGGTTGTCGCAACTCCGCTCCATCTCCCCGTCCAATAGCCAACGGAATTCCACCGAGGATAGCTGCAAGCGTAGTCATGGTAATTGGCCTAAATCGACGTAAACACGCCTCGTGAATTGCTTCCCTGGGCCCCCACCCGCGATCTTTCTGCAACGCGATCGCAAAATCGATCATCATGATCGCATTCTTTTTGACGATTCCAATCAACAGCAAGATCCCAATCATCCCAATCACATTGAAGTCAACTTTGTAGAGAATCAGCGCAAGAATCGCTCCAACACCTGCCGAAGGCAAAGTAGAGAGTATTGTGATTGGATGAATCAAACTCTCGTAGAGAATCCCCAGCACTATGTAAACCGCAATGATCGCTGATAAAATCAGCAAGGGTTGATTCGCCAGCGAATCTTGGAAGGCCTGCGCTGTACCTTGAAAGTTTCCTTGAATACTCGTTGGCAGCCCGATCTCGTTGCTGACGTTTTGGATGATTGGTACCACATCCCCGAGCGCACTACCGGGGCTCAAGTTAAACGAAATCGTCGAAGAAGGAAACAGCCCAGAATGCGCTACGCTCAGCGATGTGTTGCGAGACTCGATACTATACAGATCTTGAAGCGGAACTTGCGAATTATTCTTTGTCCGGATGTAAATGCTCTTCAACGACTCAGGCCCCTTGGCATACTCGCGATCCAAAGTCATTACAACTCTTCGCTGGGTCAACGGTAAGTAAATCGTCGAAACCGGCCGCTGCCCAAATGCGTCATAGAGCGTGTTGTCGATCGTCGCAATGTCGAGCCCGAGTATCGACGCCAGATCGCGATGAATCGTCAACCGAGATAATTGCCCCTTGTCTTGCTGATCGGTGTTAACATCCGTGATCTCGGGCACCTTTTTTAATGCCGCCATCAACTTTAGCGTCCACTCATTGAGTTCTTTTAAATCCCCACCTCGCAATGTGTATTGATACTGTGCACCTGAAGGTCGTCCCCCAATGCGAATATCTTGCACCGCTTGCATAAACAAATTCGCGCCACTAATTCCGCTTGTCTTCTTCCGAATCGACATGAGTATCTCATCGATAGACTGCTTCCGCTCCGAAAGTGGCTTCAGCGTAACGAATAAGCGTCCACTATTTGTTCCTCCACCCCCTGGACCTCCCCCGCCGGTAGAAACGAGAACTCGATCAATACTCGGCTCATCGCTCACCGCTTTTCCAAAACGATCTACCAGGTCGACCATCGCGGAAAACGAAGTCCCTTGATCCGCCACGATGTTTCCGACCAGTCGTCCCGTATCCTGCTGAGGAAAAAAACCTTTCGCAACCTTGGTATACAAATAAACATTGAATGCAATGATAAACCCAAAAACCACGACGGTCCAACCAGGGCAGTCCAGTACCACATCCAACACTTTGCCATAGGCATGCTCCATCCAATAGCGATTTCTCCCCTCATGTAGCTTGGATGGCTTAAGCAAGACCGCGCATAGCATCGGAGTTGTGGTGAGTGAGATCAGCAACGAAATGAGAATCGCAATCGATAAAGTGACCGCGAATTCACGAAACAACATCCCAACGATCCCTCGCATCAACAAGATGGGGATAAAAACTGCTATCAGAGATAAAGTGATGGATAAGACTGTAAAGCCAATCTCTCCTGCTCCCTTAAGCGCGGCGTCTTTTGGCTTCATCCCCTTCTCTAAGTATCTGCTAATGTTCTCAGTAACGACAATCGCATCATCAACCACAAATCCTGTAGATATCGTCAATGCCATCAGTGATAGATTGTCTAAACTGTAGCCGAGCAAATACATGACTCCGAAAGTACCAATCAATGAAACCGGTACGGCAATTGTTGGAACAATGGTCGCTCGAAGGTCCCTCAAAAACAGGTAAACAACAACGATCACCAACAGCACACTAATCAACAAGGTCTTTTGTACTTCCTCAAGCGACGCACGAATTGTTGTTGATCGATCCATTCCAATCCCCAACTCGATTGCGGCGGGCAACTGCGCTCGCAACTGTGGCAATACGGCTTTGATATTATCAATTGTCTCGATGATGTTGGCATCGGGCTGTCGAAATACCAATACACTTATCGAAGGCCTTCCATCCGTAATTGCATAGTTGCGAATATCTTCTAATCCGTCCGTTACATTAGCGACATCTCCCAAACGAATCGGTGCCCCATTACGGAATGCGACTATCAATGGACGATAGTCGTCCGCGGTCATCAATTGGTCGGTCGTATTCAATGACCACTGAATCTCGCTTTCTTCGAGCGTTCCCTTCGGGCGATTTGCATTTGCTGTACCAATGGCGGCTCTTACATCTTCAAGTCCAACTTGAAGTTGGTTCAACACGGTCGGATTGACTTCTACGCGCACCGCTGGATTTGCGCCCCCAGTTGCAAATACCTGCCCAACTCCCTCAATCTGGGATAATTTCTGCTGAACTAGCGTAGAAGCTAACTCATACATCTTAGGCTTCGAGTAGATATCGGATACCAACGTCAGCAACATCACAGGCGAGTCTGCCGGATTAACTTTGCGATACGAAGGGTTGTTTGGCAAGTTCGCGGGCAACTGACTTCGAGCAGCGTTAATCGCCGCTTGAACTTCTCTTGCGGCGGCATTCACGTCTCGATCTAATTCAAATTGCAACGTAATTGAAGTCGACCCAAGCGTGCTTGTCGAAGTCATTTCCGTCACACCCGCAATGCGGCTTAGACTTCGCTCCAGCGGGGTAGCTACCGCGGAAGCCATGGTCTCTGGACTTGCACCAGGCAAATTTGCACTAACCGAGATCGTTGGAAACTCAACTTGCGGTAACGGGGCAACTGGCAGCAGAAAATACCCGATCAATCCAGAAAGGGTCAACGCAATGGTCAGCAACATCGTTCCAACAGGCCGATGGATAAACGGAGCCGAAAAGTTGGTGCCCGCTCCAATCATACCTTTGCTCCCTGGAAACCGGAGTCCTCGCCCTGAGGTATTTCCTTGCCTACTTGTTTGAACCGTTTGGGAGTCCAGGCATCAAACCACAAGTAGATCACGGGAGTTGTGTATAAAGTCAAAGCTTGACTTAGCAGTAATCCGCCGATGATACATATCCCCAATGGCTGGCGCAATTCCGCGCCAACTCCTCCGCTAAATGCCAAGGGAACGGCTCCTAAGAGGGCAGCCATCGTTGTCATAAGGATAGGGCGCAATCTCAGTAAACATGCGTGAAAGATGGCATCCTCGGCCGACAGACCTTGGACCCGCTGCGCCTCGAGTGCAAAGTCAATCATCATGATCGCATTCTTTTTGACGATCCCAATTAGCAGGATAATCCCAATAATAGCAATGATCCCTAGATCGATACGGAAGAATATCAGTGCTAATAACGCTCCGACACCTGCCGACGGCAATGTTGAGAGAATCGTCAATGGATGAACATAACTTTCGTACAGTACCCCTAATACGATGTAGACCGTAACCAACGCTGCCAATATCAATAAAGGTGTAGTTGCCAACGATCGCTGATATGCTTCCGCAGATCCTTGGAACGCTCCAATCATACTGGCTGGCAATTGTAAATCTCTCGCTGTTTGCTCAACTGCCTCAACCGCTTGCCCCAGCGATACGCCTTCGGCCACATTGAACGAAACCGTCACAACGGGGAATTGACCTTGATGATTAATCGCCAATGGGGCATTCTCATACTTGATTTTAGTGAGTGACTCCAGCGGAGCAGGACGTCCTGTCGTTGTTTTCACGTACATCGCGCCGATATCGTTTAAGGAATCTCGAAACTCTGGAGCCACTTCGAGAACAACACGGTACTGATTGAGTTGCGTAAAAATAGTAGAAACTTGTCGCTGTCCAAATGCATTGTACAGCGTATCATCTATCATCAACGGAGTGACACCGAGCCGCGCTGCGGTATCTCGATCAATCACCAGTTTCGCCTCCCGTCCTGATACCGACTGATCGCTTGCAACATCGCGAAGTTCTTGCCGTTTCGAAAGTGATTGAACCAAAGGAGGAATCCACGTTGCGAGTTCTGAAGGGTCCGGACTTTCAATCGCATACTGATACTGCGTTCGCGATACTTTCGATTCAACTGACAAGTCTTGGACTGGTTGCAAATACAATTGGATACCGGATACTGACTGTGCTTTCTCAGCTAGCCGAGCCATGACTTGCTGAATTGACTCCGCACGCTCATGATGCGGTTTAAGATTGATCTGAATTCGACCATTGTTAGTTGTCAAATTCGTACCATCGATCCCGATAAAGCTCGCCAAGCTCTCGATTGCTGGATCGCTGACAAGTGCTTCATTGAGTTCCGCCTGTCGCTCTTGCATTTTACGAAACGACGTATCTTGATCGGCTTCGGTTATCCCTAAAATCACCCCTGTATCTTGCGTAGGGAAAAAACCTTTCGGGATCTGAATATAAAGCACAACTGTCGCGGCTAGCGTTGCCAAGAAGACTAGCATCGTGAAAGTCCGGTGACGCAACGTCCATCGCAATGTCTTTTCATAGAACTGCAAGAGCAACACGAATAACCAACCTTGCGTCCCATGATCATGCGACGCACCGGCGCCTCTAGGAATGGTCTTGAGAAGAAGGGCACACATCATCGGAGTAAGTGTTAATGAAACCACGGCAGAAACGAAAATCGTAACGCTTAATGTGACTGCGAATTCACGAAACAGACGCCCGACAACATCTCCCATGAATAGCAAGGGAATCAACACAGCGACCAAGGAAACACTTAACGAGATGATCGTGAATCCTATCTCAGAAGCTCCTTTGAGCGAAGCCGACAGCGGATCCATGCCTTCCTCAACATAACGCATGATATTCTCAATCATCACGATCGCATCATCCACCACAAATCCTGTAGATATCGTCAATGCCATCAGTGTTAAGTTATTCAGCGTATAGCCCAACAGGTACATCACACCAAATGTACCGACAATCGACAAAGGAACCGCAGCGCTAGGAATGATCGTCGCTCTGAAGCTATGCAGGAACGAATAGATCACCAAGATAACTAAGCCAATCGTAAGCAACAGTTCGTGCTGCACGCTCTCCACAGAAGCTCGAATCGTTGTCGTGCGGTCCGTCAGAACCTCTACCTGAATATCAGCAGGTAAAGACTCTTCGAGTTGAGGCAACATCGCTTGGATACGATCGACTACCTCAATAATGTTCGCGCCAGGTTGACGCTGAATGTTCAATAACACCGCCGGAGTCGTATCACGCCAAGCGGCTTGTCGAGTGTTTTCCACATCGTCAATGACATTCGCAACCTCTGCTAGCTTGACTGGTGCACCGTTCTTGTACGCGACAATCAACTCTTGAAATTGATCCGCTGTGAACAATTGGTCGTTCGCACCAATGATTACTGATTGTTTCGGCCCGTCAAAACTTCCTTTCGCTTGATTAACGTTTGCGGCCATCAAAGCGGTACGCAGGTCATCCAATGTCAACCCAACAGCCGACAAACTCGTCGGATTGGCTTGCACCCTTATCGCTGGCTTTTGCCCGCCCGTTACCGAAACCTGTCCTACCCCTTTGATCTGCGACAACTTCTGGGCCAACCGCGTATCCGCCAAGTCTTGGATACGTGGCAATGGAATAGTGTCCGAGGTCAGCGACAATGTTAGCACCGGCGCGTCGGCGGGATTTACCTTTGAATAGATTGGTGGATTCGGTAAGTCACGTGGCAAAAAATTTCCCGCAACGTTAATCGCAGCTTGAACCTGTTGCACCGCGACATCAATGTTCAAGTCCAGCAAGAACTTCAGCGTGATCACCGAGCAACCATGAGTGCTCGAACTGGTCATTTGCGAGAGACCAGGAATCTGGCCAAACTGCTTCTCCAGTGGCGCGGTTACCGAGGAAACCATCACTTCTGGTCCCGCACCAGGATAAAAAGTCACCACCTGAATCGTCGGATAATCTACTTGCGGCAAGGCCGCAACGGGCAACTGCCGATAAGCGATCCAACCACTGAGAAGAATCGCTACCATCAACAAGGTTGTCGCGATGGGCCGAACAATAAACAACTTTGAGATATTCATTTCGGCTTCGGCCCAGCCCCTGGAATTGTGATCTTTCCCTTAGGTTGCAGTTTGTCTGTTCCCTCCGTAACAACCCGATCGCCCTCCTGCAAACCCGATGCAATCACCGAACGCCCCGCTTCGCTAAAAGCGACCGTTACTTTAGCCATGTCAACCGTTTGGTTATCCGCTTGCACCACGTAAACGTAGAGAAAATCAGCGCCACGTTGTACGGCAGATGAAGGCACCACAACGGCGTTTTCCCACATCTTCACCAACAAACGGATATTCACAAATTGATTTGGAAACAAAGAGTCATTCTCATTGGCAAACGTTGCCTTCAAACGAAGAGTGCCTGTAGAAGGATCAACTTGATTGTCGATCGCTGTAAGCGTTCCTTCTGCCAACTTATTTTGAAAACTGCGATCGTAAGCGATAACGGATAACGACTTGTTTTCCAATAACTGCGACTGCACTCGCGGTATTTCATCTTGTGGGATCGGAAAGAGCACCGAGATCGGCTGCAACTGAGTGATCAACGCAATTCCCGTAGTACTGGCGGCTTGAATCATATTTCCCTGATCGACCAGACGCAGTCCAACCCGTCCACGAATCGGCGCAGTGATATTGCAGTAGGTAACCTGCAACTCCGCATTGGTAACCGTCGCCCGATCCACATCGACGAGTGCTTGTGCCTGCTTGTAGACAGCTTGTAATTCATCCCGCTCTTGCTGGGACAACGTAGCTCCAACCGGCAGGTTTTTTGAACGCTCAAAATTTAAACGAGCCAACTCCAACGCTGCCAGGTCACGCTGCAATTGGCCCTTCGCCTGACTCAACGAAGCCTCAAAACCACGAGGATCAACTCTTGCAAGTAATTGCCCCTCCTCGACCATCTGCCCTTCCTGGAAGGCGACTTCAACCAATTCCCCGTCTACACGACTGCGAACTGTTACGCTGTTGAATGCAGTGACTGTGCCTAGACAGTTGAGATACTGAGGAATCGATTCGATCTTCGCTGTCGCGACCGAAACAAGAGGTGGACGTGGAGCCGGTCGCTCGCTCGCCGCCGGACGGATCCAACCTTCCAATACCGGTTCCCATCGCTCTCGGGTGACGTACAAGCCGCTAACTATCCCAGAAAACAGCAAGAAAGAAAAAACGCGGTACCAAATGGACTTTCCGATTCCAGTTGATGGAACCGCCGGCACGGAACTTAGCTTCCCCTCCAATTCATTTGCGTTGCCCGGTTCGAGTGGAATTTCTGTCGGAGGAGAGGTTGCTGAGCGTGAGCCTTCATTCAGATTCGGAGCCGTCGCCATGCGTATGTTTCGGTAGGATAGGGTAAGGTGGGGCTAGCGGAACGCCAGTTTCCTCGTATTGTAGTCGACGGTGGCAACCTTTTCCTCTGCGTGCCCCTTTCGCACACAAAACAGCCCTGATCCAACGGAAAAACAGTCCAAATGCAACGATTTCCCCGATTTGAACTACCCAGCGATTTCGCCTCCAACCCTCAATCGCCCAGAACGGACATCCCCCCCTGCCCTATCGACTCCTTCGATTTGCTCGAAAGAACGGCTTTCGCTATCGAGCTCGCCCGCCAAGCGAGCGACGTAACCCTGGAGTATTTTCAAACTGCGGCATTTCAGGTTGAACGAAAGAGCGATCGTTCTCCCGTCACTGCCGCCGACAAAGAAGCGGAAAAGAGGATTCGTCAAGCCATCGCGGACCGCTATCCCGACGATGCACTGCTTGGTGAAGAATTTGGTGCAATCTCAGGCCAAACCCCTTTCGAATGGATCATCGATCCGATCGATGGAACAAAAAGCTTCATTTCAGGGGTTCCACTGTACTCAACCTTGGTAGGCCTAACGTATCGCTCCGCTCCTCTCCTGGGTGTGATCGCCATTCCTGCGCTCGGTGAACTCGTGGCTGCCGCACACAGGCACGGCGCTTGGTACGGCAAAGCTCCATCGCCAGAAAGTGCTCCACTGACACGCTGTAGGGTTTCAAGTGTAAACCAACTCGCGGACAGCCTATTTCTTACCTCCCAAGTCGATAATTTCGACCGACGCCAAGCGCAATCGGCCTACAAAGCCCTTGAGGAAAAGGCCTACATCAGCCGTTCCTGGGGAGACGGTTACGGTTACTTACTCGTCGCAACCGGACGCGCAGAACTCATGGTGGACCCTATCGTGAATCCTTGGGATATCGCTGCCGTTGCCCCCGTAATCCTTGAAGCAGGTGGGCAGTTCTCCTCATGGGCAGGCTCCCTCGACTTGCGAGCTGGTCATTGCTTTGCAAGCAATGGTATACTGCACCCTGCAGCCCTCGAGATTCTCCAACCCTTTGCACAAAACGGGTCTGCCGGATAATTCCGAAATTCGAACACAGCCACGTTTCATCGAAGAGTTTTCCTATAGCATCGCAATTGGGGAATCGCTATAAGCCAAATCGAGAACCGGGAGTCTCGGGATGTTCCCGTAATCCAAGGATCGATTTCCCAGGAGTGAGTCAAGGATGCTTTCACCCTCCACGCGAGTTTATACTCGCCAACCACTATCGTTTCTTTTGGTGCTAGCTCTATTACCTGCCATACTCACTTCGACGGGTTGTACCAACCTGCTCAAGTCCCTGGTGGTTCTCTTGCATGACCCAAGAACACCCGCAGAATTCGACGATCTAAAGAACAAGAAAATCGCTGTAATCACAACCAGTGAAGGGAACTCCACAAGCGATGCCTCAGCCATCGTCATGCTGGAGAGCTTCAAACAGATTCTTGCAATGAACATGAAGAAGAAAATCTCTTTTGCCTCCCAAGAAGACACCGACCGCGCCTTCCACGACCAACCACTTGAAGCCCGCAACTATTCCGAAATCTGCAGACAGCTAGATGTCGACTATGTCATTGCGATCGATATCAAAGACTTGAAACTAAAAGATGGTCCAACGCTTTACCAAGGCAGCTGCAAATGCAAACTTGCCGTTTATGATCCCGAGTCCGACAATCGTCCAGTATTCGCTAAAGATCTCAGCGGATTTGTCCATCCTGGCATGGGTAAACCAATCACCGATTGTTCGGAAGCCCAATTCCAAGGACACTACCTCAACTTGCTCGCATGGAAAGCAGCTCGTACGTTCTACAAATGGGATCCGATGGAAGAAGCTGTTCTCGATGCAACTGCTATTTAGTCCTTGCAACGCACCAAAACCGGTTCATCAGGTTATTAAAACACTTAAGTCAATCCACCCGTCATGAACTCCCCTGCTTGCATTCTCCCTGAATTCCTGACGATGAAGAGCTCAACTCTCTTGAACGCCCGACATGTTGCTATCGTTTTTGCGATGTTTTTTTCATGCATAATGCAATCGAAGACGACCGGACAAACCGTAGATAAAACCGGGTTTAGAATCGATACGGACATCTATTCGGACGAATCGAAGCCACCGATTAACACAACACAAACCGTCTTCCTCGGGAATCGCGTCATTGAATGGGATGACACCAACCAACGTTTGATCTTGGTCGATTACCAAGACGGCTCGCTAACGGTTGCCGACCTGAAAGCACAAAAGAAATGCAAACTCAATCTAGGCGATCTCAAGTCACGGCTTGAAGAACTTAAAGGCCAGATGTCCAGCGAACAAATCGCAACTTGGACTAGCTCTACTCAACCCATCCGAAACCAACTTGGATTCACCGTGCTAGGTTCTCAACGCGCAAACTATCAATTCAAGACCGTAGCACCATCTTCTCCCAAAATGGCGTCCGACTACGCGGACTTCGCCGACTGGTCCGTCCGCTTGCACGCCGTATACCCACCCTACAAACCACCCTTGCTTCGCATGCAACTCAATGAACACCTGCGAACCACTCAAGAACTTCCGTCCGAGATAAAACTCAGTGACCCAAGACAATCTACAGTCAAACCTGTCATCGCAAGACTTATCGTCCAAGACACATTATCGCGGCAGGATCAAGAACGTGTTCGAGATTGGGAAGTTCTCGCAGGAACTCTGAAACTTGTCTCCGATGCAGAATACTTCAGACCTTCCGTAGCAAACGGCCCAACATCAAAGGGGACGATTCGCTAATGCGTAGCCCCAATAGCGTGCTATCAGGAATCCGACCAAGCTGGGCGATCCTTTTATGGCTGCTATTCGCAAGCATCGGTGCCGGTCAGTCGAGTACCAATCAGTCAGCACAATCGGATTCAGAGATTCGCTGGCCCTACACCTTCCAAGCGAAAGGCTTCCGCTTCTACAGCTTAGTACCACCTAAAGTACTCGATCCACACCTTTCCTCTCTAGTATGTCTTCCAGACGAGATAGAACAAGCGACGAGTTTGGCTCTTGAGAAAATAGAGATCCATGTCCTCGTTTTCGATACACGTCGCTCTCTCGATGAGTATCTACATCGCTACTATCCCGGGATGCGGGCCGCAAATTCCATGTATGTGCGAGGCCCCAGTCCTGTCAATATTCCAGGGCTCGTCTTGACTTGGTTCCACTCAGATTGGTTGGTCGATGCAAGACACGAAGCAACCCATGCCATCCTGCATTCCAAACACACCGATATCCCGCTGTGGATCGACGAAGGACTCGCAGAATACTTCGAATATCCACCCGAACAACCAAATTCTAATCAACCCTCGTATCCCAAGTCCCATCCCATACACACCAAACTGATACAAACCCAACTGCGGTTCGGACAATTTGCCAATCTTCAAGAGCAAGAACGCTGGGACCCCAACAGAAAACTGTCAAACCAACAATATCGAGATGCCTGGGGTTCCGTTGCATTCCTTCTTCATCATGATGAAGGAACCAAATTGGAGTTTCAAACATATCTGCGGGATCTATTCGACGACCGAGCCAGCGGTCATCTTAGCTTTCGACTCAGACGCTCTATTCCCGACTGGAGGATTGCGTACGTGCGCTATTTTCGCGATGCGACGATTGAGCCCCCCAACCGTTAGATCTTAAATTCATCCGCCATTCGTCATAAGCCATCGCAAGCGCTTCGGCTTGTTGCATGTGGCTGTCACCACTTAAAGATTCCGCACGCTCTAACAAAACTTCCGACGTTACCGGACGATATCTCTCTTGCCCTCGACTATCACTCGAACGAAACGCAAGAACAACAGAAAGACTCGCTAACAACAACGCAAATCCCAATCGCATTAGCATGCGATCTAAACCGTCGACGCGATGCTGCCGCAGCGCTTCCTCAAGGATCCTACCCCGTAAGGTCTCCGACGGAATAATTAGATCGCCAGCCTGACGAACACGATCTTCCACCCATGAGCGTTCGTTGTAGCCATCAAAATCTTCAATTACTGGATCTTCAGGATTCATGGATGAACTCCCGAACATCTGCCCCTAATATCTCTGTTAACTTGGCTATCCCATACCGATACCGACTCGCGGCCGTAGGGACTGGTATGCCGAGCGTCCAAGCAATTTCTTGGAACGTAAGCTCCTCCCATATTTTCAAAACCACAATCTCCGATTGCTCGGTGGGCAGTTGCCGCAATCCACACCAAACCTGCTCACTCGCTTCACGCAACTCCAACCCATCGACCTGCTCACGACAAACCAGATCAGAAAGGGACCCGCCTAGGACAAGTTTCGCTAAAGACCAACGTTTTTTGCGACGAAGGATTTGCAGAGCATCATTGCGTACAACCTGCAAGAGATATGGCCAAGGATTATCGGCACATGTGAAGTTCTCCGGATCCGAAATAATCCTTAACAACGCAGATGCAACCGCATCCTCAGCATCATGCTGGTTGCGAGTAATCGTCGTCGCGAACCGCACTAACCGCTGTCCAGTCAAGTCGTAAAGTCCAGCCACGGCAGGACTTCCTAGCTCAGCAATCCGCTTTGCTTGCAGTCGGATCAACTCGGGGAATGTGCGTGGAGGAGTCATGATGCAACAACAGATGTCCTACCCATCCGGTTTTATTTAAAAAGCCTGAAATATTTTTGCGTAAATGAAATTCTAGCCACCTTCCTACCCCCCCCAAGCTACAGGCCCGTGATTCTCATCCAGCGCCCGTTGCAGTATAAGCACGAAAAACCGGCTCGTCGATGTTCCGACCACTGAGTACTAACACAATATCGCCTTCCCCCTGCAGGTCTACCGTTCCACTTAGCACCGCCGCCGTTGTAATGGCTCCTGAAGGCTCCGTTCGTAAACCATGATGCTGGTACAACCAACGCATCCCCTCCTTGGTTTGCTCGTCACTGCAAACCACCGAAGACCGCACCAAACGTCGCAAAATCGGCCAATTGTTTTGGCCGACATCATAGGATAGTAACCCATCACAGATACTCGTCGGTTTAGCAAGTCGCACTATCTCCCCACGGGATAACGACTGGCGAAAATCATCCGCTTGCTCCGGCTCGACTCCCACAATCGACGCATCCGGAAAACCGTGCGCTATCGCCAATGCGTGCCCAGCCATCAATCCCCCCCCACTGACCGCACATACAAAGTGAGAAATTTGCCGCCCCATCGTTCGCAATGCATCTACGATTTCCAATCCGCCTACGCCATTTCCCGCGATAACATATGGATCATCGTACGGAGAGGCCTGCAGTGCATTCTCTCGTTCTGCGATCTCTTTGGCCAACCGATCACGCGTCTGCGTTAAATGATCCGTAGTGATGTCGTACGTTCGCACCTCTGCACCGAAGCGACGCGTATTCTCGAACTTAATCTTCGGTGCCGACTCAGGCATCAGAATGATCACGCGAGATCCATACCTATGTCCCGCGTAGGACAACCCCGAAGCAAAATTCCCAGAAGAATGAGCCGCGACAGGTCGACCACCGAGCTGATCAAAATGTTGACTCATCCAATACAGAGCGCCCATCAACTTGAATGAACCAACAGGTGTCCACCCATAGTCCTTGATCCATAATCGACGAGTTGGGGACAAGCCCAACTGACGCTCTAACGCATACGAACGAATCAACGGTGCGGCGGACATATGCTCCGCCAAAACTCCTTTCGCCCGAAGAATTTGATCGATCGACACAGACTCAACTACCATAATGCTATGCATGAGATGAACTAGAGATCACCGATTGGTACCGCCAAGCTATCAAAGATACCCCATCCATGACTATTCAGAAATGAGTTTCTGAATAGATTCCAACGGCACACATCGACGAAGAATTTGCTCGACAAACTCCGGTCGCTTTCCGCCCTCGGGCCGTTGCCCCTGTGATCCCGCCCCATTTCCTGCTAAGCGGTCATCCGGACGAAACATCGGATGAATTCGAGATACCAAACCTACTAACTCTCCTTGAGCATTAAACACACCTGAACCACTCGAGCCACCAGAGAACTCAGCAGTAATCTCCATCCAAGTCGTTCGGTCACCAGTCATTGTCGGTTTGACAAATCGACTTACTAAGCCGGTCGTTACAACATAAAACTCATTGTGTGGGTGACTCATCACGATCACTTCCGACAATTGTCTCGGAACTACTTTAGCAATCGGGACAGGCTCAAATTTCGTCGCACTTCCCAACCGTACCAAAGCGACATCGGCAGTTTCAGAAGCAGCCAAAACCTCGGCAACTGCGAAACATTGACCGAGGTGATTCATCGCAAGCATCCCCTTGATCTTGCCTTCTCCCTTTCCTTCCAAGACGTGGTAGTTCGTTAACACCAAGCCGTCTTCGTGTATCACCACCCCACCTGCTATGTTTGCATGAAGATTACTGCAACGACCGCAATCATAAAGATTCCCTAACATCATCGAGCCACGCTTGAGGCGATCGTGTAAATCGCCCCGAGAAACCGTATCCATTTCCGGTAAAACAATCGCCCTGGCCTTCGGCGCTCGCTTGATAAAGTCGTTGATCTCTTCACCATCCAAAATTCGATCGTCGCCGATGAGCTTTCTACCCCGATTCACAAACGTGTTGTAAATGCGGCGATTATCAATTACTCCAGTGCACAAATCACCGATCGGATCGTTCGCATCCAACAATAAGTCGCCGACATTTTGTGTCGGTGCATCAGACAAGCTATCGCTAAGCAATTCAGGGCTATCTTGCCCACAAACTGAAAGTGTCTGCAACCATAATCCTAGCAACACAAATAGCTTCACACTTTTTGCAACTTTGACCATCGCACCCCCCATCACTTCGGCACTCGCCGCAGAAAGGACAACCATCACGCTTGAGGCTCTCTCTTGAGCCCCTAATGGTAATCCGAAACCGATGCCGATAGGAGTGGCTACTCGAAGCTGATGCCCCGCTTTTCGGCAAGCAACCTCATGACATACTCAAAGTACGGAAAAGGTATGTTCGGCTTGCGTTTCTTCGCCCACACGTACACGACGTTCACCATCGCTCGCGATAGTTCGCCCGTCTCCACCTTCGCCACCACCTGGTCGACAAAAACCTGCTGCTCCGGAAACGCGACCCGCAATCCATAAGTCAACTGATCTCGCAACTCCACTGTATTCAATGAGAGCATCCGCTCAGCTTCGTTGTAGCCGTAATTGTCCTGGGGAACAGCGATCGAACTCCCTAGAAGGGACCAAACTAGCCCCGTTCCAGAGATGCATCGAGCAATCCAATGCGGTTTCTTCAAGTTGCCCATTGTTTTCTCTCCTTCTGCTCCCTATCCTCGTCTAGTAGCCAGCGTCGGATACACTCTGATCCAGAACGCTGGTCCTCAGCCAATTGCCGTGTGATACACCATCTAATCAATGCGAATCAAGACAAAGTAAGGGGAATGGAGAAGTTGGGCGAAATCAATCCCTATGACCTACCTTGGCCTCCTACCGGCCGACTCGCCGGGGTCGACTACGGCACCGTACGAATCGGGATCTCCATCTGCGATCCAAGCCGTACTTGGACCGGTCCGCTCGAGACATTCCAACGTGCACCCGAACCTATCGAAAATCGTCACTTTCGGAAAATTGTCCAAGAAAACCAAATTCTCGGCTGGATTGTCGGACTGCCAATCCACTGCGATGGACGTGACAGCGATAAGGCCCGTGAAGCCCGAGAATTCGCGAAATGGCTGATTACTACGACCCAACGCCCTGTACGTTTTGTCGACGAACGCTTTAGCACCGCCCTTGCCACGCGACTGCTAAGGGAACTAGACCTGACCCACAAAAAACGTAAAAAACAACTAGATAAAGTTGCTGCCACCATCATCCTCGATGCCTACCTGGAATCCTCCAAGCATCCGGGGTTCACTCCTATCACTTTGGAGAACATCGACGATGCTCAAATCTCACTCGAAGGTTAGTCCCCAGCGTTCAAACGACCGCGATCATCTCGCAAAGCACACCAGCAAATCCAACATCCCATTCTTCTTCGCTTGCGCTGCGATGTTGCTAAGCTTGATCCAAACGGTCGAGGCGCAAGATTCCACCGATGCTGCTGCGCCTAAACCACTCACGAAGTACCTCGGACGACGAATCGCACTTCCGATGAGCTACCACGGTATCCCATGGCTCAATCGCCCCGAACGCATCCAAGAAGAGAACCCAGAAGAGATGCTCGAACAACTAAAAGTCGAGCCTGGAATGACCGTTTGCGATATGGGCTGCGGCGACGGTTACTACACCATTGAACTTGCGCGTCGCGTTGGTCCAACAGGTAAAGTCATCGCAGTAGATATACAACCGGAGATGCTCCAAGAACTTTCGCGACGTTGCGAACGCAACAATCTCAAAAACGTCGAAATGATCCTGGGACTACCGCACGATCCGAAATTACCAAAAGCCCAAATCGATCTGATCCTCATGGTAGACGTCTACCACGAATTCTCAAACCCCATCGAAATGCTCGCCTCAATGCGGCAAAGCCTGAAACCTGACGGGAGAATCGCTTTGGTTGAGTTTCGCGGAGAAGATCCTCAAGTCCCCATCAAGCCAGAACACAAAATGACCAAACAACAGATCCTCAAAGAGTACGAAGCGAACGAGTTTCGACTCGTATCCCAGTACGATCGACTTCCTTGGCAACACCTAATGTTTCTCGGCCCCACCCAATCTGACAATAAAAAATAACTACCAACTCATGCTCCACCTCCAAAGCGAATCTCAAACACGCTGGCTTGCACAAGTCGACGTAGCACTCGATGAAATCCTTGTCGACCACGCCCACTGCGAACACAAAGCTGCCGCCACCGCAATGAGCCTCTTCGGTTCCTACATCGATTGCGAAGAACTCACACGCGAGATGACGATCATCATCGCAGAAGAACTTGAACACTACCAAATGGTGCTAGACCTGCTGAAACGCAGAAAAATCACTTTTCGAAAAATCCGGCCCGGCACGTACGGACGCAAGCTCAATCTGCTCGTCCGACCCAACGAACCCCATCGCGCTGTGGATCGTTTGCTAATCGCCGGACTCATCGAAGCACGTTCCTGCGAACGATTTAAGCTCCTACGCGACCACGTCCAAGATAAGGAACTGGCCGATTTTTACGGGTCACTCTTCGAATCCGAAGCCCGCCACCATTCCACCTATGTCCGACTCGCACGTCACTTTGCTCCCGCTGAAGACGTTCGCACTCGACTCGAAGAACTAGCCGAAGCGGAAGCGAAGATTATTGCCGAAGGTCACTCGTTGCCTCGTATGCATAGCTAATCAAGCGACACACTCCCCCCCCTACCACCCCATACACCTTTCCCTGGATACACGGATTTCCCTATGGGTCGCTTCGGATTCGTCACGCTCGGGGCAAATGTCCCCTCAACCCGATTCCGCTTCGATCCGTTCGCACCAATGCTGCGCCAACGCGGACACGTCTGTCGATACTGGCCAAGCTACCCGGCTGTTTACGACCATTTTAAGTCCATTGGCTGGAGAGCGAGCTATCAGCTCAAACGAGCCAATCGCCTGATGCAATACGCGCAAGCGCGTTGGTTCCGCCCACAGACAATCTACCTCGAGCGAGGCTGCTTTCACGACAATAGCCTATGGCTAGATCGATGGTTCCGAGACCTTGCACCACGATTCGTTCTCGATGTCGATGACGCGATATTCCTTCAATTCCCCGAAAAACTTCGAGAGCTGATCTCCTGGAGCGATCACATTATCGTCAGTAATCCACCTCTCGCTCAGTACGTGTCGCAATACCATAACCGTATCACAGAAATTCCAACTTGCGTATCACTTGCAAACTACCCTATTCGACCAACTCCAGCCCAACCATCGCAGGTTCCGACCATCGGCTGGATGGGCACCCCCTCAAACCTGCCATTCCTCTCTATCTGTGCTCCAGCCTTGCGCCGACTAGCACGCGAACACACTTTCCAACTGCTCGTCATCTCCAACGATGAACAACCTCTTCGCGCAATTGACTGGACAGGTGTCAATTTGACTTTCGAAAAATGGAATAAATCAAACGAAGTCTCTCGCCTGCACCAAATGGACATCGGCTTAATGCCCCTACCAAACGACCAAGAGTGGATGCGATACAAAGCAGCCACCAAACTCGTTCAATACATGGCCATCGGGATCCCTGCAGTCGCTAGCCCCATCGGCGTCAACGCAGACATCCTGAAGGACTCAAGCATAGGGCTCGCCGCTCAAACCGAAGATGAATGGTTTGAAGCACTTCGTACCCTTATCATCCACCCCGACTTGCGTACATCTATGGGGCTAAAAGGACGCAAATTAGTGGAATCCAAATTCTGCGCCGAAGCCAATCTCGATCGACTCGAAGAAGTGCTCATTGGATAACGCAAATTCACAGAACAAATTCACAGAACAAATTCACTAAGCACATCGCGCAACGGGTCCACTTGCTGGGCGGAAAATCCCAAGTGCAAATGCCGACGCCATCCCTCTGCAAACTCAAATCTTTTCGCAGACTGCCCTACTGCCTTGATGTCTACAACCTCTCTTCCCAAATCAAGCATGGTTTGAACATAAGAATTCATTCCCTGGGAATCCTGTAACCACGCTTGTTGCGACCGATGTTCCGCTAACATCGATTGTTTCACCCCGATCACCGAATCGATCCCGATAGCTAATTCCGGGTTAACGATCTCTCCTAAGGGGGAACGGTTGCCATGCGGCTGGGCATGGTAAATCGTCACGTCCGAAAAGTACGCGGGAACATACCTAGAATCCTCAGGGCTTGGGTAGTTAGGAACCCCCTTCGCGAATGCCGCTGTTACTGCCAGACGGCAAGTCTGCATGTGATCCTCCATGTAGTCGGACGGAGAATGTGTCAAAAGAATCGTTGGTTTTGCCCGCCGCAAAATCCCAACCAACGCAATCAATGCCGATTGAGTATATTCGATCTCTAAGTCGTTGAAGATCGGATCGTAATGACTACCCTGCAAATGCGATGCCGCTGCTCGACTCTCCAGCAACCGTATCCTGGCCGTCTCATCTCGAGTTGTCGTCGTAGAGCCACAACATCCGTTAGCTAAGTTCATCAAGTGCACGTCCCAACCCTTGCGTTTGAGCAACGCAAGGGTTCCAGCAGCGACAAACTCAATGTCATCCGGATGGGCGAATAGAGCGACTACCGATGGCATATTACAGCAAGTCGTCGAGGACATCCCCAAGAATCGAAACCAACTCATTGTCGGTATCATCCTCGGAAGAACCACCACCAGCTACTGTGAAATCCAACACATCCGCCGGCAAATCCGATGCTTCATCGAACATGCTCGCGAACGTCCTGTCGGTATTCCCAAAACCGGACTGAACGGTAGATGAAGTTCCTGAAGATACTGCGATGCGAACATCAGGTCGGTCAAACACCATCGGAACAGCCGCTGACGATGCGGTATTCGACGACTGGGCCGAAATCCAACTATCCCCAACACTTGCCCCACTCCGGATACTTGCTCCCTCTCCTTCGCCACCCGTTCCACCGTTGATGTTGGAATTGATGAAGTCGATGACGGACAAGACGTCCAAAGCATTGATGAAACCATCACCATTCACATCCAAGTATGGAGGAACCGCAGTCGGTGGCAATGGTGGACGGCTTGGGAAGCCCGCGTTGATGTAATTGACGATCTGCAACACATCGATCGGGGAAACAAAACCATCCCCAGTTACGTCGTACTTGTTGCTCGGATTGGTATAAGGATTCTTTCCGATCGTAATCATCCAATCCTCAACTTCACCATCCAATGCTTCGCCTAAGGGAGACCCAACAGCAGCGACGTCGCTACTGAGGCGGAAGCGAGCAGCAACCGGACGATCGGTCACTGCATCAGCAGGCACATTGAACACAACTGCCGTGTTCAAGCCGTTGACAATCCGACCGGGAATATTGATCTTCTCGCTCGAATCAAACGCACCGTTTCCGTTGAAGTCGATCCAAGCTCCCACGTAAGCTGGACGAGCTAAGCTGACACCTTGGACTTCAAATTGGAACGATCCGGTAAATCCGCTGACGATCGCATGGAATACCAAACCATCATCGACATCTTCATCCGGAACACGTGCATCCGGGTCTGCTGTGTTGGTGGATCCAAAGCTGAATCCTTCCACGACCTTGTGACGTGGACCGTTGCTGTCTCTCAAGCTCGCGTAGTTCGGATCTGGAGCGTCGCCATAATCAAAACCCTCGCCTAAGAAGATCGTGACCAAAGTATCGCCATTGAGCTCAGTCGCTCGCATCGCGTTACCTGCCTTGTCACGAATTCCAGTGACGACTTGCGTTCCCAAACCACCGATACCCAAGCTACCTTCGATGAATACTTGGTCACCCAAGACTGTCGAAGTTACTCCAGGCATGTTCGCAGAGGTCAGAACCTGACCAATGATAGTTGCAACTTGGGAAGGTGCCTTGACTTGTTCAAGATCGAACACAATTGGCGTGGTCAATTCCCGTCCTGGAGCACCCACAACCAACAAGCCACCGCTGCTAACAATTCGTAAATCACTCTGAGTTCCAACTGCAATCATTCCGCCAGCGGTGAAGGTACTGTTTAGACCTAGACCCGAAGCGTTGATCGCAGCAACGATCAGTGCCGATTGTTGATCCACTGAGCCTGTATTCAATGGAACGGGAATACTGGTCGGACGTACCGTTCCGTTGCTGTCCAATTCAAAGATCAAAGTACGATCACCGCGTTGGATTGAGAACGTCTGCCCGTCGAACAAACCAACTGGCAATCCATTCTGCGTCGGAATCTGCAACCCGTAGATCGGCGTCACACCCGTCTTTCCAGATGCCGTTATTTGACTGGTCTCTGGCAAGAACTGAATTAGGTTGCTACCGAGAATCTGCAGTTGCCCTGCTCCAATCGACTTGATCGCAAGTTGCAAGTTCACGGCACTGACGGCGGCAGCAATATTCTGGGCGAGAATCGCTGGTGGATCGGAGCTCAAGAACCGAATTGGAATGTTTCCGGTGGCAATGGTCTCGTTGCTGTCAAATTCAAAGGTCACTCGATTGAAACCGTCGTCCAATCGGAAAATCGTTCCGTCAACGACCGTGTTCGAGAAGTTATCCGCACTTGAAGGTACTCGCAAAAGAATACCGGTCTCCACTTCAAAGTAGTGGGACTTCAACTGTGCATCGATGATCGTATATGTCGTTCCATCGATGAGCGAACGTGGCTCGATCGCTTGGATCAAGTTCTCGTTCTTGTTGATGAACCGAATTTGGTATGCAGCTCCACTTTCCCACAGACCCGACAACGGTGTCAAACGGATGATATTGCTCGTCGAATCGAATCCAAAGCGATAGTCACGCCCTTCAATCAAAGTTCGACCGTTCTTAGTCAAAATCAACGAATTACGCGATACAGTACTGCTATCAACACCGGTACCCTCTGCGTTGAAATCCAACGCTGATGTATCGAGAACTTGTAAATCGAAGTACTCGAGCGACTCGCTGACCAATTCGACAACGCCAGGGGTTGGATTCGAATCCGCACCCAAAGTATCGTTGTCGCGAGGACTGATCGCCAACACGGCTGGCCCGACGAAGTCCGACCGGTCTGCTGCACCGCGATCCTTGAAGACAGACTCTCCGAGACCAGGAGGAGCAACGACGTTCGGATCATCCGTTCGCAATGCACCCGTAATGTCGGTAGCTGGAGCAATGATCGGCGAAGGTGCCAATCCCAGAGGTTGCTTGACCGCCAACATCGCAGCTCGATCTACCAACGAGTCAATCGATGAATCGATCGCGAGGGAACCAGGAACTGGGTATAAGTTGCCAGCCACCACATCGGTGAACAATGGAACCGTCGCCCCAACTTGTATCGGGAATTGGCCGACGGTTGCACCCGTCGCATTGACTCCGTTTCGCTGGAAGAGTGTTCCGCCGATGACCGTCGATGTACTCGATGGAGCAATCGAAATTCCTGTCGTGTTATTCGCAACAATGTTGTTCAGCAACGTTGGACTCGCATTGGCGCCAACGCGAATACCCGTGCCACCCGTGCCGTAACGCAACCCAGGTCGGCTAGAAAGTGCTCCCACGGCATCGATGTCTGCTCCAACACTATCTCCACTTGTAGGCCCTTCACCTGGCTCGTCGGTCAATCGCACATACTGCAATTGGCTCAGCGAGTTAAATCCAAATTGATCTAGATCGATGTAGCGATTATTGAACGATGCAGTCCCTACAGAGGTGTAATTCACTCCATCCGCGCTGACTTCAACACGAACCAACTCCGGAATGCCAACCTCGTAGATAGCCAAGTCAGGACGAGCATCATCCGACGCAGTTAAGAAATTGTCGGTGAACTGAACCACCAGTACTCCACCGCGTCCAAGGGACACAACACCTTCGCCAGCCAAAGGCTCTCCAACTCCAGTGTAGTCAGGTGCACCTACTGCATTGCCCGGCACTTGAAGTCCCGCAATCGGAACCGGTCCGCCACCTGCACGTGGATTGTAAAGGTTCGATGGTGCAAGATCCGCAAAGGACAAAGCTCCATCTGCGTAGAAATCACCCAAGATCGAAATCGCCGGTTGGGGCTCGACCCGGGAGACTGTGCCACCCAAGATTGTGTTGTTTACAATCCGGGCGAATGGAACAGCCGCAGGAACGTCCGTAGGCCCGTTCAAAGGATCACCACCCAAATTGATTCCGCCAGCTGCGTTTCCAATCAACTCGTTGTTGTAAACCACCGCTCCAGGAATCAATCGCTGGTTGTTTATCGTCAATGTGTTGCGGACCGCACCTGGATTCGGTGCACCCGAAACAGGATCTCGTACGTCAGCCGTCATCGAGATACCAAACCCTGAGGAATAAGAAATCCGGGAGTTCTCGATAACTACCTGTCCCTGTTCGCGCGGTGTATTGCGATCACCCTCAAGGACCTTGACCAAGACACTTCCGACTGCCGCCGGAACCGAAACACCTGTTGCACCCGAAATCAGAATCGCATCCGATGGCTGTCCACCCAGTCCGCTGACAGGGAATGCAGCCACGCGAAGCACCGATTGTACGGCAGGCGAGTTAATAACACTCAGCACGAGAGCCGCTACGTCAACACTGCTCAAGTACAGCGAAGAATCATAAGGGATCGCCACACTACCCGGTTGCACACCAAACCCTGGGTTTGGCGAGACAATCGTCGTGTCATTGAACTCCAATCGCAATGTATTGAATCCATCGGTAATCGTAAACGATTGACCATCCGTCAAGTTCGTGGAGTCCTTGAATCGAACGCGTGGGCTACGTGTCACGACATAACCTGCCGTCGACCCGACCGTCGCTGTTACTGAGGATCCAAGAAGAATCAGATCTCGCGCGTTCGTTCCCGAGAAACTGCCATCGACCCCCAACGCACTGGTCTTCAAAACACTCTGTACGCCAATCGAGTTAATCGCGTCCCGTACTCGAGCAGCGATGACATTGGCAGATTCACCAGCTACTGGATCAAATGGGATTGGGAAGTTTCCAGCAGTCACACCACTACCAGGCTGTCCGGAAGGGATAGACACATCATCGAACTCAAACGTAATGGAGTTCACCCCATCATCGATTGTGATCGTCTCGCCATCCGCAATCTCGTTCGCCGGGTTGATACGAATCTCAACCGCATCACTCAAAGCTTGATTAGGATCGAACGCTTGATTGAGCAATATTCCACTGTTGGTGCTTACGTTGCTGTTATTCGTCCCGCCGTTGTTCGCTGGAGGTGTGGTAGGAATTGGCAATGGTTGCCCGTACTCGCTGCCACCGCGAATCTCCACTTGGTAAGGTCCAACTAGAATCGAGCTGCCCGCTCCAGCAACCGTCGTGAACGTTGTATCCGCAGGAGCATTGGTTACCGCTTCTCCTCGCTCGGCAACTCCGATCACGAAGTCGTCGATATAAACTCCCTCAAAATTATTGTTCAATGATCGATAAGCCGGACGGAATCCAGGCAAACTAAATTCCGATACGTCATCACCAGCTCGTGCATTCACAACCGTAAATGGACCAGGAGCAGAAACGGTAACGCCAGTTAAATCAACCGCTCCAAGTCGTGTTCGGAAGGTATCGTAACTGTCAATTTCGCCAGTTAAATTGGCTTCAAACGCCTGCGAAACAACCGTCGCTACCTGCGAAGGGGTCATCGTCTGCAAGACATTGACTGATATATTCGACGAATTACTGATACCATAAGAACCATCGACGCGGATGTTCGATGCCAAGGATACGGATGCGTCGCTGACACCATCGAGTTGCAATCGATTCCCGTTAGTGCTGAGATTCATTCGCGGAGTAACGTCCACGGTCAACTCGTACAAACCAGTCGAACCCGATGATGTACGACCGGCAGCGATAAACGGATTATATTCGTTGATGCTGGAATTCGAGATACCGAGGTAATAACTTCCACTCGTCGTTACCGTGTACCCTAAACTCACATCGAGCAACGTGGCCGTTGACGCACGAGCCAACTCGACACCTTGAGAATCGAATAGCCGGATTCTTGGGTTCAAACCAGAACCAACCGCACTCGAAGACAACGCAACGTCAATTTGTGTTCCAGCATCGAGTTGCAACTCAATCATGTCGACGTCGGCTCGAACTGCATCTGGTAACTCACCAGGCTGCAGAACAATATCGCCAATCGCTCCAACTCCAGTTAGCCGAGTTAACTCACCGGGAAGTAACTGAGTGCGAAGCGCCGTTCGGAATGTCTCCGACCGTGTGTTGGGCTCCGCGAGATCAATCGTTAAGTCCTTCGGCGTGTAAGTCGCACTCTCTAGCGCCAGTAGAACCTTAGAGGCAATCACCGATGGTGAATCGCTCGTGCTATAAGTGATGACATTGCCCGTCGGTGCGGTACCAACACCATTCCAGAAAACAAACGTCGACCCGCGGATGCTAATGACTTCGCCATTCGCTATTCCCATTCCTGATGGGAATATCATCGTTGGCCCCATCTCAATCTCAAAAGTCTTACCACCGACCGTAAAGGTCTGACCGTCCCGCAATTCACTACCTGCGACCGTACGTAGCTCCGCCCCTCGACTTCCGAAACTGTTGAATCCAAGTCCTCCGCCTGTAGAGAACTCAAACCGCAATTGAACTTCCTTGTTTCCTGCAAATTGAGCAAGCGACACACGGGCTTGACGCCACGACGTTCCCGGAGGAGTAATCGTTTCGCCTGGTACCGAGTTAGGTTGTACTGGAGTTGGCACATTGTCTACCAAAGTCTCAATGACCGACTCCGCAGCGTTATTTGTCGCTAGCTGCACCCAAGCTTGATCGTCACCAGCGGCATAGACACGGAACGAATCCCGCATCGGATCGAATGCGTTGTTGACAAACCCCGACGCATAGTCTTCCGTCGCCAAGAAGTAACTGAAGTACAACGTCGGCAAATCAGCCGCTGTCAAATTCTCCAACGAGAACGTCTTGCTCTCGAGAACCCCTGAAGCTCCCCCTGGGAAGTTATAAGTGTTATCCAGAGGCGCACCCAACGCACGAGGGGCAGCCAAGGGATCAGTCACCCGATTAAAGTTGGTATTGCTGTGAGCCAAATTCTCGTAGCCGAAATACCAGCTCGTCCCACCCAACGTGGCCGTGTTCCCTTCGATGTCCGCGCCGATTCCATGACCTAAGTTCGAATTCCGACGGGTTGTTGTGTGCCAGAGGTTGAAGTCCAGGTTCGAGAACGACACACCATTGAGCCCGCTCACGCCAGTCGCGATCGACGTAGCGCCATTCGCAAAAACAGGTTGCAAAACACCATCGGTGTTGAACGCGTAAATACGCCCATTGGATGCAGAACCGAACAGCAAATCAGCATATCGACCATTTGCCAAGTTCTTTGGTCCGGCAGAAAGTCCGGTAAAGTTGATCCCGGTTAACTCATACGATGACTCGACGTAAGTCCCGATGGCACCCGCTCTATTGCTTTCCAACTCCGAAGATGAAATCCTATACAACCCGCCTGTGTCGGTTACAGCATAAAGCGCGTTCCGCACGCCTGCTACTGCCTGCACGGCTCCACCAGGTGCAATTCCAATACGACGGGAACTGCCAGTCGTGTTTTGGACCGTAGCGCCTATCACATTCACTTCGTTGCCGCGAATACCCCCAGCTACTGCTGAGAGTCCAGGGAACCCAGACGCATTGATCGCTTGAACAACACGAGCCGCAATGGTCTCAGCGGTATCGTTAGCCAAGAAATTCACACCGATACGGCCGCTGCCTACGTTCCCGTTGCTCAATGTATCGGTCGCAACTCCACGTGCCACTAAGGTCGTAAAGTTACCGACAAGTGCACCCGAGAAATTCAACCGATTCCCTTCAAATCCAACTTCGATCGAAATCGGAACCGCATTGGACAACGCCTTCGCAAACTCAGCATTGGTCATGCTAGCGCGATAGTAGACCGTTCGTACGCCAGGAGTCGTAACAGGTGTGCTTCCCGTCGTGATCTCATAGGTGATTCCATCAACCACAAACTGATCACCGTTTCGCAAAACGCGATTCGGCGCATTCACAGGATCAAGATCCAAAATGAGCTCTGGGCCAGCATTAAACTCGATCGTAACGTTCGTGTTCGTCTGCAATCGTAACGTAACCGTATCCCCATCATTAACCAAAGCTCGGGTGCTACTCGATAAAGTCTCCGTCGCTTCCGTTACCGCAAAGGATGAAGAGGTCGCTCCAGCTGTCGGCGCAGTTTGAATAAAACCACGTTCAGTGATGTCTGTACCCGCACCAAGAATTATGTCAGGAGCGTTAGCGACAGGAATATTGAATTCGTTATTCGCAGCTGGAAAACTAACACCAGCACCCGAGTTCGGATCAAAACGATACAGGATATTATTGAAGTACCTTACTCCGATGTTATCCGCCGAGAAGATCGATCCCTGGCTGCGGTTTGCAACCAAGAACCCTGCCTCCGATCCGTTTAACGGCATGGTCGTCGACGCAGTAGTACTCAAGATCGCACCAGTATTGGTCAACTCGCCAGCGACCAAACCTCGGATCGTGAAGTCAAATGCTCCAGAAACAGTATCGACAGCTGTACCCGGGTCGATGACCAAGTAATTGAAACGATCGTTGCTCGGAGTTTCGAACGCACGTAAATCACCGTTCGGCCGAATAAACGAATCACCCGTGATCCGACCTACCGCTCCGACTTCGTTCGGAACTTCTCCGGTAAACGGATTTGCGATGTAAAACTCCGTCCCCGCCGCCGACGAACGACTCATGTAGAACGGTACGTCTCCCAACGTGTACTCGATCCGAGATTGCATATCGAGGAACGTCGTTGTGATCGGTGGAACCGTCGAAATCAACGGATCACCGACTCGGTCTTCCACAATGAAGCGACCACTCGAGACAGGGCCAATCCTCAAGTTCGATGCGCCAATCGCATTGCTGAGGCGATTCGCCAAGACCGTCGGAACTTGGGTGCGGTTGGTTACCGCCAAGTAGTACCGGCCCGCCGGCAATTCCGTCGGTCCGATAAACGGATCCAAAGTTCCCGTCGACCCACGGCTCAAATCCGCGTTGGTTGCTTGCGAAACCGCTGCGTGCCGATCATCGAGAATGTTGCTGTTCTGCCCCACTCGTACCAAAGATGCACTCGAACCATCTGCGGTCGGTGCAAACAAGTACATCGACAAATCTCCTCGACCAATGCCGTCGGCATAGTCAAGGTCGAAGATGGTTGAGAGATACTCCGCCAACGGGCTTACTAGCTGAGTGTAGTCAATGGTGAAGGTAAACCAATCAACATCCGTCGCAGAGGAAATATTGCCTGCGATCGAAATCGTTCGACGATCTGTCGTGAGGATATTCCCCAATTCTTGAGCCGTCAAAAACGTGTCGTTGTTTCCACTGTTGATCTCTGCAGTCTCACCGACCAATGGCGAATGCCGAGGAACTCCTCGAAGATCCAAACCGGTCGAAGCAAACCGAATGTCGGCAAAACTAACACTGGTTCCAGGGAACTCTTGGTCTTCGCTCAATCGAACTTGCAATTGATAGGAACCACGCGAGAGACCCTGTGTCACCGATGCTGGATCAGTCAATGCAGGTGTGGTCGCAGTCTGCTTGGAAACTTGATTGCTGCTGCGTACCCGAACATGATACAAGGTCGCTTGACCAGGCTGCCCCGGCAAAACCACACGCATCCCCGCGTCTTTCGGATTCGTGCTGTAATCATCCCGCGGCTCACCTCGCGACGATTGCGGATAACTATTCGGCGAGCTCTTACGCAATCCGTGAACACTGTTTCCGCTTAGTACGGAGTACAACGGGTTATTCGCCGCATCGACTTCTTCTAGGTAAGAATCGTCCGACAAAGCCAAAATCTCACCGTCAGCCGAAATCAGTTCAACGACTGAATCAAGCGACATGTCGGTGCGATCAATATCGAGCCACACTTCAGTACCACCGAAAGCAGTGAAGCTGTAGACGTCCACATCCGAAGGCTTGTTGATTACGCCCTGAACTTGGAATCCAAGACGAGTATTCTCATCACCGCTGTTGAACGAACCGGCGAGTTGACCCAAGTATTGAGCTTTGCTCGGTACGTCATTCGCTCCAGGTGCACTCGCAAGCGATGATTCCCGCTCCAAAGACACCGCTACGTTGCGATCATTCGAGTAGGTCTGCAACGAAACTCCTGCCCATGATCCAGGAGATGCCGCAACTTGAATCGAGGTCGGCACCAACTCCAAGAAGCTCGTCATCCGTGCCGTATTGGCGGTAGCACTCGTCTGCCAAGCCAAGGCCGTCGTCACGTCTGCCAAACCATAAACGCGTCCAAGAACCGGATCGTCGATCGGCGGCAAATTCGTCAAGTTAATGTTCCCGGCAGGACTGTAATTTGTCCCAGGTCCCTCAATCGCTTGCTGAAGCAACGAGTACTCATCTGCCGCAAATCCTAGATAGGTCGCGTTCACCAAGTCCACGCCTGGGCTGTAGAAACCACCGTGGGAGAAACCGATTCGTTCCCGATTATCGATCGTATACGCACGGAAATCCGGATTGCCAGGTGTACCGGTCAAATACAAGAAGTCGTCGCTAGGAGCCTGGATGTCTTCATCGAGGTAATTGATGAATTGAATATTCCCAAGTGGTGAATCACTCTCTAACGTGAGCGTGTTAAACAGCTTCGCCACACCGTTTTTGAACTTCGTTTCAACAGTCCAACGAACCTCAGCACTATTGTTTCCGGTGAACGTACCACGACTTACCACAACGTCTGGTGCGACCAAGGTCGGCTGTTGTGTGATCGTCGTTGCACTCAACTGTATAGCACCCCCATCGCCACCAACGTCAATGTAGTTATTGAACGCAAAAATCACGTTCTCATTGATGAACAACTGACTTGTTCCCTGAGCGGTAATGCCTCCCTGCCCAAAGAAATCTCCCTCGCCACCAGCAGTCGGCTCAAACGAGAAGAAGCCAGGTCGGTTCACATCAACATCGTTGTCGATCAACAAGCCACGGTCAACTTCAGGACCAAACGGAAGGACGATTTCTCCTCCACTGGTATTCGCACCGTTGTTGTCCGTATCGAAGTTCGGACGGCCATCTACGCCAAACCCAGCGCCGACCGTATCATCCCCAATCGCGGTCAAGATGACAGGGAATCCAGGTTGTCCCAAGATCTGAATGCTTCCGCCGATTCGGTTCGAATGATCCAATGGTGTTCCGGTGGCATTCAATCCAGCCAAGCTAGTTCCACCACCAAACTTCACAACCAAGCTTTGGTTTGGATCGCTCTTGAGTTGCAAACCACCGTAAGTGTGGAAGTTATCCGAAGTGATGGTGCTTTGAACGACGTGAACAATATCGGTATCATCGAACACAGATTGAGTCGTCAACGTCTGACCGCGAACCAACATCCCGTTGATCGCATTGCGAGACAAGCGATTCTGACGCACGAGCGCACCTTGATTCGCAAGATATTCTCCTGAGGAACCTAATTCGCCAGTTTGACGTCCGTAATCATCAAGCTTGTTCACATTCAACGAATTGACATCGATGCTGATTGCTGCGCCATTGGTATCGACAATTCTGTTATTCACAATCACTGGCTGGGAACCGCGAACGAACAACGCCGACGCGTCATTCTTTCCGCGCCCTAATCGATCTGGATCCGCAGTATTGGATTCGGTCCCAGCTTCGTTTAATTCCAACAATGAATTTGCCAACCGGAAATCTGCTTGATGCACTTCAATCGCATTGAAGGATGCGAAACCACCCTCGATACGTGTCGTTCCACCTGCGTACGAAATACGATTGAAATCGAGGGAAGCCTCGCTGCCGTGACCCACGAATACCCCACCCCAATCGCCAGCGGATGCAGGGGTGGCACCCTTGTTACCTGCCGTATCAAAAGTTCCACCAAATCCATAGCGGATGTCATTGATACTGGTCATAACTACCGGCAACCCAACAGTGCCTTCGGCGATCAAATTCGCGCCGTTCGTAACCTCGATCCGCGAACCACGATTCTTGATGATCGCACCCGGATCTACGACGAGACTTCCATCCAATCGTGGACGAATCTTGGCGGACAACTCAACCAATGCGTTCCCGCTAACCGTACCGTTGTCGACAAACGTTGTCGCAATCGCATTGATCTGCGCAACGAACCGATAAGTTCCTCCTCCATTCGCATCGCTACGATAGATCCTGCGACCCACATAGGGCAATGCACTGTTGATTGGAGGTAGGTTTCCTAAGCTGATCGAACCACCGTTCGTTACGGTTGCAGATGATGTCGGAATCGATGCAAGACTTTCATTACCGGCTGCATCAACGTATACCAACCGGTAATTATAAGTCCCAGAAGTCAACGAACCGCCAGTACCACCACGTACCGTCACGACCGTTGTAGGCGGTGAAGCAACATCGAGAATTCCACCGCCAGCCGTACCGCTAACAATGAGGTTTTCCCCAAGCACATAAGGGATGTCAATATCGTCGAATCGAGCGGTCGTTGTTATCGTCTCAAGTGTTTGCGAAGCTCCCGTACGGGTCTTCACAAACAAACCATTGACTGTGTTATTCACAACTCGATTGCCATAGATATTCGGCCCTACTCGATCGTAGTCCGGGATGAACAATCCTGCCGCTTGACTCTTCGGATCGCGGAAATCATCTTCACGGAAACTGTTGGGTGTGGCACTCATCGCCGCATCAGCACTTCGGGTGATCAAACTGTTCGCAATGGTTGGGCGAGAATCAATGATATTGATCGGCGTGATCACCTGGGATACACCATCAACAATCACTTGACCACCACCAAATCGAACATCCGCATGATACAAGGCGTTCAAGAACAACCCAGCACGCTCTTTGTCCGTTCGAGTCTCGTCACTTCCATCAATTCGATTACGGAAATCGATTCCGCCCCAATCGCCAGCCGCCGCCGCTGGAGGAGTTCGATCTGGGTTGACGCCAATTCCCGTCGTATCGTGAATCGAAGTAATAATTACCTTGCTATCCGGTGTCCCCAACAACTGCAATGTACCACCACTGCGGTTGACAGATACAGTCGAGCTACCAACGCTCACACGCGAACGCCCCATCTTAATAATCGCGCCTGCGTCGATCATCACGTTGACGTTGCGAGGAACATCAAAACTTGTTCCGTCCGCCAAAGCTTGCCCCAATCGATTGAAACCGATCTCGTACGCTCGACTTTGGGAATTACCCAAAATACGAATGGTCACCGCACGCTGACCAGTCGGGTCAGCAGACGCGACCGTGTTCGCTTCCGTAATTGCTCTGGAAATCGTGTTGTACGGCGTCGCCAAAGAGCCGTTGCCATTGGCAGCTGCTGTCTTGTCAACCCAAATCGTAAATGCACTGGGGTCTGTAGGTGAAGTGCTCGTTCGGTCCGGGCGCGTAGGCACAAACCAATAATTGAAGACCCCACCAGGAACTCCGTCCCCATCACCGTCTAAAGGCGTTGGAGCACCATCCGCATCCGTCAACGTTGATGCTGCTGGAGGAGCAAAATCCAATCGCAAGTCATACTTGCCCTCAGAACGTCCACCCAAACCTGAATCGTCGATCGTCGGGTCGTAATTGGTATTACCCTTGGCACTCACACCAACGACATATTCACCTGGTTTTACGAAATCCAAGCTGATCCGTGGGTCTTGGCTAAAATAGTCCTCGTTCGCCGCAAGCTGAACCCACTTGGGTTCAGCGGTGCTACCTTCATTGCGATACAAACGCAAAGACGCATCGAGCAAGCTCGAGTCGTTCTGACGCTCAGCGATTACTTGGAGCGATAGCGAACCGCCTGTCGCGGGAACGACGAACTTATAAAGGTCGATGTCCTTACCTTCCGGACGCAGAATATACTGGCCGTGAATAATGTCTGCTTCACCGGGGAAAACGTTCTCAACGTTTGGATCGGTGATGGGGGTATTGTTCTGCACTGTCGACTGAGGCAACTCATCTGCATTGCCCAGGCCCATCAAGACGCCGATGCCTCGCATAAACGAGCGGAACAACTCCGAGCCGAAAATGTTATCATCCGCCGTGTTGAATTCCTGGCTGTCGATCACCACTGCCGACTGACTCGCGTTCGACAACAAGGGACCCGCTGCATAGGTAATATTGTCGCCCGGTTGGTTCGATGCTACAGGAGTAATCGCAGTAGCAGGATTGATAACCTGCATGTCACCTACAGCAATCGTAAACCCTTGGTTGTCGCTCTCAACAAAACGCACACCCAAGTACTTCTCGTACAAGGTCACAACTTGGCGAGCCATTGTCTTTTGGATCTCGGTAATTGCATTCAACTGCACACTCGAGTTCGCCGTACCCAATTGCGAAGCAAAGTTATAGTAAATGACTTCGATTCCATCGGAATCTGTGCGTGTTACGTGATGCTGATAACGGTTATCTCGATTTCCTTGCTCATCATTCGAACCAGGGAAATCCAACGTGTAAGGCGTTGTGTTCTTAATCTCGGAACTGATAATCGCGGCCTTTGCCCCAGCTCCAGCCAGCCAACCACCACCCAAGTCCATTGCAGTGCCAAAGCGACTACCAGGATCGCTAGCTGGTGTCATCGTGGTGACATTGGTGTTGCTCGCAGAGTTATCGTTGCCAATCCTCAATCGCAGTGCCGACAAAGGCAACGGGCCTGCGTTCGGATTCGTTGGGTCCACCAACGCATCCAAGTTCCGATCGAATGTCAACGCAGCGCGATTCAGCGTCGCGTCGTAGTTCACACCGATTGGACGGAACGAAATATCGTCCCCGCCGTTGAGCGTGTTGCGGGTGTAAACCAATTGATAATAGATTGGCTTGACCGCCTCTGTCGCATTGAGATCGTCACCGTTGAAGTAAACGTAAATCACGTTTCGCAATTGCGATCGCGTGCTTCCAGTCGTCACTACCGGCTGTGGCACCACCGCTTGAACCGTCGGGCCAAGATCCAAGTCAAAGCGAACGCTCCTAGATATCCCGCCATTAAATGCAAAGCCATCGACATTGCGCAACGCAAATGGCCCAGTTCCAAAGATGTCGATCAAATACAAATCATCCGGGAGTGTCTCCGCGAAACGAATGATGACTTCACGCTTGGTTTCCCCAAGTGCAATGTAAGCCGGGGTAATCAATTGGTCGTCACCGCCGACAAGCGTCAACGGAGAGTAATTGATCGGGTTGCTTCCGATACGCGTCAAACGATCTCCGCTGACCAATCGAGCAACGACCAACGCTTGAGCTTCCTTAGAACTATTAACCGCATCGATCACCTCGCCAACCGTCGTCAAAGCGCGAGGATTACTGTTGAGCTCCACCCGAATCGTCGTGCCGCTGACGATCACATTCGGTGGTGCTGGAACGACAAACTCCCTCGAAGTGAACTCGATCCGAACTCCGCCCGCTGTCGCGGCAGTGCCCGTCGAGACAAACTCAGCTTGAAGTGTCGTTAATCCAGAGTTGAAATTTGTAGAAGCACGCGCAGAATCTGCCCCTAACAAAGGAAACGCCTGATTCGCTACCACCGAGTCCGCGATAACCGTGTTCCCGAATCCTCGCAAAAACGTCGTTACTATCAACGACGATACAGCCGGATCAGAATTCATCGCCGCTACCAAATCATTCGCCGTGGTCTTAAATCCAGGCGCAATGTTCACGTCAACATTGATACGCTGACCCTGCACACTCAAAATCGGATAACTGGCCGGCTTACCCGCAGGCCCAACCGTTCGCGATGACTTGGTAAAGAAAATCTCCGTACCGTTGCCCTGCTGCCCAGGCAACGAAGCACTAAAGTCCACCACCGCCTGCCCGTTGGTACCAAGGTCTGTCGTCAAGTACGCAGAACTCAATACTCCATCCGACCCGGCCCGCTTGATCTGAATACCAGTGAGCGTCGTCGGATCCAACTCCGCCCCATCATCAAATCGGAGAACCAACTCCCTTGGACTCGTCTGAAGCACCGTCGGCGTTACACTCGCCCCCAATGCAATCAACGAACCCTCGTTCGGTTGAACCCCAATCAGCTGCGGCCCTGTCGTCATCAGTTGACGTGTTTCGAGCGTTTCCAAGACCGATTGCCGTAAAACTTGCTTGCGACGAAGCTTGGTACGGTCGGATCGGTTGCGGTTGCTGGAGGAAGACCCACTCCCAAAACCAAAGGTGGTCATCGAGAAACCTCTTACAGAGCCTATTCTTAAGGAAAAAACAAAAATTCGGCAAAATCGACCGATGCTGAGTCTAATTCGGGGACCTAGCATTGCAATCATCCCCGAAGGGAACCCTAAGCGATTCCGCCTCCCTAAATCTGCACAGTCACAAGACTTACTAGATTTTTAGGAGCCAAATTAGCTTCGGATGCTACAATTGCAGGCGATCCTTTGGAGCATCCAACCGCTCTGAAAGTTCCCATTGAACCCCCTAGCCGGCGAATCCCCCCCGGAATTTAGCGAAAATCACTTCTCTATCGGAAGCCCGAACGCTAGATTCCGTATCATTCCTAATTCGGGTGATTACCCTGGCAAAGCGATCCTTTTTCTTTCATTAAAGTACGGAATTTCAATGTTCCAGTCCCTACAAGATGGCCTTCTGTCCGCCTTTAAGTCCCTTCAGGGTAAAGGTAAGCTGACAGAATCGAATATGCGGGATGGGATCGCCCTCGTCGAGCGATCCCTAGTCGAAGCCGACGTCAACATCGATGTCGTCCGCAAATTCGTTAAAGATGTCGCAGTCGCCGCCGAAGGACGCCGCGTCCTGCTGAGCCTCCGACCCCACGAAGAGTTCGTCAAAATCGTCTTCGAAGAACTCGTCAACCTCCTCGGACCCGTCGATAACACCCTCCCACTGAAACGCGGCCAAGTCTCGACCATCATGATGTGCGGTCTGCAGGGTGCCGGGAAAACCACCACCTGCGGTAAATTAGCAATGCTCATAAAAGAGCAAAAGCTCAAACCCTTCCTCGTCGCAGCTGACCTTCAACGACCCGCAGCTATCGAACAACTCCACGTACTAGGCCGCCAACTCAACGTCGGCGTCTTCAGCAAACCCGGCGAATCCGACCCAGTCGCCGTCTGCCGCGAAGGCCAAGCAGCAGCACGCGCCGCAAATGCTGATGTCGTTATCCTCGATACCGCAGGTCGACTAGCCATCGATGCGGAATTGATGGAGCAACTCAAACAAATCGACAAACAGATCGAACCAAATCAAGTCCTACTCGTCGTCGACGGAATGACGGGTCAAGATGCAGTCAACAGCGCCAAAGCTTTCAATGATGCCCTCAACCTAGACGGCGTCATCATGACCAAACTCGACGGTGATGCCCGCGGTGGTGCACTGCTGAGCGTCAAAGCCGTCACCTCCGTTCCCATCAAATTCATCGGTACGGGCGAACACCTCGATGCCCTCGAACCCTTCCGCCCCGAAGGGATGGCAAGCCGAATCCTCTCCATGGGAGATATCGTCGAAGTCGCTCGCGAAGCGCACCGAATGATCGACGAAAAAGAACGCAAGAGCCTCGAAGAACGGATGTCCAAAGGGATCTTCACCCTCGCCGACTTCCGCGACATGATGCAAAAGTTGAGAAAACCAGGCCTCATGACCAAGATGCTCAGCCTCATGCCTGGCATGGGCGAACTCTCAAAAGTCATGGGTAGCATGGACAACGAAAAGGAAATGAGCCGCCTTACCGGTATCGTTGACTCGATGACCCCCGAAGAACGGCGAAATCCAAAAGTCATCGACAGCTCCAGAAAGAACCGAATCGCAAAAGGTTGCGGTGTGAATCCCAACCAAGTTTCTGATCTAATCAAACAATTCGAAATGATCGGCCCCATGCTCCAAATCGCCACCTCCGGGTCGATGGCCGACAAAATGAAAATGCTGCAGCAAATGCAAGGCATGATGGCCAACAACCCATTCAACCCCACTGCGGGAATGAAACTCAAAGGAAATACAGGGAAACGCTTGAGCCCTAAAGAAAAAGAAAAACTGCAAAAGGAACGCGAACGCTTGCTCCGCAAAAAGAAACGTAGCTAAACGCTCCCACTTCTATCCGCGAGCTAACCTAGCTCATCACTGCAAGTTCAATCTGCCGTAGTTTTGTCTGCGGCACTTCGGCTTTAGGACTTTTGGCCTTTAGCAGCACAACCCCCAGACCGCACAGCCCCTTGAGAGCACCCTCCACTAGTTCCACATCCTCCCGCCTCGCTGCAACCTTTGCCCTCCCCACAGCCAGGCCCACATCCCTCACGAATCCGATTCGCAAAATCAGACTCGCTAACACTTCGCTCATAAACACTTAGTAGCTCATCATGCAGTTCCGTCGCATGCTGACTCGGCTCATCAAGATAGTGAAACGCGACATGACGACAGTCCAAACTCGATTCAATCTCAACGAGAACGTCATCTAAGCCCTTTAAAGACAGGAACGCTTGGCACGGTTCCACACACGCCCGATTCAATTCAACCAACCTTTCCCAAAGCCATCGATCCTCCGGCGTCGCTCGCCGTACACACTTTGCCGTTACTGAGGATACTCCCCCATCGATCTCCTCCTCACCGCATTCTGCAATGTAGCGTCCAAGCCGCAATCCACTCGACGTACGGCAAACAATCCATTCACCTCGCTGTAGCTCATGAATGCCAACAAAAAATGGGACTAACGACGAAGCTCGCTCCAAACGTGCTAAACCGCAACGCACCCCAACTGCCTGACTCATACTTGCCCCGCACTTGTCAATGTTGAATCCCCCCGCTGCAAATGCAACTCTTGCAACCACTCCATCGCTTGTTGCATTTTCAACCGATCCACCTCATGGACCGAAAGACTCTGGCCCACACTGCGCAACATTGTCAATGTTAGACGTCCGCCGAGATGCTGACGGAACTCCTCAAGCCCATCAAAGACCAGACTCGACTCCAACATCGGATCATAAATGGGCAGCTGCATGTCAATCAACGCTTGAACCGCACTGATCGCATCGCCGCGATCAAGCCCGAATTTCAAATGCGAATACAACGTATCTAACGCCACCCCAATCGATACAGCCTCACCATGTCTCAATCGATAACTGGTGATTTGCTCTAGTTTATGCGCTGACCAGTGTCCAAAGTCCAATGGACGAGCTTCCTGCATCTCAAATGGATCGCCTCCATGAGTAATATGATGCAAATGCATCAACACACTGGAACGAATCGCGGGCATCACTGCAGTCCAATCCCGCGCCGCTATATCCTTCGCATGCTGACAAAGATACCGGAACGCCGATGCACTCTTGAGCAACGAGACCTTCACCGCTTCTGAAAACCCGGCCCGAAAATCGCGATCTGGGAGTTTTGCAAGCAGACTTTGGTCGTTTACTACTCCCCAAGGTACCGCAAACGTACCCTTCCAATTCTTCTTGCCAAATGCATTGATCGCATTCTTTACCCCCACACCGGAATCGGCCTGCGCTAAAGTCGTCGTCGGAAATCGCACCAAGCGAATTCCCCGATGTGCAATCCCCGCCGCATAACCGACAGCATCAAGCACAGCACCTCCACCAACCACGACAATATAAGATCTTCGATCTAATCCATCCCGCTCAATCTTGGAAAAAATGCGATCTACCGTCGCCTCGTCGTTCTTAACCCCCTCACCACCTGTTATGCGTTGAACGTCGGAGACTAACTCCAATTCATCCGAATGGTCTTGCATGCAACGATGGATCTTCTCAAGCAAGATCGGTTGAGCAGCAACCACCGAGTCGTCGACCCACCACTGCAACCTAGCCCGTACCGTCCCTCCAACCCCCTCTCCTGTCTCCCGCTGAAATAAAGACATCAGAGAGTCCCAGTCCACCCCAAAACAGTCCTTCGTAAAGCGCAACCGCAATACCTGGGGCACGGAAAAATTTACATCGAAGGAATCTTCAGAAATCGACCAAGGAATCGATGCCATGATGGTTGTCTAGGTGGGAGGGTGATGCCCAAGCCGAAATTTGGGTGTCTGGAGGCTCAAGCTCTCGAGGCGGGTGTCTCTATTCTACCCACCAACTACCGTAGTTCCAAAGTGCCGAATCACACAATCAGCAAATCGTTCCATTTCTTCGAACTGCGGGCTGCACTGCAATAACAATAAATTCACCCCAACTTTCGCAAACTCCCCGATCCGATCCACCACCTGCTGATGCGTTCCGACTAACCCCGCCTGCAATCCCCGATTACTGACCGAATAATCCTCCAAACTGACTTGACGCTCCAACTGCGTCCCAGCCAACCACTGCTGATAGTTCTGATACCCCAATGCCGACTGCTTGACATCTGTTATCCGCCCCAGTTCAGTTCGAGCCTCGGCTTGGGTGTCGCGAGTGATCACATAAGCCGCCACACCAAATTGCATCGGTGGCAATCCAAGCTTCTCACGCCGCAGTCGCATATCCTGAATTTTCGTCGCCACCCGCTCCGGTGGGTCTCCGTGCATAACATAAGCGTCACACTTCCTCGCAATCATGTCTTTAGCCGCCTCGGATTCCCCTCCCGCATAAATCGTTGGACGCGGTAACGTCGCAGGCTTGGGCTGCAACACACCATTGCGAATCTGATAAAAATCTCCTCGGTAGTCAAACCCGTCCCTTTTCCACAACCCATCAACCACATCTAACCACTCCGAAGTGCGATCATAACGGCGATCATGCTGCTCAAATTCGACCCCGTACTTCTCAGCTTCATCCCGCCACCAACTCGATACCACATTCAAGCTTAGCCGACCCGGACCTCCTATACGATCGATGTTCGCTGCTTGCTTGGCCAACAACGCCGGAGAATGAAACGTCGGACGTACTGCTACCATCCACTCCATCCGCTCCGTCACCGCCATCAACCCCGCCGCCGTAGACCAAGCATCCAGCGAAGGAGCCGCTTCCCCCTTGATGTCGTTGAGATTCAACTCAGCAATCAAACTCAAATCAAAACCGATCTGCTCGCTGCGCTGCGCTAGCCGCTTGACATAAGCCCAATCCGCTTGCATCCCCTCATCTTCTACGTTGCGCAGCCAGCCTCCAAATACCGGTAGCCAATATCCAAATCGCATCATCTCTTCCTCTTCGTAGCAGAACTCCTCAACGCGTCGAATGTAAAAATCACCCCGCAGCACGCTGCTGCAGATAATCGACCAATCTCACAAATGGATCAAACCCAATCACATTCGTCGCGTCAGCTACAAAGTTCGATAACGCATTGATGTCGTAATACACCAATCGCCCATCGCGGTCGTCCACCATGTACTCAATCCCCCCAACATCAATCTGTGCCCGCTGCATGATCGACTCACAAGCCGCAATTACATCGTCTGGAGGACGAACTCCCTGTACCTTCAATCCGCTTTTTGGAGCGTCGATCGGACAAGCCGCTCGCTGCAATTCGACTCCGTCGGAACGCTGGCATATATCCGCCGGACACAAGTTAAAGGTATCTCCGGTCAAATGTACATCGATCGCATACAAGAACTTTCCGCCTAGCAGTTCTACCCTCGTAATCTTACTCCCTCGCGCTGGCGTGTACTCTTGCAACAACGCTGTATGGTCCACACCAAAATCTAACTCCCCCTCGGATGCAGCGCGAACAAGACCATCGAGCGTATCGTATCGAACAATCCCAGCACCCGAACCACCGATGTTCGCTTTGAATACCACCGGGAATCGCAACCCCTGTGCCGCAGGCTCAACCTGCGAACTCGCATTGCACACTCTAGATTTCGGATAACCTAACCCCAAACCCTCCAAGATCGTCAATTGCTTCGCCTTGCTCGTCTCCACTGTAAAAGCATTTAAACCATTGATTACAGGTACCCCTAATCGCTCTAAATGCATCAACCAATCCAACGTGAAAAACATCCCCTGCAACCCACCCCGCAAATAAGCCGAGGGACTCATTCGATTGAACACCAATCCATAGGGACTGACCTTCTCGCTAGGATCATACCAATGCCCCCGAGGATCTAACCTCACCCACGGAATCGCTCGACGATCCAATTCCGCAAACAACGGTTTGAACCAATGCTCATGCTCGTGATAAATCCCCCACGGCTTCAACGACGATCCCATCCTAACTTCCTCTACTACTCTGCTCTGGTACCTAAATCTGCAACCGCATCTAAAACGGATCTGCGTCAACCACCACCGTTTCACCAGCTTGCCGGGTCGATAAAGCTCTCCATGTCATCACGTCAATCTGCTGATTGAAAAAAGCTGTCGAACCATCCCCACGCAACACCATCACTCCACCCGTATGACGACTTCGCGCACCACGCCAACCAAATGGCGTGTAAATCGTATCGGGGCCACCAGTCATCCGCACACCCATACAATCATGCACATTCGCATTCGGTGGAAAGTAGTTATTGTACAACGCACACCGATACTCACCGTTGACCCAAGCAAATCCGCGAGGGTCCGCGTAATTCCAAGCCACCGAAAATCGACAACCATTTTCTGTTAAAGGTGTTGCAAACGTAAATCGGTACGCTTGCTGTACATCTGTCCTCGTCGCCCCCACCGCTCCCAAAATACTCTCCGAGGCCGCAATTGTATTCGATAAACCATCTCGCACATCACTCGGCCGCACTTTCGAATTCACGAAAAACATCCCGTCCGTCGACTCAGGATTCCCACCATTCGTTCCCGACCCAGTGCACACCGCGTAATTTGTTGGCCCAAATCCTACATGCAACCGGCGATACTCGTCGCTCGGACACAAAAACGTTGGTACCACGGTCTGCGATCCCGTCACATTCTCCGGGGTCACCGCAAATGTGACGCTATACAAAGGCTTATTCAAATCCAACACCTTGTAAGCCGCAGTATTCTCTAAGTACGGGGACAACATCGCTAAGGCTGACCACCGATAAAAAGTCCAAGGTGTACTGGGAACCTCCGAATATGCCTTCGCCACTGATCCCGCCGGAAAACTCCTTACCGCAGACTCGTGATTGTGCAAAGCCAATCCAATCTGTCGCAAATTGTTACCACAAGACATCCGACGAGCTGCCTCCCGCGCTCCCTGTATCGCCGGCAACAACAAACCGACCAATACCCCAATAATCGAGAGAACCACCAACAGCTCTACCAACGTAAATCCTCTCGCCAATCCAAGCCCGCACGCGTTCGCTCTCACCCGAAACACACGCGTCGACATCTGATGATTTCCCCTAGAAAAATTATTTCATTCTTATGCTAGCAACCCGTGCAAGCTCCATGCGAGTGTAGAGTCTTTCCGCGAAATGACCAGTGCGAAAAGACCGCTCATTCTCCGGTGGGATTGACGCAACACACGCATTGCCCCTACAAATCGCTTCCCCGATCTTCCTCGCACCCCCATATGCCGCTCGTCGAAGGATTCCCAGGTATGAACCGTCTAAACAACTACCTGACAACCCAAAACCGTCACTCCTCCTCGCTTCGAAACAACCGGAACCTCGACGATTCTACAACAAATACCCCTCCCTCCCCACTACAAAACGCCCCCCCTCAATTGGACTTCCCTTACCGCCTCTTTGTCCCTGAACACTACGAGTCCCGGTACGCATACCCACTCGTCCTCTGGCTTCACAGCGAACATAGCAGCGAAGCCGAACTCGATTCGCTAATGCCCAGCCTCAGTCTTCGAAATTATGTCGCTCTCGCACTTCGCGGAACTCGCCCCTCGACACGTAACAAACGCCTCTACCGCTGGGGAAACACCCTCGCCGAATACGCCCTAGTCGAAGAGTGTGCATTCCAAGCGATCGAACAAATCACCGCGTCCCTAAATATCAACTCCGAAAACATCTTCCTCGCTGGTTTCGGCCACGGCGGTACCCTCGCACAATGGATCGCTCTGCGAAATCCACAAAGCTTTGCCGGTGCATTCGCTTGCAACAGCCCCTTTCCAAATCACAAACGTGCACTCACCCAATGGAAACTCGCTCGCAATCTCCCCGTCCTCGCGATGCAAAGCGCAGACTCAAATCTCTACGATGTCGATCAAGCGATCGAAATGATGCAACTGACACATCGCGCACATCTAAACTATCGATTCATGCGATTTGATTCCCCCTCGATGCAGACCAAGTCAAAACCCACCGAAGAAGGTTCTCTGGATACGGAAATGCTCCGCACTGCAAATCGATTTATGATGAGTATCATCACTCATTCAGAAATCAATCTGTGCCCGCCTCCAAACGAACACTCCCACCAAACACAAACACAGAATCCAAACGTGAAACAAACTGCTGGATTCGACTGCCACGGACCCGTGGCAGGAAACTAGATGATGTCCCCATCTCTCACCCTACGCTGCGGAGCGAATAACCCTCAACTCAATGCGAATCCCAATAACTCCCCTCCTTTACTCTTGGAGTTCAATAAGCAAGGGGATCGGTTCGCCCACCGATTCTGTATACCAAGCGGATCCTCTTACCTACCTCTGCTTGAATCCCTCGCACTCGATCCACTCGCTCCTTGGCCAAGTGACCCACCCCTGCAACAAGTAGTCTTTGAACCTCTCGGACCAAATCAACAGGATGTCGCACTCGGCGTAGGACTCTCAGGTCATGGACACTGGTCTCTCGCCGCCCGATGCCGCGAAACTCCCAACTCGATTGAACTCGATTTCGCTTGCCGTATCACACGACATACACCATTCCTCGGTTGCACCTATCAAGTTCTTCACCAACCATCGCAATCTTCGTCTCACGACGAAATCTCACTAGTTCACACAGCGAACAATCCAGACGGATGGACCGCTAAATGGAATACCAAAAACGGTGATTCGGTAACCATCCAATTGCACACTTCGATCGGTATCGTTACTTGGGACCCTTTGAAGTCTCAACTCCAAGTTCTTCCGCAAGCCCTCCCGCAAGACCCAATCGAGAAACCAACTACTTTGAGATGGTGTTATCACATCTCTCTTGTTGGTTAGATTAAGATGAACGGGATGAGTCGCGAAAATCATCCTCTGTTCCGAGCTAACCAAATCAGCAAGTGGTACCCCATGGGGGATGTCACTGTTCATGCCCTTCGAGGTGTCGACCTAGAACTCTACCCAGGAGAATTTGTCGTCATTCTCGGCGCATCAGGGAGCGGAAAATCCACTCTACTCAACATCCTCGGAGGTCTAGATGTCCCCTCCGAAGGAACTCTTCACTTCATGGATTGGAACCTTTCAAACTTTGATGAAGTCGCACTGACTGAATTTCGTCGCCAATATGTCGGTTTTGTATTCCAGTTCTACAACCTCATCTCCGGTCTTACTGCGATGGATAACGTGCGACTCGTCACCGAAATCGCTCAATCTCCAATGACGCCGATAGAAGCCCTCCGGTTAGTCGGACTTGAAAACCGGTCCCTTCATTACCCCGCACAGCTCTCTGGAGGTGAACAACAACGCGTAGCCATCGCTCGAGCTATCGGTAAACGCCCATCGGTTCTTCTGTGTGATGAACCTACTGGTGCTCTTGATGTAAAAACCGGTGCAATCGTCCTAGAGGCAATCGCGCGGATCCACCGCGACCTCGGCACATTGGTCGTCATCATAACCCATAACGCTGCTATAGCTTCAATGGCCGATCGAATCATCCAACTATCCGACGGTAGAATCGTGGAAATTCGTGAAAACCACAATCCCCAACCCGCCTCCTCTTTGCAATGGTAACAACACACCTACTGAAATCCTGCAACGCTTCATGATGTCAGCTCGTCTTCGATTGCTCCTGTCTGATCTTTTGCGGCTATGGAAACAAGGTATCGCTATCGTTGCTTTGCTCGCTTGCGGAATCTCGACATTCATCATGTCCACAACAACGATTCGATCGTTGGAAGTCAGTCGCGATCACTACTATTCACATTATCGCTTTGCTCACCTCTGGGCCTCCCTCGTTCGCGCTCCAGATGCACTCCTCCAACAAATCCGTGATCTACCAGGCGTAACGCGCGCCTCCGGTCGTATCGTACGACAAGCCATCTTAGACTTCCCCAACTCATCCGAACCGATCACCGCTCGACTCGTCTCCATCGATACTCCTCGTTTCTCCCCAACATCACCCTCCTCGGACCAAGACAAAAACAAAGACCACGAATTCCACCAAGAACTCGATGACCTTTATCTAAGACAAGGAAGACTACCTCGTGTCGGATCACTCACCGAAGCGGTCGTTAGCGAACTATTTGCACAAGCCCACCAATTGCAAATCGGCGATACACTCTTCGCAAATCTCGGCGGTAAACAACAACTAATCGAAATTGTAGGTATCGGCCTCTCCCCCGACTCTATCTACGTGGTGCAACCTGGCTTACTGCTCTCCGACAATCGCCTCTACGGAATACTCTGGATACCTCGAGAAAACCTTGAAGCTGCTTGGAATATGGAAGGTGCTTGGAATCACCTCGCCGTAGAACTTGAAAACGAATCGGATCGCTACAAGATACAATCCCAGATCGACCAATTACTCGCACCCTACGGCGGTACCGGTTCCATCCATCGCGATGACCAAGAATCCCATGCAAGAGTCCGCGACGAACTCAATGAACTACGCACAATGGCGATCCTCGCACCAGCCATCTTCCTAAGTGTTACTGTCTTCTTAATCCACATGGTCTTCAGTCGCTGGATCATGCAACAGCGTGAGCGAATCGCCACGCTCCGCGCATTCGGGTATCGAACCTCAGAAATCACTTGGGATGTACTTCAAGTCGTTTCGGTGTGGATCGCTGCAGGTGTTCTACTCGGCACACTGATTGGACTTCAACTCGCCCGTTGGCTATCCGAACTATACAAAGCCTTCTTTCGCTTCCCTGAAGTCTTTCACCTCCCGTTCGGCTGGCAGTGGATCCTCACTGTTTCCCTCGGAGCACTTGTCGCCACCCTCGGCGCTTGGTCTGGTCTTAGACAAATCATGAAAATTCCACCCGCACTTGCGATGCACTCCGGTGCCTTGCCATCAACTAGCACTCGATGGATAGCGCGCTGGACCCAATCGTCCAAACTTTCTGCGGCTCTCTCACCTACTCTCCGATTAGTCCTTCTACGCGCTCTTTCAAACCCTTGGCTAACGTCCCTCTCCATCCTCGGTGTTTCTCTCGGCATCGCTCTACTTATCCTCAGTTCCTTCTTCGAAGCGACCATCGACCGAGTCCTCGATCACCAATTCTCGCAATCACAACACTTCGACTTTCAACTCGCATTCGATGAAGCTCGATCCATTGCTGCAATCCATGAGGTTAGCCAATGGACCGGTGTTCAACGTGTCGAAGCCTTCCGAAGCGTTCCTGTACAGTTTCAATACCGCGCGACCCGCGAACGCCTAACTCTGCTCGGACTCGATCCCGATGCGCAATTGCTCAAATTGCTAGACCAATACAATGTCGCCTACCTCACACATGCCACCAACGGCTTGATCATCACCTCTAAATTAGCCGAAAAACTCCATGTTCGACGCGGAGATCGCATCGATGTTCAAGTCCTCGAAGGAGAACAACGCAGATTCTCGCTTGTAGTCGATCAAATCTTTGAGAATTATACCGGCCCCGCCGCTTTCATCGATCGCGCCTCGCTCCATAAACTCTTGCGCGAAGGAGAACGAGCCTCAGGCGTCCATCTGACGATCGACCCAACCCACCAAAACCAAGTCTACCAGCAAATCAAAAACTCACCTTTCGTATGCGGTGCGCTAAATCGTCAAGCTACCCTCGCGAATTTCCGCGACCTACTCGGGAAAAGCACCGGCTGGATGCGGTTCATCAATGCCATTTTCGCCGCCCTAATCATGCTCGGTGTTGCCTACAACTCCGCTCTAATCACCTTCAGCGAACGCGCCCGAGATCTAGCTACCCTGCGTGTACTCGGCTACCGAAAAAGCGAAGTCCTATGGATTCTACTCCTGGAACTTCTCGCGATCACTCTCTTGGCTATCCCGATCGGTATTCCCCTGGGATATACTTTTGCCTACGGAATGATCTCCGCTCTAGACTCCGATAGCCATCGCCTCCCACTCGTGATCGATCCCCGCACCATCGCCTATGCACTGAGCGTCGTCGCACTAGCTACCGCTCTATGCGGCGGCTTAGTCGCTCGCATGGCAACTCAACTCAATATCGTCTCCGTACTCAAAGTAAGGGAATGAACCAAAGGGATCCTCGCGTGCCTAACCCCATGAATCCAAGTACAACCAATCCAGAAATGCTCAGTGGTCCATCCGCCCGCCGCTCTTGGACAACAATATCGGCCTTAACACTTCTCGGCGCACTCATCCTCTCGCTCGCTTGGTTCACCCTCCAACCCACCCCTATACCCGTCGAACTCGGCATCGCCGAAATAGGTAGGATCGAAAAAACAATCGATGATGACGGACAGTCACGCATTCGAGAACGATTCACTATCACCGCTCCTATCGCCGCAAACCTTGTCCGTATTGAGCTTCATCCCGGCGATTCCGTCTCGCAAAACACCTCGCGCCTCGCTATCCTCGAACCGACCAACCCCTCACTGCTCGATGCACGCGCCAAACAAGAAGCCGAAGCGAGAGTGAAAGCAACCCAAGCCGCCGTTGACCGCGCCGAAGAAGGTATAGCTATGGCCTCCGAAGCCCTCGAATTGGCTCAACATCAATTCGAAAGAACCAAATCTCTCTTCGATTCACATTCCATATCCAGCGCGGAATTCGACCAAGCAGAACACCGCTACCGAACCGCTATCTCCGAGCAGAAAGCAGCTAAGTTTCTTCGCAATATCGCACAACACGAACAAAGCATCGCTCTGGCTGCCTTACAAGCCAACCAATCCGGCGCTGAGTCGCAACCCCTAGAAATCCTCTCTCCTATCAACGGTACCGTCCTGAAAGTCTTCCGCGAAGACGCAGGCTTTGTCACTCCAGGTACCCCACTGCTCGAAATTGGCGACCCTCGCGAAATCGAAATCGAAATCGATGTGCTATCCTCAGCCGCCGTTTCCATTCGGCCAGGAAACCCTGTTTGGATCGAACGATGGGGTAGCACTAAAACACTTTCAGGACGCGTTCGAAGAATCGAACCCTCCGCATTCCTAAAAATCTCGGCACTCGGTGTCGAAGAAAAACGTGTCAACGTCCTAATCGATATCGATCAACCCTGGGATGAACGCAAAGAACTCGGAGACGGATTCCGCGTCGAAGCTCGAATCGTCGTCGATACAAGCGACCCAAAAGCAATCTTCATCCCCACCTCCGCCCTAGAACGTCAAGGCAACACCTGGTTCGTCTACCGTTACCGACCACACCCACTTCAGAACGCAACCGTTGAACGTACAGAAGTTTCTATTGGTCTAAAAAACCGCGACTACACCGAAATCACCAACGGCCTGCAAGCGGGTGAACAAGTCGTCCTCTACCCACCAGAAAAACTTCGCCACAATCAACGTGTCACTCTCTATCAAAGCAACAAGTAACCCCACCGTAAACTGCCAACGCAACTTTGACTATTGCTAACAGCACTTAGCATTTATCGATCGGGATGCCCAACCAACCGATTTCCAACTCGATACTGTGGTAATGCAATCGCGGAATCCCAAGCCTCTGCCCAACATGCAAGCCCCTGCTCAAGACCACGTAGTCGCTCCATCTGCGATGCGGATATTGCTGTCCATCGATTCACCTCTCGGTTTGTCCCCATCGCTAAATACTCTAAAAGCATAAACTCCAACCGCGACTGCTCATCGCGTATCCACTGTCGCTTGCGAGACTCCAACCGATTCTCTACTTCAAATAAACTGCGAGGCTCAACAACAATCGACTCCGTAGAAATCAACACTGACTTTTGTACCAACCCGCTACCATCGCGTCCCTTGAAATCGAACTCCAACACACCACCCTGCCACTGCGACGCTCCCCCAGTAGAGACAAGCCTGTTCTCCAGACCAATCCCGCGATTCCAAGGTGCGCTGACCCGTACACGACACTCGCCACCCTCTTGAAAAACCTGCATACGCACCGTCCCGCCACTGAGGACTTCCGTCTCCTCGGATTGCCGACCAGATACAAACACCGCTACAGGTGAACGCTGCCACAGACAGTCCATACTCCAATCGGCCGATCTCAACCGCCCTTCACCCGAGCTTGACACCGCCCACTCCGCTTGTACCGTTAACACTCCCTGAGCGTCAGGCAACTCAAATCGCCAAATCGTCCTACCAACACCATCACCACGATCGGCAAAACTGCATTCAAATGGTGTCTCCGTAGCTCCATCGAGCATTGATATCAAGGTTCCTTGATATACCCCTTGCCCAATCTGCCACCCCTTACCCCCATCCTCTACTCCTTGAACCCCGGTCTGAGATATCCACTGCGCGATCGCACTACAAAACGGAAGCACCACCCCCTGAAGTCGCTCGGAATACCGCGCCGCCTCCGCCCGTACCTCTACATCAAGCTCTGGTACTTCACCGGCAACCTTCGTCCTCAATCGCTCGACCAACTGAACTTGTAAACCGTTCCATCTATGCTGCCTCGACCTTGCACCCTCTCTCCATTGAATCCGACTCTCGGCTAACTTCTGATTCAATGCATGATACTCTCGGGTCATCCCCATAAGGACTTGCCGATCCCCTAACGCCCCTGTGCTACGAAGCTGCTCGAGCCGCTGCCGCAATCCAAGATATCGCTCTTCCATCGCATCAATCGCAGCTATACAGGCTTCCGACTCACTCGCAATCGCTCGCAACGAATCATCCACCATTCCCTCAACCCAACCGCGAGTGTCATTCATACTGCGAGATGGCATACTCACAGGATACTCCGGCAACGACCATCGCACCCGCTCAGGAGGCACCCAAGGTAAACGCACACCTCGCGCACGCAACGCACGGACTCGTAACGAAGAATCGAACAAACTCACCGGATCAATCTCTGCACTGATGTGCTCTATCTCAATCGGCTTGTGTGCGTACAACCCATCCTCATCAGTGCGCATCAATCGCACGGGTCCGAAGTCCACTCGAGACTCCTGAAGCGACACCTCAAACAAATCCGGTTTATCGCCAGGCACAAACCCAAGATAAGTATCACCGAACTGCGTCTTGCCAAAACTACTCAACCAAGAAGCAAACAAACTCTTACGTTTCGCGTACGTAACCCCGCCAGCTACTATCCCAAGCACTGCAACTAGCAAGAGTCCTCGTCGCCAAATCATCCCTACCTCCCGGCATCCGATGGCTCAGGTCCTTTTCGTTCACAACCACCAAGCGAACCCTCGTCCTGATAACCCACCTGCTGCGTCGCGAGATGACGCAATAAATAACGCAGCGAATCCCCACCACGCGGCCTCAACGCAACACGAACCGCTGACCTCCCAACCGCCGATACCTTCTCCCTACCTTCATCCCGCTCCACCCCAGAATCTACCGAACCACATGCACCACCGCTGCAGGGTCCCGATATCAGGGCCCCGTTTGGAGCTGCTGTCTGAACTTCCAACGAAGTAGATGTCTCAGTGAGCATAAACAGAATGACTTCCAATTCGAACAACAACACAGCATTCCAGACAAAACGTCGTAGAGTTACCATCGGAATCGAAGTCCCCTGAATTGAAACCAAAACCCTGTCCACACCCATTTTCTCCTTTTCCCCCAACTTCATTCTCTAAATGCAACCTCATTCTCCCACCACAACCTCCAACATGATTTGCTATCATTGGACAACGCTTTGACTCCCCCCCGGTTCCCCCTTCAGGATCGGTTCCCCCCATCAGGATCCCACTCTCCATGCTCCGGTACATCCCCAACCACTTCTCAGCCTTCAAACTCAAACACACACACCGCTTCCTTTCACTCGTTGCACTCCTCTTCGCAATCCCGATTTTAGAAATGTTCCATTTGCCACTGTCATCGCGGGCACAAGCGAACGAGCCGAGTGAAAATCCTACACCGCCGAATATCGTTCTGATCCTTGCCGATGACCTCGGAATCTATGACCTCGGTTGCTATGGACGGACCGATCATCACACTCCCAATCTCGATCGACTCGCATCTCAAGGTCTTCACTACACAAGTGCCTATTGCGGCCTGTCGATTTGCTCGGCCTCCCGCGCCGCGCTGCTTACAAGCAAATCCCCCGCACGCTTGCACCTGACAAGTTACCTGCCAGGTCGCGCCGATGCTCCAAGCCAACGATTGCGACACCCCCGAATTGAACCTGCTCTGATCCCTAGCACCCAAACCATCGCTGAAGTTCTTCAGCGCGCCGGTTATGCCACCGGTATCTTTGGCAAATGGCACCTCGGCGGCGGAGATTCCGCACCGCTCAAACAAGGGTTCGATATCGCCTTCGAACCACCAGGAAACGGTGACCCAAACACCACTGGGGGCAAAAACGAATTCCTCATCACCGAGAAAGCCATCGAATTCATCAAAACCCATTCCAATGCTGAAAATCCACAGTCCACAAAGCCCTATTTCTGCTACGTACCCCACCATTCCCCGCACATCACTCTGAACGAACGCAAAGAACGTATCGATGCAAACTCATCCGCCTGGAATCCACTTTACGCCGCAACCATTGAAGCCCTCGATGAATCGATCGGACAACTTCTCCAAGCCGTCGAAGCCTCTCCGCAAGCAAACAACACCATCGTGATCTTCACGAGCGACAACGGTGGCTTGCACGTCCCCGAACTTCACCCCGATCCTGTCACTCACAACGGACCTTTCCGCGCTGGCAAAGGTTATCTCTACGAAGGTGGCCTACGAATTCCACTGATCGTGCGATGGCCAAAAGAAATTGCACCCAACCAACGCCTCGATGCTCCAGTTTCTCTGATGGATATCATGCCATCCCTACTCGAATCAGCAGGTATTGAAGTCGCACGTAGCGTCGGCCCAGTCGATGGCGTCTCACAACTGACTACCTGGAAATCAAAAACCAATGAGCAAACCCCACCAAACACAAATTCAGAACGTTCCTTCTACTGGCACTTCCCCCACTACACCAACCAAGGAAGTAAACCAGCGGGCGCTGTCCGCAAAGGAAAATGGAAATGGATCGAAGACTATGAAAACCAATCCGGTGAACTCTTCGATCTCGAACAAGATCCCTCCGAAGCCAATAACTTGGCCAAAGAGAATCCACAAATCGCCCAATCGATGCACCAAGCTCTCGAAAACTGGAAACGTTCCGTCGCAGCCCAGGAATGCACTCCAAACCCATCCGTTAACCCAGAACTAAACCTTGCCATCTACTCTTCTCGCAACTCATCGACTCTCCGTGGCCAACACCTCAAAGCATCCGACATCGGGAAAGAATGGAAAGATTGGCGTGACCAGCTGAACCAAGCCATCGCAGGTACTCCAACTCTCCTAAAAAATACTCCTTCTGGAATCATACTCACGGCTGCGGAATCCAGCCCGCATGGTAAGCGGATTCGCTATGAACCTGAAACGTACAAGAATGTTGTTGGCTACTGGACAGAAGTAGACGACTGGGTCGAATGGAATACCACGATCCCCGCCGATGGCACCTACCGATTGGAAATCCACTGTGGATGCGGAGCAGGTAACGGCGGCTCGCTCGTGAATGTCGAAATAGAAAATAACTCACAAGTCCAAACCGTTCCGTGGACCGTTCGAGATACCGGACACTTTCAGAACATCGTTATCGAACAACTAGACGATCTGAAACTCACTGCAGGCTCAGCCAATCTGAGGGTAAAACCCCAAAAGAAAGCTGCTGCCGCGGTCGTCGACATTCGGGAAATTCACCTGACCCCGCTGGAGGTCCCCAAAAAGAAGTAACAACCAAGCTTACGAATCAATCTGATTCCTGCTGGCGTTGCTGCAGAGTTAAAAAACTATTCGATGCATAAGGAGCTTCCTCACCCCGAAGCTCCGCCAATGCATTGCCAGCCGCACGTTGCTCGGCTTCTTTCTTGTTGCGGCCCCAAGCCGACGTGAAACGGCGGCCAGAAATTTCTGCAGCTACCTCAAAATACTTACTATGATCCGGGCCACTCTCTCCGACCAACCGATATACCGGCGTCCCTTTCAGACTGCCTTGCGCTAATTGTTGCAGCATCGATTTGTAATTCCCACCGCTGTGCCCCTCGGCTGCTAACCGAATCTCTGTCTCTAAATGCTGCAATATAAACGGCCTGACTCGATCCAAACCACCATCAAGGAATACTGCCGCTACCAACGCTTCAAACACATCGCTCAATAGCGAACGCGGCATCCCATGCCGCATCATCCCACGTCCGACCACCAAACACTCTTCCAATCCCAACGCCTTGGAAACCTTCGCGCACACTCGACGCGATACAACAATCGATTTGATCTTGGTCAAATCACCCTCGAGATACTCCGGATAAGTCCGAAATACATGCTCACAAACCACCATCCCTAAAATCGCATCCCCCAAAAACTCCATCCGTTCGTTCGAGTGCGTTCGACTGCTCGCCACACTTGCATGCGTAAGAGCCGATGCAACCAAACTCGGATCGGTAAAGCAGTAACCGATCCGCTCCTGGCAGAGTTCGATCTTCTCTTGCATGCTCAATCCTTGATCTTGATTGAGCTCTTCCTCGGGTTTTTCCGGAGATACCATTGCTCGTTTCGGGGTTAGAAGAAGGGTAGAGTCTAACGCTCAAACGCCCCAAAGTGAAGATGCGAAAAATCCTCTCCACACGAATTCGCAAACAGGACCTGAAACTTTTTACCTCGCTTTCCCAAAAACTTCACTTACACCCTTTTTTTCTTCCGCAACTCCAGAACACTCACCTCCGGCAGACAACCTAAACGCAACGGATGCACCCCTGAAAGCCCTCGACTCACATGCATCATCATCGGGTGAAAATAAAACACGCCAGACGCAAATCGACTCCCGTAGTGACTCGGTGCGATGATCGGCCCAACCCAAGGGAATCGAACCTGCCCACCATGGGTATGACCGCACAATAATAAACTCGCTCCTACACTCTTTCCCCATTTCCATTGGTCCGGCGAATGCGATAAGGCAATCCGCAATTCAGTAGATGCCCCATCCACACCTTCTGCTAACTCAATCCCCGGACCACCAACCACTTCCCTCTTTTCCTCAATATTGCGCCTAAACCACGGCATTTCATTACCAAGAACCAACACGCTGCCGCGTGCAAGCGACAATCTCCGATCCCGCACCCCGACATCTTGCCACCCCAACTGACTCATCGTCTCGCAAATCTCTTCGGCCATCCCACAAGCCCGATCATGGTTTCCCAAAACAAATACCTTGCTCAACTCCTCAGGCAACCCAGCCAAAATCTCCTCTAGTGTCCCTAAACACTCGGGCTTATCGAGCAAATCCCCTGAAAGACACAACAAATCAATCTGCTGACCGACCAACCAATGCACGGCGCGGCGATAATAGGGACTCGGCAACTCCCCCGTCAGATGAATGTCAGAAAAATGCCCAATCCTTAACCCCTCGAAAGCCTCGGGCAAGTCGTCGAACCACAATACCTTCGTGTTCGCTTCCAAACTCAAAATCTCATTCCCAGGAACCAACAACCCCCGCTTTGACTTCTTGCCTAGTTCCCATTCCGGATTCCCACGGTGCAGATGCTTCTCCACATGCGTCTGCTCAACGCTATAGCGTACTCTCGCATCCTGAAATACTGGACGCATCATCAGCCATACAGGCCCTTGAACCAAAAAACATACGATCGCAAAACAACCATAAGCCAAAGTCCATGACGAGACATGCGCCAAGGAACCCACTAGTAGATAATCTCGAATCGTATGATCGATCCGCCAAGCGTCCGAATGATGCCAAAACGAATCTGCCGAAACCAATAAAATGGGTATCGCAAAACAAGTTAGGACAATCCCTTTCTCGATCAACTTGATCCGCTTCCTCTGAAAACCCGTTGCGTTGATACGATTGTAAAGCGTCACCCAAAACCCAATGTGACCCAACACAAATGCTACTAACAACAGCAATCGAGCAACGAGAAACAAAATCAAAACCTTCGTCAGAAGATCAAGGTAATTCGACGCACACGTCGAAGACTCAGGTCGATGGAGTTAGAGGGTCGGAAGGGGTCTCCTCAATCAACATCTCAGTAACACTCAACAACTGATCAAGATGGAAAGGCTTGTACAGAATCGCTTTGCGATGCAATCCGGCTTGTCGCGCTTTGACGATCGAATGACCGGGATCGTATCCAAACCCCGTCATTAATGCTATCGGCACATGCAGCATCAGTTTCTGTAACCGCAACATCAACTGGTACCCCGAGTAATCAGGCAATTTGATATCCGATAAAATCACATCGTACTTCTCGTCCGTACTGCGCACCATCGATACGGCTTGATCACCACAATGCGCCGTCTCCACCACACATCCATAGCGTTCCAATAAAGCATGAGCATCGTTGCGAACATTCTCATCGGGATCCACTACCAAAATCCTTCGCCCGCTAAGCTTCGCAGAATGCTCCGTCAGTTCTTGATTGTTTGCCACATCCTGCTGCGCTAATGTCAGTCCGATCGTCTGAATCGACTTCTTGATACTACGAGCCTTCGTCAGCACACTCCGCAATCGTGTCACCGTCTCGGAATCATGACCAATATACTTCTCCATCAAAAAGACCGAATCCAACAACAAGTCGTCCAACGGTAACGCAATCGCCGCATGGATCGCTTCGCAACTCTGCTGCGCAGCATTCGAACGCTGCGCCACGAGCAACTCCAGTGTGTTAAGCGCCACAGCGACATCCCTGGCAAAAATCTCCAAGAACTGCTGATCGCTCTCCGAAAACGCAGCTAACTTCGGACTCTCGACATTGATCGTCCCAATCACTTCGTCATGCAAAAGTATAGGAACCGTCAGTGAACTTCTCGCTCCCTTAAACGCCTCTAAATACATCGGATCGGTCGCCGTGTCCCGACACAAATAACTCACCGCATTGGCCGCCACATAACCCGTCACCCCATTTCCAGAGGGACTTGCCATCAACCGACGATCCGCCGCAGCTTGATCTATCCCAACCGATAACAAAGGAATCAAATTCCCAGTCGACTGCTCCAATAACCGAATCTCTATGACCTCGATGTTGAGCAAGTCTTCCGTGTAATGCCGTATGTTGTCCTTGAGCAACTCAATTCGCTGCTCAACATCCATCGCAAAAATCTCATCCGGCTTCAAATCCGTTAACTTCGCACCAGCCTGGTGAATCGCCGCTAACTTTTGCTCCTGCAACATCTCTTCGGTGATGTCCCGAATCGTAACCACAATCTTCGCGTTCGCACCCAATACCGGCGAAGGCACTATGCCAGAAGTTAAACCACCTTCAACCTTTGATTCCCCACCAAGCCCCAATGCGACCGCTTGCACTTGATAATAAGATCCAGTTGCACTTAAAGCCGTAGGTTCGGTCTTCAGCGTCGCCGTACACCTAACTGGACGACGCAGACAACTCTCCATCGGACAGCTGGCACCACCCTGAACTTCCGGATGCCCTAGCGCCGAGTAAAAATCCTGGCCCGTACGATCTACCCCACCGAACCACTCACTGAAACATTGGTTCGACCAAACAATGACCAACGAAGGCGAAAGGACAGCAATGCCCTCCGGCAAGCGGTTGAGGATTTCATGGGATGCAATCCCGGCGACTTCGATGTCTGTCACTCCAAACCTCCAAGCCCGAACAGCGAGCACTTCGAACGACCTACACGCCCGCACCCACTCCTACGTCAAAGAGTTTCGGCTAGATCGAACGCACTTATTCAACAATATAGACCAGCCTAGTGCCGGATCAACCTCGCAAATCCAGGTTCAGGTCCAAATCCCCCCTACAAGTACTCGCTGAGCCCCAACTCCTGCAATTGCTTGACCACCTCGCGAACTCGCTCCTCCTCCCGCTTCGGCGCAACCAATGTCGCATCCTTCGTGTGGACCACAATCGTCTCCTCCATCCCTATGGTGACCACCAAATGATCCGACTCGGAACGGATAATCATGTTCTTCGAGTCTATCCCCAAAAAAGGCCCCTCCACCGCATTGCCATGCTCGTCCGGCTCTATCAACCGCGATATCGCTTGCCAACTACCTACGTCATCCCAGTGAAAAGGTGCCTCAATCACCGCAACCTTAGGATGACGTTCCATCACCGCAAAGTCGATTGATTTGCCCTTAATCACCTCGAAACGCTCAGAAAACACCCGCTGAAAGTCCGGCGTGCCAATCGCTTTGGATATCCCTTCAATCTGCTCATACATCTGGGGCTCATACTCTTGGATCGCCCGAAGAATCGTCCGCGCTTTCCACAGAAATATTCCAGCATTCCAGTAAAAAGTACCCGCGTCTAAATACTCCTGCGCCTTATCCCGACTCGGCTTCTCCCGAAATCGCTCTACGCCAAAAGCACTAATCCCTAGCCCCGCATCTATCCCCTCACCCCGCTGAATGTAACCAAAGGACTCCGCCGCGTACGTCGGCCGGATTCCAAAAGTCACAATCCGCTCGGGGTCTTGGTCAATTAACCGCACCCCCGCTTGAATCGCCCGATGAAACTCGGACCTCGGTTCAATCACATGGTCAGACGGCATCACGGCCATCACCCCCTCCGGATCCGCCGCCATCACCAACGATGCCGCTACCCCAATACACGGGGCCGTGTCCCGCTTGAACGGCTCGCCAATGATGTGTTCAATCGGCAAATCCGGTAACTGCTTGGTCACCGATCCAACCAATTGACTATTCGTAGCCACCAAAACATGCTGACTCGACACCAACCCCTGTAGCCGATCGTATGTCGTCTGCAACATCGATCTCGGCCCTCCCATCCGCAATAACTGCTTAGGCGTCTCCTGCCGACTCGCTGGCCAAAAACGAGTTCCTGATCCACCGGCCATGATCACTGCATGAAGGGTCATCGATTCTCTAACTTCTTCTCTATATGTCTATCGATCCATCACCAAATAAACAAAACTCGTTAACCAACCCATCCCTTAGTTCTAAAGCGTCTCGCAAAAAAGACTCGATCGAATTGGCAACAACTCAAGCAAAATACGTGTCGGTCTTCAATACAACAGGCTCAGAAATTCGCTCTAGAACTTCTTCGGCATCCCAAGCCCACATCGGATGAATCTCGACCTGCACCCCACTCTGAATCTCTACCCCCGCCCCCTGTAACCACCCCTGATGCAACGCACTGATCGCCTGACGCGAAGCCTCCGGCGTGTCTGTCGCTGCCCCCGTTGCATTCTTCACCGGCGCAAAAGACTCGCTCGGCAATACCTCCACCACCAACGTTCGCTCCGCTGCCGGCAACAAATCAAACACAAATCGCTCCAACTTGATCGCATTCGGCGCTGTGGGCGTTTGCGTTTCTCCATTCGTATCCACATAAGGCACAACCTTCTTCGCACGATGAAACGGCAAAGCATCCCGCGCACCGACACACGACTTTAAAAAGGACACGTCAAATACGTGAACGGCTATATTACCTGCCCATAACTTCAACGCGCCATCTTCGTTCCTCTGTGATGCCACAACCTCCGGCAAATCGCTGTACTCAATAATCTGCGTCTTGCCATCGACTTTCACTACATTTCCAACCCGCTCCGTCGGAAATCGTTTCGGTACCACCTGCGTCGTGACCTGAGAACACGCCAGCCGATGCAACCCTATCAACCGAGGATCACAAGCTCTGACCAACGGATTGTCCACCTGCGCATAAAAGAATTGCTCAATCCCTCGACTCTGAGCCCAATCCAACAACCCATTTTGCGCCAGAGCACGAAGTATCCCACCATGCCCGTCCGGACTCAATGCAATCGCACCCTGCGACTCCAGTAATACCCGTCCACTCTCCGCGTCGATCGCAGGCATCGTTCCCTGCTCGAAAAAAATCAACTCCTCTGGACCTAATCCCAGATTTCCATTCGCTTGGAAATATTCTCGAGTCGGCCCGTCCGTCGACGGCCCCGTCATAATTAACAACGGTATTGAAACCCCAAACCTTCGCATCGCACCACGCAACGAATCGACATGCATCTGAAATAATGTGCGACCAGAAACCGGCCCAATCGGAAACATCCCCTTGGGCTGATCAAATCCCAAACGCGTCCCCTGACCCCCAGCTACCAAGATCATTGCGACCTTCCCCGCCGCAATCGCCGCCGCTCCCTCTGCGTCCGCACGACGCAAATGCTCTGCCTCCGCAGTCGCTAATCGAACCGCTTCCGGCGATTCCGCCCGCCGTGCAACTTCTCCCCAATCCACCTGCGACTCACACCCCAAACCACCTCCAAACACCTCGCGCTCCAACGCAAGAAAATCTATCGCCAAAATCTCCTGACCCAACGACTCCCTCTGCACATCCGTTAACCGATCCCAATGCGCTAACAAATGCGATTGACTGACCGCCAACCCTTCCGTCACATGCGATCGCAACCGATCTAGCAACTCCACCGACCCGCCCGAATCCCTCTGAACACCAAGCATCGATTCTATCCCTCGATCCACCGTTACTCTCTGCCAACACCCACCTATCCAAATCCATCAATCACCTACAACAATAGGCAGTCTACCCGAAACTTCACGCTCCAAGTAGCACTGCCCATTGCAAGTGGATAAGTTCGAAGCTATCGACACTTCGAAAAACTATTTCACATCCAACAATTCGACTTCGAAAACAAGCAATTGATTCGGACCGATGTCTGGTGGCGATCCACGCTCACCATAAGCCAACCCCGGCGGAATGAACAACTTCCACTTGTCTCCTACCTTCATCCGCTGAAGCGCTTCGGTCCAACCCGCAATCACTCCATTCACAGGAAACTCAATGGGTTCCTTCCGAGCAATCGAACTGTCAAACACGGTGCCATCAAGCAACTTGCCCTCGTAATGCACCTTGACCGTACTGGTCAACGTCGGTGTCTTCCCCTTGCCCGCTTGCAAAACGGTGTATTGCAAACCAGACTTCGTCGTCTGAACACCTTCCTTGTCCTTGTTGGTCTTCAAGAAGTCATTGGCATTCTCTAGATTCTTGCGGCCCTTCTCAATCATCTTGGATTGAATCCGCTCTTGCAACGTCTTGAACGCAGCCATCATCTGCTCTTCACTGAGCTTGGACTTCTTGAGCAACCCGTCGGAAAAACCCTCCAGCAATTCCTTGGTGTCAAAGTCTGTTAACTCTAATCCAGCGCTCGCCATGTCCTTACCAATTTGATAGCCGAGCGAATAACTCTTTGGATCTTTCAAACCACTGTTTCCTTGATCTGCAGCAACGATTTTTGGGGCCTCTTGTGCCAACATGCTTCCAGGGGATACCAACAAGCCAACAGCTAACAACGCTACGGCCACACCGCCACGCATCCCACTTACTGGAAAGTGATTCCAACGCTTCATTTGCATGGTGTCCTTTCACCGATCGATTACAATTCCCCGCAACGCCATCCAATGATTTTGGAAAAAACAACCTCGGGGACGCTCCAAAGACTACAGCACCGGCCTAGGAATTTACAGACCATTCCTGATAAAAAAGAGCCCTCACGACACCCCCCCCACGGACAAACTACAAGTTCAACCCAATAAATTCTCCTTGATAAGGCTAGCGAATCGTGAAGGCTCTTTTGCTCACAGAAGTCAAGAAACTCGAAGTTGTCGACCTCCCAGAACCCTCCTGCGGTCCCGATGATGTCCTCGTCCGCGTCCGCGCCTGCGGCATATGCGGCTCGGATATCCACGGCTTCGACGGTAGCTCCGGTCGCCGTATCCCCCCGCTCGTCATGGGACACGAAGCCGCAGGTGTGATCACCGCCGTCGGACATAATGTCAAAGGTTTCGCCGTCGGCGACCGCGTGACCTTCGACTCAACCGTCTCCTGCGGCAAATGCCACTTCTGCCGCAGCGGATCGATGAACCTCTGCGAAAATCGCCAAGTCCTCGGAGTCTCGTGCAAAGAGTTTCGACGCCAAGGCGCGTTCGCCGAACTCGTCACCGTCCCCGTAAATATCCTCTACAAAATCCCAGACTCCCTGCCCTTCGAACACGCCGCGATGATCGAAGCGGTCTCCATCGCCGTCCACGCCACCAATCGCACCCCCAAAACCCTCGGCGGTAGCGTAGTTGTCGTCGGCTCCGGTATGATCGGCCTGCTCTGCATCCAAACCCTTAAACTCGCCGGCTTCAGCAAAATTATCGCCGTCGACCTCGAAGACGAAAAACTCGCCCTCGCACGCACCCTCGGCGCTACCCACACCATTAACGCCAAAACCCAAGACCCTGTAGCTCTCGTCCTCGAATGGACCGGCGGACGTGGAGCAGATGCCGCAATGGAAGTCGTCGGAGCCAATAAACCTGTAAACACCTGCTTCCATGTCGTGCGGCGAGGTGGTGCCATCACCCTCGTCGGAAACCTTACTCCAACCGTCGAACTTCCTCTACAAATCGTCGTGACAAGAGAACTGTCCATCTACGGGTCTTGCGCTTCGAACGGTGAAATCCCCCAATGCATCGAACTACTAGCCTCCGGTGCCATCCAAGTCGCACCGCTCATCACCGCTACCACCGGACTCGATGATGCTCCCAACTGGTTCGATCGACTCTACGCTGGCGAAAAAGGGGCGATGAAAGTCATCGTCAAACCCTAAGACACTCCCCTACGACTTCAACTGAAATAACCGTCGCAGCGCATCGACCAACGAATCGCGCTGCGCCTCATGCGGTGCCTCCCGCAACGATTGCAGCGGACTATGCAATAACTTATTGATCACGCGATCAAGCGTCTGTTGCACCTCCTGCTGCACCGTCGAATCCAATCCCTGCATCGATTGCTTGCCAAATAACCTCTGCAACTCCGCGTCCCTTATCAACTCAGCTTGCGCTCGCAATGCGCGAATCGTATCCCCGGAGGCTCGCAAGTTCCAATCGGAAATCAACCTCTGGACTTCTTCTTCAATAATCCGCCGCGCTTTGGGAAACTGCTGCCTGCGAAACGCTTCGTTCCGCTGACATACCGATTGCAAATCATCAACTGTATACAAATACACACTCGGCATCTTACCTATCGCCGCTTCAAAATCTCGCGGAACCGCTAAATCCAAAATCAATAAGTTCCCCCTAGTTCGCTTGCCGTGAATCCCACGAAATCGCGACTCCGTCATGATCGGCTCTGTCGCCCCCGTCGTGCTGACCACCATATCCGCTTGCACCAGCAAAGCATCCAACTGCTCCCATACCGCCGCTCGCACCCCAAACCGCTGCGCAACCGCTTCCGCTCGCTCCAACGAACGATTCACTATGTCGATACTCCTCGCTCCTGCATCCATAAGATACTCCAGCGTATCGACCCCCATCTCCCCACTGCCAATGACCACCACCCGCTTGTCATCAAACCGCTCGAAAAACTCAGAAGCCACCTCGCTGACAGCAACACTCGGAACACTGATGCGACGCCGATGTATCTCCGTCTCATTCGTTACCCGCTTCGATACCAAATTCGCATGCTGAAATAATGTATGCATCACCGACCCGGCAAAACCCATCGATCGCGATGTCTCATAAGCATTGCTCACCTGAGACGATATCTGCGACTCCCCCACTACCAACGAATCAATACTGCTTGCCACCGAAAACAAGTGCTCAATGGCCGACTCATCCTCTAGCCCCTGAAAGTAAGTCTGAATCGTTCGTAATCCCACCCCATGAAAGTCCGACAAAAACCTCTCTAAATCGACTACCTCGGGAACCCCCTCAACTTCCATGCCGCCAACATACAACTCGACTCGATTGCAAGTGCTCAACAAAACCAACTCCCCATCCGGATACAACCCCTTAAGTACGCCCAAAGCCTCTATCACCTGCTGCGGCGAAAATGCCACCTGCTCGCGCACCTCCAATGGCGTGGCATGATGACTACATCCCAACATCCGTAGCTTCATCGCCCCACCTCCCCAGACTCAAGCGTAGAGGATTCAACCCCAACCGCATCGGATTGCCCCGCACCCTCCCCTTGCCCTCCCGATTCACTTCCTCCCATACTCGTCGATCCGTGCGGAGCGGTAACAACCGCCGCTATCGCTAACACAACAATCACAAACGACAACAAATTCACCGCCGCTGTCCACTCCCCCCGCCCACGATGCGAAGAAACACGCTGTGCAACCGCAGCAATACACAACCAAATAAACATCCCCGATGTCAGCAATATCCCCCGATCCATCCAATTCACTGCGCCATCGCGCGTCCAACTCATCACCGCTCCTGATATCACCCCAAATCCAATCGCACCCGCACTACCCAACGTGCACTGCCGCCCCAACGACTGTAAATACTCCAACGACGGTAACCGAAACGAGCGAAACACCCTACCCCGCTGCTTGAGCTTCCAAGCATGCACCAAATACATCACACCCGAAGCAAATCCTAACGAAACCAGAAGAGTCCCGATCAACATCGCCATCGAATGAACCAATCGCCAAAACGATACACTCGTAGCCGATCGAACAATCGGACTTCCCACCGGAAAAAACACCGCTAACGACACCAATACCAAGATCAACGGCAACAAAAATAACCCAATCTGCTTGTCACCCCGCCGCCACAACATCAACCCGTAAACCAAAGCGAGCATCCAAGCCGCTAGAATCCCCCAATCCTCCCAAGTCGCAAAAACGGGACGTGAATCCCCACCCCCACCAGAACGCATCCCCAAGTCGACCAAATACAAACTGTGCGTCACCCAAGCCAACACAAACATCCCCACCGATAACCGACCCCACACTCCCCGCCAGCCTTCATCGGCAACCACTAAACGCACTATCTCAAACACCAAAACCAACGCATAAGCTATCAAAAAACATGTGGCATTCGGCATCGATCGATTCCCATCAACCCGCTGTTCTTTAGAACCCAATCATCCATCCGAAAAAAAATCCCCATGCCTATCTTAGCACGGGGATCACTTTGGATTCTCTCGTTATACACCAATCCGCTCATTCAACGATCGGATCAGTCCCAATCATCATCGTCATCTTCGTCTTCGGAGTCCTCGTCGTCATCCCAGTCATCCTCCTCGTCGTCCCAATCTTCCTCCCCGTCCTCTTCCTCTTCCTCGTCCTCATCCCCTTCGACCTCCTCCCACTCGTCGTCTAACTCCTCGTCATCCTCGAGTTCTTCATCCTCGAACTCTTCCTCCTCGTCATCCTCGTACTCCTCCTCGTACTCTTCCTCTTCCTCGTCTAATCCTTCCTCCTCCTCGTCGTCCTCGAACTCCTCTTCGTCCTCAAAATCATCTTCTTCATCCGACATGACAACCGGAGAGGCGATCGAGGTTCCTGTTGAGACAGTCTGGAACCAATCGGCCGACGCACCAAAACCGATCTCACGCAACGTAGCGGTAGCGAACGTCTTCTTCACAGTGGGCACCCTTACTTCTTTAGAGTCTACTTGGTCGAGTTTTCACGATCGATCGGAGGCTATACGCTTCGCTTCCGGTGTTATCGTTCTAACGAATCCGTCCGGGCAATCTAGCCACCAACACCAGGAAATCAATATCTGGTTCCGAAAATTAAATCCACTTCCCCAACAGCCCCGCCCCGAAGCCCCAGCGAGTGATCCCAGATCACCTCGCCGAAGTCTCCTCGATTCGTAACCGCTGAAGCCTGTTTGCAATGTCGGCCTCCGCGTCGATAATCTTTTGGAAGCGTGGAAGATTATCCAAGGATTGTAGTCCAAAAAGTTGCAAAAACTCCCTTGTCGTACCATACAAGAACGGCCGCCCTAACTCCTCCTGACGACCCGCAATCCGTACCAAATTCCTCTGTAGCAACTGCCTTAATACCTCGTCACAACCCACCCCCCGTATCGCTTCAACCTCCGCCCGTACCACCGGCTGACGATACGCAATGATCGCCAAAGTCTCCATCATCCCCACACTTAACATCTGCTCGCCCGGCACGTCTTCCAGACGCCGCACCCAATATGCAAACTGTTTCCTAGTAAGCAGTTGCAGCCCGCCTGCAACTTCCTCGATCCGGTAAGCCCGCCCCGAGCGATCGTAACGCTCGTTCATCCCAGAAATCGCCGTTCGAACCGCCGTCGGATCCTCAAATCCCAACGCTAACATCAGTTTGCGAACCGCCACCGGCTCGCTGTGGACCATCAAATAAGCCTCTATCAACCGCTCGCGGTCCACCCCCAGATGATCTCCCCCCTGACGATCATTCCCCTGACCAACTGTCCTGTTGCCGTCCCCTCCCTTGCCCCTCGATTTCCACCACGCCATCGCTCTCTCCTCCAATCCAAGATTCACTCCCCGTCAATCTCTCATCCCTCGATCAACCCACAAACGCCCCATCTACAATAGAACATTGCGATCTTCCAAGGAATCCAACCCCCGAAATTCATTAAAAACCCTAACAAATCCCAAGCCCCATGGGATAAACTATTCCTTGCCCTCGACGCCATACGAATCAAAGCCCCAAGTCGCGCCGCGGCCACCCCAAAAAATCGATCTATGCCGGCTCCTTCCCCTACACCCCCGAAAAAAAAACGAAAAAACCTCCCGGGAATCCTGCTCTTACTCGCCATAGCTTTGTGCGGCCTGCTGAGCTTCTCCTACGTCGGTACTATCAACGGAACTGAATTCTCCCCAAATACCTTTCAAACCCGCTCCTTCAACTACCTGAGAATCCCCGGCACCATGTCCCGACTCGGGCCAACCACCCTTGGACCAAGCACCCCTGCCACCGAACTGGAAATTCTAAAACATCTCACCCGCCAAAGCGGACCGGATACTTGGCACCCCATCGCTATCCTGAACTCCAACACCGCCCCGAAATACCCAGCCGCCCTCCTCGTCGAATCCCTCACTCGTAAATCCCCCGAAGGAAACTCCATATGGGCCACTTGGTCCACAAAAAATCCCGAACTTGCCTCAACCCTCTGGCCCTTCATCCAATGGATGGCGCTGAACAATATCTACGTTGAAATCCCAAGCATCCTAGAATTCGCAGAAAACTACTCAGGTCCAATCGAAGACTTTGAAATCGAACTTCATACCCGCGCCCGAGAAATTCTCCTCGCTCATCGCCCCCTCTACGAGTCGAGCTCCGAAGCCCCTGACAAAACAAACGTCTTTCCAACTTGGCAAGCCATCGAAAAGTGGCTCGATTCCCTGCTCCCTCCCCAAATCGGAAATAACCGCTAAGATCCCTCCGTGCGATCTCTTTCTCTTACACGAGCCACTCAATGCCAGAAATTCGCGCTCTCCGCGGCCTACGTTACAACCTCGCCCAAATCGGCTCCCTCTCCGATTGCATCGCTCCACCCTACGATGTGATCGATACCGACCTGCAATCGAAACTCTACCAAGCCTCCCCGTTTAACATCGTTCGCCTCGAACTTCCTAAACCGGAACCCTCCGGCTACGAACGAGCCGGAAAAACACTTCGCGCATGGCTGAACGAAAAAATCCTCCAGCCCGATCCAGACCCTGCAATCTACGTTTACCACCAACAATTCGAACTCCTCGGTCATTCATTCCTGCGTCGCAGCTTCATGGCAAACGTCCGACTACAACCCTTCGGCCAAGGATCCATCTACCCACACGAACAAACCTTCCCCAAAGCCAAAGAAGATCGGTTGCAACTCCTGCGAGCGACCCAAGCAAATTTATCGCAAATCTTCGGTCTCTACCCTGACCCAGAAAACGAAATCCAAGACTTCCTCGAATCGAAACTGCTCGGTGTCCTCGGAAGCGAAGCGATCGACCACCTCGGTGTGAAACATACCCTCTGGCCAATCAGCGATCTCCCAACCATCCAACAACTCAGCGCCATGATCGCGAACAAACCCATGTTCGTCGCGGATGGACACCACCGATATGAAACGGCTTGTAACTATCGCGACGAAGTCGCTTCGCAATATCGAACCCAACATCAACTACCCCCAACCGCCGAGTTCCCGGACGACCACCCCGCAAACTTCGTCCTAACTGCGCTCGTAAGCATGCACGACCCTGGCCTCGTCGTTCTACCTACACACCGACTCCTGCACGGTATTCCAGACTTCTCCACCGAAGACCTCCACGCCAAACTCTCACCCTACTTCGATTGCGAACGAGTCGGACAAGGCCCCGACAGCACCGGCGCCGTATGGGCCGAACTCGATCGACTCGATGAACAGTGGATCCTCGCTCTCTACTCCCAACGTTCCCAAGAATGGACCCGTATCAGCGCAAAACAAGAAGCATCAGATCGGCTCGAACAAATCGCCGCTGAACACTCATCAGCTTGGCGAGAACTCGGCGTCTCTGCTCTACACCGCCTTGTCCTCGAAGATGCTCTCGGCCTGAAAAACAATCCAACACCTACCTACGTCCACAGCGTCCAAGAAGTCATCGACGGCCTGAAAGGTAAACTCCCTAACCAGCCCCAATTCCAACTCGCGGCTCTAGTCATGCCTGCCACCGTCGACCAAATCGAAACCCTATCCCTCTTGGACGAACGCATGCCACAAAAAAGCACGTACTTCTTCCCAAAACTGATCTCCGGTCTCGTGATCAATCCGCTCGAATAGCCCTCCTACGAGCTCAGAAACCATAGCCGATGATTTCTCTAAATTCATCAGCCAACCGTCGTAGCGATGGCTTACAAAGAATGATACGATTTTTTGGATCTCAGGAATGACTGTAGGTAGAAAGAAGCCGCATGCGAAAGAGACGAGCTTCTACCCACAAAATCCCTGAGTAACCGCACCGTTCAACTGCGTCACCTCAACACTCTTTGATATCAACCTATGTCCCAATCCAAAATTCGCGCCGCAATCGTCGGAGCATCCGGCTACACCGCACTCGAAGCCATCGAATGGCTTCTGGGACATCCTCAAGTCGAAATCGTTGCTGCGACCAGTCGCCAAGCAGACGGTAGCATGCTCGCCGATATGCACCCGGCCCTCGCCCGACGTATCCGCTTGCCCGTCGAAGACCTAAACCCGAAACAAATCGCCGAACGTTCCGATGTTGCCCTGACATGCTTGCCCCACGGTGCCTCCGCTCACATCATCATGGATCTGCTCGCCAACGGCTGTCGCGTCATCGACCTCTCGGCCGATTACCGACTTAGCACCCCAGAGCTCTACCAAAAATGGTACGGAGAAGCCCACCCGGACCCGAAACGACTCGGTTCAACTCCCTACGGCCTGCCTGAACTCTTCGCTTCCGAACTGCGAACTGCTTCCCTCATCGCAAACCCAGGTTGCTATCCAACCTCCGCAATCCTTCCACTCTCGCCTCTCCTCAAAGAAGGACTCATATCGGCGAAAGATATCGTCGTCGATAGCAAGTCCGGTGTTAGTGGCGCAGGACGAACACCAAAACTCTCAAACCTCTATTGCGAAGTCAACGAGTCGATCTCAGCTTACTCAGTTGGTAACCATCGACACCAACCAGAGATCGTCGATATCGTTCATCGCTTCAGCGGCGTTGAACCTGAAGTCATCTTCACACCGCACCTTACCCCAATGGAACGCGGTATCCTCTCGACGATCTATGTCCACCCTACCCCCGGGGTCACTGCAAACCAAATTCGCGAATGCCTTAATAGCTACTACCCCCAAGACGGCTTCGTGCGGATCGTCTCTCACCTGCCTGCGACCAAGTTCGTAGCTCGGACCAATTACGTTGATATCACCGTTCGCGAAAATGGACCACGCATCATCTTGATCAGCGCAATCGATAACCTCGTCAAAGGTGCCAGCGGTGCGGCAGTACAAAACCTAAACTACATGTTTGGACTCGATCCAAATCTTGGACTTCGTTAACACAAGTTTCAGCGCAAGCTACCCTCAAAAGCATGAACGCTCAACCTAAGCGAACCATCGATGAGGGACATGCCAAAGCGATCAAAAGACAACGCCATCGGTGTTGTCTAATTGCAATCTTCGGATGGATACTCGTCGGCTTTGCCTCCTTTAGCGTCCTGCCGACCTATGAACTCGTCAGTAACTCCTTCAGAATCCCGTTGTTTGTAGCAGCCTCTTGCTTCTTCGAAGCCGCCCTGGCATACTCCGCGCTCGTCACCCCAAGACAATGGAAGACCACATTAGTCGCTCTAGCGTATGTCATAAGCCTCCTCGCAGTCCAACATATCGCGCAGTATCAGTTCTTACCCGCCTACAACACAGTGATCGGCATCGATCTTCCAGAAGCAACCTATACCCTGCTTTCACAGTGGCTCATGCTGAAAATTGCAAGCCTAATCTTCGGTATCGAGTTCTTCAGCTTCAAGCACCCACCTAGCTCAGTTTGGACTATATCGAGACTCCTCGGAATCACGGTATGTATCGCTTTGCTAACTCAAGTCCTAATTCTCCATGCGCGCTGGTACGCAAACTTGATCGGAGACCCGACGGTTTTCAACCACGTTATAGGCCCTGTCGACCACTCGAACTTTGAAGCACTTCATCAAAAACTTATCGTACTAAAATCGATCACCATTTTTGGACAATTCGTTCTCCCAGTTCTACTCGCGTGCTATCTCGCATCCGGCGAAAAGAAACGATGGCTACTCCTGCCCCTGTGCCTCTTGGTTGCCGTTCTTCTCGAGCACTTCGTGCAAACACAAAGCAACCGAATCGCGTTTTCCGATTCCGAAATTCGAAAGTACTGGGAATGGCTCAATACCCGAAGCACCTACGCCGGTCTACTCGGAAGCTTGACCCTGACCTCCCTGAGTTTCATGCTCACCTTCGTACTCCTAGCCATACTCACCCCCACCATGGGCTACTCCTGGCGAAAATCAACTATCCCCACTCCTCTGTGGCTAAAAAAGTTTTTTGTAAAAAATCTGAAACTCTACAAGCCTGTGACCAAAGGTGTCACACCCCAAAACGATCATTAGGTTGTAGTTGTTGACGACGAGCCAAAGCGTTAGCATGATCCAATCTAGTATGTCCGATTTAAGGAATTTGGGGAGAAGACAAACCATGGCGGGAACATCAGGAAAAAACGCATCAAAGAAAAAGGGTGACAAGGGAGCTCCAGCCGAACCAATCACCGGCTTGGAAGGGATCCTCAAACGCGAACCCGCTCTGAAAACCACCCTGCAACAAATCGAAAAAGCGTTCGGGGAAGGCTCAATCATGCCACTCGGTGGCGAAGCCCAACTGAAAATCGAAGGCATCAGCACCGGATCACTCTCCCTCGACCTCGCCCTCGGCGGAATCGGTCTGCCACGCGGACGGATCATCGAAGTCTTTGGACCAGAATCCAGCGGTAAAACTACCATCGCTCTGCACGTCTGTGCCGAAGCTCAAAAAGCGGGCGGTATCGCCGCGATCATCGACGCAGAACATGCGTTCGATCCAAGCTGGGGCAAGAAACTCGGCGTTGAACTCGACACACTCCTGGTCTCGCAACCAAGCAGCGGTGAAGAAGCCATGCAGATCACCGAAATGCTCGTGAAAAGCAACGCCGTTGATGTCATCGTCATCGACTCCGTTGCAGCACTTGTGCCTCGCCAAGAACTCGAAGGTGAAATCGGTGACTCCCACGTCGGGCTCCAAGCTCGATTGATGAGCCAGTCGATGCGGAAACTCACCGGCGCGATTGCAAAAAGCAAAACCGCGGTGATTTTCATCAACCAAATCCGCGAGAAAATCGGTGGCATGAGCTACGGTTCTCCAGAAACCACCCCCGGTGGACGAGCCCTGAAATTCTACGCCAGCGTCCGCGTTGACGTACGCCGAATCGGGCAACTGAAAGATGGAGAAGAAGTCGTCGGTCAGCGAGTTAAAACCAAGATCGTCAAAAACAAAGTTGCTCCCCCATTCCGTATCGCTGAATTCGACATGATGCACACCAATGGCATCAGCTACGAAGGTGATTTGATCGATATGGGCATCGCTCACAAGATCATCAGCAAGAGCGGCGCTTGGTTCAAATACGGCGAAACCTACATCGGCCAAGGTAAAGAAAAAGCAAGAAACTACCTTATGGAGAACAAGGACGTCGCCAAAGAGATCCGCGAAGGTATCGTCGCAGCCGGTGGATACACAGGCCCAGAAGGCCCGTCGACTCCGGAAGAAGCTACCGAAGCAGACGCGGATTCCTAATCCTCCTGTTGGATTTCAACCTTCTAGCGATTATCTTCGATCGCTAGAAGCCCACACGCGTCTTGCCCCTCCCCCTGACGTTGCGTCTTCTGCAGCAGAATTATCTCTGCTGTAGAAGACGAACCTGCCCCTTGCCCACCCTATGTCATCCCTCCCCACCTCCCCCGGCGATTCCCCCAATCGCAGCCCATCCACTCATCCAATTCCACCCCTGGGAATTCGAATCGCAACCGAGCCGAGCAAGCTCACTGAGACCATCGAACGCATTCGCCGATGGCTCTGCGACTACGAACTGCAAAACTTCATCGAAATCTCGCCACTGCAAATAGAAGGCTCAGATAACGCAGCCTGTTTGGTGTCGGGAGCGGCAGTCCAAGTCCGACTCAATGACCAAGCCTTCTCAAAGTGGACCCCCGACTTCGATACCCTTGGGCTTGCTTCTTCCATTCGCGAATTCTACGGCCAAAACGTTTCAAACGCGTTGGAAAAAGAAACACTCCTAGCTATGCTTGCCTGCCCGATCGGTTTTGACTACCCAAGCCTTGAAGAGTGCGAATCATCATTTCGAATCCGAGTGAATATCGCCCATGCCGCAAGCAAAACGTTTCTTTCGTTTGATGCCTATGGCGCGGAAAGACCAGATGACTACTGGCATTATGACGAAGAAAAAGGCTTCCTCATCAAGCCGGGAATGCCACTGATCGAAGCATTAAGACTGGCTACCCAACCAGGCGAAAGCGGAACCGTGTACTCGTTCTCATGCTACCGAGCAACCGAGTACGTCGTGGCACTAGGAATTGCGCAAGAAGCCCAGAGAGTGAACCCAGCGTTGATGCGCCGATTGCAAACTCAAGCTGAGCGACGAGCCATCCGGTCTGGGGAGTTTCACGAAGTCTTCATGAAGGAATACGGTTCTCGCGAAAAACCCCTTCCACCGAAATACTACGTGGCTGGAGACCGCGTATGGTTCAAGAATCCTGACCCCGACTCCGCAAATGCATTGGGCTTCGAAGGCTCCTGGCTCTTTTATATTGGTAATGGTCTTTTCTCAGATTTCTGGAAACGAAACAAAGCATTTACGCTCGAGCTCAAGTGCCTTGAAATCTACCACTGGCGAGATTCCACCTACCAAGACGATCAGGGCGTGTACTGGATGGACGAGCAACGCGTGCAACAACACATGCGGCAGACCGAACACTCACCGGAGAAGATCGCCGAGATCATGTCCAAGATGCAACGCATTCAAGATGGTCGAGGCATTTATGCAGATGGCGGATGCATCGACCCGTCTCGGGAGTACACAAGGTGGGTTCGCCCCGAGAGCTGCGACATTCAACTCAGTGATGCGACTGACGCGGTCGACGAGTTAAGATAAGCGACAAACAAGCCGGCGCAACAAGCGAGCCGGCGTAGTAGGACAAAGTCAAGGCCCGCGATACTTGATGTTAGTAAACCGAAAAGACCCAGGTTAGAAAACAAAAAAGGTCGGCAGACTGCCGACCTAAGAGCTACCCCGCTAGGACTCGAACCTAGAATAAAGGAACCAAAATCCCTTGTGTTGCCAATTACACCACGGGGCAATGTGTGGTGAGGACGGGAAAGTGTAGCGATCCCGGGCGACTAAGGCAACTGGAAACCGCATTGAAAAATGGCCGCAGTCCCTCAAAAAGTAGGGGCGGGCTTAACGCACCTTTCCTTGTTCAGGAGTTAATGCCACCATCAATTGCTGGCGTTTTCGAATGACATAATACTTCGCTGGTGACGCGGACTTGAAGTGGGGGCTCGAGAGGATCCACTGCAAGTTATCCAAGCTAACGGTTTGCCATTCCATGATTCCAACAATGATATCACCTGGACTCAGACGTTGTTTGGCTGCAGGACTTCCAGGTCGGATTTCAGTAATGCGAAGCCCACCGCGATAATCCTCATTAATACTGGAGACTTCCTGAGCTGGCACTGGGGAGACACGGATACCGATTTGCTCCCAGACCAGTTTTGCGATAGCAGGTTCGGAGAGGGAACTGCCGGCCGGTCGGAGCTTTAGCGGAACGTTAGTTTTGGAGGATCCTCTGAGGATTGCGAGATCGACAGTTTCACCAGGTCGATGTTCGAGGAGAGCGAGTTCGAGTTCTAAGCGGTTCGAGACGGGCACACCATTCACGCTTTCAATGGCGTCGCAAACTTGGAAGTCGCGAGATTCGGATCGATCGTCATTGGTGGATCGAAGCGAAAGCTTCGAAGTACCAGCTTCGTACGTCCGAATCAGGTCCAATCCATGTTCGATAGGTTCGCGGCGGGAGGATGCAACTAGGTCCGCCATGACTTCCAAGGCGGAATCAATTGGAATCGCAAATCCGATCCCTTGAGCGCCGACACGAACGGCGACATTGATACCGATAACATCGCCATCGAGATTTAGCAGAGGGCCCCCGGAGTTCCCTGGATTGATGTCTGCATTGGTTTGGATCAAGTTCTTATATTCTTGGGTCCCGTTGACCGGAATGTCACGGTGCAAAGCGCTGATGATGCCTTGGGTAACGGTGTTTTGGTAACCGAAGGGATTTCCAATTGCGATCACGGTTTCCCCACGCATTAGATCTGCGCTTGTGCCGAACTGGATGGTGGGCAGATCCTTGGAGGTCGGAATTTTGATCATAGCCAGATCGGTATCAGGATCGTAGTTGATCAATTTCGCGATAGCGGTCGAACCGTCCGACAAGGTGACTTCGATCCGGCTGACATCTTCGACCACATGAAGGTTCGTAATGATGTACCCACGTGGATCGATGATCACGCCGGTACCCATTCCGTTGACTTCCTGTTTGGAGCCCGCGCCGTTGGTAGAGGCAGTGGTTACGAACTTATTCCCTTGAATGTTCACAACCGCTGCTTCTGCGCGTTGGATGGCGCGCACGATTGGGCTCATTCTTGGGCTCGGGTCCGTGGCTTGCGCCGAAACAATTCCGAACGATAGGCCAAGCCCTAGGACCACGCTGGCGAAGCGCACGGTAGCTAGGCTTGATGTGGCAAAACGAAATCTCATTCTGGGTCCGGTTTCCTGCTCGTGGAATCAGTGCAGTTTCGGCGCGTCGGTGCCTGAGGGGGATGCGGGTCCCACCGCCAGTTTCGACAACGCCGTAAGCATCGGATGTTCCGGATCTCCGGCATGATTACGAGCGAGAACGGATAAACAATCCACCCACACAGAGAAGTTTTCCAAGTCGCCACAGTTTACCCAAACCAACGGTTTTTATTAGCTAGCAATCCTTACGACTCTTGATCGTAAAACGGGCGAGGGTCGGCGGGAGCGAGGGCAATACCATCAAATCGATAGCCATTCTGCT
>CAZACJ010000005.1:45426-54771 GCA_964483385.1 uncultured Pirellula sp. | reverse complement strand
GGGCGAGGGTCGGCGGGAGCGAGGGCAATACCATCAAATCGATAGCCATTCTGCTCCCGAGTTTTTGAGCCCGCTTCGCGCAAGCTGCGGGGTATTGGCATCGGGCACGCTCACTACATTGCACGATCCAATCAATCGAAAACCATGACGTTGTAGGGATGGTTGCAGGGATGGGTGCATTAAGGGTTACGACGGTAATTGTTTGCTTCGATCCGTGGTTCGCTGGATTGGATCTGCATTTTCGATGAATATGGGGGGGGAAGTTGTGGTTATCCAACCAGCGTCGAGCGTCTTCGAAAAGTCAAGTGTAGTACAGGCCATGATAGAGTCTGCGTTCGCGAGCGGCGGGGCATTATGATGCGCCAACACATCGAAGCCCTGCCGCGCGCCACCGATTTTGCTAGCATTCCCCCCGCCACGGCTCGGGGTCTGTCCCCAATCCGCCCCCATTTCTTTGCTAGCATTCCCCCCGCCACGGCTCGGGGTCTGTCCCCAATCCGCCCCCATTTCTTTGCTAGCATTACCACCATTCAGGGTACCAATTCGGTGCCACCCACCAAATGGGGACAGTCCCCGCGCATTGTTCAATCTTTGCTAGCTTATTCTTACCAATGGTGCACCAAAGCCCCATCCTATCTAGCACACTTTGTCCGCACTTCCCCACTGGGTGATTTACGGCCCCCCCACGCGGAATTACCATGTTCCTTACGTCGGTTTCCCTCCCTTCATCCCCTCCCCCCTCGAATTCAATCGTAATTCTCATGAAAACCAACGTTCTAAAATTCGTCCACTCCACCCTACATGTCCTGTCCCTAGCTTGCCTCACCACTTTCCCTCCCTCCTTCGCGCTCAGCGCTGAGCCCGAAGCTCTCTCCCCCTCAGCAACCAAAAAAATCGTCTTCATCGCCGGTGGACGTAGCCACGATTTCGGCTCCCATGAACATTACGCCGGTTGCCGAATCCTCGCAGATACCGTGAAACGTACCGTTCCAAACGCCGAAATCGAAGTGCTACGCAACGGTTGGCCCGCTGATGACTCTGCCCTCGATTCCGCAGACACTATCGTCATCTACTCCGACGGTGGCGGCGGACACCCCTCCCTGCCTCACCTCGACCGAATCCAAAAACAAACCCAACGCGGTGCAGGTCTCGTCTGTATCCACTACGCTGTTGAAGTCCCCAAAGATCGAGGGGGACCTCAGTTCCTGCAATGGCTCGGCGGCTACTTCGAAACTCATTGGTCCGTCAACCCTCACTGGACCGCCAAGTTTGACAATCTACCCAATCACCCAATCACACGCGGTGTAAAACCCTTCGAAACTCGCGACGAGTGGTACTTCCACATGCGCTTCCGCGACAACATGAAAGGCGTTACCCCAATCCTCTCCGCGGTCGCACCCGCCAACACCATGGATCGCCCAGATGGTCCTCACAGCGGTAACCCCGATGTCCGCCGCGCTGTCGCCAAAGGTGAACCTCAACACGTCGCTTGGGCCTCCGAAAATGAAAACGGTAGCCGCGGCTTCGGCTACACCGGTGGTCACTTCCACTGGAATTGGGGACGCACCGAACCCACCCGACTCGTTGCCAACGCAATCCTCTGGACCGCTCACATCGATGTTCCAGAAACCGGTGCTAATGTCGAAAACAAATCCGCTGCTCAACTCGTCGAAAACCAAGACGAACCTGTACCAGGGAACTTTAACCCTGCCGGTATCGCAAAAGAATTCGGTATACAACCCGGCGAAAACGGAGCCGCAAAACCGCCAAAAACAAACGGCAAACTCCTGTTCTCCTCTCCCATACTAACTGCCAAAACACCAGGTCATCGCGTGAATGCTCAAGTCGATGTGAAAGGTGTCAAAAAACTTGTCCTTATCGTCTCTCCCGGCGACGATGGCTTCGCTTGCGACTGGGCCGATTGGGTCGAACCAACCCTTACTACATCTTCGGGCTCGAAATCCTTGCTCGATCTAAACTGGTCCTCCGCAACCACCGAATGGGGCGAAGTCCGAAAAAATGCAAACGCCGGTGGAGGTGAACTGAAAGTCCTCGACCGCGTCCTTCCAGGAATCGGTACCCATGCCTCAAGCGTCATCACGTTCGACCTCCCACCCGATGCCCTCGAATTCAAAGTCGGCTGCGCCCTAGACCAAGGTGGTGTCAATCAAAACAACGGTTCCTCAACCTCTATCCAATTTCATATCGCCGCAGAAGGAGTCCCAGCAGGACTCGCCGCAAATAGTCCCGCACCCTCCCAAGATCGCTCACCCGAAAACGCCGTCGCCGGCCTACAAGTCGCCGACGGTGTCGTCGCTTCACTCGCTGCCTCCGAACCTCTTCTCAAAAGCCTCACCAACCTCGATATCGACCATCGCGGCCGCATCTGGGTGTGCGAAGTCGTCAACTACCGACGACATAACGGTGAACGTCCAGAAGGGGACCGAATTCTAATCCTCGAAGACACTAACCAAGACGGTGTCATGGACTCCACCAAAGTCTTCTATCAAGGTCGAGACATCGACTCTGCTCTCGGTATCTGCGTCCTAGGTAACCGCGTCCTCGTTAGCGCTGCACCCTACGTCCTAGAATTTATCGACACAAACGGCGATGACATCCCTGACTCCAAACGCGCTATCCTCACAAAAACCGGCGACCCACAACACGACCACTCGGTTCACTCCTTCGTCTTCGGCCCAGACGGCAAACTCTATTTCAACTTCGGAAACACCGGACATCGCCTCTGTGATGCTGACGGCAACCCAATCAAAGATCGTTGGGGTCGAGAAATCAACGACTCCGGGAACCCTTACCGACAAGGTATGGTCTTCCGTTGCAATGAAGATCTAAGCGACATGGAAGTCCTCGGCCATAACTTCCGAAACAACTACGAAGCCGCAGTCGACTCCTTCGGCACCATCTGGCAATCCGATAACGATGACGACGGTAACCGCGCTACACGCATCAACTACGTCATGGAATTTGGTAACTACGGTTACGTCGACGAAATCACCGGTGCAGGCTGGCAATCCGAACGTACCAACTGGGAATCAGAAATCCCACAACGACACTGGCACCTGAATGACCCAGGGGTCGTTCCAACCATGCTCATCACCGGAGCAGGTTCACCCACCGGTATCACCGTCTACGAAGGTGATCTACTACCGGAAACTTTCCGAAACCAAGTCATTCACTGTGACGCAGGCCCTAACGTCGTTCGTGCCTATGTCGCGAAAAACGAAGGTGCGGGCTATTCCGCCAAAATCGAAAATCTCGCTGTCGGCGAATTCGACAAATGGTTCCGCCCCGCTGACGTTGCAACCGCCCCAGACGGATCTATGTTCGTCTCCGATTGGTACGATCCAGGCGTCGGTGGACACAATATGCAAGACATGGACCGCGGCCGCCTGTTCCGCTTCGCCCCCGAAGGAACAAAATATGTAATTCCAAAATTCGACTTCGACTCTCCAAAAGGTGCCGTCGAAGCACTCAGCAACCCTTGCAACTCCGTCCGCTACCTCGCCTACCAAGCCCTCGTAAAGATGGGCTCCAAGGCAGAAACGGAACTGAATAACCTCGCGAAATCTCCAAACCCTCGCCTCCGCGCTCGGGCTATCTGGCTGATCGCCAAAATCCAATCTCCATCGGTCGCTTTTAACCTAGCCTCCAAAGACTCCGACCCCAACGTTCGAACTGTTGCTATACGACTTGCTCGCCAAGCAAAACTCCCAACCAAAGACTACGTCCCTAGCCTCATCAAAGACCAATCCCCAATCGTTCTTCGCGAACTCGCGCTCGCTCTACGCGAAGACACTTCGACAGAAATGCCCAGCCTTTGGGCTCAACTCGCACACCAATTCGATGGTAAAGATCGATGGTACCTCGAAGCCCTCGGGATCGCTGCTATGGATCGCTGGAGCGATTGCCTGAACGCTTACAAAAATCTACCCAAGTCATCCACAAACCCAGATGCCGCTCGACTCATCGCATGGCGCGGACGTGGTTCCGTTGCCTCGTCCCTTCTCGCTCAATGGCTCGCTGACGAAAACACTCGCCCCGAAGATCGACTCGCTCTATTGCGTGCAACGGACTTCCTAAAAGCTGAAGATCGCCAAGCCGCACTGAAACCTCTCCTTGAACAAAAAGATCCCCAAGCCGTTATCGATGCCCTTCTCCGCTTGGATGGAATTGACGTTAACAACAACCCTCGCCTTGCTCAACTCGTTCGCGACCACGTCACCAAACTCGGAGACGATCCTGCACAAATTCGAATCCTTCAAAAAACCCGCGTCTCAGGACTCGCTGACACTCTGCTCGATCGAGCCGCCAAATGGGGCGCAACCACACAAGCTCTCCAGGCTCTCGAATTAGCTCTCGAAACAGGTGGTGCTGACACACTTGCAAAACGCCTCCAATCAAAAGAACCATCCGAACAAGATGTAGCTCTTTCGAAAGTCCTCGCGCTGAGCAACCGAAAAGAAGCTACCGAATTGCAAAAGAAACTACTCGATACACTGCCTGCTTCGAAGGGAATCCAAGTCGAAGCCGTTGTCGGGCTTGCACGCAATAAAAACAATCACCCTTACCTCATGGAACTCGCCATATCCAATCGCTTGCCCAACGAAAGCAAACCACTGCTCGGCCCTTCGCTTCGCGCCTCCGATAACGCAGAAATTCGAAAACAAGCCGAAGCGATGTTCCCTATGCTCAAATCCTCTCAAAACCAGTTGCCTCCCCTCGAAGAATTGGCCAAGAAACGAGGAAACGCCGGGAACGGCAAAAAGGTCTACTTCGGTGCAGCGACTTGTTCACAATGCCACATGATTGGCAATGAAGGTAAAAATGTTGGGCCAAGCCTAACTGAAATCGGAAACAAACTCAGTCGAGAAGCGATGATCGTTTCGATCCTCGCGCCCAGTGCGGGTATCTCGCATAACTACGAAGCGTTTACCCTTCGCACCACCGATGGCGAAGTCATCACCGGACTGCTCGTAAGCAAAACTGCAGAATCTGTAACCATCAAAGACGCGAAGGGAATCGAACGAACGATCCCCACAAACGACATCGACGAACTGCAAAAACAAGAGAAGTCTCTCATGCCAGAAAACTTGCAAGAACTCATCAGCGAACAAGAGTTCGTAGACCTTGTCGAATACTTGATGAGCCTTCGGAAGTAACACCCCAGAGCGTTACCCCGGAGAAATGACCTGCCGCATCGTTGGCGATGATAAGCATTCAACATCGCCAACACGCCCACGTGGATCAGCCAGCGTTCTTGTCATACCATTTCCGCCCACGACTACCGAACGCACCTGCGAAGAACAAGCTCCACAACAGAACACTCGCAGGCTCCGGAACGGGTAGCACATGCAGCTCCTGCGTTGAGGGAAGGAACTGAGAAGTGACGTCATTCTGCATTACATCGACCGCCGAAACAACCTCTAGCCGAATATCAGGTAAACCATCGTTTCGGATTTGAGAGGTTCCACGATAAGTAACGCTGTCGAGTGCGACCCGGCTCTTGCCCGGCGCGACGGCACCACCCGCCAAAGTGTAGTTATCTACGAAGTTGAATGAAGCGGTAGGTGGCAATGGTGGAATAATCGGCGTCTCATAGAAGTTCGAAAACTCACCATCGATGTTCCTTGCATAAGATACGAATTGCAGCTCGCTCTGATCTACACTCCACTGATAAGTGAGCGATTGCAAATCGAACTGTAGGCCACTTGTATCAAGGAATATCGAGAACAATTTCTCTTCGCCATCTCCAATCCAAATCGCCCTGGTCGATCCGCCAACTAACTGTACTCCGGACGGTTCAAAGAAGATCACCGCTCCACGAGCAGTATCCCCGTTGGTTGAAAGCAGGTGAGCTATAACCAGAAAGCAAGCGCAAACGAATTTCTGTGATCCCATCATGTAATTCTTTAAAATCTATACAACACATCAGAATCGAACGAAGTGCCTAGCGAGTAAGTTCTGTTGTAATTAAGAGTAGATAAAGCCGGTGTTATCAAGATATCCCAAAACCACAAATGGCGGATTCTACATTCTACAAAAATTCCTCAAGAGCAAATTTTCGAAAAGAAATCCACCGCGGCGTAGCACTATACTCTGCCCTAGGTCATCCACCAATTACGGGTCGGTGAGGATTTGAACTCCCGACGCAACGGAGCACAAGGACGCCACAAGCGATCACACAGCCAGCCTGGACGTTTGACAATTACCACACTCTATGGCCTTATACCCTTCAATTTCTCGTCCGGTAACGGTGCCGCTACAGGCTTGCGAACATCCCCGACAGCCCCCCCCTCTCCCTCGCCTTGGACTCCCTGATTCAAGGTGTTGATCACGATGAGAATATCCAACGGACTCACAATTCCATCCCCATTCACGTCCAAATCACCGGGTGACTCACCCTCACCCGCCGGCTGAATATTTCCCGATCCATGACTGTTGAGATAATTGATGATCACCAAAGGATCCAATGGGGTAATCGCCCCATCTCCATCCACGTCCTCAGGCAAGTAATCGTTGTGATAAGGAGTCGTATCCTTTATCACGTAAATCCTTTCAAACCGCTCCACGAAATCCCCATTCGCACGCGATGTCGCCCTCAGCACAACATCGATCCACCCCGGGTCTTGGTAGACGATGTTCGCGTCATTGCGTACACGCAACGTTGTGCCTACAACCTCGAAACGAGCGTCGGAAACTGTGTAGTCATAGACTTCATTGGAATCAGGATCCACCACACCCAAATTTCCCAACACATAACCAGGACGCTGCTCAGGTATCGACAATAATCCGCTGTACATCAAATCTCTAGGCGGATCATTAACGGCTTGAATCTGAATTCCCACCGTCTGTGGCACCGACCAGTCTAGCCCATCATAAGCTTGAACGACAATCGAATCACTCCCAGTCGCATCCGGATTCGGCGTGTACACACCTCCCGTACTTGTCGCCCATTGCAAACTCCCCAATGCACCACCCCGGACAACTACCCATTGAATCGGATCTGAATCATTGTCGATAACCGAACGAATCCACTCCGAAGTCGATAACACAATCGGTTGGTCCTCGCGAACCACCACGCTCGGTAACGGTTTCAGCGACGGTGCTGTGTTGCTGCCACGATTGCGTACACCTATCGCTACCTGCTGAATGATTTGGTCGACCAAGTCCACGACCAAGGGTTGAGAAATCGATAACGCATGCGTGTACAACTGACCGTCTCGCAACCCAACCAACGTATCCTCGCCATACCCTAACGACCAACTCGTGCGTAGGGCATTCTCAGCCATGCCGCTCTCTGCAAAAAGCCTGTCAAACAGAGGAATACCTTCGGTCAACGACCAACCTATCAGACGACTCGGATTGGCTCGACTCACCCCCCACAACACTCGGCGACCTACATCAAAAACAGTAGCCCCAGTCGCTTGCTCCAGCCGCAAAGCCGTCGGCAATCCACTTCCCAACCCCAATACTTCAATACCCTGGGAGGTTTCAACGGCTACGGACTGACCGTCCGCTCGAACACTCGATACACGAACGAACTCTGAAAAAAATCGCTCTGAAACCAACTCTAGTTGATTATCGACCCATCGATAAAACTGAAGGCTGGTCCCTTCGTTCTGCACCCGATCAATCAGCAATCCCTCCGCCCCAACCCCATAGACTTTTGATCCATTCTCTAAACCGCTCACCAGCGGTCGCGCTGATATTTCACTCACCTCTCCAGATGCAGGAAACTCCAACTCAATTAGCTCCCCAACAACCAGTGCATCTGCTGTCCCCCCTGCGTGGTATTGCAAAACCAAACGATCCCCAACCACATGCAAAGCTGCCGCAGAATCCGCACCAACTACCCCGGCAGAACGAGTCAGCCCAGCTAAACTCCAACGATTCACTTGCGATGTAATTGTGTCAAAGCGAACTAACTCAAGTCCCTGCCCGTTGGAAGCTACAACCGCCACACCTTCCGAACCACCGAGCATCGCAAGCGTCTTTATCCGCCCACCTAATTCCAGTCGCGTCTGGATCTCCCCTCTCTCTATGTCACACTGCACCAGCGCATTCGAGGTGGCAAACCAACCAACACTGTCCGTGTCCCAATTCAATACTTGCTCTATGCCGAGATCTCCCGTCCAACGCCCCGTCGCTGCCGGCGCTGAAGGTGTCGTTTGAACAACAGAACGCGAATTTCCCAATAACCTTATATTGTATGTCCCTCGCCCCAAATCCCGAAACGACGCCACTCCAGATGCATCTGTCTGCGAAAGTGGTTCGCTAAACTGATGAACGCCATCCGCGTTCAAATCCAAATAGACCACCCGCTGCGCCGCAGGCACACTCGACTCTTGTGGATGCCGAAGAGAATACGGGTCTTCAAAAACCAAAATATCCAAACCCGCAAACACGCGGCGATCTTCCAACAGATCATAGACCAGCACCCGTCGCCGAAGAGCGTGCACCGAGTCTCGGTTTTTTTTCATTCGATCTTTCTCCGACTCCAACGCTCTCGAAAGCATCGCCCCAAGGAAACCACTCTCCCATCGAATACAATGAGCTCAGGAGCGTTCAAAACTTTCGCAGAACCCCTGGGAATCTAGGTGTGCGATCTTCCTAAATGTATCCAAAACCCCGCAAACTTGGTAAGAAATTCCTTCCCGTTTTCCAGGATCACCCCCATGAAATCCCACCATTGCCCCAAGGAATTTCCCTACATACAGGCCCAATTTTCTATGCCACCCACCGCTCCCTGCACCCCACCCTTTTTTTCTGCTCCCAGTTGGACGTCTAGTAAGCCCGGTTCGTTCCCTCAAAGACTCCTATTTCCCCTGTGTATCCTCCTTTTTTGCTTTCAATCCGCCCCCGCTCCCGCCCAACTCGCCCAAGACCGGTACCAACTCGGCAGACGCCTCGCTCGCTTCGAAAAAGCTTGGCAGTCCGGATCAATCCCAAACCGCGTTGCAAGCACCCCAGCGATGGAGAAGGCCGTCACCAGCTTTTTCAGCCTCCAACTCTCCCGCGCAGGCCAATCCCTCGACGAAGCTTGGATGGACGCCCTAGGGGTCCCTCCCTCCGATCAAAAACGCTGGATCAACTCAACACCTTGGCTCGTCGACTGGGATTCACCCTGCATCCCTTCGAACTCCGATCCCTTCGTCCTACGCGGCACTTTAAAGTCCTTCTACTCCAGTGAACAACCCGCCAACCAAACGCAATCTACTTCAGATCTAGTCTCCGTTCCCTGGCATTTCTCCATCTTCTCCTGGCAACACTCCTACGAAGATGTTCCAGCCTCCTCTCCTCAATCCTCCTCTCCTCAATCCTCCTCTC
>CAZACJ010000005.1:35549-45326 GCA_964483385.1 uncultured Pirellula sp. | reverse complement strand
CCTCCTCTCCTCAATCCTCCTCTCCTCAATCCTCCTCTCTGCCACCGCCAGCCAAACCGGTCGCAGAATTCGAATTCTCCCCTCCAGAATCCACCAACGCCCCCCTGGAAATCCAATTCCCAAAACTCCCCCCCGGCGATTATCTCGCAGTAATCACCCTCGGAAAAAATCTCAATAACCCCGAACTGCTCTGCGAATCCTTCTCTGTCATCGAAAACCTCGAAGCACGCATTGCGAAAGTGGAAACGTGGCTCGATGAACATCGCCGTGATTCCGGAGCAACTCTCATAAACACCACTCGCTTCATCGCAAAAGAAATCCTCAAAGGACGCAAAGGAACTCCCACTGAGTCCGACCTGCCTTGGAATCAACTCCTCAACGACTTCGAGCAACTATGCAACCCAGCACAACTCAGCAACCCAGCACAACTCAGCAACTCCGAACACCCCTCTGCCTCCGAACCCAACTCGAACTCGTCCACCTTGCAAACATGGAGCCAAAAACCAGGTACAAAGTGGATCCAACTCGCCCGCGAAAAATCATCTCAAATTCTGCGCGTCGAAGTCCCAGCTGATTTGCCAAAGAACAGCGACTCAATCAAAACCATCCCCGTTCTCATCGCCTTGCACGGAGCCGGAGGAAGCGAAAACATGTTCTTCGAAACCTATGGAGCCGGACGACTCGTCGCTCTCGCAAAACAACGTGGTTGGATCGTCGTCTCTCCTCGCCAAACTATGTCGGGACTCGGAATGGATGTCCCCAAAATGCTTGATGCTCTCGAAGAAATTCTCCCCATCGATCGTAACTCAATTCTGCTATGCGGACATTCCATGGGAGCAGCACAAGCGATGTCCCAAGTCAGTCGCGCTCCCGAATCCATCCGTGCTGTCGCTGCTCTCGGCGGAGGTGGCGCTGTCCGCCCCTCACAAGCCATCCAGTCAATCCCATTCTTCGTCGCCGCTGGCGAACGAGACTTCGGCAAGCCGCGAGCCAAAACCCTCGCTTCTCAACTAAAACAATCCAACTGCAACGTCGATTACAAGGAATACCCACACGTCGAACATATGGTCATCGTCCAAGCTGCACTCGACGATGTGTTTTCCTTCTTCGATAACCATGTCCTAAAAACAAAGTAACCGATCATGCAGCACCCCCAAACAAATCACTCTCTATTTCAACCACTGAACGCTTTGCGCGTTGCCCTCGCCGCACTCTCTCTCTGGGCTGTGTTCCTCCAAGCCCAATACCTGATCCAATTGAACCGATTCGAATTGTCTGGCTTCTTGAGCTTCTTCACGATCCAATCCAATCTCTATGTCATCGCAGTCCTGCTGATCGAATCGCTCGGCGGCTGTGGCTTGTCCAACCCAACTCGCTCCAGCCTGCGAGGCGCAGCTGTCCTCTACATGGCTATCACGGGAATCGTCTACGCAGTACTGCTGGCAAATCTACCAATCGTCAAAGAAATCGTTCATCCAATCGCCGATGCCGTACACCACCTGCTCCTTCCAATCTGGGTACTGTTCGATTGGGTCGCTTCCCCACCACAAGACCGCATCTCTCTAAGACGTGCTCTCTGGTGGCTCGTCTACCCACTTGTTTATCTCTTCATCTCCCTATTCCGTGGGGCGCTCACTGGCTGGTACCCATACCCTTTCCTCAATCCCGCTGGCCCCGGCGGTTGGACCGGCATCGGAATCGTTAGTTTCGCAATCCTTGTCCTTGGACTCATCATCCTCGCAGGTATCGTCAGTCTGCAACCTCGCCATCACTCTGCCAACCGCCAATCGAATTCATCTTCCTAAACACAATTCGCACAAAATCAATCGACCCACCTCTGTAGTCGCTTCATGTCCTCGTCGCGATGAATCGGATCAAAATCCAATTCTCGATGCCGCTCGAGTATCGCCTCTCTCGTCTTGAACATCCTCTCACGCATCCCAGAATCATTGCTTACGACGTACACTCCAACTACCTCAATCCGATCCTCAATCACGACACGCCCTGACTCAAAGCGATGCTTTACATCATGCACCCCTGTAGCATCGACCCGATAACACACAGTAGCCTCTCGCAACCACACCGGTAATTCAAACTCCCAACTTCCATCTCGCGGTCTAAATCGAAAAGTCCTCGTCGATGTATCAATCTCATACCCTAAATCATTCACTACCAACATCGCTGCGGACTCTCCAACCAATGAAGAAAGATCCCATTGAAGTTTCTCCCCCTCAACTGTCCTGTTGTAACGATAAGCCGTCCCTCCCTCTAACAATGGCTTGAGCATCTGGATCTCCATTCCAATGTCGGCGATCGGCTCAAGCAAATCCGGGAACTTGGCGAGCGATTTCATACTCAAATTAAACCAGTACAACGATGCGATGCCATTGCCTAACCCTTGCCATGCCTGTGAACGCAACTCCTGTGGTGTAGGTGACCCACGTCTTGGACTCAAAATCCCTCCCCACCCATCGTGCGCACCCTGCGACCAATAAGCGATCGTCGCTGGACGATTTAATTCCCTCAAACTTCGAGTCATCGTTCCGATCGTCTCCAACGGCGCTCCCCAACGAATACTCGCTCCATCCCATCTTTCATATCGAGACCACGCGTCCGCGGCCGGGGCAATCACCCGATACGCATCGTAATGGGGATAATCCGACAACCCAGCGTAATATCGCCACGTCCTCTCTTCACTCAACGTAACACTAGTTGGCAACATCCATGATGCATAAGGAGCCAACTTGTCAAAAACCTCTTGTGGAGGTACCGGTCGCCCACCGCCATATTGCGGCTCACCTAAAAACTCGACCGCGTGAATCCCAGAAACCATCGCCTCCTTGTCGTATCGCTCTCGGTCTCCTAACCGATTGAACCGCTTGATGGGATACTTGCGAACCAATTCACTGTTATCGCTGTAACCACCGACCTCTTCAATTTGCCCGGTGTTTACCGACAAAAGCATCAAGGTTTTTAAATACTCCTCGTTCGCCATACTCGAAGCACCTTTGACATTGCTCGCGATCCATCCTCCGCTGATGTCAAAGTGGGCAGGACGCACTTTCAAGTACCCCCAAACCTTTTCTGGCTTCCCCATATCTCCTTCCAATTCAACTTCCACCGCCACAAAGGTCAGTGGTAGCAACTCGGTTGCAATCGTTAGCCCTGTCAACTCCCCGCCAGGAACGCTCCTGTCATTGTTCCAAGTCGCGATGTTTTCTCGCCTACCTTGCAGATACAACGTCTCAAAAGAATTTCCTTCCTTAGGTAACCACAACTGTACACTTCGCAGTCGCTTGGTCTGCCCACCTGCATTTCTCAACGTAATACTGACCCGATTTGGACGAACCGAATCCTCACCTGCATGAAACACGATCGATTCGATCCAAAGCTCCGGTTTGTCCAATCGAATTTCTTGTTCCTCAGTTCCTGACCGATGGCCTTCTGATGGTGTCGCTTTCGATACAGACTCAGGAACTTCAGCAACGCCTTCCGGCATCCGATATCGCAAAACATGCTTCGTACCAATCCCCCAACCCTGGCTTTGGCCATTCCATCGCAACACTCGCAACGCGCCAGGCGGAAGCTCAAAACCATTTTCCCAAGCCGTGTCCCTCCAAGCCCAATCGCCGCGCGACACAAGTTCGCTTGGGGCGAACTCATCTAATTCCAACGGTCCGGTGATCTTGATCGTTTCCTCGCCGGAATTTTGCACAAAAAGCTCCACACGTGCAGAGAGTGTAGGATCTGGATCCCGCCTCCAACGCATCTCCGATGAGACTTGATGCTCCGTTACAACTATCCCTGCAATATCTATCGCCTTTGTAGCTTTCTCTTGCTCCAATCCCACGACCCATACAGGATTGAAGTGAAATAGAAATACAAGTTCCAAAAGCAGCAGAAATGGGCTGTGTCGCATCGTATTGCCTAGGGTCGTTTGGTCTTACTGATTCACACAATGGTCTACCCATCGTGCCAACTGCATATCCGCAGTCATGGCGGACAAAGCTATTATAATTCTAACAAGGAGCTTTGGGGACCATTCTCAATGCGCCAGCCAAAAGTAACAGATTGAAACCAAATGTCCTACCCATTGGGTAACGTAGGGTATGTGCAGCGGTTCCCACCTAAACAATCATTTACCACACACGATCTACCAAGTCCTATCCATTCAGGGCGTACGGTCTAAACAATGGACCACGGAACATACCTCTGCGATGGAAGCGGCTTGGTGCGTTTCGCGGTCGTGGGGCTAGGCATTGCGAACATAACAGTGCAGTAGTGTAATTCGGAAGTAACGCATCAATGAACGTGCGACCGCTTCACCACACCCTACGGAAAAATCATCTACCGCACAGAAAGAACCAATAAATATTTGCCTCCAAAACCCAACTTCATGGAATCCGTCAGAACATCGATTTGACGGTGTGGAACTCGGCTCTTCGGCTCAAAGACCAATCTTTCAATGAAACAATGACCTTCAAATCATCGCTGTGCATGCCAAGCAAGATCTTTGTAACGTCGTTCCAACCAGCCTTGCACTTGCTCGTCGGCTTGAGCCGCAAATGGATGCTCACCCCAAGGCTCATCCGCTTGCCATACCCGCTGCAACGCTCGTTCAAGAATTGCTGTGAACACTTTGGAGTCTCGAATGTGATCCCCAAGCCCCCTTACGAACTGTTCGTGCGATCTTCCTTGCCGATATTCTGGCTGCTTGGGCGGCATCGCTAAATACTCGCTAATCCAACGCAAAGGCATGTCGATCAACAACGTTCCGTGATACATAAGCCAATGCCGCTTAAGTCGAAGCGCATTGCCTGAGATTTTCTGCCCATCTATCGTCAAGTCGCACACACCTCGAATATCGACCTTCTGCTCTACCCCGTATTCATCGAGCGCTATTTGCAAAGCTTGACATACCCTGGTCATCACCGTTCGATGTGCTTCGTCCAACAAACGACACTCTGGACGCGCATCGAGCGATAACAAAACACTGAACATCGCACAGCCCGGCCCAGCAACGATCGTTCCCCCACCACTCATTCGACGCAACACCGGAACTGCATCCCGCTCGCAGCGATCAAGATGCACTTCCTCGGCTAGCTTCGATGACCTTCCCACAACTACGCACGGCTCGCTCATCTGCCAAAAACGCAGCAATTCCGCCGGATCCCCAGTCTCGCTCGCTGATTCAGACTTGTGCGATTCAAGGTTGTCCATTGCCTCAAGCAGCGCTTCGTCAAAAGCTAAATTAGAATGCGGATCCTCATACGAGCGATTCAAGTAATACATGTCGTCCTATCAACCAGCAACGTTGATCACGGCTTTCAAAACACCACTTTCAGGACGCGTAAATCCATCAAAGTCCTCCAAAACATGATCCAAGTCCGTACGATGCGTAATCCAAGGATCTGTCCGAATCGTTCCATCCTCGATCAAGCCGATGATGTACGGAAAGTCATTAGGCAAAGCATTGCGCGATGCAAGCAACGTCACCTCCGGACGATGCAACGCGGGATGTTTGAATACCAACTCATCCTGCGTGATCCCTACGTATACTAATTTGCCAGTAGGAGCAACAAATTGAAAAGCATTCGACATCGAGAACCGATTCCCCGTCGCATCAATCACAATGTCATACAAATCACCACCCGTATGCCCCTTGGCTTGCTCCAATCCTGTCTCCTGTGGCGAAACTTCAATGAGCCGCTCAATACCATAAGTCCCTCCGACAAAATCCAAACGCGATCGGTTCATGTCCATCACCGTGATCGCAGCGCCCGTAAGCCGGACAAACTCTAACGTTGCGATGCCGATAGGCCCCGCTCCAATGATCAATACTCGATCGCCCTTCGTAACCCCAGATCGCTGACTCGCATGACATCCAATCGCCAAAGTCTCAACCAATGCTAATTGATCCATCGTCAATTTCTTCGATGGGTGCAACTTGTCGGCGCGAATCAAAAAACGCTCGCACAACCCGCCATCCATCATCACACCGATGACCTTCAATTGAGTGCAGCAGTTACTAGCACCCTTTCGGCATGCGTAACAAGTACCGCAATGAAGATACGGCTCGACACTGCAAGCGTCCCCCGGTCGAACATTTTCAACCCCTTCCCCGACCTCCAATACCTCAACACCCAACTCGTGCCCAGGGATGCGGGGGAATGCAAAGAACGGGAATTTCCCCAAATAACAACTCACATCGGTTCCGCAAACACCCATCCGATGAGTTCTTACCAACGCTTGACCCGGCCCCGGCGAGGATGGCTCCGAGATTGAAATTTCCTTTAAACACTTCGGTTCGACAATTTGTATAGCACGCATGCGGAGCAATAATTTCAAGTAAAAGTTGCGTAGAATGATTCGAGCGGCGTCGGATTTACCTCCAACGCCCGCTCCCCCCATTCTACTACCCAACCCCTACTCGTCACCAGTGACCCGAATCTTGCTCGGCTTTTCTGCCGTAACACCTTCACCAGCGACACCACTAGCCGTTGCACCAGCCCCATCTGCCGCTCCGCTACTTGCACCAGCAGGTGCCTGACCATTCGGTGGCGGAAGAACCGGCTTGGCATCCGCCTCGACATCCCCGGTCGCTGGCCCTAATTGCAACTCTGTTTTGCTAGAAGCAGGCCCGTTGCCAGAAGCAGGCTCATTTGCCGCTCCCGCTAGAGACGGTGCAGGTAAATCCCCAGACTCCGTCGCCGCCGGCTTGCGGGACAAAATGCTCTGCGCTTTGTCCGATGGCGAAGCCTCCGTCGATGAGGCTGCCCTTGCCGAGTTCGTTGATGTTGGCGCTGCCAACGAAACTACTGGAGTCTCTACCACAGGAATTCCGTTGATGTCGATCGGCACGCGACGCGTCACCAATCGAGGTACCAATCGAATCTCCGTGACCGGAACCGTTCGCATCACCTTCTGTGGTACTTGGATCTTCTCGACAACACGCTCGTAACGCGTTGTCTGAATCGGAATCTCCTCAACCACAACCTCGTCTTTGTAAACTTCCTTCTGCACCGTCACTGGCCGAACTACTTGCTCGGTAACATATTCAATCCGCTCCTTCGCAACCCGACGAGTGACTGGTTTCTGGACCGAATGCGGTACCATCACCTTCTCTTGCACTGGCACTGTCTTCTGCACCTGTACAGGCACTTGCTGTGCAATAACCTGATTCTCGTAGCGAGTCGTCGTTACTGGCACCTGTTGCTGAACTACTTCCTGCTGAATCTTCGTCGTCGTTACGGGTACCTGCTGCTGAACGATTTCATTCTGAATCTTCTGCGTCGTCACAGGAATCTGCTGCTGTACGTAGTCGGTCTGCAATCTTGTCGAGGTCACAGGTACTTGTACCGTCTGAGCCTGTGGCATGTAACTCGTCTGAGGTACTGCAACTTGCTGATAGTTCGGCTGGTAGTAAACCGCTGTCGATGTCTGTCCGGGTGCTTGATACGGAACCCAGTTCAAGCCTGCGGATTGGTAAACAGGTTGACCAGTCGCCGGATTGATCCCCGTCGCTGGTTGCGTCCAACGCAAATGATATCGCACATCCCCCGGTTGGTAATAGTTCTGTGCCATGTAGCCACCAGCATCAACCACTGCTGGCTGATAGGTAGTCACAGGCTGCATCGATGTATAAGTCTGCGCTTGCATCACGGTTTCCGTCACCGGTCGCTGAACCGCGATCGTTTGCGCCTGCATCACGGTCTCCGTCACCGGTCGCTGCACGGTGTACTGCTGCGTCTGATAAGTCGTCTCCGTTACCGGTTTCTGCACGAGAAAATTCTGGACGGCGATCTGCGTCTCTGTCACCGGCTTCTGCACCGTCTGATACTGTGTTTGATACTGCGTCTCGGTAACTTGCTTGTAAGTCGTTACCGTTTGCTCAACCTGCGACGTCTCCGTTACGTAAGTTGTCTCATCTACGTAATCGATCTTTGTAACTGGCTTTTGCACCGTGTACGTTTGGTTGATCGTCGATGTTTCAATGACGGGTTTGCGAACAGTCGTCTGCTTGCGTTCAACTCGCGTCTCGATAACCGGTCGGTAACTGACTACCTCCCGCTCAACCATCACCTCATCAATCTCGACCTTGTTCCGCGTTACCGGTACTTGCTCGTATACCGTTTCCGTTTGCAACCGATAAGTCGCAACCGGTTTGGCCGGACCACAGGGCATACAATCCTGCGCAAGACTAATGTCCGTAAGGGGATTGTAAGCCGCACACAATGCGGTCACACACCCAGCTTGGATCATTGAGGCGATTGCGAGGCGGTTCTTGGCTCGAAGAGTCATCGTGAATTGCTGTCGGTAAAACTTTAATGGAATCCAAAACGTTCCCGGTTATTTTTGTCGAAGCATCGCTTCGTATCAAATAAGAAATTCGTTTCATCAACAAAAAAACGAATGCAAAACGTTTCGCTCTATTTCTTTAGGAAAAACCAGAGTTTTTTGACAATTACTAAGACACTTCCATCGCGGTAATTCCTACCATCGCTACGATCAGAATGACCGCTAAAACCACCCAAGCCTCGCAATCCACCCAAACCCCCTAAACCACCTCAAGCAAGGATCAATCCTCTGAACCCAATTCCTACCGCCTACCCAAAAAACACCCCCGATAAACACTGCGCCGTACTCGTCGTCGGCCACGGAACGCGGAAACCCGCCGGCGCAGACCAATTGCGAACCCTCGTGGCACACATGCAAGCCATCGAACCGAATTGGCATATCTATCCATCCTTCCTCGAACTCGCCGAACCGACGATCGAACAAGCGATGCAAACCATCGCCTCCGATGGACTGAAACAAGTTCTCCTCGTACCTATTTTGCTTTTCGCCGCTGCCCACGCTAAATCCGATATACCCGATGCAGCTCAAGCTTCTGCGGAAGCGTTAAACATCGAAATCCTCGGTCAAACCCCCTCCCTTGGTACCGCCTCTAACATTCTCGAGCTTTCGAATCAACGCTTCGTCGAAATGATCGAACAAGCTACCCGCACAGGTTGCGTTTCCGGGCATTGTGGTACCGGTGTGCCACCTATTAATCACCCCTCCAACACCACCTGTGACCCGTGCCCCCTTATCGGTGTTCGCCCAGAGCGAATCGCCCTCGCGATGGTAGGACGAGGCACCAGCGACCCCCTAGCACTCCAACACATGCTTGAACTAACACAACTTGTTTCAAGCCAACGAACCGTCCACTGGGTAAATACCGGTTTCTTCGCTGGCGGAAATACAACTGTCGACGCTCTGCTCGAATCCGCCGCATCGGCCACGTACCAAAACCAACCCTGCGATACGGTCGTTGTCCAACCTCATCTTCTGTTCGAAGGTGAACTCATGGATCAACTCCGACAAAAAATCCGAAACATGCGCACAAAATTTCCAGAGAAGCACTGGATCCTCGCGAGAACCCTCGGCGCAGATCGAAAACTCGCAGAAGTATTTCTTCAATTCGTCCGCGATTCCTGGGCCACCCTGAAATAAGGACATCGAAACAACGGCTGCCTCGGGTACTTCGGCCACTCCCGAGGAACCTGTTCGGATTGACACAGTAAAAAAACAGATCCCTTACCACTGACAATCGTTCGATGGTCCAAGCAACGCAAACATACGGAGTCCCTAAGCAACGGTTCTCGCCTAGCTAGGTCGTCGGGATTCTCCCTTGCATTCTTCGCGGTCGCCGATTCCTCGCTGTAATCAGTATTACCGTGATCAGTATTACCGTGATCAGTATTACCGTGATCAGTATTACCGTGATCAGTATTA
>CAZACJ010000005.1:5930-35449 GCA_964483385.1 uncultured Pirellula sp. | reverse complement strand
TATTACCGTGATCAGTATTACCGTGATCAGTATTACCGTGATCAGTATTACCGTGCTGGCCCATCCTTATTTAATTCCTCTTCTCGTACGCAGCCAATACTTCGTCCAGGAGCTGATTCGCACTTGCTTTCCAAGTCATCGGCAAAAATCGACCACCTTCCTCACTGACATTAGCTCGGCGACCTGCACTTTCCAACTCCCATCTTCGAATACATTGCGCCAACGCACCGGCATCATGCAATGGAAAATACTCGCAAAAACTACCACCCACTTCGCGGTGTATCGGCGTGTCGCTCGCAAACGTCTTGCGCCCATGCCAAAGCGACTCGACAATCGGTAAGCCAAACCCTTCTACAATCGAAGGCAATAACACGCCCGAACATAGCTCATAGGCATAATGCAATTCTGCATCCGAAAGATCATGAAACACCCATAGTCGCTTGTTCAATTCTGGATGCTGCTCGATCCGACGCATCAAATCATTGCACAATGAACCTGTACGCCCCGCAAAACACAATTGAACTTGCACACCTTGTTGCCACAACAAATCAAATGCGTCCAACGCTTGCGTGTGGTTCTTGCGAGGATCAAAACTCGCGACCATGAAATACGGTGGCTTCTCCCCTGAAAATAAACTTTGTACTACTGGCCTAACAGCACCGGTTACGTTTGCTAACTCCGCCCCCAAACAGAATGCTCGAACATCGCGGCAGTACGTACCGCTTTGCCCTTGATCTCGAATAAATTGCAACACGTCGTCACGCACCGTTTTGGAAATTGCGATGATCGTGTCACTATGCTGAATCACTTGCTGAAGATAGCCTCGAAACTTCTCACTCCGCTTCGCCCCTACATACTCAGGATGCGTCAAGGGAATCAAATCGTATACTAACGTGGCAACAAACACTCCCTCTTGCCGATATCGCGCTACCGTCTCCCAAATGCCTCGCCGTGTCCAGTATGCATCCGGCAACAAGAGAATTTGATTGGCACTCGGCTTCAACAAACCTCCTCGAAGAATCCTTCCCGTCAAAGAGCATACCCGGTAACCGTGATGCGGAACTTTGTAAACACCCAAATGACTCGGCGACGGCTGCAACCATTTCTTGAGCTTTTTCGATCCCGTCGCTTTCACTATCCACTTAGGCATCCATTGGATCCAACTCGGAACGAATCGACCGGCGTTAGATTCCCAAGCTGCCATCCGAGATAAATGGGTCTCCAACCGACCATCTAAAGGTAGAAATCGCCTCTGAAAGTGTGTCACCACCTGCAACGCGGGTAGCCGACGCTCTAGAGTCGCATCACGTAGCTCGCGGCACAAGTTGCGCACAACCCGCTCTATTCCTGTGTTCTTTCCCGAACCCAAAGTATGCGAGCCGTCAATAATCAGTTGCGGTTGGGTCATCGGCTCGGTCAATCTACTCACACACTGTTTATCTAATCACGCATCGGCAGCTCTCAAAATCTTTGGCGAAAAGTAGTTGTATCCGGTTTAAATCCCCCCAACAACCCCGCGAAAACACTCCGTTTAAGGCTGCCAGGTCCGTAACGATTGAATCATCTCCAAAAACCTCGCTCGGTTCTTCTCAAAGTAACCAATCAATACGATCAATCCGACCCCCATGCAGATTCCAAAAGCCCACCATGGCCAAACCTGCCCAATCGCCCGTTGAGCTTGCCAAACCATCCCAAACAAGGCGACAAACACAAATCCGCTACCGCAGAACAAGAACGCACGAACCCGCAATACCACTCCGGCGATCATCCCGGCAATCGCAAATGCCAACAACACCACCGGCGACCAAAATTGCAATTCAAAGGACTTGAACAACATCTCCATCGAACTGCTCATGTAGATCAGTAACAGCGCTAAATACCGTACGCCCGAAACCACGGATCCTGCCAACTGCCCCTGGTTCCTCTCCACAAATACCAAGGTCGCTATCGCCGGCGGGATCAACCATAGCTGCGGATGATCCAGGAATCGCCATCCCTCCTGCGAATGCAATAAGGACCAAAATGCACTCAGAAACAACCCTAAAGCTAACGTCTTCAGCAATGTCCAGCGGTGATGAGCCCCCAACACCATGTAAGCCACACCGGAGACCAACAACAGCAACGAGAAACTCATCGGTTGACCCCAGAAATCCCCGAGCATGTTCCATCGGGGGACCCAAGCCGCAATCAACGGAATCAAAGGCAACAAAAGACTCTGTCGCTGCAACGGATCCGCAATGGCCAATTTACCTCGGCGACGTAACCACTCCCCAATACCAATCGAACCAAAGGCTAACGCATATGTTACTACTGGCCACCATTGCTTTACCCAACCCGTAAATATCCATGGATGGAATAGTCGGAGTGTCAACACCGCTCCAAGCAAACACAACTCAGCCATAACCAAAGATAGATGCTTGCCTCTCGAGGGGACATCATCTGCGATCATCGATCGAATCCATTCGTACGCAAGGCATACCCAAGACGCAATCAGTAAACTAGAAATCAACAACGAGTCCGAGGAAATCCAATTCGCATGTATCGAACCCCGCAACCCCCAAGCCCCGAGTAAATAGATCCAACCCAAAGCTGTCCCGATAACCACCAACCCTACGTTTGAACGCTCCAGTAAAACATCCCAGTCCAACCAACCTCGAACGCGATGACGAATCGCTCGAGCACCAACGCAAAGTCCAGTTACCGCTATCAATGTCCGTTCCAAAATCCCAATGATCTTGAGATTGTTATTCCCACTCGCTAAACGCTGTCCTTCAGATGACTCAAACCACAACAAATCGCTCCACGACAACAAAATCACTCCCACGAACAACAACAAGAGCGAGACAACTCGCGGCGATCGGAACTTCAAATCCGTCGCCAATGGCAAAATGCTCAATGCACTAAGTATTGGCAATAGCATTGACAACCGCACGGTTAACACATTAAATCCACTCAAAACCAATATCGGTGCCACCCCCAAAATCAACAGGCCAAAACCACTGTGTGCACCGGCAAGCCACCTGCCTGCAGATACAAAGTCTGCTTGCTTGGGCGCTAATGCTCCCAACTTCAACACCGGTAACAAATTCTGCGATTCTCGCAACCACTCTCGCAAACATACGGCCAAGACGATCATTGCAATCAATGCACCGTAAAGGAACGACAAGAACACAACCGATGCACCCATACCCATCTGAGCACCGACTTGTGTCGATACCAAGGTTGCTAGATTCAATACCGATAAATAAACCGCCCAACCCCTCCATCCCGATCGGCTATCCCAACATCGCCCTACCGCTAATCCGAAAATGACCAAAGCCAACGCGACCATTGACCAGATCTGCCCACCGTCTGAGAACGTTGCTGACAAACCTGGACGAAACGCATCGATTATCAAACTTCCCGCAACTTCAATCCCCGTCCAGACTAGCAAGACCATCGGCAGTTGCCAACTTACCGTTTGATCCACACTCCAACCCACCCAACGACGCAAGACAACATCCGACCCATCAGGCGAATCTGTTCGCTCTTCCCGACGAACCAAGCGATACCAAGCCAAACTGATAATTGCGCAGAGCATTGGTCCCCAAAACATGGAACGTCCAATAATATGCGTTTCGCTACGCATAGAGAACCATGCAATCACTGCAGCACTCAAAAACGCAGCAAGATGCCCTATCCAAACGCGCTCTCTGAACAGGCCACGCATCAACACCAAAAGCGAAACACTAAGCCCTAGTCCTAGTACCCAAAATACAGGTGTTCCGCTTGGGTGCCACATCGACAAAAACATCGTGACACTGGCTAAACCACTCCAAAAGAGGCTCTCAGTATTGCTCCGTGAATGCTTGACTCCAAACGCTAATGCAACGATCCAACCAAGCAACATCGCATGCAACATTTCAGCACGGAACTTTAACTGGTTTACTGTTACAGTCCCCCACCCATGCAACAAAAACTCCGAGAATATCAGCGGTACCACAGGTGCGAGCACCGCGATAAGCATCATTATTAACGCCATTGAATTGCGTTCCGTCCGAATTCCAGTAATCAGCGCGGCACAAATCGAAACCCCCAAACCGATCAAGGTCCAATAGGGCACATTCGTTGGTTGAGTAACCATACTACCCGCATGGTTGATGTTGATCGCACAAGCCAATAACGAAACAAGCACACCAAAACCAAGTCCTATGGCACCCAAATGCCAACTGGCTTCTCTCGCAGCAGGATTCGCAACCAATCGAGTCACGGATACAGTCGACCCATGATCACCCCGACGCCGCAAGCGATCTGCAAGAAACTCCCACGAAGTCCCAAGACTGACCAAGCCAAAACCAAATGCCGGTGCACTGAGCCATCGCATAAATGACTCCACCGGAATCCCACCCCAACTTCGAGGCAATGTCGTTAGCAACAACGATATCGTCAGCGCAAGCAATGTCCCACGAATGACAACACTTAACACATCCCATGCCGAGTTAATCCTAAGTCCAAATTGCATCCATCCACCACTCTCGCCTCTTTGCACCGATCCTTCTCCAACTTTTTCCAAGTCATCTGAATTCCTCCATGTCACAACCGAAACCAACCAAGCCCCAAATGTGGCGACAACACCAGGAACAAACCACTGACTAACCACAAACAATCGACTCCACAACGGCAATTCACTCCAAGCATCCTGCCATGGTGTAGCAATACTGCTGGAAAGATCTTCGCTTAGAAAGACCTTGCAAGCACCCATAACTAACAAGAGCACGCTACCGATCGGCAACCACAAAACTAACGAAGGTCGCTTTATACACCCCTCCATCCATGCGTATCCCAATGCAAGAATCGCCATCATCCAACTGGAGACAACCCAAGGATGGATATCAACCGACAACGCACCCGCCCCTTGCAAAACAATGACACCTTCCGTTCCTAATATCCACATGCCCAACCAAATCACAAATCCAATCAACCCACTTCGATCACCACCCTCAATCGTAGATGACTTGTTCTCACGCGAGAGTTCCTTCGCAAGCAAGGACACGGACCCAAGTGCCAAAACTCCAAGCACCAGAAATCCTGTGTCGCCACCATTGATGGTCTTCGTAATCCCTCCAAGTCCTTTCAGAGCCCCATCCCAAACCATCGAGCTTACTAAGACCCGAAACGCAACCACCAAAGTTGTTACCGTCATCCCAACGATAGACAAATCATGCCAAACATGCCCAGCGGAGTATGAAACAGGTCGCCAAATTCCATCAAGCCCAGGTACCTTTACCAATCGACGAACTCCCTGCATCCCCAAATAGCAAATGCCACATCCTGCCGCCATGTACCAAGCCTGAGTTCCTACTGAAGAAAGATCGGGAATCAAGCCCGCAGATCGACTCATGGAATGCAAACAAGACGCAAGCCAAAACACTAGCAACCCCCAGCCCAGTTCACGCTCCCCGTCCATGTCCGACGTGCTCTTTATAATCTCAGACCATCGCAACGTGCTTACGACCATCGCAATCCATCCACCCATACATACCGTGGGAAAAATCCAACCCGTCGCTCGAAAATAATTCTCCGATTCCCACTCCAGCCCACACACCAACCATGTCGGCAGGGACAACGCAATTGCACTTCTCAGTAGCCATACTATCCCTGCAGTACTTCGTTCCTTTGCAAAACACCAACGCACGAAAATCGCAAGTACGACCCAAAACAACGCCAAACATCCGAATCCTAAAGCGACGTTAGGGAGAAAGAATGCAAAACCAGAACCGTTCCTCCACTGCGCGATAAAGGTAGGCAACCAAGTCCCTTGCGTGAAGACACGGTAAATTCCCAACATTCCGACCAACTGGCCCATCACCATCCAACCAAGAACCACCTTGCCACTTTGGATCTCACGTACCATCATCCATAGAATCAATGCGAGGCCATACAAAGTCACCAACGCTCCAGCCCAATCCCCTCCATAAGGAGTCCGTCCCCAAGGTACTAAGGTTGCAAACACCGAAAGCAGCATACCTAACCCCAATGCAGCCGCACCTCCAATCGCTATGCCGCTCCAACCATCATGAACCTCTTGCGCAAATTGCCCTTTAACCAGTCCCCCAAAACCCAGACGCTTAGCCCCCGATCCTACGGCTCCCCCTCGGCCGTACTTCGACAAGCCGATCCCAGCCCCCAGAGTCGCTCCGCCTAACACGGTTAATGTCAGCACCCGTTGCCATGAGAACCAATCGCTCCACCGCATTGCCGAGTCCGATAACCCTAAAACCTCGATTCCAAAAGTCGCTGCAAGCACACAGGTGAATACGCCCAATGCAAGAGCACGCGCGTTTTCTGTACGCCAACCCAAGAAGCTCTGCGATACTCCTGCAACACCCAACAACACCAATAAGGGAACTCGATTCTCGGCCAGCAACCAAACTCCCCAAGCAAACACAACAGCTGCGCATAGTCCGATAAGCCAACTTAACACGATAGCACTACTAGTATCCCCACGAGGTGGAAGCTCTTGATCATCGCCGAGTTTCCCGCGCCGGAACGATTCAGAAACGCGACGAGTCAGATCGCTGTGAATCACACCCCACTGCACCCAGAAACTTGCAAAAATTCCGACAATAGCCCAAACCCATGGCCCCGCTTTAACAAGCGACCCGAAATGTAAACTCCAAAACACAAAAACCGCGATCGATGCGAAGAGGAGCTGAATCGCAATGCCAATCTGACGCCGATAGAATCCAAATGTTCTACGAGTTCGCATCACCCCTCGATACGATTGAAACCAACTCAACACCCCGGAACTAGCCAAAGCCGGCACTAGAATCCAAACCTGTGCGATCTTCTCGGCCAATTCCCCGCCCAAGCCTGTTCTTGCGCCCCAACTAATCCCCACCAACGAAAGACTTCCAACAATGGTCATGATGGCAACAGGTAACCAAGCTCTGACGAAAAGCGACTGTGCTGCCGTGACCGCGAGACCGCCGTAAACACCAATCCCTGTGATCAGCATCGTCCAATATTGCCAATCCATCGAAATTGGACCTTGTGATACACCCGCGCTGTTACCCCGTGCCAGTAAGATCCCTATCATTACCGCCAATGGAATGAGCATCAGCGCAATGTGCAGAATCCCACGAGAGGTATTCTGCAACTTCCACTTCTTCAATGTGTATTGACCTGCTCCATGTACCCCGACTGTTGCCAACATGAAAACCAACGACGGGAAGAAGCGGCTAGTTGCCGCCAAAGTACTCCATAAGCTGATCACCAATCCAACGGAACAAACCACCACCAACGAAGCTGCCATCAATTCCATCCAGCGGATATTGGATCTCTCCATAAATGCTGAAATCATCTCAGCGATCCATTGGCTGGCCCCACGCTGCATCCGCTCGACCGGTTGCCGACCCGAGTTGACTTTCCTGGATCCCTTTTCGCTCTCCTCCACCTCATCGAGTGGATGAACCTCTAAAGACTTTACCGACTTCACCGGTTCTTTGTGTCGTTGGTTATCAACAACAGAGAGAACCTCCCTTGAAACCACCAGCTCTCGATCCGTTCCTCCCTTACCCTCCGTGCTCGCTGCAATCGTAGGCACACCAGGAATCTCTGCTAAAGAAATAGCGGCCTCCTTTGTTCCCGTTGAAGCAGTCGTTCCTGCACTTGAAATGACTGCTGGCTGCTCGAGTCGCTCAAGGCTTGCCGCAAATGACGCTAATGTCTCCGAATCCAAGAGGCCAGTCACCTTTGCATGCTGCACAAGCCTCCTCGCTGCCGCTAAATCACTCGCTAACGAAGGCTTAACGTTGGACGTACTAGATTTCGAACTAATATGAACTTGCGCCCCTCCAACCGCGGGACTCGGAATGCTGGACTTAGCAATCTTTTGATTTGCAGTAGAGCATTTCTCACAAACCAACTTTCTAACTCGTCGACTACCGCACTCTTCACAGGAATGTTGCGTGAACAAGTCCCAAAGCCAACCCATAAACACCCAAAACAAATGCCCGATGATGCTAACGACGAATAAAAACAAACCGACGCCAAAAAGAAATTCCATGATGACTTCCTAACTCTCTCGCCGAGGGGCTATCGCAAGTTCGATGGAAAAAGCGATCGAACCCGTCCAATCATGCTCATCAAAATGATTCCCAACACGACCAAACCAATTCCGAAGATTGCTTGAAAATCCCATCGCCCTAAAGATGGGTCTTGCGTGTACCAAGGGAGGAAAACGCTCCCGGCAACGCATAAAACCAACATCCCAATCACCATCCGTATCCGATAGAAAAGCGCACTCGCGGCGAGTAACATCGGATACGCGATCAACAACAAACCGCGAGGTTCCTGCGCATTAGCGATCAATGCCGTGGTACTGACTACGTCGAGGATTCCCCATGCACTCCCAAACAACCACCAGTTTTTCGGATGATATGTCAGTCGTTGCAATGGAAAACAAGCCAGCAACCACCCCCCTAAAATTCCGAATTGCAACGCTGAATTAGATTGCGACAACCCAAGCAAATGAGAAGCGGCAACAATGATCGTTACTGCTAAGATCGCAACAACGTGTGAAACCAAACCAGGATATTTGCGCCACGCCTGCCGAAACCGAATCGACCAAGTTTTTCGACTTACGACAACCGGTACACCTGCCAACCAAAGCTGTAGATCCTGCGCGAACAATTGAGCACTGCGGTATCGGTCACTCGGATCCTTCTCCATCGCAACACCGCAAATGGCATCCAACTCAAACCCAACCTTGCGATTCCAAACCGATGGAGCCAGAGGCTCGCGATGCTTGACCTGCATCAAGACATCAATCGGACTCGGTCCCACAAACGGCGCTCGTTTACTCAGTAAGAAATACAAGATCGCACCCAATGCATACACATCGCTTGCTATCTCATCTTCAAACTTCGTTGTACCAACTTGACCTACTAGCGAACCGCCCCCGGTAATCCCACTAGACTCCAGTCGCTCGGGAGCCATGTATGCAGGTGTTCCCATCACACGCTCACCAACCTCTTCACCACCATGCTGCACTAACTTGGCCAAACCGAAATCGATGATGAATGGGTTAAGCTGTGAATCTACTAACACATTGCTAGGTTTCAAGTCGCGATGGATCACGCCTCGCTCATGCGCATGCTGCATCGCAATTGCCAACTGTATAACCACCTGAACCGACTCCCTGACCTCGATGTCTCGACGCTGAGACATCGACGCAAGGGTACAACCGTCCACCAACGGCATCGTGTAGTAAACCAAAGCCCCATGCTGACCAACTTCATAAACCGGCAAGATACCCGGATGCACTAATCTGCCCGCGGCTTTCGCCTCTCGCAAAAACCGAATCACTTCCAACTCGTCCGCATACTCCCCTGAACGGATGATTTTTAAAGCGACCACTCGGTCTAACTTGAAATGCTTCGCTCGATAAACAACCCCCATCCCACCTCGATCCAACTCATCGAGCAACTCGTAGTCCCCCAGTCGATCACCAGTGCTCAATCCACATCGTCGAAGGCTATCCACTCGAAACTCAGAACGCCGACTAACATGTGTCTTAAATTCAGATCCTGAAGAATCACCCTCCCACCCTAACTTCAAGCGAGGCAGAGTATCCAACTCAGTATGCATCCGCAAAAAATCATCGATGTCGCCCGCATACTGTGGATACTTGGCCGACAGTCGCATCGCCACTTGTTCCAAAAGAACTCCCGGTGCCGAAAGGACCTCCGCTAATACCGTATCCAATGTCGTTTCGTCCACATACTCGGCGCCGACACCGACTGCCTCCGCCCCGGTTCGCGACATGTTGGCACTTTTCACAATGGGCTCTCTCGGCGAATCTCCCGACTGCAATTTCGGATCCGATGGATACATGGCTGGCCTTTGGCGTAAATCAGGCTTTGTATTGCCATCGATTGGACTAGTTGAATCGAACGGACTGAGTCAATCGATGGGACAGACACAGGCACGAAAGTCACCTTCCGTGCAAAATACCCCGTGAATTCTGCCGTGGTCTTAATCTAGATGCCACCCGCAGAAAAACTTGACGCAGAATTCCAAAAATCTCACACTTGTGGAAATCAAGCCAATTCCGAACGCATCACCTTCATCGCTCGATAAAGCAATCCCGCCACCGCGTCCGGGCTTTTCCCAAGCCTTTCCGCGATCTCGGCCAAGGAATGGTCTTCCCAGTATCGCAAGAGCAATACCTGCTTCTGCTCCGGGCTTAACTTCTCAATCGCACCCAATATCCGCTCCCGCTCTTCGTGCGATTGCAACGCCAACGACGGACTGGTATGCCCACCGTCAAGATCTTGCGCAATGACACCACTGGAGTCTTCATTCGAACCCCTTCCGCCCGAATGCCGGTCTAAACTCCTCTCGCGATCAACGTTTCTACCTTGCCGACGAAAACGCCTAGAAACCCCATGTGTCACATTAAGCAAAATCGCCTTGAGCCAACCCGCCTTCGCCGCATCCCCGTGTCCACGCCACTGATGCTCAGACTCCACCGCCTGAAGCATCGTCTGCTGAACAATGTCCGACGCGTCCACTTTTTGACGAAGTGATGCCTGCAACTCGCGTTCTGCCAACGCTTTGAGAAACGGACGAAAACGCTGCAAATCGTCCTGATTCGTCAAAGTAGAATCCGTTTTGGATGATTCAGTCGCCCGGGACCCCACCGCGATTTCCTCCAGGAGCGAACACCTTACAATAAGACTTCTACAAGCCCCAACAAATTGTAAGTATAATCCGTGTGAACCGCTCCGGCACATCCCTGGATCCGAACTTTATTCCCCCCTGTTCGTTCGTAACTACCAACCGCCCAAAGCCCCAGTCCATGACAAAACCGCCAAAGCCGAGCGTACTACGACGTATTCTCCCCCCAATTCTCGGCGGTCTGTCCGCGTTCCCAATCGCTCTAGCAATCCTCTGGTACGGTTTCGGAAAAGATATCGGTAACGCAGGGCCAACCGTCGCCAAATATGTTCCTTGGCTAGTTCCTGAACACCTCCGAGGACGCTATCGATGGAAATACGACCCAAACAACCTTGATACCGATCAACCAATCAAGTCCTTTGATGCTCCCAAAAACCTCGATGCCGGCGAATTCGGACGAATCGGCGGAAACTCCAAACCCTAACCCACCCACTTCCCCAGTCGCTTCCCTCATACACCAATTACCAGCGAGGTTTTCCCATGCAAAACCAATCCCCTAGGTACCTCACAAATCTTCGGCACTTCCGTAAAACACATCTCGTTATGCAAACACTACCTCTCCTGGGATTGACCGCGATAAGTCTCTGTTCCTTTGTTGGATGCAAACCCGAAGAAGTCGCAAGACAGGAGGAGGAAGCTGCGATAGCAGCAGCAAAAGAAGCTCAAGCAAAAGCAGCACAACAAAATCTTCAAGCTCAAAAAGCGGGTGTTGGAGTCGGCGAAAAAGGACGGAGCCTCGAAGGAGGTTCCGAAAACAATCCGGCCACACTGATTTCCGGACCTGCCGCCGCTCTCTTCCGAACCAAAGAAAAGATAGCTTTCGAAATTCAAATTCCTAAAGCCATGAGTCTCTACATGGCAGAAAAAGGACGAAACCCACGCAACCACGATGAATTCATGCGAGACATCATCGAATTCAATCGTATCCAACTTCCTAAACTCCCCGATGGTATGCTCTATCGATACCTTCCGGAAAAAGGAGACCAAGGGGAACTGTGGGTCATCCCCGAAAAAGAACTGCAGCCGAGCAACTGATTCCTTAAGTTCCCCACCGCTGCATCTTCGCAACCCTTTGGCAACTGACGTTGCGTCCTGCAAAGGCATTTTGCTATGACCTCCGGTTGATCGTGCGCCCAGTGGTTGAGGGTCGCCTTACCCGGGAATCCCCACCGTAGGCACGCACGCAAGGGGTTCGTTCTGTGTCACTTTTAGTTGCAGGGGAATTTGATGCTGCTGGGGATCGGTGTGCCGCGATCTTCTCCGAGTTATTGCTTAGACGAGCGAGCAAAATCTCTTCCCGCTCCGTGTGCCCCTGTACACCTACCCTTCGCTAACTTACTGAGACTTTTACTGCTCTTTAGCGTTTTCTCAAGCGGCTGCGCCTCGCATCGATACCTCGAACCGCGTCGTACCCCAGTCAATCCCCTGACCGAGTCCCTGAACCTACTCCACCGTGATGGACCTCAGCCAACCGGTCGAACGCTCTCTCTGTTAAGACATTACGATGTCCTAGATGTTTTTCATCGTCATCCCGAACTGGCTCTCGAACGCCTCCAAGAATTTGAATCCGACGAAAAAGGAGCTGAAAAGACCTACGCGATCGCCGAACTCGCCTACATCCTCGGCGTTCGGTACCAAAAAGGTCAACAGCTCGGTAAAGCCCTCGATATGTACTCGGTCGCCGTCAGCAATGCATACCTGTATCTCTTCAGCCCCGAACTCGATGGCTCTCGCAACCCTTATGATCCACAATTCCGCGGCGCTTGCGATCTCTACAACGCAGCTCTCGAATCGAGCCTGCGCATCGTAAGCACGCAAGGCAACCTGCGACCAGGTCTGAGCTACCGCATTACCACCGATGATGCTTCGCACAACGTCCAAGTCGTCACGAGAGGCCCATGGACAGACGAAGATTTCGGAGAACTGAAATTCTGCAGTGAATTCAAAGTGAAAACCATCGACGCAGGAAACGTAACCTACGGCATCGGTGTCCCCATGGTCGCTATTCGAAATCGCCCCGCCGAAGGATCTGTCGATGAAAAATACTACCCAGAAGGTCTCTCCTTTCCGGTCACCGCTGTACTGCGCGTAACGACTCCCCATGTACACTCCACACACCGAAGTACAAACCAAGGCAAAACAAGCAACGGCTCAACTCGAAACAACGCAAAACATCGACATCCATGTGTCCTCGAATTCCATGACCCGCTCTCGTCGACAGATATCGAACTCAATGCACGTGTGGTCCCTATCCAATCCGATCTGAGTACCCCTCTCGCGCACTTTCTCGAAAACCCAAAATTCAAAGAACAAACCAACAGCACTACCGGACTGCTATTCCCCAACCAGACGGAAAAGCTACGCGGAGTCTACATGCTCGAACCCTACGACCCTGACCGCATCCCTGTGGTTATGGTCCACGGCCTATGGTCCAGTCCGATGACTTGGATGCCCATGTTCAATGACTTGCGGTCGTTCCGCGAATTGCGCAAAAACTACCAGTTCTGGTTCTACCAATATCCCACAGGTCAACCCTTCTGGATCAGCGCAACACAAATGCGCGCCGACCTTGCCGAACTCCGCCGATCCCTCGACCCGAACTTCGAACACCAAGTACTCGATCAAATGGTTCTCGTCGGCCATAGCATGGGCGGCCTGGTATCTCGTATGCAAACAATCGAAAGCGGCGAAGAATTCTGGCGCATCCTCAGCGATGCACCCTTCGAAAATGTACAAGCGAGCGAAGAAGAAAAACAACGACTCGCCTCCGTCCTCTTCTTCCACCCTAACCCCTCCATCCAACGCGTAATCACTATCGGCACACCACATCGCGGAAGCGACTACGCAAACGATTACACACAGTGGCTCGGAAGAAAACTCATCACGCTTCCATCGAGCTTAATCGAAATGGGGAACTCACTGATAAGCCAAAACCCTGGCGTGTTTCGAGATACCGAACTTCTCATCACCAAAACAAGTATCGACTCCTTAAGCCCCGATAGCCCGATATTCCCCGCACTACTCCGCGCACGAAGAGCTCCATGGGTTCGCTATCACAACATCATCGGTATGATCGAAAAAAACCGCTGGTTCACGAACGAACCAATCGACTCTGACGGGATCGTCTCCTTACAAAGCGCTCAAATCGATGATGTCGAAAGCGAAGTCGTCGTTCAAGCAACCCACGGATCCGTTCACACCACCCCACGAGCCATCCTCGAAGTCCGACGTATCCTGATCGAACACCTTCACGAAGTCAGCCAACAACCAATACTAGCCTCTCGACTAAAACTCTCCGATGAATGGAAACTGGCACAACGCAACTTACCCCCCCGCCCTCAACCCAATCATCCACATCCTCTATACCCCGCGCCACCCTCGAACCAACCAAACCTCGCTCACCCCTCAATGGATAATTACCTACCCTCAGCACGCCTCGTAAGGTGATCCACCTCACCTAGTCTTTCCGCTGTGCGATTCTTGGGACTTCGGGTAAACTATATGAGACGCTTTTACGGGTATGCTCTCGCTTTGCCCAAAAGACTCGTAACCGCTGTTTGGTTTTCCTAGCAACCTTGGCACAGAGTAACCCCAGCAACCGTGCCCCTTACAAACCGTTCCTCGCATGATTCCCATCGAATTCAACGGCGTTAAATACCAAATCCAACCAGACACACCGCTTCACGTATTCCTCGAAGCCTTCAAAATATCCAAGCGTTTCTGCGCGATCGAAATCAACGAAGAAATTCTCCCGAAATCACAATTCGACACGTATGTCATTCAAAAGGGTGACCGTATCGAAGTCGTAACCCTCGTAGGTGGCGGCTGATGAACCAACCCAACCACCGTCTTTCCGTCGCCGGAATCACCCTCGCTAGTCGAGTGATCGTCGGTACCGGAAAATATGACACTCTCGACCTCATGAGATCCTCTCTCGAAGCCAGTGGATCCGATTGCGTCACCGTCGCCGTCCGCCGCGAAAAACTATACGACCGAGACGGAAGGAACTTGCTCGAAATGATCGATCTCGATCGCTTCACCCTCCTTCCCAACACCGCTGGCTGCTACAACGCAAAAGATGCTGTTCGAGTCGCACGCATGGGCCGAGAAATCCTGCGAGACCTTAACAACCCCGGCGCGGATTGGGTCAAACTCGAAGTCCTAGGAGATACAAAAACTCTTCTACCCGACCCGATCGCAACGCTCGAAGCCTGCGAACGCCTCGTCGCAGATGGCTTCAAAGTCCTCTGCTACACCAGCGACTGCCCCATCATGGCCACCCGCTTGAAATCCGCCGGAGCCGCTAGTGTCATGCCCGCAGGTTCACCCATCGGTAGCGGCCAAGGTATCCTTAACCCCAACAACATCAAAATCATCCTCGAATATCTCAAAAGCGACGATCCCAACTATCCCGTCATCGTCGATGCCGGTGTTGGTACCGCTAGCGATGTTGCACAAGTCTTCGAACTCGGCGCAGATGGAGTACTACTAAACACCGCAATCGCCCACGCGAGAGACCCCGTACTGATGGCCTCCGCCATCCGCCACGCTGCGATCGCAGGTCGAGAAGCCTTCCTCGCAGGTCGAATCCCCAAACGACTTTACGCAACTGCAAGCAGCCCCGAAGAAGGCTTGATCACCTCACGCCCCTACTGAATCCTTGAACCCTAATACTCCTACGGATGAAAACCATGCAAGAACACAAGTTTGATGTCGTTGTCATCGGTACCGGTCCCGGAGGCGAAGGTGCGGCCATGCAAGCCGCAAAAGGTGGAAAAAACACCGCAGTCATCGAAGCCTACAAAGAAATCGGTGGCGGTTGTACACACTGGGGAACCATCCCCAGCAAAGCACTCCGATTCTCCATCTACTCGATGATGGAAGCGATGAACAACCCCATTGTTAAAGACATGGGAGTTAACATCAACCCGACGATCGGACAATTGCGAGCCAGTAGCAAGTCAATCATCGCAAAACAAGTCTCCATGCGACAACGTTTCTACGAACGAAACAACGTCCCTGTCTTTCACGGCATCGCAAAGTTCATCGATGCTAACACGATTGAAGTCAATCCTGATACTCGAATCCGTGGCGAAAACATCATCATCGCAACCGGCTCACGCCCATTTCGCCCCGCCGGCGTCGACTTCTCCCACCCCCGCGTCTTCGATAGCGATACCATCCTCGATCTAGATTACAAACCGCAATCGATCACCATCTACGGTGCCGGAGTCATCGGTTGCGAATACGCTTCGATGTTCAGAAACCTCTCCATCAAAGTCAACCTCATCAACACCCGCTCAAAACTCCTCGAATTTCTCGATGATGAAATCATCGATGCTCTCAGCTACCAAATGCGTGAATCCGGTGTCATCATCCGACACAACGAAACCTATTCGAAAATCGAACCTCGCGATGACGGGGTGATTCTCTACCTCGAAAGCGGCAAACAAGTCAAAACCGATATCCTCCTCTGGGCAAATGGACGCACCGGGAATACCGACAAGCTAGACCTTGAAAAAATCGGGATCACTCCAGACTCACGCGGACTGCTTAAAGTCAACCAAAGCTTCCAAACCACTTGCCCAAACGTCTACGCCGTTGGTGATGTTATCGGCTTCCCCTCACTCGCCAGCGCCGCTTACATGCAAGGCCGCGCCGCGACCCGTCATATCCTAGGCGCACCAGATGACTTGCAACTGACCGATATCCCAAACGGTATCTACACCAGCCCCGAAATTAGCTCCATCGGAAAAACCGAACGCGAACTAACCGAAGCGAAGGTGCCATACGAAGTCGGCCACTCACAATTTCGCAGCCTCGCCCGTGCCCAAATCACAGGCCGCGCAATCGGTATGCTCAAGATCCTCTTCCACCGAGAAACTCTCGAAATCCTCGGTGTCCATTGCTTCGGCCCCAACGCAGCGGAAATCATCCACATCGGCCAAGCCATTATGAAACAGCCCTATCCAAACAATACTCTCGAATACTTTATCGATACGACTTTCAATTATCCTACGATGGCCGAAGCGTACCGCGTCGCGGCACTCAACGGTTACAACCGACTCTTTTAACGAGCTCCTTCATGTCACATCCTCCCGCATCTGCCCCACTCCCAGAACCTTCCCTAATCCCAGTCCAAGGCTGGCACTGCAGCCACTACTTCTACGCCTGGAACAGGAAGGACCTCAGCTCTATCGACTGCGTGTCCCTTGAAACAGCCAAACAAGAATTGCTTAACGTACTGAGCGACCAGAATGATCGCCCTCAACGCATGCAACTCTTTATCATAGCAGGACACAAAGCAGATCTCGGTATGATCCTCATGGACCCAGATCCTCTACGCATCGACCGAACACACCAAAGACTTCTCGCAACTCGACTCGGACAAGCCCTCACACCTACCTACTCGTTTGTCTCCATGTCCGAAGTCAGCGAATATCTCCCCAACAAAGAACAATACGCGGCAAAACTCATCCGCAGCGGTGAAGATCCAAATGCACCCGCTTTTCAAGCAAAAGTCGCATCTTACGAACGACGACTCCCCGTAATGCTCGCCCAACGACTCGCACCAGAATTCCCCTCCTGGCCTGCGATGTGCTTCTACCCGATGAACAAATCTCGAAACGTCGGCGCAAACTGGTTCCTCGAACCATTCTCATCTCGAACCGAAATGATGGCCGAACACGCACAAAGCGGTATGGCTTTCGCCGGCAAAGTCACCCAACTTGTTACCGCCTCCGTCGGACTCGACGACTGGGAATGGGGGGTGACCCTCTGGGCACGCAATCCACAGTTCCTCAAAGAAATCGTCTACACCATGCGTTACGACAAAGCCAGCGCGACCTACGGCGAATTCGGCCCCTTCTACGTCGGATACCTCGCAACCCCCGAAGAAATCCTCAGCCATTGCCAAATCTAACCCACCCCTAGCTTACCCCCCCCTATGCTGGAAAGGTTCGTACTCTATGGCTGATCTGCTCGTTCGCAATCTGTGCCGATCGTTCTCCAATCGAAACGAATCGCTGACCATCCTCGATCACCTAGACCTACAACTCAACCGAGGTGAAAACCTCGCAATCGTTGGCCCCAGCGGATCCGGCAAGTCCACCCTCCTGCAAATCCTCGGTGTACTTGACTCCCCATCCTCCGGAACTGTCGAACTTGAAGGCAAGAATCCTTTTTCGTTAAGCGAAAAAGACCAAGCCAAATTTCGCAACCAACACATAGGGTTTATCTTCCAAGACCACCACCTGCTTCCACAGTGGAACGTCCTCGAAAATACCCTCCTACCGTCCCTCGCTTTCGGAAGACCAACCCCTGCCCTACGATCCCGAGCACAATCATTGCTCGATCGGGTCGGACTCTCCCACCGACTCAATCACCTGCCAAGCCAACTCTCCGGCGGTGAACGCGAACGGGTCGCCGTCGCTCGCGCTCTGCTGCTTAACCCTACCTTGGTCCTCGCTGATGAACCAACTGGAAACCTCGATCAAGAAAACGCCGAACGTATCGGAGATCTGCTGCTAGAAGTCCCAAAAGAACAAAATGCAATCCTCGTCGTCGTTACCCACTCCCAAGAACTCGCAAGCAAACTATCTCGATGCTGCGAATTGCGTCGCGGAAAACTCGTCGAAATCGATGCTGCCAAATCCAAAGCCTAACCAAGCCCAACAAAGAAACACACAATCATCGGGCCTCGCTGCAAACTGTCGTATCACCCAAAACCTCCTGCACGTAATACCGTTCTGCCTCTCGCATCTTCTTCGCTTGAATTGCCGTCGTATCATCCAATCCGATGACATGCAACATGCCGTGAATGATGTACAGCAATAACTCATCCTCTGACTTCCATCCATTCTCCAATGCCACTCGAGCCGCCGTCTGCGCACTGGCAATCACCTCACCCTCCAACAAATCATCAGACTCCGTCGTGTCAAAACTGATCACGTCAGTCGGATAGTCATGCGAAAGATAATCGCGATTGACGCGATATATCTCCGCATCATCAACCACCGCAATCGAAATCTCGCCGTCTTCCCAACCGTAATCCGACGCAATCTTTGAGACCACTTCCTGAATGGTTTTCTTCGATAACTTCACCGACCTGCACGCAAACCGGATCTCCGTCTCAATGGCCATCCGTATCCCTTTCCTCATTAAACGCCAATAAACCGACAATCAATCTTGGCAAAGTTTAACGATTCCCCAATCTTTAGGCATTAGGTCAACCGTAAGGCACCCGGAACGACCGGATCATTAGGATTTCCCCCGAAGCCCGTCAAAATTGGTAAAAACCTTTCGCTTCCGGCCTCCGAATGCCGAAACATAGTTTTGTATTCGCAATCCAGCTAGTCTGGTCGAGTGTGGGGGGCCGCGTTCACGAGTACAAGCCGACGCGATTGGGAATGGAGTCCCGGTCGAGTTCGGTGTACGAACGCGAAATTCCCCCTGCAAGCGTCTTGCTGCCGAGTTTGCAGGTGCCGAGGTTCTGAGTGAATGGCTCCAAAGCGCCGTAGTTCCCGCAAAACATATCGTAGGAGGATATCCATGCGACGATTTTTCATGGGCATGGCGATTGCCTCGCTGACCGCCGGTGCTCCCTGGACGGCGTTTGGCGGAGATCGCGAGATCGCTGATGCCATTATTGCCACTGTCAAGAAGGCCCAAGTAGACCTCAAGGGGTTTGACGTTGACCTGACTGTCGAAAACGGAAACGTATCGGTTTCCGGTGTCGCTGCAAGCCAACTGCAACTCGACAAGGTCTTAGCTGCCGCTCGCGAAACCGAGGGAGTCAAGTCGGTCGACTGCAAAGTCTCGCTCGCTGCGGACACCGCAAAAAGCGAAGCTGCAACCGCTGTTGTGCCAGCCTCGGCTAGCCAACCACCCGCACTGCTAACCGATGTCGCAGAAGATGCTGACACCTCGGCTGGGAGCGTTCCTGTCGCCGATGCTTCGGTCGACTCGGCTATCACCAACGAGATCCTCGGGAAACTCGGTGCAGCCAAGAAAGCTGGTCAGCTCAAAGGCTTTGACCTCGACGTGTCCACAATGAACGGCGAAGTCTGGGTTCGCGGCTATGTTTCCTCCCCTGAACAAAAAGCAATGGTTCTCGGCACCGCTCAACGCTGTGCCGGTGTCCAACGCGTTGTCGACGAAGTGACCGTCAACCGTGTTCAACAAGCTAGCGGCCAAATCCCAGGGGTACCCGACCTAGCTGTCCCAGGGATCTCCGCTGTCCCAGGTGTGCCTGCCATGTCAGGTGTCACAGGAGCAAGCCCACGACCATTCGCTCCGAGCGGAATCAACGGTGGCTCAGTAGCCGGCACCTACACAGGAAATGTTGTAGCTCCCCAAGCTCCAATGCCTATGCAAGGTGGCCCAAGCTACGGTGGCGGCGTACCTCGCTACGACCAACCCTACATGCCAAACTATTCTTGGCCTAGCTACGCAGCATATCCAAACTACGCTGCCGTAACCTATCCCAAGCAATACAGCGCATCGGCTTGGCCTTACATCGGACCATTCTACCCCTACCCACAAGTTCCACTCGGATGGCGACGCGTCTCCCTCGAATGGGATGACGGACTGTGGTACCTCGACTTCACCCACAAGTAAGTCGTAAGGACGAAAGTCCTAGACAATCTACAACCCAGAGGGCCTTGGTCATACGATCAGGGCTCTCTGTGTTTTCCCACCTATCTCTCTGCCCTCACACGTCGCTGCCGATAGTACTTCAAACCCGGCACAAAGAAACACAGCCCAGCGACCACTCCAAAAATCAAATGCGCCACATCTGGCCACACCAACATCGCCGCAGCAGCAATAAACAAACTACCCGCCTGAACGTAAAACGCTCCACTGAGTATACCCGCCTTGATCATGAACATCATGCCAGTAATCACAGCCAATAACGGCGTCAATGTTAACGGAGCCAACTTCAAACCCCACTCCACTGGAAACAACGCTCCGATCCCAATCATCGCAGCCCCCCAAACGTGGGCAATCTGTCGCTCAACAAAAGTCACCGGCCCCATTCTTCGTCGCAACGCCCAGAACACTGCCGCCCAAGCTCCCAACCCCAAGGTCCAGAGCAGCGCATAAGCCAATCGGTCGGCCCGGTTCCATTGAAGTACCTCCGTCAACACACTCGCTATCACCAATACCAACGAGTGCCACATCCACAACAACCCCCAATTCTCCAGAATTGGAGCGTGATGCGTCTCCCGAAACCAACGCGCTACGACTTGAGCAAACTGACCCGAACGAGCACTGATCGGCTCGTCGCGCAAATAAGCCAATAGATCATCCGCCATCGATTCCGCCGACCAATACCTCAAATCAGGCGGCTTCTGCAAACATCGAATCAGAATCATCTCCAAATCGCGATCAATCTTCGGATTGAGCAACCTTGGACTCGGAGGATCTTGCTCCAAGACCTGCAATAACATGTCCATCGTCGACTTGGCAACAAAAGGTGGACGGCCCGTTAATGCATGGTACAAAACCGACCCCAAGCTGTAGACATCCGAAGCCGGACTAATCGGCCCCATCTTGCCGCTCGCCTGTTCAGGACTCATGTAACTCGGTGTACCTAACACCACTCCTGTGCGAGTCAGCGATTCACCCGCGTCGGTTTGTTTCGCAAGACCAAAATCAGTCAAACGAGCGTGACCAATCTCATCGATCAAAATGTTCGATGGCTTCAGGTCGCGATGCAACACGCCGTTCTCGTGCGCAAAATGAACCGCCCTCGCGATCGACTCAACAATTCGCACCGACTCTCGCTCATCTAGTCCGCCGCTGTTAATCCAATCCTGTAGCGTTCGCCCTTGGATGTATTGCATCGCAAAATAAGGACGACCATCGATCTCTCCTACATCATAAACCGGCACAATCCCCGGATGCTGCAACTGCGCCGTCGCGCGTGCTTCCGCAAAGAAACGGTCCCGCTCAGAATCAGAAGCTAGCGTGTCCTTAAGGATCATCTTTACCGCGACGGTCCGATGCAGACTGATTTGCTCCGCGCGATAAACCACCCCCATCCCGCCTCGTCCGACTTCTTCAAGTAACCGATAGTCACCGAACTGGCAAGGTAGCGCAAGCCGCCATGCATTCGCATCCGAGGACCCAAAAGCAGATGGAAACAAGGTCGAACCAATGGACTTCGCTTCACTTGCTCCAACTGCGTCGGTTACAAGCACCATTCCCCAAATCGCTTGCAGATCCTTTGCATACTGCGGATACTCCAAACAAACCTTCTGCAAATCCACCTGCTCGCCGCGTTGGATGCGATCGGTCAAATCGCTCACCAGTAGCGCAAGCTCCTCTTCTTCGGCGCTCAACGGTTCATCGTCATACAAAGAATCAGAACTCGAATCGATTGCATTGGCAGAATTCGCAGAAGTCGCATTGCGGGCCGAAGCATCTTTCATCGCTGCGCACCTCTAATCACATAGTTCATTATGTAAATCAGGAAGACTCTCGATCAATTCCCGCAACCGCTTGATCGCACGCAAATATCGCATACTCGCCGCCGGCTCACTTAAACCCAAGGTCTGCGCAATCTCTTGATTGTTCAACTGTTCGTAGTGACGCATCAAGATCACTTCGCGATCCCCTTCCTTGAGCTGACCGATCGCCCGTTCAATGTGCTGCGCAAGCTCCCTTTGGGTCGCAGCCGCGGCAGGTGTTAAACCCTGGTCCTGAAACTGATTCGCTAAATCAATTGCCGACTGATCGTTCGATAACGGACCAATCGCCGCCTGCTCTCTATCCACACTCCGCTTTGCCGATAACCTGTGGCGACGGTGCGCATCGATAATCCGATCTTTGGCAATCTGCCGAATCCACAGATGGAACGGAATCGTCGGAGTGTTCACATACTCCACCAAACGACGATTCGCTTCGATCAACACGTCTTGGACAATATCGCTGACATCCACCCGCTGCGCTAAACGCTGATCCAATCGCATCGCTATCATACGACGCAATGCATCCCGGTGGCGGTCGAGCAACTCTTCGACCGCCCTTGGTTCACCATCCTTGATGTGAACGAGCAACTCGGCGGTAGCTTGGCCCTCCGGCCAAATCGATTGTGTCATGAAGTCCCCGGGATCGTTGTTTTCTCTTTACAATGCTATGGTATTCTAGCTCCTAGGCGAGCGGTATGCCCAAAGCCCCCTTTTCCCTGCTTTCCTGGCCAACAGATACCCCAAAACTTCACAGGAGCCTGCCGGTTTGATTCCTGAACTGCAACCCACTAGCTCCATGATCCGGATCTCCCCGGAACTCGACGTCCCGATCACTCCCCGGGTTCGGCGACTGGTCGACACACCCCCGTTCCGACGACTCGCAGGCGTAACCCAACTTGGACTCGTCTCTCTGATCTACCCCGGAGCAACCCACTCTCGCTTCGAACACTCACTCGGCGTCTACCGCAATGCCATCGAAGTCCTCAAACAACTTGCCAACGATCCGAAACAACCGATGGCCTTCGGCGACCGTCATGCTTCGCTGCTCCTCGTGGCCGCTCTGTTTCATGATCTCGGACACTGGCCCTTCTGCCACCTCCTCGAAGACCTCGATCTCGTCGGTTGCCCAAGACACGAAATTCTCGCACAACGAATGCTTGAACAACCCGTCATCGCTAACCTTCTTAAATCCGATTGGGATCTAGATCCACACGATGTCGCAGACTTCCTACACCCAACGGTCTCTCATTCCATAGACCCCAATCAATCCATCCTGCGATCTATCCTCAGCGGACCAATCGATATCGATAAACTCGATTACCTAGAAAGAGATTCACTTCACGCAGGTGTACCCTACGGCAGAAACTTCGATCGCAATCGCTTGATCCAATCCTTGTGCATCGATTCCCCACGCAATCGTCTCGCAATCTCCGATAAAGGTCGCACCGCAGCGGAAATGATGGTGTTCGCAAGATACGTCATGTTCAGCGAAGTCTATTGGCATCACGCCGTACGCAGTGCAACTGCTATGCTCCAACGCGCCGTCTTCGTCCTCCGCGATCAAACAAATTTAACCCTCTCCTGGCTTGATATGGACGACAGCTCATTCAAGCAATCTCTACTTGCTCATTCAAAAAATACTCCAGCACAACCTTGCGCCGAAGGACTCTTTGGAGAGACTCGATCACTCTACAAACGTGTCGCGCAATTCGATTCCTTCTGCGAACCCGATCTGCATCGAGCAATATCCAAACTCCCCTACCCTAAACTAGTTCTACTCTCACGAGAACTCAGCCGCTGGATCCAACGCGAACTCTCACTACCAATCGATCCACACGACGTACTTATCGATGCCCCGCCTGCCTCGTGCGAAGTCCAGTTCGATCTGCGAGTCCGACAGAAATCAGGGCAGTTTCGAGACCTGTTTGAACTCTCACCCGTCGTGCAATCCCTCGCTACCCGACAATTTGATGAGATGGTCAAACGCGTCCGCGTCTTCGTCCACCCCAGACTCCAACCAAACATCAAAAAAGTCGATATTGCCAGAATGCTCCACGATATTCAAGCACGAACAGATCTTTAGAGCGGAATATTCAGCCCGAAATCCGTTGACAACTACCACCCTTTGGAACAACAATACAAAGTATCAAGTGCCCCACAGACGCGAACAATCATGACGAACTCACCATTCATCCGCGAGATTATTAGCCCCGAGCGCCGGTAGGCCTTGGGGAATCGTCTTCGTCTGTCCACTTAGCGAAACGCATACCAAACCCCTGAAGCCTACCGCTTCAGGGGTTTTTTTGTTGATTCTATTCCATCCCCACACACCATCTCATGAACGCGAAACGATCACTCCACATCTACGACACCACCCTCCGCGATGGCACCCAAGGCGAAGGAGTCAGCTTGTCCCTCCAAGACAAACTCAATATCGCAAGCCGACTCGCTGAAATCGGTGTCGATATGATCGAAGGTGGATATCCCCTCTCCAACGAGAAGGACGCAATGTTCTTCCAAAAAGCCAAACAGCTTCAACTCGGCTCTAGCCTACTTAGCGCCTTTGGGATGACTCGACGACGAGGCATGAAAGCTGCAGACGATCCCGGCATCGCCGCACTCCTCGCCGCAAACACTCCAGTGATCACCATCGTCGGCAAGTCTTGGGACTTTCATGCCACCGAAGTCCTCGGGGTAAGCCTCCAAGAAAACATCGACATGATTGCCGAAACCGTTGAGTACCTCTCGAAATACGCCCAAATTGTCTACGATGCTGAACACTTCTTCGATGGGTACCGAGCAAACTCTCAATATGCACTTTCTGCCGTCGAAGCCGCAGCGAAGGCCGGCGCAAAGTGGATCGTTTTTTGTGATACCAACGGCGGCTCTTTACCCGAACAAGTCGCAGCAGTCGTAAACGATGCAAAATCCCGATTACATCCGCTCGGCGTAAAACTCGGTATCCACTGCCATAACGATGGTGACCTCGCCACCGCAAACTCTCTAGCTGCAATCGATGCAGGCTGCGATCAAATCCAAGGTACCATCAACGGAATCGGAGAACGCTGCGGAAACGCTGACCTCGTGTGCGTAATCTCCAATCTGCAATTCAAAAAACAAGGATACGAAGTATTCGGCGGAAGACCCCTCGATCACCTCACCGAACTCTCCCGCTTCGTATACGAAACCGCAAACCTCGTACCCAGAAATAGCCAACCCTTCGTCGGACGAAGCGCCTTCGCCCATAAAGGTGGTATGCACGTTCACGCCGTGAACAAGTTCGCTCATACCTACGAACATATGAACCCTGAACTCGTCGGAAACGAACGCCGAATCCTCGTAAGCGAACTCTCTGGCAGATCCAATATCGCTGCACTTGTACAAGCCGACGGAACCTCGGTCGATCGAAATCTCCAAGACAAAATCCTCGCTCAAGTCGTCAAGCTAGAAAACCAAGGCTACCAGTACGAAGCCGCAGAAGCATCCTTCGATCTGCTCGTCAAACGCTGCTCGAACACCTACAACGAATACTTCGAACCAATCAAATACCAAGTCCTTGCCGGTGATCTCGATACCGCCAACAATCGCCAATTCGCCGAAGCAATCCTAAAATTGAAAATCGGCAACCAAGTCTGCGTCGAAGCAGCAGAAGGTCACGGGCCAGTCAACGCTATGGACGCCGCACTACGGAAAGCACTTGCTCCCTTCTACCCTTGCGTCGAATCAATGCAACTCGTCGACTACAAAGTACGCGTAGTCAATGGCGAAGCTGGAACTGCGGCACGTATCCGAGTAAACATCGAAAGCACCGATGAACACCACTCTTGGCATACCATCGGCGTAAGCGAAAACATCATCGAAGCTAGCTGGGCCGCACTCGTCGATGCCGTCGAATACCACCTCCACAAAAATGCACCCCCAATACTAGACTCCGCCTGCCAAACCCCATGATTCCAATCAAAGAAACTCCCAAAAACTTAGGGAATTCCCAGAGATCTCACTAGAATCCTAACGGCAAAACCAAGAAATTATCCCCCAGACCGAATACAGTTCTGGTACCCGTATTCAAAACAAAGCATCGGAATAACCAAACCAGACACTCTCGTCGAAACCTCTACTACCCCCCACCAGGCTCCCTCCCCTGGATCAGGCAAAACAGCTAAGAATATGAAATCCATGAAAATCCCGCTAACCACCGCTTTACTGACTCTTCTCCTCTCTCCGCTTGCCCTAGCTCAACGCCCAACCGCACCCCGCTTATTCCCCACCAAAACCCTCGCCTACGTCCGCGTCGACGACACCCGTGACCTCAAAGCCAAAATGGGTGATACCGGCATGGGCAAGATGATGGCCGATCCTCAAATCGCTCCCATCCTAGGAACCTTCTACACAACCTTCGTCGGACAACTCCAAGGCATGCAAGATGCCATCGGCCTTAATCTCGACGAACTCCTATCCGTCCCCAACGGTGAACTCGCATTCGGCGTCGTCGCAACCAAAGCCAACCCCGCATTTGTGATCATGCTCGAAGCCGGCGACGAAATGCCAGCTCTCGAAATCCTCCTCGACCGCGGCCGACAAGCCGCAGAGAACAATGGCGGATCCTACACAGAAAAAGAAGTCGGCAAAATCTCCATCCGTAGCCTCGGTGGACGCCGAAACGGCGAAGGCATTCACTACTTCATCGACTCAGGTGTCATGGTTGGCTCCAACAGCGCTGAATACGCCGAACAACTCGCAATGGTTTGGACCGGAAACGGTATCGATCACAAACCCCTCGCCGATAACCGAGACTTCACCACCATCATGTCTCGTTGCGTTGGCACCGCCGGAGAACGCCCCCAAATATCCTTCTTCGTCGATCCACTTGCGATCGTTCGCGAAGCCGGAAAAAACTCCTCCGGTAGCATCGCACTCCTCGCCGGCCTGAAAACCTTCGGCGTCGATGGCATCAAAGGAATCGGAGGTAGCGCAATCATCGCTCCAAATGAATTTGACTCCATCATTCACGGCCACCTACTCCTCAACGCCAATCGGCAAGGAATCATGAAAGTCCTTCGCCCTAAAGCCGGGAATACCGAACCAGAAAGCTGGGTCAGCGAACAAGTCAACAGCTACTTCACCGCAAACTGGGAACTTGAAAAAACCTTCAACGCAATCGAAAACCTCGTCGATACCTTCGCCGGTGAAGGTACCGTCGAAAACAACTTCGTCAAAGAAACCAACAAACGATTCGATATCGACTTCCGAAATGACATCCTCGCTCTGCTTGATGATCGCTTAACCCTCGTACAACTGATCGTCCCACCAAAGAAAATCAATAGTCAATCGAATGTCTACGCCATCCACGTCAAAAATCCTTCACGGATGAAAACGGAAATCCTCCCCAAGATCGTTGAAAAAATTAAGGGCAACGGCGGCCCCGAAATGAAAAGCAAACTCTTCGGCGATGCGACGATCTACTACCTAGATATCCAAGTCGAGAACGCGGAAGAACGAAACATCAGAATCCCTAGCCCATGCTTCTGTATCCTCGATGATCAATTCATCGCAAGCGATTCCGTCCAAGCACTCGAAGAAGTCATTAAATTCAACTCAAGTGGTGATAGCCTGCTGGCAGATTCAATCGAGTTCAAACTCGTGCGAGATCGCATCAAAGCACAACTCAAAAATAGCGAAATGTCTATCCTCGCTTACCAACGCCCCGAAGAGGCCATGCGTCTAATGTACGACCTAGCGACCGATCCAAACAACATCGACAACCTGGAACGTATAGCCGAAAACAACCCGTTTCTTCTCTCCCTCGTCACCGCAGTTCGAAGCAAAAAACTTCCCCCGTTCGAAGTCATTGCCAAGTACCTCGCACCCGGTGGCGCATTCATCGTCGACGAAGAAAACGGTATTCACTACACCGGTTTCTCCATGCGGCGCGAATAACCCCGATTCAACTCTACCGTAACCCGGGTATAAGCTGAGTTGCCCAAACATGCGAGCATTTTTGGGCAACTCAACGACTTTTATTGCATGCGAAGCCCCCTAAAAACCGCAAAAAACGTGCCCTTGTAGAGCTCGAAGACTAGCCGTTTCTACTCACCCCCCTTTTTTATGTAAAATAAAGCGGAGTGGCCGACAGCATTCGCAAAGATCAAGTCAGGTTCGCAAATGCTCCCTGACCTGCTCCACTCCTGCGTTTTCCTTCCTCATGTCTTCCTTCCCGAAAGAAATCCCTCCCATGAACAATCCAATCCAATCCACGACAACAAACTCCAATCGTCGCGGCTTTCTCTCCACATCCATTGCAACCAGCGCCGCAATGGTCGCATCCGCCCATCAACTCACCTCCGGGAACGCACTTGCACAAGAACAAGCTAAACCTTCTCTCGCTCCACTGATCACTCCACCGGAAAAAAGAATCCTCTTGTCCTGCAAACTCTCCATGATCAAAGGAGACATCGACGGCAAACCCATCACCCTCGCACAACGACTCGGTTTGGCTAAACAAGCAGGATTCGACGGCGTCGACTTCGATGAAGCCGGACGATTCACCGTCGACGAAGCTCGAGCAGCTGTCCTAGAATCAGGCGTCTTCTGCCACAACGCTATCAACCATGCACACTGGGACAAAAGACTCACAAGCGCAGACCCAGAAGTCCGAAAAGCCGGCGTTGCTAACATCACCCATTGCTTGCGAGTCGCACACGCTATCGGTGGTAGCGGTGTTCTCATCGTCGTAGGACGAGGGGATGACGGAACAGAAGCTGAAGTCAACGCACGAGCTCAAGAAGAAATCAAGAAGCTACTACCGTTGGCCGCCTCCCTAGGACAGCCGATCCTCATCGAAAACGTATGGAACAAGCTTCACTACGATCACGATGCACCACCCGAACAAAAGCCAACTAAGTTCATCGAGTTCGTAGATAGCTTCAAGAGCCCTTGGGTCGGAATGTACTACGATATTGGAAATCACTGGAAGTACGGTCAACCACGCGAATGGCTGAACGCGTTCGGACACCGCACCGTAAAACTCGATGTCAAAGGCTTCTCACGCGCAATGAACAAATTCGTCGACATCACCTCTCCTGAAGACGATGTGCCATGGGGTGATGTACGAAAAGGCCTTGATGATATCGGCTGGAGCGGATGGACAACCGCCGAAGTCGGAGGTGGAGGCGTCGAACGACTCACCACAATCCGTCAGCAAATGCAAAAAGCATTCGGCGTCTAAAGTCCGACTCCACCGTCACCACAGAAACCTCCACCGTCTGGCGAACGGTGGCTACGGCTCACGGTGACTCTCAATTCTCAATTCTCAATTCTCAATTC
>CAZACJ010000005.1:0-5830 GCA_964483385.1 uncultured Pirellula sp. | reverse complement strand
TCTCAATTCTCAATTCTCAATTCTCAATTCCTCGTGGCCGTCCGCTACCAAGCGGTGGAACGTCATCCGGAAAATCTCCACCGTCTAACGCACGGTGGCTACAGGATGCACGGTGGCTACCTCGCAAGCCTCCCCCCCTGCTTATCGCACCTAGTACCTTGCCGGTAACCCTACAATTCCGGCATGCAGGACTTCGTAACAAATAGCCAAACTCATCCAAATTCTCACCAAGCTGCAACAATGCAGCCTGTGTCTATTGTTTGGCTAAAAAGAGATTTCCGCATCCATGACCACGCGCCATTGCACCTCGGTGCCTGCAGAAGTGCAGTCATCCCACTTTGGATCATTGAGCCCGATTGGTGGAATTCCGCCGATATGGATCCGACACACTTCCATTTCGCCTTGGAGTCAGCTCTTGAACTGCGAAAACAACTTCGTGCAATCGGGGCTGACCTAATAGTTCGCCTCGGAGATGCAGGCGAAATCCTTGAACAACTGACCCATCAGTTCCCAATACAAGAGCTGCTGAGCCACGAAGAAACAGGAAACGACTGGACCTTTCAACGGGACAAACGAATAAAACAATGGTGCCGACTGCGCAACATTGCATGGAGAGAATTCCGCCAAGACGGAGTCGTGCGTCGACTGAAAAGCCGAGATGGATGGGCTGAACATTGGCAACGCTGGGCCGATACCCGTTTGCTTCCGCCACCCAAACAACTAGTTCTCCCTAAACCACTGAAAACTCAGGAAGCGATCGAAGAAAACGAACGCGTCTGGAACCAATTAAAAACAACGCGCACAACAAATGGACTGAGGTTGCAAAGAGGTGGAGAATCACACGCTCGAAATCTCCTGGACTCCTTTCTGGAACAACGTGGTGTGAACTACCGTCAAGGTATGTCGAGCCCGAGAACAGCACAAGAAAACTGCTCTCGATTAAGCCCCTACATCGCTTGGGGTTGTATCAATGTTCGCCAAGTCTACCAAGAATCCATCGCCGCGAAGCTGCGGCACCAAGGCGACAAGAAATGGACTGACTCTCTGTCCTCGTTTCGTTCGCGATTGAGTTGGCATTGCCACTTTATCCAAAAACTCGAAGACGAACCTAAACTCGAATTCCAAAATCTATGCCGCGCATACGACGGATTACGCGAAGAGTCCTTCTCCGAAGAACGATTCATCGCGTGGTGCAACGGCCAAACAGGCTATCCGATGATCGACGCTTGTATGCGTTCCTTGAAGGAGCACCGCTGGATCAACTTTCGAATGCGAGCAATGCTTGTTTCCTTCGCGTCATACGACCTTTGGCTGCACTGGCAACGCCCAGCCTTGTTCCTAGCTAAACACTTCCTTGACTATGAACCAGGGATACACTACCCCCAAATCCAAATGCAATCTGGAGTCACCGGAATCAACACCATTCGAATCTACTCACCCGAAAAACAAGGCAAAGACCAAGACCCCAACGGTGAATTCGTCAGACGGTACATCCCAGAACTAAAAAACATCCCAAACTCCCTGCTTTGGACCCCCTGGAAACTAACCCATGATCAACAGATTCGCTATGGATGCACACTAGGAAAAGATTATCCAATGCCAATCGTCGAACACACCCAAGCAATACGTGATGCCAAAGCAAAAATCTATGCGATCCGACAAACCAGCGAAGCTCGCGAGAAGGCGGTCCAGGTCGCAAAACGGCATGCAAGCCGCAAGCGTCGCGATCCCTACCCAAAACCCAAGACGCATCAACAGCTACTCCTACCTGGCTTTGACGATCCAGCCTCGGAAAGCTAGCGAACAAATTTAGTTTGACCAAATCGAACTAAAAAAACCAAGTCATCCTAAAATCAACCACATGGATGACTCACAACTCCCCTCCCCACACAATAACTTCTTCCACTTTGCGTTCTCCCATGCCTCCGCCGTGCGAAGCTTGATCGAAACGCACATGCCCTCCACCGTTTCTCGATCACTCAACCTCGAGTTCCTTGAACTGCAAAAAGGTTCTTTTGTCGATGAAAATCTCCGTGAGAGCCACTCAGATTTACTTTATTCCGCTCCCTGGATCAATGAAATCGGGCAAAACACAAATGCATTCGTGTATCTGCTCTTTGAGCACAAAAGCCATTCCGACAAAATGACCGGATTCCAACTACTTAGATACATCGTTCAAATCTGGGAACGAGCTTATCGCAACCGCACATCCCTGTATCCAATTTTTCCCCTGGTGATCCATCACGGCGACACACCATGGAACTCGCCCAGAAATCTTGATGCACTCATTGGTACACCGGAGGCCCTACTCCCATATAGCGTCCGATTCTCTTTCCCAATTCTAGATCTTTGTGATATCCCTGACGATATGCTTTCTCAAGACCCGTTTTTGCAAAGCGCCCTGAGCTTGCTAAAATACAGTCGACGCAAGGAACTCGTGGATCGCTTGGAAACAATCCTGCGACAACTACTCGTCGACGTTTCCATCGAAGCACAAACCGCACGCTTGAAAGCTGCTGTCTATTACATCTTGGCAAGTAATCCCAATATCCCGGTGAGGACATTGACCATGACCGTTCAAAAAATTCTTCCATCGCGAATCGAACCCGGATCTATCGCCGACCAACTCCTCAAAGAGGGGCGACTAGAGGGACTTCGAGAAGGTCGCCGAGAGGGAATTCAAGAGGGACTTCACGAGGGAGTCATACAAGGGGAGATTCGACTCATTCAATCCCTGCAAAAAGTACTGAGAATCCAAGTCAGCGATATCGAAAGCTTGAAAAACAGACCCATCGAAGAATTAAAAACGATTTCTCGAGACCTGCAGTCACAAGCCGAGAACCTCAAAAACTCTCAATGAAAAACTCTGCTGCAGAACACTAACCCTCGCTTTTTCGCTTCTACCCAAGTTGCCCCGCTGCAAGTCTCGCCGACGGTGATTCTCAATCGAAGCCCATCCATTCACAAAATTGTATGGATCAACCTTCGCCGTGCGGCACACCCCTTCTCGAAGTGCCCGATCTGATAAACTAGGAGGATTGTTTTCCGCCCTAACTCCCTGCAGATCGAAAAACCATGACAAGACTCACTTCACGATTCGCACTTGTTGTTGCATCCACTCTCTCACTAGCTACCCCTTCGCTCGCTCAAGACTTCTTTTTTCGCGACGGTGATCGCGTCGTGATGATCGGCGATAGCATCACCGAACAACACCTCTACTCAAACTACGTAGAAATGTGGACCGTGACCCGATTTCCCAAATGGAAAATCACCTTCCGCAATGTAGGAATCGGTGGCGATCGATCCGTCGGCGGAAACTCACGGTTCTCACGCGATGTCCTACTGCACAAACCCACGGCTATGACTGTCGACTTCGGAATGAACGACGGAAGCTACCGCGAATTCTCCGAACAAACCTTTAAACCCTACATGGATGGACTCCAAGGAATGGCCGACCAGGCCAAAGCTGCAAACATCCGTACCGCTTGGATCACTCCACAACCCCTCGATAATGACGAACAAGGCAAAACAGCTCTCACGGGATACAACCAAACACTAGAAAAATTTTCCGAGGGCGTAAAAACCATCTCCGAAAAAAATAGCGGGACGTTCGTCGATCAATTCCATCCCTATCTCCAAGTCCTCGATTCGGCCCGCTCCAAAGAAGAAAAATACAACAGAATCACCGCTGGTGATGCCGTTCACCCAGGACCACCTGGCCAAGCTCTCATGGCAGCTTCCATACTAAAAGGGATGAACTTCCCTAGTCTTGTCGCGTCCGTCTCGATCGATGCGAAACAAAACAAAATAGTTACTCAAGAAAACTGTAACGTCGATTCATTGGAATCCAATTCCACCAACGTCCAGTTCCAAAAACTTGACAATGCCCTCCCGTTCTTTCCAGAAGACGCTTCCAGCATCCTACCCTGGACTCCCATTCTCGATGAACTGAACGATTACAAATTCCAGGTCACCGGATTGCAGCCGGGGAAATACGAACTTCGTATTGATTCCATCCCAATCACCCAGGTAACCGCCGAAGCCTTGGCCAAAGGCGTAGACCTTTCGGGCGAAGTTCTCAAAACCGGCCCACTAGCAGACCAAGCGAAAAAAGTAAAAGAAGCCGTTGAGAACAAAAACCGCTATCATCACGACCAGATCTTTCGCGGAATCGTGTTAACGGGTGTACCTGACTGGGTCTACTCAGCCATTCCTCGCGAAGAATTAGAAACGAAAAAGAAAGAACTCATCGACCAACGACTGCAAAAGGTGACCGAACTGGATTCTGCCGTAGCGGCCGCACTGATCATGAAGCCTCATCGTTTCGAAATCACCAAAATCGATTGATTCCATTAGGAGCTCAATCGTTGTAAGCTCCCTTGCCAACGTCCAGAAAATTCCATCCCCGCTGAATCCACTCCTCAATCGCTTCAGCAGGGATACTCTGGACATGCCCGTCGAAATAAAGATAGTTCGCTAAACTCTTACTATGTCGGCGATATTCGATGGACTCCGAAACGACAGCCATCGTAGTACCATTCCGAACGTTTTCTGGAGAAAACAGATCACCTTCCCAACGTCGGACTCCGATCCAACGTGCACTCGAACCGCCAGCATCTTCAAAAAATTGAATTGAACTACTTGAATTCCTCTTGGCCTCATCGGAATCCAAGAATGGATTACGCTGATAACCGAGCCTCTTAACCGACGTCGGGCAAATATTAACCAATTCAATCTCGCGATATCGATCCCTCTTGAAATCATCTTGGGACCGAAAATCAAAATGGAACTGTCGCAAATTACTCGCGCACTGAGTCCTCCGAGCCGCCTCTCGCGCAGCCTGCACCGCCGGCAACAATAACCCCATCAACACTCCGATAATCGCCACCACAATAAGCAACTCAACCAAAGTCACGGCCCGTCGACCATACATGCTCGAAGCTTCCATTCCACGCCTCCACCAAATCAACTACTGGACCCAATCCATAAGGTACCAGAAACTCGCCAACCCAATTTGCAGCTAGTGGACAACAAATCGATTAAGAAAACCTATCCAATACACAAGCTCTTGAAGCTCGCCTTAACCACAGAAAATTCAAATAACCAATTCCATCATGGAGGCCCCACAAAGGACACCAAATAAGGGACAACAAACCCGGAACACCAAATCGCAATCCTAAAACCGCACTGACGTCGACTGCATGAAGTTTGCAATAAAAAATAGCTCTTCCGGAATTTTTGTGGGTAAGAACAAAGAATATTGGCTCTCACGTGACGTGCGCGATGTGCTTAACGCGAAACTAGGTATCTGTCGGGTTAGCAGATCAAGATATTGATTCCGCGATTTGATACCCTCTGGCTTTTTTCTTTTCATGCACCCATTTTCGTGACAAGATTTGCACGGCAGTATTTGGATTCTCGTGATCCTACTCAATCGGTAGGCCACAAGACTTTTTCGATCACGAGAACGAGTACGAGCACCGTTTCCCTGAACAAAACCTTGCAAGAGTAGGTCTCGCTTGCAGGATCAAAATTGAAGTTCTATAGAACGGTCCAATGTTCCGATCGGTCAAACTCTATTCAATGGGGTTACAATCCGCCAAGCTGGGCTAAAAAGGGAAGTCGGATCCCTGGAATATCTCGCGGTCTAGAGACTGATGATACCGAGATTCGATACCACACCACGAGTCCTATCATCATTGTTTCATGGACATTTGCGAACCAAGCTACTGCGAGCAGACGACGCGCCCCATGATAAGACATTTCGGATCGATCAATAAAAAAAACCCGGCTCAGTATTACTACCGAGCCGGGCTTCTATTTTGAAATC
>CAZACJ010000004.1:150752-153850 GCA_964483385.1 uncultured Pirellula sp. | reverse complement strand
TTGCGACGATTCGGGCGTCGCGGCGCGAGTTTTAGTTCCGAACCGGTTGCTCTCGAATCCACGAGAGAAGCGCTGATCGAACGTTTACCCTGGGCTTTCTTAATTGACAAAAAACTTGGCTCGTAACCGCCATTAATCGAATCGTTCCGGTAGGTTTCAGTAATTGAGCTAGTCAGTCAGAGAGCCACATCTTGGGGAAAGTATCATCCTAGTAGTTGCCGCTGGAACTCGAGTTGGCGGCAGAAACTTTGAACTCTACAATTGGCCAGTTGCGAACAGGTCGCGAAACTGGGAGACGCTATGGACGGGAGTCGTGATGTTAAATCGACAAAAACTATTAATCTTGCTGCTCAAACTTGCTGATCGTCCGGTTTCTCGAACCGAATTGACCAAGTGGTGTTTCCTGTTGCGATCTGAGGGCGAAACATCTGGAGGATCTGCGTTCTACGATTTCGTTCCGTATCTATATGGTCCTTTTTCCTTTGCACTTTATCAGGAAGCCGAAAAGCTGGTAGCGCAGAACTACCTGCAAGACGATGGTGACAACTACTGGTCACTCAACTATCAGGTCGCATCTGATGTAGGCACACCAGGAAAGGAAATAGAACGCGACGCGAGGAGACTGCTTGCTCAATTTGGAAAGAAAGACGCAGCTTCCCTCGTTGACTATGTGTATGAGCGATACCCTGCTTTCACCGTCAACAGTAAACGTCGCAAGCTCGAAGCCCGACCGGAGGCGAAACCCGCAGTCTTCACCGCCGGCTATGAAGGCCTGAGCATTGATGGGTTTCTCAATCTGTTGATTGTCTCAGGAATCCGACGACTCATCGACGTTCGTAATAATCCCATCGCTAGGAGATACGGGTTCCACAAGTCGACCCTGCAGCGACTCACTGAGCGACTCGACATCGATTATGTCCATCTGCCCGAGCTCGGGATCCGAAGCGAAGACCGGCGGTGCCTCGTTGATCAAGAGGCGTACGACACTCTTTTCGACAAGTACGAGAACACAGTGCTACGAAACGAGCGACAAGCCATTCAGCAGGTGGGGCGTCTCGTGAACGAACTGCCGAGCGTTCTGGTTTGCATGGAATCGGAACCGAAGTGTTGCCACCGCTCAAGACTGGCAGCGACCGTTTCCAGGGCGACAAAGCTCCCAATTAAGCACCTCATGGGAGCGACATGATGTCGGAGTTGCACACGGCCAAAGTACTAATCACCGTGATGACGTATCCGCATCCGTCACGAGGGTATCAGGAGTTGGTCTGCACTGCAGGCGTGACTGATGCCGGCGAGTGGGTTCGTCTCTACCCCGTGGACTATCGATATCGGGAACACCATCAACGGTTCAAGAAGTATCAGTGGATTGAGGTGGCGTTCGGGCCAACGGGCCATGGAAACGACAATCGCAAGGAAAGCCGACGTCCAGACCTCGACTCGATCAGACTGCTGGGTGAACCGCTCGACACAAAACACAAATGGCGAGCTCGGCGAGCGATCATAGATCGCCTGCCCCACTTCACCCGCAACGAACTCGTCAGTCTGCACGAACAAGACAAGACCTCTTTAGGCATCGTCCGGCCTTCTCGAGTGCTCGATTTGGAAATTCGCCAGTCGAACACGGAGTGGAAGCCGGAGTGGCAATCGCTTTTCACGCAACTCACCCTCTTCGGCCCGCCACAGAAGCCGTTGCGAAAGATCCCCTTCACGTTCCATTACGTCTTTGAGTGTGAAGATAGCGGAGGCAAGACACACACCGCCATGTGCGAAGACTGGGAATTGGGCATGCTTTTCCTAAACGAAGCACAGCGCCTCGGGTCGGATCAGGCTGCTGCAGATAGCGTTCGCAACAAGTTTCTTGGCGAACTTTGTCGCGATGATAAGGACACCCGATTCTTCATGGGGACGCACTTCCCCTACAACACATGGCTCGTACTCGGTGTGTTCTGGCCGCCTAAAGACACGCAGACTTCCCTTTTCTAGATTTGAAATCAGCAGGTTGGAGGCTTCAGTATTGAATTCCCGCCAACTCGAACCTCCGCCCGGTAGGTAAACAATAGGGCCAAGCTCGGCTTCGAACCTACTGCAGCAACAAACACTAGGCCACAATCTGTGGCCATTCTCTTGCGGAGTTTTTCACGATGAACAACTGCGCTGAAAGCGACTTGAGTCGCTCGATGAACTGGCTGCGGAGGCGCAAAAGCTGGGCTTGGGATACTAATCGTGGCTCAGTTCACCGTGGTCTACGATGCCCGCGTACTGTACCCGGCAGCGCTTCGCGACTTTCTCATGCATCTAGCAATCACGAATCTGTTTGAAGCTCGTTGGACCGACATGATTCACGACGAGTGGATTCGCAACGTGCTCAAGGATCGCCCTGACCTCGAGGCACGCCACTCGACCGAACCAGGCAACTCATGGACGCCAATGTGCTCGACTGTTTGGTGACAGGATACGAATCGCTAATAACCTCTCTGTCGTTGCCTGACAAGGACGATCGGCATGTGTTGGCAGCGGCAATTCGCTGCGGCGCAGATTCCATAGTCACCTTCAACATAAAGGATTTTCCCAAGAGCTCCCTTGAACCGTATGGGATAGAAGCACTTCATCTTGACGAGTTCGTATTGTCACAAATGGGCCTTACGATCCATCGAACGTTTGTATTCCATCAAATCTCTGAATAACACTCGGCGATGCGTTCCAACTTTCCGGAAAGGGATATTTCCCTTTTCAAGTTGCTCCACAACGAAAGGCCTTGCGACTCCCAGCAATTCTGCCGCTTGCTGAGTCGTTAATTCAGCATGCACAGGGATCAAAGTGACAGCGTTCCCTTTCGCCATCTCGTTTAGAATGTCCCCAAGCAGCTTAACTGCGGCTGCCGGTACGGTTACCACCGTCTCATCGCCGCCTTGAGTGCTGACACGCAAACTCAGTGGTGAGTCTGACTTGCTGGAAACGATTCTGGCAATGCTTCTGCTCGAAGCTATCGCAAGTTCTTCGTCGTCGCGACTTGGGGATACTGCGTCTGGGAACTCGTTCAGAGTAGTGCTCATTTGGATTCTACCTCCACCTCAACTCTATCGTCCATTCGCAGCAAA
>CAZACJ010000004.1:148472-150652 GCA_964483385.1 uncultured Pirellula sp. | reverse complement strand
CGTCTGATCCCCCATTCGGTGAGCGATCCGGTAACTATGCCCACCGAGTAGCAAACGAGGTCAGTCCAGAGAAATCCGAACCCCAGAACTAGCCCACCCAGCGCGGTCTGCCGAATCGAGTCGATCCACCGGGCGTGATAGAGCTGGCTGATTTCGACCAGGAAAGCAAGAGCTAGCGAGCTCGCTCCCCTCACCAGAACCGGCCGACCAGCAAGCAGCGTGCTAACCAACAAAAACAGCATCAGCGCCCAAAGCGTGTCGCCAGCGTAATCAGCCAAAAACGCTGGCAACTGCTCTCGGTTGCTGCGTGATGCCAAGCCGGCAATAACGACAACTATAGCGGCCAGTAGGTAAACGAATCGAGTTCGAATCAATCAATAGGTTCTTTCTATTTAGGCTGGGCGGGCGGACATTCCTTCGAACGCTTGGCATTCAGCTCAATGTAGTGTAGCCACGGCATCGGCACATTGTCTTCATAGAAAATCGCTTCGACAGGGCACTCAGGAATACAGGCTTCACAGTCGACGCATTCATCGGGATGAATGTAGACCATATCGGCATCCTCATAAAAGCAATCACATGGGCAAACCTTCAAGCAAGCCTTATCTTTGCAGCCTTTGCAAGGTTCAGTCACGACCATCGTCATAATGGAGATCCTTCGGTTAGAATTGTGGAAAACAGACTGGATACCTGAGGAGGTGAGAATCTGGACGATAAAGCGGACATCAAATTTCAAAAAATTTCGGATTCGAATCTGACGAACCGATCCAGCCGTGAACTCGTCGAATTGTGGCGGTCGGGTTCACAGGATGCTGCTCGAGTACTTTTGGCTCGGTACGAGGTCCGTTTGATTGCGTTGGTTGCGTCTCGACTCAATCGCAAGTATCGAGACGGCATTGCCCCCGAAGATGTGGTTCAGTCTGCCATGGGCAGTTTCTTCCGAGCCTCACGAGCAGGTGCCAAAGCATCTATCAAGCTCGAAAGCACCACGTCCGCATGGAACATCCTGGCGGCATTCGTTCGCAGGAAACTGGCGAGGGCACTGGAACGCGAGACAGCTGTCAAACGTGGTGGCGGACGGACCAGAATATCGCTCGATGATCTTGAGACCGATCTAAGTACGAACCCTTCCGTAACCGAAGCCAATGAACTATTGGATGAGATCCAATCACTGTTAAACTCGGATCATTCGAAACTTCTCGAACTTCTGCTGGAGAACAAGACTCAACGGGAAATCGCGGAACAGCTAGGAGTCGACGAGCGGACGATCCGCCGGCACATCAAATCGATGCAAGACATCGTCAAAGGGCAACTCGCTTTTGTCGATGAACGAAATGGTGCATCACTCGATTCAACAATTGCGCCCATAAGTCTTCCCAACATCAGTTACCGACAGTTTGTGCTTGGGAAACTCGTTGGCAGTGGGGCACTCGGAAAAGTCTATCGAGCAAAATTGCAGTTCGATGGACAGGTCGTCGCTGTCAAGTTCATGCATAGGCATCTATGGACCAACCCCCATAGCAGACACTCGTTTCTGCGAGAGATCGACCACGCATCGAAGATCAACCACAGCGGCGTTGTAAAGTATCTCGGCTGGGGGCAGTCGCCACATGGTGGCCCTTATCTTGTCTGTGAGTATGTCGATGGCCAACCCCTCACCCACGTCAAGCCAAACGACTCGGAGACCTCAGTGCAATGGCTAGCTCAGATCTGCCAGGCCGTTGCAGCCGCACATCAAGCCGGAGTCGTGCACGGAGACTTAACTCCCAACAACATTCTGCTTGATCACAACGGACGAATCGTCGTTACCGACTTCGGTTTCGCATCCTACTCGCAAAAACCAACAACAGATGATGCTGTATTTGAGTCTATCGCATCATCTGGTGGAACGCTTGGCTTTGCCGCTCCCGAGCAGATTTCACCTGCCTTCGGCACGATTGGCTTTACTACCGATATCTACGCGATCGGAGGATTAGCTTTCTATCTGCTTACAGGTAAAAGCCCTCATGATTCTAGTTTACTGTTAGATACCGTTGCCGACGAAGACTTGATAGTACCCAACGCACCTGTCACGCCAGCAGAGGCAAAGTTGGTAGCTGTTGCCAAGTTTGCCACGAAAAAAGCAATCAGCTCCAGACCTCATTCAGTATCCGAGTTAGTCCCGCTACTTGTCGACTAGC
>CAZACJ010000004.1:119240-148372 GCA_964483385.1 uncultured Pirellula sp. | reverse complement strand
ATCAGCTCCAGACCTCATTCAGTATCCGAGTTAGTCCCGCTACTTGTCGACTAGCGGCCCACTCAAATAGACACCTTTGTCGCGAAACAGCCCCGGGCGATGGTTCTTCCCGCGAACGCTTTGTAGCAAGATTTCGTGCATTTTCCGAATGAATCGAGACGACCAGGGCAACTCGGAATGGATTCCATGCTCAAGTGCTCGAACATCGTTCCAACTCTCGAGACTGCTATCACGCGGATTCAAAGATCGTCCAGCTCCAGCCAAGACGAGTTCTTCGGCTGTTGTGTGAATGTTCTCGACTTCGGAAGAAAGCTTTGCTTCGCACATCCGCAGGGTTCGCAACATCCCCGCAGCGTTCCCAACTCGCTTGTGTAGTCCGTTAATCTTCCCCAACGCCAAAAGTGTTTCGGAGTAGCGATCGAAATGCTCGAGTTGCAACGCCTTCCAATCAATCTTGGGAGGAAGGGGATCTGGAACGAACGCAATCGTTTTCGTCTGGATCGGCGGCGCCAATGGGCCGTCCAGGTACTCCGTGAGACTGGTCGTGACCAGTTTCCCAGGGAAACCCTGCTTGAAATCCGATTCATTCACTAGTTCAGTCCTCTATACCAACATGAGTCGCTAGTCCAGTAATTTGCTGTTTGGTAGACTAGCGTAGGGCGTTATCTGATCTTTTTTCGAGGTTGCCATTTTGATTTCGTCGGGAGATGTCAATAAGTCCCTACGTATTCGAAATCACCAAAGTCCGCCACGGCAAGCCCATCTTCATCTAGCAAACTACCAAGCCGGCAGCATTCATCTAAGGAAAACTCAGCCCTTCGCATCATCCACTCGCCTAGTTTGCGTGTAACCCTACAGATAGGGACCTGTTTCTTTTGGTCTCGCTCGATACCCGGTTGTTAATCAAATCGACGGCTAGGTAGTCGGTAGTACGCTGGGTGGTAAATCGACTGCATCCCAGGCTTGGAGGTAGGATCGGTAGCCGAGGTGTTTGGGGGCTTCGGATTCGATGTGCGCACGCGTTTTGGCGATGAGATCTTGTTCGGCTGCGAGATCAAGTCGGCCCATGAGAACTTGTAGTCGCAGAAAGACGAAGTAGGTATCCAGGACGTCGCAGCGACAGTATTCGCTGATTTCGTTGAGACGACCTTGACGGTGCAGGTCGAGGACCATGTCTCCTTGGACGTCGATTTTTCCGGGTTTTTTCAAGATTGCGGCGGCCAAGTTCAATCCACCACGGAACCACGTGGAGCCGAAGTTAGTGAGGATTTCGTGCAGATCGAGATGGGAATCGAGGTTGTAGCGGTTTCGGTTTTGGGAGTAGGTGCGATCGTAGAGGTTGAACCAAGCCGGGGCGCTGACACCGAAGCGGTACGCAGAGAGTTCCATCAGGGGAATATCAAAGCCACGGCCGTTGAAGGTTACGAGGGTTGGATGAGCGTATTTTTCCCAGCCGAGCCAGAAGTTTTTTGTGATCGCTTCGGGGCGGTGAAGTGGTTCGTCGAGTGAGACGATTTCCATCAGTGAGAAGTCATCGCGAATTTTTGCGATGACGAGGGCCACTGGGAGGTGGTAAGTGAAGGGGATAAAGTCTTTCCCGGTTTCGTCGAGGAGTTCTTGGCGAAACATTGCGACCGCTTGGTCGCTCGTGTAGTTGCGATCGGGGTACTTGGTTTTGGCGATCAGTTCGCCGTCGGGGATGCTTTCGACGTCGAAAAGTAGGTATTTAAGTTTTGGAGGTTGTGTGGACATGTCAGTCGGCTCGCTGTCGTGAGGATACAGCATAATGTTCTACCAGGGGGGCAGGGGTTTCGCACCCAGAGAACTAAGAAAACTCAACGGGAAAACGTGGAGAGTTGCGGTTGGGGGGATGTTGGAAAAAGGGGGGGCGGGGCATAGAATCCGCGGCAGGTGACATGGTTGCCCTTTGGCCTGCGAAGAGGATTCGATGGGGCTTGAAGTTCTGGAATGCGGGGAGCGGGGAGAGATTCGATGGGATTAGAGCGATTGCAGGCACCGGTGCACGGAATGGGAATGTCGCGGGAGTTGCAGGTGGCGTTAGAAGCTGCGGTGGCGGGTGCCAACATCATTCGCGAATGGGTTGGTAGGCCGACGGGGATCATCGAGAAGGGTGTGGGGGACTTGGTCTCCGAGGTGGACAAGCGAGCGGAGAGTGCCGTTTTGGAGGTGTTGAGGGGGAGTTCCATTCGGGCGAGTATTGTTTCCGAGGAGTCGGAAGCGACGATGTTGGATGGTGTAGGGGATTGTTGGTACGTCGACCCACTGGATGGGACTAGTGCGTTTCTTTTCCGTGTGGGTGATCCCTTTCCATCTGTCTTGGTTGCATTGCATCGCGGGGATGCACCGTTGGTAGGTGTGGTGTTGTTTCCGCTTACGGGCGAGTGTTTTTATTCCCATGCGGGAATGGGAGCATACAAGGATGGTAGGCGGTTGGAGTTACCACGACCTCGCAAGTTGCAAGATGTTTGGATCGACATGAACCAATATGGTAACGCTCGCTATGAGACTGGCATGTTTGCTTATTTGCGAAACAAGTTGCGCACGCGAGAAGGAGCGAAGTTGGTTACGTCTTTCCCTCCACACTCTGGGGTGGCGATGCGATTGCTTGATGGATCGACGGCTTTATCGGCTGTAGTGCACGACAACAATTCAGAGAGTGTCAAGCAAGCGCCTTGGGATATCGCAGCGCCGCATGCGATACTTACCGAAGCGGGGGGATGTTTTTTGAGTTTACGAACAGGCGAGTCGATTGGGCCGATGGATTGTGAGCCGATGGTTGTCAGTGCGGATCGAGCTTTAGCGATGGAAATCATTTCTTTGGTGCGATGATTGCGGCGACGGCCGGGTGTTGCGACTTGCGCTGAACCGTTAGAGCGTAAAAGCGTTCAACGATTCCATCAACAGGGGCGAGTATCTTCAGGCCGTAGGTTTCCGTAACGTAGTCGGCGATAAGTTCGGGGACGGGGACAATTCCAACAGCTGACTGGGCTACGATTTTCATCATCGCGCTATCGTCGAATTCACCGCGAATGAAGGGTTTGCATTTTTTCTTTTCGAACCAAAGTTCGATTGAGCGGCGAAGTACGGTATTTGTCATCGGAAGCAGTAGCGGGACAGAGGACCAGTCGAGTGTTTTGGATGATTGAAGTTTTTTGATCAGCGATGCAGCTCCCATCCAAACGACATTTGAATCACCGAGCAGGTGCGAGTAGCCCCTGAATCGCATGGAGGGGGCAATGGGGGTGTCTGAGAGGATGAGATCGAGTCGGTGAATACTCAATTCTGCCACTAGCAGTTCGATGTCTCCTTCGCGGCAGGTGATTCGCACGGGTGGATCAAGTTCGAGTGCAGGTTGAAGGAACTTGTAGGCAGCGAGTTTTGGTACGACGTCTTTGATACCGATTCTTACGAGCGGGAGCGTTCCGGAGGGGTGGCCTCGAAGCAACTCCATCAGTTCTCTGCCGGTGTTGAAGATCTCATCTGCGTATTCTTGGACGGCGCGCCCGGTATCTGTCAGTACGACCGAGCGGCCTTCTCGCCGCAACAGAGAGGTCCCGGCAGATTTCTCGAGTTCGCGAATTTGCACGCTCAAGGTTGCGGGGGAGAGGTGTAGTTCTTTGGCGGCTGCGTGCATGCCGCCGGTTCGAGCAACGACCCAGAAGTAATACAGGTGGTGGTAGTTGAGCCAATCCATCGTTTTTGCCTCTCTCGCATTGTTTGGAAAAATCTAACGATATAAGTAATTTAATTGTATTTGTCAAACGGTTTGTAGTCCGTATAGTTCCTTCGTCGGGAGCACTGAGTCGGGCCTGAATCTAGCGTCCGGGTGTTCTTGGGATGGATGAAATTGGCAACGCTATTTTGGAGGATGAGAACCATGGTTCCATTGCAAGTGCGGGTCGATGATGTTTCGGTATCACGTTCGATGCGAGAGTTTATTGAAGGGCGGTTGTATCAAGCGTTGGCGAAGGTTCGGCATGCGGTTTTAGAGGCTCATTTGAACATCGAGGATGTCAATGGTCCGGCGCGTGGGGGTGTGGACAAGCAAGCGAAGTTGGTGGTTCGTTGTCGGCGACGCAAGCCGTTGGTGCTAGAGGATCGGGATTCGCAGCTTGGGGTGTTGATTCATCGGCTGATGGATCGGTTGGAGTCGACGGTTATTCGAAGAACAGAGAAGCAGAAGCGGGCGCGGCGCAAGGGTTGATTCTCCGGTAGTTTCATTGAGATTCGAAATAAAGGAGCGTTTTGTGATGCAGGCATTGATCCAGTGTTCTGGGGTAGAGATTCCGCCGAAGGTCTTTCACAGGACGCGCAAGCGTCTGAGGGAGAGTCTTGAGGTTCTCGGTGATCGCGTGGAGCGCGCAAATGTGCACGTGATCGACATCAATGGACCGTTGTTGGGGGGGATCGACAAGGCATGTCGGGTAGTGGTGGAAGTTCGCAGTGGGGACGCGATTGTTCTTGAGGATCGGGATGCGGATTTGGAGCCGTTGTTGGATCGGATTACGGACCAGTTGGATCGTGAGGTTCGACGGCGCAATGAGCAGAGTGGGCGGTTAGGAAGGATTGTCGATATGGCTTTACGCTGTATTCCGAGTTTTCGATAGGAGCTTTCGAATTGGTTTGTCATCTGCACTCGGTTTCGGCTTGTTGCATCTGACTTTCGTGTCGCCTACGCTATGTGGCTGATGGTTTTAAGTATCTCCCACTTCCTCGACGCGAAGTAGGAGAGTTCTGAACCAGGTGGGTTGCGGAGCCGAAAGGTTCGCAGGGCGAGGAATTATGCGGAAGCGATGCAAAGGGCTTGAGCGATGACAGTGAAGATGGCAGCGGTTTGGTTTGGAAGCTTGTTGGGAGTATCGTTTGCGGCTGGGTATACCGCGAATGCAGAGGAGTCTGATCAGTGGCGATCATGGAGGGGGCCGAAGGACAGCGGTAGTGTTTCTGGAACGTCGTTTCCCGATGGTGTGGGGAAGGAGTATTTGCGTTGGGAGGTGGAGTTACCTGGTAAGGGGTGTTCGACACCGATTCATGTCGATGGAAAAATAATTCTTACAGCTCCGAAGGACGGGAAAGATGCAGTGGTTTGCATTGATGCGTCGGGTAAGCAGTTGTGGCTGAAAGCGTTCGAGCAGGAGGATGCCGGAAAACATCGTAATGGCTCCGGGTGTAATGCTTCGCCGGTGAGTGATGGCAAGGCGATCTACGTTTATTTCAAGAGTGGGACCTTTGCTGCTTTGGATTTCGAGGGGAATGTTTTATGGAAAAAGAACCTTGTTGAGGCTTACGGCAAGGACACTTTGTATTGGGATCATGGAACATCGCCGGTGCTTACCAGCAAGTACGTGATCATGGCCCGGATGCATCAGGGTGAGTCTTGGTTAGCAGCATTTGACAAGTTGACTGGAGAATTGGTTTGGAAGGTGGATCGCAATTACAAGACACCGACGGAATGTGATCATGGGTACAGTACACCTTTGGTGATGGAGTACGGTGGGAAGGAATCGATTTTGGTTTGGGGGGCCGAGCATATAACGATCCACAATGCATCGGATGGGCAAATGGTTTGGTCTTGCGGTGGGTTCAATCCAGAGGGATCGCAGTTGTGGCCAGCGATTGCAACACCGGTAGTAGTCGATGGGGTAGCGGTGATCGCTTATGGTAGGAATGATCGAGGGATTCCGAGGTTGCATGGAATTCGGTTATCTGGCAGTGGGGATACGACGCAGACGAATCATGTGTGGCGGCGGGATGATGTGGGGACTTTTGTGCCAACACCAGCGGTAGTCAATAACCAAGTGGTATTGGTTCGGGATCATGGTGAGGTCGAAGCGGTGGATGCAGCGACGGGCAAGACGCAATGGAAAGGAGCATTTCCAAAGGGGCGAGCCAATTTCTATTCATCACCGCTCATTGCGGGGGATCATTTGTATGCTCCGCGTGAGGACGGTGTGGTATTTGTTGGAAGGATTTTGGCTGGGGGAGGTTTTGAAGTGCTGTCTGAAACGAACTTGGGGGAACCTGTCATAGGCTCGCCGATTCCATTGGGTGATCAAGTATTGATTCGCGGGGAGGGGCGTTTGTACTGTTTTGGAGTACGCTCGAAGTAGCGGTCGGCGGGGCTGCTAGTCGATGGCGATTGAAGTGATGTTGTGGATGGTTTGCTGACGGGTGAATCGTCCTTGAAAATTAGTGCATAGATTGTTGTGTTATTTATTTATTTGATTCTCTGGTGGGTTTGATGACGGTTTTTTCACCGCGAATGGTTTTAATTGGGAATTGAATTCGACTTTTGGTTAGTAGTTGTGCGTTGAGTGTTTCTTTGTGGGGCTAGATAGATTTAGAATTGGGTTGTTGGTGTTGTTGCCTCCCGGATCCCACACAAACGGACAAATTCAGTGACTATTGCATCTAGGTTTTTTCCTCAGGGTGGGGAAAAACCGGAGTCGTTTCTCGTTGCGCGCGAGCAGGTTGAGCATGCGATTGAGCATGCGATTCATTATCTGCCAAGTCAGGGGCCGATTGCTGTATTCGTGCATCACAACACGTTGCATGCTTATGAGCATTTGCCGTTTGAGCAGGGGGTGATTGAGGGTTGGAAGCAGTATGGAGCGCAGCCTTATTTAGGGGAGGAGCGATACCGAAGCGAGTATCAGAGGGGGCGGATTACCGACGAGGATATCGATTGTCAGTTGGGTCGTGATTTGGGGGTAGGTGGTAGCGACCGGGTGGTGTTTTCTACGACACGTTATGCGTTGCGACGGATGATGCTCAGGTATCCGATACGCAACGGGCCTGATGAGGAACTTCGTTGGTTTATTTCAGAGACCGATGCGTTGAAGCGTTTTCGAAGCGAAGCACCGCAGGAAGTTTCGCAGTTGATATTGGATCGCGTTGAGCAAGCTTTGTTAGCAGGTGGAACTTCCCGCGAGGAGTTAGAAGCCAGGGCTTTGCAGTGGATGCACCGGGTGTGTTTAGAGGGTGCGCATTTGGTAGGTGAGGTTTTTAATGACATTCGTCTTGCGAGAAGGCACCGGGACATTTTGTTTGAGTCGCGTGGGGTCGACTGTGATGTTCGAGTTCACGAGCAGTTGATTCGTTTTTTGGGAAGTGTGACTGACCAGGGTTTTGCGCAGTGGATGTTACCGAATCGAGAGCGCTCGTTGTTTGAGTTGTTTCAAGATTACTTTGGGGTTGCGGCAGCGTTTCATCCCAAGTGGTTGCAATTGGTATCGAAGAGTATTTCGGAGGATCGTGAAGCGGGTCGTACGAGTATGGATTCGATCGTTCATTCATTGCATATTTTGGGTGTACGTGAGTATGGGGTGGAGGAGTTCATAGAGAGTACTTTTTTGAGTTTGCCTGGTTGGGCAGGGATGCTTTGGCAGTTAGAAAGCAATGCGGCTTGGACGCCCCGCCCGGCAGGTAAGGGTACGTTGATTGATTACTTGGCGATACGTTTGCTTTTGGATCGAGCAAGTTTGCGAGGGTCGTTAATGGAGATGTCGCAAGCGGACGGGCTGAAGGCGTTGGGGGAGGGAAGTCTATCGATGGAACGGCTTGCGCAGGAACTGCGTTTTCATCAGCGTCCGGGGGTACGTCAGACGGTCGAGCAGCGTGCATTTATCCTATTTCAGCTTGCGCAATTATTGGGATGGACGCCGATGGATCTATCGTCGCTCAAGACATCGCAGTGGCAGCGATTGATGTCGGAGATCAGTGCATTTGGAACGATGGAGCGTCGTCGTATATTTCAATTGGCGTATGAGAGGCATTATCGAGTTGGTGTGTTGGATGCTTTGGCTGCGCATGGAGAGTGTGGGTCGGTTGGAGAGGTACCTAAGTTTCAAGCGGTGACTTGTATCGACGACCGTGAGGAATCGTTTCGCAGGATATTGGAGGAGATCGAACCGAGGGTAGAGACCTTTGGTGCGGCTGGTTTTTTTTCTGTTCCGATGTTTTTTCGATCGGTTTCCGATGCGCACTACATTCCGCTGTGTCCGGTGGTGGTCAAGCCGCAGCATTTTGTAGATGAGATCGGTCAGTTGTCGCAGCAGGAGTTACAGCGTCGGCAGGCCGAAGCGCGTCGTGTGTTGGGACAGGCATCGAGGCGATTGCATTTAGGTAGTCGAACATTATTGGCTGGGGTGGTGACGAGTATGTTGGGATCGGTGGCGAGTTTACCGATGGTGGCTCGAGTGTTAGCTCCTCGATTGACATCTCGGATTCGCGATATGGTTGCGAGGGTGGTTAAGCCAACACAGGCGACGGCATTGTTGATTGAGCGGATGGACGGCGAGGTCGGTGCAGAGGTCGGTGCGCGAGGATTGGAGGGAGCGTTGAATCGCGGCTTTACGCATGACGAGATGGCCAACATGGTTGAGCGATTGTTGGGGGACATCGGCATGTCTCGCTTTTCTCGCCTTGTATTTATTTTTGGACATGGTTCATCGAGTTTGAACAATCCTCATGAATCGGCTTACAACTGCGGAGCATGTGGCGGTGGACGAGGGGGGCCGAATGCGAGAGCGTTTGCGTTGATGGCGAATGACTATCGTGTGCGGCGCAAATTGGAGTTGCGAGGGTTGGTGATCCCGGAGGAGACGGTGTTTGTAGGGGCTTATCACAACACTTGTTCGGATTCGCTTGAGTACTTTGACATTGATCGATTACCGCCGAGTCATCATCTGGAGTTTTTGGAAGCGAAGGAGACATTGGATCAGGCACGGAGTGAGAATGCGGTGGAGCGTTCGCGTCGTTTTGTATCGGCTCCATTTGGGATGAGTCCTGAAGAGGCGTTGCGGCATGTGGAAGCTCGATCTGAGGACTTGGCACAAGCTAGACCGGAGTACAACCATGCGACGAATGCCGTATGTTTTGTGGGACGTCGTTGTCGAACGCGGGGGTTGTTTTTGGATCGCCGATCTTTTTTGACTTCGTATGATCCGACGTTGGATGGAGAGGGATGTCCGGTGTTAACGCGGATACTTCAAGCTGTGATACCGGTTTGTTCGGGGATATCATTGGAGTATTACTTTTCGACGGTGGACAATCAGCGGTATGGTTGTGGTTCGAAGTTACCGCACAACATTACAGCTTTGTTGGGAGTGATGGAGGGGGCGGCGAGCGATTTACGGACTGGATTGAGTCAGCAGATGGTGGAGATCCACGAACCGATGCGGATCCTGTTTGTCATCGAGCAGGAATCGGCGTGTGTGTTGGAGATTTTGGCTCGTAATCCTGGGTTGGATAGGTTGGTTCGCAATGGTTGGGTTCAGATGGCGACATTATCTCCAGGGTCGCAGCAGGTCTATGTGTACGAGGCTGGGGATTTTGTGCCGTACGTTCGTCGTTCTGTTCAGACGCCGAGGTACTCTTCTTCGGCTGCATGTTATGGGATGACGCGAGATCATTTACCTATTGCGCAGATAGAGAGTGTCCATGCCTTTGGTGGTGAGATTGGGGGTGTGCGATGAGTTTGGTGCAGTTATTCGCATCGATTGTGGTTAGTGCTCCGGTAGTTGGGTTTGTGATGTTGGGTTTGAGTGGTTTATTGCATCGACCGTTTTCGGAATTGATGGTGGATCGGATCGCCAAGATTTCGGTGGTCGTTGGATTGGTAGGGGCACTTGGGGTTTTGGGTGTGATGTTGTGGTGGGGGCATTCTTTGGAGGTATTAGATTTAGGGAATTTTGTGGAGATAGGGACCGAGCACTTTCATTTTCATATTGAGTTCTTGTTTGATCGATTGAGTGTGCCGATGGTATTGATGACCTTTGTGTTGGTTGGGGTGATTGGCTCATTTGCGAACATATACTTGGCAGGCGATGCGGGATATCACCGGTTCTTTTTAGCATTCTCAATGTTCTTGGTGGGGTTGTTGTTTGCTTTTTTAGCTGGAACGATTGAGACCTTATTTTTTGGTTGGGAGTTGGTGGGGTTATCTTCGGCTTTGTTGATTGCTTATTTTCATGAACGGAAGGCCCCGGTGGAGAATGGGTTGTGGGTATGGGGAGTGTATCGGATTGCGGATGGTGCTTTTTTGATGGCAGCGTTGATGTTGCATCATTTGACGGGTGAGGGGGAGTTCATGCGAATGGTCAGCGCGACAGCTTGGCCGGAGGGGGTTGTTCGGATGGATCCTTGGTCGACTTGGGTGGTTGGCTTGTTGTTGTTGATAGCAGCGGCGGGGAAGAGTGGGTTGGTTCCATTTTCGGGATGGTTACCGCGAGCGATGGAGGGGCCGACGCCGTCGAGTGCGGTGTTTTATGGAGCTTTATCGATACACTTGGGGGCTTATCTTTTGTTGCGGATGGGGCCTTTGTATGCAGAGTCGATTGGATTGAGAGTTTTGATGTTTAGTTTGGGGTTGCTATCCGCGATTTTTGCGGCGATGGCTTCGAGGGTACAGACGGACGTGAAGAGTGCCCTGGCATTTGCGTCGGTGTGTCAGGTCGGGATCATAGTGATGGAGATAGCGTTAGGGTTGTGGTATGTCGCTTTGGTTCACATCATCGGGCATGCTTTTTTGAGATCGTTGCAGTTGCTTCGTGCTCCAACGTTGTTGAGAGATTATCGAGCGTTGGAGAATGCGATTGGAGGGAGGTTGTCGACGGGAGAGCCTTTTTGGGTAACGCAGTTAAGTTCGCAGAGGCAGATGCAATGGTATCGCTTTGCATTGGAGCGAGGGTATATGGATGCGTTGATTGAAGGATGGGTATTACGGCCGTTTGTCAAGTTTTTTAGAGTTTGTGAGCGGATTGAGAATCAGTGGTTAGAGAAGCTCAATGGAGTGGGGAGCGGTCAGGAGAAGCAGTCGGCGCGTGGAGAAAGAGAGCGGGTATCGGAATGACTGAGGTGATTTGGTTTGAAGTTCTACCATTGTTGCCGTTCATTGGGTTTGTTTTGTTGCGCACCAAGTTGTTTGGTGCAGCGCGCGAGGTGGGTTTGGTAGTGTCTGGATTGACCTTGATGATTTCGACATTTTTGTATTTGTCGGGAGTGGTCGCGAGTCCGGGTTGGTTTGGGAGTTGGTGGGGTTGGAATCTGGTTCATGTCGATGAGTTTTCCGGTCCGCTGATACCGTTGACGGCGTTGATTTATTTTGTGACTTTGTTGGCGACGGTAGGGCACAAGACGCAGCAGTTTTCTTATGCAGGAGCGCTGTTGAGTGAGTGTTTGACGTTGGCAACGATGACAACGGATACGGCTTGGTGGATGATAATCCTGTTGAGTTTGGGTGTGTTGCCGATGTGGGCTGAGATCAGGTCGCGCGGTGAATCGACTCGGTTGTACGAGATCCATCAGGGGGTCTTTGTTGTTTGTTTGATTTTTGGATGGTGGTTTGCGGAGCGATCGAGTCAGCCGAATTTGAATGCGAGTGTGGTGTTTTTGACGATTGCGGTTTTGATTCGCAGCGGTGCGTTTCCCTTTCACTTGTGGCGAATCGACATGTTCGAGAAGGGGACGTTTGGGTCATCGATTTTGATGGTCTCCCCGATGTTGGGAGCATATCTGTGTATGCGGTTGGTGTTGCCGACGGAGCCGGATTGGGCGTTGCATGCGATCAGCGGTCTATCATTAGCGACAGCGGTATATGCATCGGGCATGGCGTTGGTGCAGCGAGACGGTCGACGGTTTTTTTGTTATTTGTTTTTGAGTCATTCGAGTTTGGTTTTGGTTGGATTGGAGATGGCCACTCCGATCGGGTTGGCGGCGGGTTTGAGTATGTGGTTGAGTGTGGGATTAGCGTTAACGAGTTATGGGATAACGTTACGGTGTATCGAAGCTCGGGTGGGGCGGATCGACTTGAACCGTTACTATGGTTTGTACGCTCATATGCCGACGATGGCTGCATTTTTTTTGTTGACTGGTTTGGCGAGTGTTGGGTTTCCTTGCACGATAGGTTTCATAGCTGGAGAGTTACTAACCGAGAGCGTGGTGGCTTATTCGCCGATTGTTGGGAGTTTGGTGGTGGTTGCGACGATGCTCAATGGGATAGCGGTATTGCGGGTTTACTTTCGCGTGTTCACTGGTGCATCGCATTCGACAACGATACCGATGCGGAGTTTACTGGAGGAACGCATTGCGATTGTGGCGTTGAGTTTGTTGATTGTGCTCGGTGGGGTGTATCCACAGCCGGGGGTGGAGTCACGGTATCGAGCGGCGGTTCATTTGCTTGAGAATTACCATCGGATTCCGTTGCAGTCCGGTGGTGGAGAGCAATCGATTCTTTGGGAATAAGGGGTAGTCGGGGGGGCTGGGGTTGACGTTTGCGTTATACTAGATGGTTCACAAGGGTGCAGAGAGATTAAAGTTTAGACGGCAGAGCCGAACGATTTCGCAACATGATCGTAGCAACAGAATTGCGAAAGGAGTTTCAAGTTCGGGGCAGTGCTTTGGTGGCTGTTGACGGAGTGTCGTTTCGGGTGGGGAATGGAGAGGTGTATGGGTTATTGGGACCCAATGGTGCGGGGAAGACCACGACGTTGCGGATGGTGATGGGGTTATTGGAGCCGGACGGTGGTTATGTCGAGATTGGAGGGGTTCGGACGGATGTGGATCGGAACGGGATTCGGCATCAGTTGGGATTGATATCTACGAATGACGGAGTATATCCGTGGCTGAGTGTTCGGGAGATGCTTTTGTATTTCGCCGATTTGTATGCAGTGGAGCCGAAGATCGCGAAGGATCGGCTTGGAGAGCTTGCGGGGTTATTGGGGATTGGTGGGATATTGGATCAGCGGTGCAGTACGTTGAGTACAGGGCAGAAGCAGCGTGTGACATTGGCTAGGGGGTTGATGCATGATCCGCCAGTGATGTTGCTAGATGAGCCGACGCGGGGATTGGATGTGGTGGGGAGTCAGACGGTTTTTGAGTTTATCGAGATACTCAAGGGGCGTGGGAAATCGGTGTTGTTATCGACGCATCGATTGGATGAAGCGGAGCGGGTATGCGATCGGTTTGGTTTATTGCATCATGGGACGATGCGGTATGAGGGGACATTGGGTGATTTGCGAGAGCAGACGGGGCGAGAGCATTTGGTCGACATGTTTATAGCGTTGATACGCGAACGCGAGGTAGGTTGATCGATGCAAGAGTATTTCAGTGGTGGTCGATTATTCCGATTGTGTTTGAAGGAATTGCGAGAGAGTTTGCGGGATCGCCGGACGTTATTTACGTTGGTATTGATGCCGATCTTGGTTTATCCGTTGTTGAGCATGGCGATGCAGCGGTTGGTGATTGGTGCCGGTTCGAGGAGCGCGGGTGGTCCGGTTGAGTACATTGTCGGAGCGGGAGATGAGGAGGGTGCGAGAGTTATTGCATCGGTGCTAAGGGACACGGCGCGAGCTGCGAACGATGGAGTGCGTCCGGCGATTGAGATACGCCGGCAGGGGTCGTCTACTGGAGAGAAGTCGACTCCAGGGGATAAGCAGACCATGGCAGAGGGCGGAATGGGTTTTACGGCGGATGCGTTTCGCACTGGTTCGGATGTGGCTTTTAGTATTGTGATTCCTGAGCGAGGGAGCATTCAGGATGCATTACGAGTGGGGAATGTGGATTTGGCGGTGACGCGGGCGAGTCGCGAGCAGGTTTTATCGGATGGGTCGTTAGGTTTGTGTTATGGCTTGGAGATGGAGTTTCGCGAGGGGGATGCTCGCAGTGAGGGAGCGATGTTGGAGTTTCGCAAGGCGATGGAGTTGGTAAACGACATGCAAGCGTTACGATTGCGGGGTCGATTTCTGCCGAGGGTTGGCGGAGAGATTGTTGGGCCGGCCGTAAAGTTGGTATCGAGTGGTACGGGTAAGCGGGGAGATGTGTTTGGAGCTTTATCCGGCATTCTGCCGTTGATTTTGATTTTGATGACGATTACGGGTGCTGTGTATCCAGCGATTGATTTGACGGCAGGAGAGCGAGAGCGAGGGACGATGGAGGCGATGATTGCTACTCCGGCGCCGCGATTTGTGTTGTTGCTCAGCAAGTACGTGGCTGTGGTTACGGTGGCGATCTTGACGGCCGTGGCGAATTTGTTTGCCAGTTGGCTAACGTTATCGCTTGGGGGCTTGGGGCGAGCGTTATTGGGAGAGAAAGGTCTAAGTATATCGGTGTTGGTGCAGATCTTTCCGTTGCTGGTGATTTTTGCTGCGTTCTTCAGTGCGATTTTGTTAGCGATGTGTTCTTATGCGAGGAGTTTTAAGGAGGCGCAAGCGTATTTGATACCGGTGATGTTGGTATCGTTAGCGCCGGGGTTATTGGTATTGATGCCGGGGATAGAGTTTACGACGTTGTTAGGGATTGTGCCGTTAGTAAACATATTGCTGTTATCGCGGGACATCATGACAGGGTCACCGGCGGTGTTGCCGGCTTTTGCGGCAGTATTTTCGACCCTTTTGTATGCAGTAGCAGCGTTGGTAGTCGCGGCGAGGTTATTTGGAGGGGAGTCAGCGACGGCGGGATCGCAGGAGACATGGAGTGATTTGTTTCGTCGTCCGAGGATAGAGCGATCGGCGCCGGACTTGGGAGAATTAGCGGTTTATTTTGCGTTATTGTTCCCAGTGTTTTTTATTATCACGAATTTGCTTGGTGGTTGGGTGGAAGGCATTCGCGAGCGATTATGGATGAATGCTGCGGTGTTGTTTACATTGTTTTTTTTGGTACCAACGATGGTGGCTTGGTATCGTCGATTGCGGATGCGAGACGTTTTTTTACTTCGAGATTGGTGGGGCAGTGGAATTGGTGGTGAGGGAAGGAGATTGTTGGGGAGTTTTGGGGTGTTGTTAGGAGTGTTATTTTTGGGGGTTGGGTTGTGGGTACTAGCGTATGAGGTGGTCAAGGTATTTGCGGAGATTGGGATTGGACCGATCGATTTGGAGCGGACGGAGGAGTTAGAGAGGGCGAAGAATGAATTTGCGAGGATACCTTTGTGGCTGGTGTGGTTGACTTCGGCGTTGGTTCCGGCTTTTGCGGAGGAGTATTTCTTTCGCGGTTATGTTTTGTCAGCGTTTCGGGGGAGGGTATCGAGGGTTCGAGCGGTGGTTTTCTCGGGATTGATCTTTGGGTTATTTCACGTTGTAAGTGGTAGTCATTTGACTTTAGAGCGGTTTATGCCGACGGTTTTATTGGGTGTTTTTCTCGGATGGGTAGCGATTCGGACGGGATCGCTCTGGCCTGGGGTGTTCTTGCATGCGATTCACAATGGGTTACTCTTTTGGCTGACTCGTTTTTCCCCGAGGGAGCTTGGGCAATGGTTTGGGGAGGACAACGAGCACTTTCCAGCGATATGGATTGTGTCGAGTCTTGTGTCGGTGGGGTTGGGTGTATTGCTGATTTTTTATTCTACAGCGAAGCGTTTTGATGAAAACACTCCTTAAGGTCTTGGTTGTCTTGGGTATTTTGGGTGGGATTGGTTACGCATCGTATCCACCGTTGATGGCTTATTTAGCGAATCGGAACAAGACAGAGTGGCGAGTTCAGACGGTGGAGTTGGGAGATATAGTTCAGGCGGTGAATTCGACGGGCAAGGTTGAGCCCATCAAGCGGGTGAGTGTAGGGGCGACGGTCAGTGGCCCGATTGCGGAGTTATTGGTTGACTTTAATACGAAGGTCACTGCGGGTCAGGTATTAGCGAGGATTGATCCACGGTTGTACAAATCGGGGATGGAGCGGGACATGGCGACATTGCGAACGCGGCAGGCGGAGGTAGCGCGAGCGGAAGCGATGTTGCAGCAGGCGACGAACGACGAGCGGCGCAGTGGTCAGTTGAACAAGACTCGGGATGGATTTATTTCGGAGGCTGAGATCGATCAGTTTCGATTTGCTCGGATGATGCGAGAGGCGGAGTTGCAGGTCGCGCAGATGAACGTGGAGCAAGCGCAGGCGCAGTTGGATAATTCGCAAGCGAACTTGGCTTATACGGAGATCCAGGCACCTTGTGATGGTATCGTGATTGACAAAAAAATTGACGTGGGGCAGACGTTAGCGGCACAGTTTCAGACACCGGAGATGTTTGTCGTAGCGCCGGAGATGGATCAGCGGATGCATATTTACGCATCGGTGGATGAAGCGGACATTGGGTGGATTCGCCGAGCACAGGAGTTGGGTCAGTTGGTTCGATTTACGGTGGATGCTTATCCTGACGAGTTGTTTGACCAGGGCAAGATTGTTCAGGTGCGGTTGAGCAGCAAGGAGGAGCAGAATGTGATCACTTATCCGGTGATTGTGGAGACACCGAACACCGATTTGAAATTGTTACCTGGGATGACAGCGAATTTGTCATTTCAGATTCACAAGAAGGAGAAGGTGATCAAGATCCCGAATCCGGCTTTGCGTTTTTACCCACCGCGAGAGAAGGTTCATCCGGAGGACGTGAAGATCCTCGATGGGTTTGAGGATCAGAAGCAATTTGCGGACACGCCGAAGATGGTGTCTGCGGATGAGAAGGCGCAGAACAGCAAGGCGTTGAGTAAGCGGCATGTGTGGGTGGATGATGGGAAGTATTTGCGAGCTAGGGAGGTGAAGATTGGGATATCGGACAATCGTTACACCGAGTTGATTGAGGGCGAGTTAAAAGTTGGTGATACGTTGGTGATTGGCGAGAAGCCGAAGAAGTGATGAAGATGGGATTGGCATCCGACGTTTGGGTGGTTGTTGAAGGGGCATTAGTATGACACGGATCGTTGATTGGAGGCGAGCGGAGGATCCGCGGGACGTGGTGCATCAGGCGGTGCAGGAGTTAACGGAGGGGAATTTGTTGGTGGTTCCCACGGACACTTGTTACGTGGTGTTAGCAGGTGCGATGCATGCGGGATCGGTGCGTAAGTTGGTTCAGTGGACAGGGAGAGAGGGGTCACGGTTGAGTTTAGTCCCGAGGTCAGCGGTGGAGACTTTGGACTACTTTCCTGGGTTTGCTGGAGGGGGATATCGTTTAGCGAGGAAGGTTTGGCCGGGACCTTTGGTGATAGAGCAAGACGTTCAGTTAGGTCGGGGTGGGGTATTGGATTGTTTGCCTTCGGCTGTGTTCAAGGAGATGTCAGGGGATGGTCGTATTCGGACTTGGTTACCCGGACATGAGATTCTCAGTTACATCTTGCGATTGCATTCAGGGCCGTTGGTATTGGGGATGCCCAAGTCAGCGGACCGTATGGGTGGTCGTCAGGGGGTACAGCAAGGGGATGCAATGCGGATGGGAGTGGTAACACATGTAGGCCAGTTGTCGGTAGATCCGACAGTATTAGCGATTGACGCAGGGGTGATAGAGGGGATAGGAGCGCCGACGGTGGTAGGGGTGCGCGGGTCTCAGGGGTTGTTGATGGAGGAGGGGGTAATTTCGTTGGAGCAATTGCAGACATTATCTCGTTATTTGGTTTTATTTGTGTGTACAGGCAATACGTGTCGCTCGCCGATGGCTGCGGCTTTGATGCAGAAGAAGATCCGTGAGCGGTTTGGTGTGGGGGATGAGGTACCGGTAATGGTATCGTCGGCGGGAGTGAGTGCGTTTGGTGGAGATCCGGCATCTGCGGGTGCGAGGCAAGCGATTCGTGGGTATGGGATGGATTTGGAGCAGCATCGCAGTACTCAATTGCATTCGTACTTGGTTGAGCAAGCTGATTTGATATTGGTGATGGGGGGGCGGCATCGCAGCGTTATCGCTTCTCAGTGGCCGGAGCATGCGCAGAAGGTGCATTTGATATCGACGGATGGTCGGGACGTCGCGGATCCTTTTGGCGGTTCGTTGGAGTTGTATCAGCAGTGTGCCAGGGAGTTGGATCAATACACGACGCAATGGGTGGATCAATTGGATGCTTTTTCGGTGATCCGTTGGGATTCTCATGTATAATCCCGGGGCGTGTTCGAGATTTTAGAATTTATTTCCGTGGGAGTTGATGTATGCGAATCGCCGTTGCGAGCGATCACAGGGGTTACCAGATCAAGGGAAAGCTAGTTACGTTATTGCGAGCAGACGGTCACGAGGTGACTGATTTTGGGACGCAGAGTGACCAAGCGGTGGATTACCCGGATTATGCGGTATCGGTTGCCAAGCATGTGGCTGGTGGGAAGGCGGAGCGGGGGATATTAATTTGCGGCAATGGGTTTGGGATGGCGATTACGGCGAACAAGTTTCGCGGGGTGCGTGCGGCGACTTGTGCGGACGAGGTGATGGCGGAGATGTGTCGACGGCACAACGACGTCAACGTATTGTGTTTGGCGGGGGATTTGATCGGTGATCGTCCGGTTAGCGATTTGGTTCGCATTTGGTTAGCCACTGAGTTCGAGGGTGGCCGGCACAAGCGGCGGTTGGAGAAGATTCACGACATTGAAGAGAAGAATTTGGGTTAACGATGCGAGTAGACAGTCATCATCACTTTTGGAATTACAGCGCTGAGCAATATGGTTGGATCAGCGAGAGCATGGGTGTATTGCGCCGAGACTTTGTCCCGAAGGACTTGAAGCAGGAGATTGAGTCGACGCATGTGGACTACGTCGTTAGTGTGCAGGCGCGTCAGGAGGTGGTGGAGACTCGGTATTTGCTCGATTTTGCGAATTCGAATTCATGGATTCGAGGTGTGGTTGGATGGGTGCCCTTGGCGCATCGTTCTGTCGCGAAAGTTTTAGAGAGTTTTTCGGGGGAGGCGAAGCTCAAGGGGGTTCGGCATGTGGTGCAAGATGAGCCGGATGATGGGTTTTTGGATCGCGAGGAATTCAATGCAGGGGTGCGATTGTTGAGGTCGTTTGGGTTGGTGTATGACTTGTTGATTTTTGGAAGGCAGTTGCCAGCGACTTTACGATTTGTGGATCGCCATGAGGGGCAGCGTTTTGTGTTGGATCACATTGCCAAGCCTGTGATCAAATCGGGGCAGATCGACGAGCAGTGGGAGAGGGATTTTCGGGAGTTGGCGAAGCGACAAAACGTGGATTGTAAATTTTCCGCGTTGGTCACGGAGGTACGGGATCCGGAGTGGACGGTTGAGATGTTGCGGCCTTATTGGGAAGTGGCATTGGATGCGTTTGGTCCGGATAGGCTGATGTTTGGTAGTGATTGGCCGGTTTGTTTGTTGCGAGCGAGTTATTCGGACTGGATTGCGGCGGTGGGGGTACTTTCGGGTGGGTTGAGTACTTCGGAGCGGGAGAAGTTCTGGGGAGGAAATGCGAACCGGGCATACAACTTGGGTATTCAGTAGTTAGACTGGTTTGCATGAACATAGTACCATTCCCATCGTTGCTTGCTCAGGTGGTTGCACCGTCGGGGCCTGCGTTTGAGTCATTGAGTTTCAGCACGAGTCCGTGGTTGGTCTTCGTGTCGTTGCTTGTGTGCGCTGGTTGTGGCGTATTGTCTTGGCTTGCGATTCAGCGGAGTGGTTTTGCCAGTTCTGTGATTTGGCTGGAACTCTTGCGTTTTCTGGCAGTGTTATTGGGTGCATTGTTGTTGAATCAGCCTGAGTGGGTTCAAGATTATCGGTCGAATGAGAAGCCGACTTTTGCGGTGTTGTTGGATCGGTCATCGAGCATGCAGACACAGGATGTGGTCAATGAGCAGAAAGTAGCGACGACGCGGTTGCAAGCGACGGAGGGTTTAGGCTCTGTTGCGGCTTGGGAAGAGTTATCTCGAACGGCGAAGGTGGTGATTTCTGAGTTTCCGGCGAAGGGTGTGGTCGACGGCACGGACCTAGCGGGGCCTTTGGGTGGGGTCTTGGATGGGACGGGTGACGTGATGGGGGTTTTGGTGGTATCGGATGGTGATTGGAATTCGGGTGCAGCGCCTGTGTCGGTTGTATCGCGTTATCGCACTCGTGGGGTGCCGATATTTGCTTTGCCGGTTGGTTCGTCGACGCGTTTGCCGGATTTGGAGTTATTGAGCATTGACACACCAACTTTTGGGATAGTCAAGAAGGGGGTTCGCATTCCTTTTACGATTGAGTCATCGTTGCCGAGAGACGTGGTGACGCAGGTGGTGGTCAAGACTTCGGATGGCGAGCGGCAGACGAAGGAAGTTCGAGTGCGTGCGATGTCGCGCACGAGTGAGGCGGTTGTATGGACCCCTAAGGAGGAGGGAGATTACACGATTGAGGTGGAGGTTCCGCAGCATTCGGAGGAGACGATTGTCACGAACAATCAGGGTGCGGCACCGATATCGATTCGGCAGGAGAAGTTAAAGGTATTGGTGATAGATTCGCTGCCGAGGTGGGAGTATCGGTATTTGCGCAATGCGTTATCGCGAGATCCGGGGGTGGACGTATCTTGTTTGTTGTTTCATCCGGAGTTGGACAAGGTTGGTGGGGGGAACAAGGACTACATCAAGGAGTTTCCTGCAAGTTTAGAAGAGTTATCGAAGTATGACGTAGTGTTTTTGGGGGATGTGGGGATCGATCGCGGACAGTTGACTGAAGAGCAGTGTCAGATGTTGCGAGGGTTGGTGGAGTTTCAGGCGAGTGGATTGGTGTTTATTCCTGGTTCGCAGGGGAATGCACACTCGTTTGCTTCGACCGCTTTGGAGCCATTGATGCCTGTGGAGTTGGACGCATCGAATACGGATGGGGTGGGTACACGCAATGCGATGCGAATGGAGTTAACGGAGGCGGGAAGAAGAAGTTTGTTGACGAAGTTAGCGGATACACCGGAAGAGAACGTCGACGTTTGGTTGAATTTGCCTGGGTTTCAGTGGCACAGTGCGGTTTCGAGGGCCAAGCCTGGGGTGGAAGTATTGGCGGTGCATGAGTCGGCCATGAGTGAGCAGGGGCGAATGCCATTGTTGGCGACGAAGACCTTTGGTGCTGGTAAAGTTTTGTTCATGGGAACTGATGGAGTATGGCGTTGGCGTAAGGGGGTGGAGGACAAGTACCATTATCGATTTTGGAGTCAGGTGGTTCGCTGGATGGCTTATCAGCGCAACATGGCCAAAGGTGAATCGATGCGGTTTTATTTTTCACCGGACACGCCGAGTATTGGGCAGACATTGACATTGCGGGCGAACGTAATGCAGAGCAGTGGAGAGCCGTTGGTTCAGGGGGAAGTGACAGTGAAGATTGAGGCACCATCGGGTAAATCGCAATCGATCAAGTTATCGAGTGGTGGCACGGAGAGTTGGGGGTCTTTTGAGGGGCGTTATGAGACAACGGAGCCGGGGATGCATCAAGTGACATTGATGTGCAAGCAGACAGCGGAGACTTTGGAGACTAGTTTCTTCGTGCAGGGGGTATCTCGGGAGCGGATTGGCCAGGCGGCACGACCGAAGGTGTTGGAGGAGTTGGCGAGGTTGACGGGTGGTAAATCGTTATCGATTTCGGAACCTCAGGGTTGGATGGATGCGATACGGATGGCGCCTGAGCCGCCATCGACGATACGACGTATTGCGTTGTGGTCTCATCCGTGGTTAGTTGCGTTGATGGTTGGATTGCTGACAGCGTTTTGGATTGGTCGCAAGGCGATTGGACTGATATAGAATTTTATCGGAGGTATGGGCAGGGATGTCGAGTCAGCAAAGTGGAGAGCTGTTTGAGTCGTGGGATATATACGGGAACATTATCGCGCAGAATTGGATGCGACATCGCGAGATGGGTGCATTTCTTCGCTCGGTCGCTGAGGAAGTGGAAGTACGGAAGCGAGTGAGAGGTGAGGATGGATTGCGAGTTTTAGATTTAGGTTGTGGCGATGGTTCGATGGCTTCTACGGGATTATCGAACAGTCGAGTGGGAGCTTACGTTGGAGTGGATTTGTCAGAGGATGCATTGTCGAAGTTGATGGAGCGGGAGGGGTTAGGTTCGAATCGGCGAACGATTCGCGGTAGCATTCCTGATGAGTTTGAAAAGGTATGCGGGGAGAGTTTTGATTTAGTGATTGCGAGTTATTCGCTGCATCACTTTGATTCGTCGGTCAAAGAGAATGTCTTGCGAGAGATCCATAGGTTGTTGTCTTCGGTTGGTTGTTTTGTGTGGATTGATATCTACCGACGTGGGGAAGACAGTCGCGAAGAGTATTTGCGGCGTATCGATCGGTTGATCCATGAAGAGTGGATTCCGATGCCGCTAGATGCTCGCGAGGCATCCCTGGGGCATATACGCGAGTGCGACTATCCTGAGTTGGAGTCTTGGATGTTGGATGCTTGGGCAAGGGTCGCAGGAGTTACACACAAGGTGCGTAAGGGGTATTGCGACGAGTTTTTTGGTGGTTGGGTTTTTTCGCGTTAGCGGGGTCGGAAGCCTTGTATTTTTCCTCTTGGAGCTGCGCTTTGTACATCGACGGGGAGATCGAGGACATGTTCTCCGACGTTTCCTGCGGCATCGGTAGCTTGGAGTTTAAGGAAGACTTTTTCAGGGAGATGTGTATCGCCGGCCCAGACAAAGCGACCTGTGTTCTTTGCACCTTGGGTGATTGGAGTCCAAGGACCTTGGGGAGTTTCGCAGAAGAAGAGGTTGATGGGGCGATCGATGAAGTGATCATCGAGTGCTTGGTATTCGATGACGAGAGAACCGGCTTCTGGTCCTTTGCCGGCAAGTGCGCTGAGGATTCGGGCGCGTGGGGTGTTGGTATCGACTTGGATCCAGGCGTCGGCGAGAGTTCCGGGGAGTGGGCGACGGGAGGCGAGTCCATTGCTGCCGACGATGACCATGGAGAATCCGAAGAGGCCATCGGTTTCGACTTCGATTTCGAAGGGGCTTTCACGATCCTCGTCGGTTCCCCAGAGTTCCCACGTTTTACCTTGGTCTAGTGTCCCCCACAGTTCGACGCTGGCGATCGGAGCGCCGGGATCATTGACGATGGAGTAATCGAGATCGAATGCTTTGCTGGAGGAGTGCATCGGTTTGATAGCGGCGGTGTCCAAGCGATTCAAGGGTGGTGCGATACTGGGTAGTTCGCTGCGGGGTAATTCGCTGGGTGTTACTTCGTCGGTGTTGTTTTTGTTTTGTGAACTATCGTAAAGTTTTGTTTCGGCGGGCTTATCTTCGATCGAGCGGACGGGTAGTCCGGTGGAGGTAAACATTTTAGGGGGAGTGATCTGGATTGGTGGGAGCGTTGTATTGGGTGCAGTATTCAGAGGATTTGAGGTTGGCACATTCGGGAGTATGAGGCTTGTCTTTCCGTTTGGTGCACCTAGGTACAGGTCGTTCTTGGGGGTCGATTGGATTTGAGGAGGAGTGGTCGTTGTTGCAATGTTTGGTTTTGCGACCCCGGAGCCGATGATAGGGTTTGAGTTGGGGTTGGGCGGAGAAGCGGGAGGTTGTTTAGAGCTTGCGAAACGCATCGAGCCGACGAGTGCTTGGGCCGTTTTTGGGAGTTTCGGCATGCGGGTCAGTTCGAGAGAGTTCCCTGCGTGGTCTTTTGCATTTAGGCGCACGATCAATTGGGTCGCTTGGTGTGGGATGGACCAGGAGGCCGCTCCGATCCATTCGTTGTCATGATTACTGCGTTGGGTGTCGCAAGGGATATCTTTCCAAGCGGTGTCTAGGTCGGTTTGGTATTCGAGGCGAACGGAGGCGTAGTCGAGGGTGGAGTCGACGATACGGAATTCGGCTTGCATATCCCCTTTGCGATCGAGATCGATGAGAAGTTCACCGGTAGGTTTTTGGGAGTCGACGACAATTCGCATGGGTTCGCCGGGTTGATCGATCAGGTTACCTTGGCGATCGAGGGGTTTGATGCGAAACCAGAATTCTCCGTCGCGGGGGGCTTGGAATTGAAATTGTCGATCGCTTGCATGATTGGGAGAGGGATCTGTGGTAGTGGTTTGGTTATTGCCGGCGGTTTGGTTTTTACCGACAGTTTGGTTTTTGCCGACAGTGGTCCACGAGTTTCCTGAGTCGGAGGAGACTTCGAGTTCAACCCAATGGGGTGGGTTTGATTGCTGGTGAACTTGGAAGGGGATAACAAGTTCTTTTCGAGGCCAGTGGATTTGTTGAGCAGATGCATTTTCGGGAGTGAAGAAGCCCGAAGTCACGAGTCCCGAATTGAAAAGGAAGAGGGTCGTGGGTGCAAGTTTGGAGAGGAGATTCGAAAGCTGTCGGGGAGTGCTTCGAAGTTGTTTGGTTGCTGACATGAGATTGCCATCCGGTTGAAGTCGAGGACTTGGACGGCAAATGGGTTGGAGAGCAATTAGGGATTGCTGTTTGTGTTGCCGACCATGTTGGAGTATGCCTCACAGTTGCGAGCAAACTCATCGCAGTTCAAACTTGAGGAGAAAAGAAAGATCCGTCCGGATTTTTGTTCGATAAAACCGAATCGGCAGTCACCATCGATCCATTTCCCCGATTTGGAAAATTCGATTAAATCGCACCCGCTCAGGACTGGTGCGAACTGGTCTGGTGATTTGAGGAAAGAATCGCGGGCTTGTTCGGAGGCGAACAGGTAGGTTCGGCCGCGGTGTGTAGCGGAGAATTCTTCGGAGCCTTTGACCCAAGCGGGAGTGGCAGGTTGGCCGGATTTTGCAGCGTCGATCGCCAAGCGCAGGGAGACGGGGCAATGGCCTTGCATGGCGTTGTTGTTGGGGAGGTTATCGGAGGGAGCAATCGTGTTAGATGGTTGCGTGGTTGGGGCTACGACTTGGGAAGGAGAAGGTGGGATGTTTGGGGCTTGTGCGATGGCAACTTGGGCGGTATCGACGGAGTTTAGGGTGATTTCGGAGAGTCGGATACGAGCCGGTTTGGAGGTTGTTGCTACGGTTGCGGTGGAGGGGTCTTCGGATGGAAATGAGGCGAGTGAGGATGTTGATTGTGGACGGGTGGGAGATTTGTTTGCCAATGTATTTGGGATCGATTGTGGTTTTGGGACGGGGTTCGTGTTGGATGTGGAGGAGCGTTGAGTGTTTTTCTCTGCGACCTTTGCAACAATTTTTTCGTAGACTGCGGGATCTTGGTTGCTGACGTTACGGTAGATTTCATCGCCGTTGGGGAAAAGGTACACATCGGTTGGCCAGCGGTTGACTCGCATACGGAGGGCGGTTTTCAGATCGCGTTCGGCGTTGATACGAACTGGGATGACTTGGGAGTTGAGAGCATCGATGAGTTGAGGATCGCGGAAGGCTTTCTTTTCGAGCATACGGCAGGGTGGGCAGTTGTCACCGTAGAAATGGACGAGGACAGGTTTCCCGGAGTTCGCTGCGCGTTGCATAGCGAGTTCTAGATCTTCTTCCCATTGAATTTCTTCTTGGAAGTTGCATGCCAGCGCGGTAGGAAAGACATGCGAAGGTGCAAGGTAGGAGGTAGTGGCGAGGGTTAGGACTGCCAGGTGAAGGGAAGCGAGATAGGAAGTTCGTCGAGTCATGTTGGGAAGTGTGATCGAAAGGGAACACAGGAGGGACGAGGATCTATTCCGGATAGATCGGTTTTGCGGGTCGTAGGGGTGGAAGGATTTAGTGAAAATTGGGAAAAAAGAGTGGAGATAGGGAGTTGATGGACAGGAATCAGCTTGACAAAGCCTGCACGCCCGTTAATCTTTTCGTGTCCTGTTGAACTGGGGCGAAAGTGTTTTTCTCGCTTCAGTTGCTTTTGCAGCCCTTGCTAGGATGGCAATTAGCAAACAGCGGTGGTTGCTTGGTTCTTGAGTGGTTCATTCTCGAATGAGGGTGAAGTCGATAGGCTGAGTGCTACAAGGTTTGTTATCGACGGTGGCTTGTTGCCGGTGCGGTAGTCCGACTGGTATTCTGACTTGCCTCCATTGTTCGATTCGCTGAATGCAAGCGTTGCAACTTGTTGGGTTCTTGGAAAAGGTGTTTCCTGGAGCCTAGTTTCCTGTAGACGATCGGGTCCTGGCGTGATGAATGCGTCGGAGGGTCCGCGTTTTCTAGCTTTCCGTTGAAGACGGGTTTTTCTATGCCAAAAAAGAAGCGTTATCGGTCGCACATGCGCGGAGATGATATGGTTGGTGGTTCAAGTGGTTCTCGTCCACGAGTGCGGCGAACGCGTCGGCGTCATGGGCCTGGTTATCAGCAGGCTTTTGGTCGAGAGGATGAGGGTCAGGTTGGGGCCGAGGGGTCTCAGGAGCCTGAGGTTGATGCGGAAGGCAATCCGGTGGTACGAGCGGAGGGGTCGGCGCCTCCGGAGGAGCCTGGAGTTGAGTTTTATGGGATGTTAGAGATGCATCCGAACGGGTATGGTTTTTTGCGATCACCTTCGAACAATTACTCCCGAGAGAGGTCCGATCCTTTTGTTCCTGGGACGATGATAGAGAAGTTTCGGTTGCGACAGGGGTTGAAGATTCGCGCGGTGATGCAGCAGAGTCGACGATCGCAGGGTCCGCGGGTGCGAGAGATTGTCGATGTGGAGGGTATGAAGCCGGAGGATTATGCCAACGTCAAGACGTTTGACACATTGACGCCGATCAATCCTGAGAAGTGGTTGCGGTTGGAGGTAGGGCCGCAGCCGGTAACCAACCGGGTCATCGATTTGCTAGCACCATTAGGTCGTGGACAGCGATCATTGATTGTAGCACCGCCGCGATCGGGCAAGACGATCATGTTGCAGAACATATCTCGAGGGATTGCGGAGAATTATCCGGACGTCGAGTTGATTGTATTATTGATTGATGAGCGGCCGGAAGAGGTTACCGACATGCGTCGCAGTGTGACTCGTGGAGAGGTAATTGCGAGCAGTTTAGACGAGGATGTTGATTCCCACGTTCGGCTCAGTCAGTTGGTGGTTGATCGTTGCCGACGGTTGGCGGAGATGGGCAAAGACGTCTTTTTGTTGATGGATTCGATCACACGTTTGGCGCGAGCATTTAACAAGTGGGTTGGTAATTCAGGTCCGACGATGTCTGGTGGGGTGAACATCAAAGCGATGGACATTCCTAAGAAGTTGTTTGCTACGGCCCGTGCGTTTGCCGAGGGTGGGTCGTTGACGATTGTTGGAACGGCGTTGGTTGATACTGGCTCGCGGATGGACGAGTTGATATTCCAGGAGTTCAAGGGGACTGGGAATATGGAGTTGGTTTTGGATCGCAAGTTAGCGGATAGGCGGATATGGCCTGCGATTGACATTACGCAATCGGGTACGCGTCGCGAGGAGTTGTTGCATGATCCGGAGACGTATCATGCGGTTACGATGATACGTCGGACGCTCAACTCGATGAATCCGATTGAAGCGATGGAGCAATTGACCAAGCAGTTGGGCAGGTTCCCGAGCAATCGAGAGTTTTTGAAGTTGATTTCGAATGCCAAGGTGATGGACTGATTTGTTTCGATTTCGCAAATTGCAACGAGTGGTACGTCAGCGAGATTTTGATCGCGCTTTCAAGGGAGGGCGCGTATCGGCTGATGGGACGTTAGTAGTGCATGCGGTATTGAATGGTTTGAAGCATTCTCGGTTGGGGATATCGATTTCTCGGCGGGTTGGGAATGCGGTGGTTCGAAATTTATGGAAGCGTAGGATACGGGAAGCTTTTCGGTTGCAGCAGCATCGGATCCCTGTAGGGTTGGATTTAGTAGTCAGACCGCGTAAGGGGGCTAAGCCCGAGCATGCGATGATTTTTCGATCGATGCTGGCACTTTCTACAAAGTTGGGAAAGCAGTGTCGGGGTTCGGCGTCTGGGCCGCATTCTGAGGCGAAGTAGTTTTCGGGCAGGGGCTTTGGGTTCAATACCGTCAAATTGGTAATTTGGTGGGTTTCGGCAGTGGTTTTTGAGCTGGAAAGCGCGAGATCAGGGTGGATCGCGGAGCCGGTTTAGTTCATCTGAACGACGAATCGATTTGTTTCTGCGATGTCGCTCTGGATTTGATTTTGCCGATTGTATCGATTCGGCTCATGAATCGGATTCTGTCGTTCCGATGCAAGCATGGGGTGATGTGGTTTCGTGTTGCGCGGGCTGTATCGCAAGGTGCCATGGAGCGAGAAACGAGCGATGGTAGAAGCATTTTTCGGACTTCGAAAGCGGCCTTTTGCGGTTATTCCGCGTGTAGATAGTTACGTGGCTACTAAGGCGAGTGCGGGTGCGATTGGAGCTGGGGTGCATTGTATAGAGCGTGGTGATGGTCCAGTTCTATTGGTGGGTGGAGTTGGTTTGGGGAAGACGCTGTGTTTGATGAAAATAGCTGAGCGATTGCAGGCTCAATCGCAGATGCAGGTTGCCTTGATTGCAGGAGCGCAGGTTTGCACGCGTCGTGCGTTGCTTCAGACCGTCTTGTTTCATTTGGGTTTGCCTTGTCACGAGACGGATGAGGGGCGACTGCGGTTGTCGATTTTGTCTCATGTGCGGTCGTATGGTTGCGATTCGCGACCGCATTTAAAAGCTTATCCTCGGGGTGGGGTTGAGCGAATCGGGGTGGTTGAGCCAAGCGGCAGCGATGGTGCTGTTCGAGCGTTGGTGTTGTTATTTGATGAAGCTCAGACGTTGAGTGTCAAGTTGCTCGATGAGATACGGGTATTGACGAACGTGATAGGTGAGCAGGGGGCTTGTGTGCGAGTGGTTTTTGCGGGGACTCACCGGTTGGAGGACACATTAGCGCATCCGCAATTGGAGTCGTTGAATCAGCGGATTGGGTTGCGTGCGTATTTAGCTCCTTTGCATCACTTGGAGGTTCGAGACTATCTAGCGGGAAAGCTCGCACTTGCGGGCGGGGATTTGGAGCGAGTATTTAGTGCAGAGGCGGTAGAAGCGATATACCGTGCCAGCGAGGGGATCCCGCGTTTGGTGGATCAGTTAGCGGATCAGTCGATGGATTCTGCGGCGAGCGAAGGTGAGTCCATGATATCGGCGGATCGGGTTCGTATGGTGTGGAGTCGATTGCATCAGTTGCCGGTGACTTGGGGGAGTGTAACTTCGGCGGGTGAGCAGGTTGGTGAGCAGGAAGCGAGCGCGATTGAATATGGTGACTTAGAGGATCAGGCAGAGGTTGGGTTGGAATACGAAGAGACGAACGGTGAGGGGGGCGGTGAGGCTGAAAGTGTTTTGCAGGAGCCTTTGCAGTTTGAACAAGGGGTGGACGATTCGAGGGTTGTTGAGGCAATTGTACAGTCGAGTGGGAAGAACTACTTTGATTCATTTTTAGCGGATCGAGATGAAACGCAAATTAGGTCATCGGTAGGGGAAGTAGATGAAGTATTTCGCGGATTGATTGCGAGTATGCATTTCGAAGCGCTCCGTATGGATCCTTACGATCGGGCGAGTTCGGCACGGGCGAGTTCGGC
>CAZACJ010000004.1:96877-119140 GCA_964483385.1 uncultured Pirellula sp. | reverse complement strand
CGGGCGAGTTCGGCACAGGGGCGTCGAGGTGGGGATGGGATGGTGTTGGGTGAGTCGGTGGATGGGGATGATCGAGACATGTTAGTGATTGTCGACGGTGAGTATGGGGATTATCCGTATGTGGTACGGGGTTTTCAGCCGAGGGTGAGCTAAGCGATGTTAACCATGTCGAGAGGGTTATCGATGTCGAATCCAATGGAGATGTCGATGGATAGGGGTTGGGAATGGATGCCGCGTAGGGTGCATGGTTGCATCGGGTTTGTTTGGTTATTCGAAAATGGAGATGTAACTCGAGAGGTTCAGGATCGAGTGGTGGTTCGATGTGCTTCGCGATGGGCGAGTGAAACTAGTCATCGAGCTTGTGTGATTGTTTCGGGTTCACAAGGGTCCCTCGACGAGTGTTTGGAAGGGGAGTGTGTAGACGTTATAGAGTGGGAGTGGTTAGGGCGAGATGAGCAGTTGCATGGTGGGTTTTCCAAGGAAGTTGTCGGAGATGTTGTTCAGTTATCGGGTTTGAGGTTCCAGTACGGTGCGACTTGGATAAGTCTAGGATTATTAGGAGGTGAGGTGAGCGGTAGTGTTGGTGGGCTGTGCGATGGGGTAGTGATTTTGGTGCCGCGTTTTGGAGGTGATGGTAGTGAGAAAGAAGTCAAGGGGAATCGATTGCGAGGTTCGGTGATGGGGGGATTGGGGAGGGGAGGTCGCGGGGGGGTATTGGGGTATATGAATGTAGATTTGCGGCACGGTGGCTGATTTTTTGAGCAATCGGCGTGGGGCGAGTAGGGATCGCAATTGTGCCGGCTACGATTTCTCTGGAATAAACGGTTTTTTTAAAAGATTGTTGTCCGATTTTCCGGATAGTTGCGCTATACGGCTTAGAGAGGCAGTTTGGGTTGTTTTTTTGGCGGGGAAGAGCGGACAGATTCTGTTCGTTCTCGCCAACGGAGGTTTCGAAAGCTGTCGGTCTGTTTACAATTCGTACAACGCCAAAGAGTTCTGTATAGTTTTGATTCAAGGTCTTCAAAATGGCTTGTTGTCTCGTGACGGGTGGTTGTGGATTTATCGGATCACACATCGTAAGGGGTTTGTTAGAGGCGGGTCACACGGTACGGGTGGTGGACAATCTCTGCACGGGGAAGCGTGAGAATTTGGCGGAGGTTGCGGATCGTGTGGAGTTGTTTCATGGGGACATCAACGATTCGGTTGTCGTTCAGGAGGCGCTTCGTGGGGTTGACAGGGTATTTCATCAAGCGGCGTTAGCGAGTGTACCTTTATCATTGGAGCGCCCATTGGATACGAATGCGGCTTGTGTTACCGGCACATTGAGCATGTTGCATTGGAGTCAGAAGGCGGGTGTGAAACGTTTTGTATATGCTGCTAGCAGTAGTGCGTATGGGGATCAGCCGACATCGTCGAAGCGAGAGACCGATTTACCGAGGCCGTTGTCACCTTATGCGGTTGCGAAGTTAGCTGGAGAGTATTACTGCCAGAGTTACTATCACAGTTTTGGGTTGGAGACGGTAGGGTTGCGCTATTTCAATGTGTTTGGTCCGAGGCAGGATCCCGATAGTCCTTATTCGGCGGTGATCCCGATCTTTGTGAGCAAGATACTCAGTGGGCAGCGACCGACGATTTACGGAGATGGCCAGCAGTCTCGTGATTTTACGTATGTCGCGAATGTGGTGCGGGGGAACTTGTTAGCTGGCGAGGTTTCTGGGATTGGGGGGCGGGTGTTTAATTTGGCGGATGGTCGGCAGACAACGTTGTTGCAGTTGTTGGAATTGTTGTCGAAATTTTTGGGTAAGGAGATCACGCCGGACTTTCAGCCTGCACGGGTAGGAGATGTGCGAGAGAGTTTAGCGGACATAACGCAGGCCCGGATGGTTTTGGGTTATGAGCCGGCGGTGGGATTGGAGGATGGGATTGGGCGGACGATTGAGTATTATCAGCAGTTAGTTATGCGGCGGCAGCGATGAGTTCCGAGGAGAGTTCAGCGATCGGGGCGCAAGAGCAGTGCGAGAGGTTAGTAGCATTGATTCGATCGATGGGAACGCGTGTCGTGGTGGCGTTTTCCGGTGGGGTTGATAGTGCGGTGGTTGCATCTGCGGCGTATCGTGCATTGGGATCCAATGCGGTTGCTTGGACTGGCATTGGAGCAGCGGTACCGGAGTCGGATCGGTTGGCAGCGGTTGATGTAGCCAGAGCGATTGGGATAGAGCATGTGATGGTACCGACCGATGAGATGTCTCGCGATGGGTATGTCGCGAATGGTCCGGATCGGTGTTATCACTGTAAGACAACGTTGTATTCGTCGATTGCTGCTTGGAGTCGTGAGCGTTCGAGAGGATTGATTTTATCGGGGACGAACGCAGAGGATCTTGGGGATTACCGACCGGGGTTAAAAGCGGCGGAGGAGTGGGGGGTTCGGGCTCCTTTAGCGGAATTGGGGTATGGCAAGGGAGAGGTGCGAGCGATTGCGAGGGAGTGGGGTATTTCTGTGGCGAGTAAACCTGCGAGTCCATGTTTAGCGAGTCGGATTGCGTATGGTCAGGTAGTGACTTTGGGGCGATTGAATCAGGTGCAGGCGATGGAGCGTTGGTTGGCTGAGGAGGGGTTTCGGGATGTTCGGGCGCGGTTGCATGGGGAGCAGTTATTGCGATTGGAGATTCACGTTGATGAGTTTCCAAGGGTATTGCAGGAGGGGGTCAGGGATCGAGTGGTAGGGAAGGCTTTGGGTTTAGGGTTTCGATATGTTACGATGGATTTGCAGGGTCGATCGAGTGGGTCGATGAACCGAGGGATAGTGAAGCAGGAGCAGGGGAAGGGGTAGTTGAGATGATTGGATGGGGCATTATTGGTTGCGGGATGATTGCGAAGTTTCATGCGCGGGCAATCGCAGAGATGCGCGGTTCGAGGTTGGTGGCTTGTTACAGTCGTGACAAGGGCAAGGGGGAGCAGTTCAGTCAGGAGTTTGGCGGGGTGGCTTATGATGATTTGGGGGCGATGTTATCGCATCCTGAGTTAGACATTGTGACGATATGTACGCCTAGTGGAGCGCACTTGGAGCCTGGCATAGCGGCGGCGCGTGCGGGCAAGCATGTATTGGTGGAGAAGCCGTTAGAGATCACACCGAAGCGTTGCGATCAGTTGATATCGGAGTGTGACAAGCGTGGGGTGTATTTAGGGACCATATTTCCATCGCGTTTTCATCGTTCGGCGGTATTGCTAAAGGGAGCGATGGATCAGAATCGTTTTGGATCGATTTCGGTGGCAGATGCGATTGTCAAGTGGTATCGAACGCAGCAGTATTACGACAGTGGTAAGTGGCGGGGGACATGGGATCTCGATGGCGGTGGTGCCTTGATGAATCAAGCGATTCACAGTGTTGATTTATTGTTGTGGTTGATGGGTCCGGTTCGATCGGTGCAAGCGATGACAGCGTTGCGAGCGCATGAGCGGATAGAGGTAGAGGATACGGCGGTAGCGACCTTGGAATTTGCTTCGGGAGCATTGGGAACGATTGTAGCGACGACTGCGGCTTACCCTGGTTCGCTCAAGCGGATTGAGATCTGCGGATCTGGTGGTACAGCTATATTGGAGGAGGAGGCATTGGTTCGATGGAGTTTTGCGAAGACCACGAAGCATGACGAGAAGATTTTAGGGCAGATGCAATTGAACACGACGGGAGGTGGGGCATCGGATCCTGCGGCGATTGGGCACATAGCGCATCGTGAGTTGTTTAAGGATTTTGCGAAGGCGATTGCATCGGGTGTTCCGAGTCGGATTGATGGACTTGAGGGTCGCAGGAGTGTTGAGTTGATCAATGCGATTTACAAGTCAGCGAAGACAGGAAAGCGGGTATCTTTGTGATTTATTCGGCGTGGACCGTCGTGGTTTGAGGCAGAGTGGGATGAAGTGGTTGGGGGATTAATATGTCCGAAATGCACGATGGTCAGGATGTTCAAGAGGTTGTGGATGATAAGGTACTTTTGGTAGAAGAAGCGCGGGGGTTGGTGGCGAGACTGCGAGAGGAGATTCGCGAGCACGATCGAAGGTATTACGTATTGGCAGAGCCGACGATTAGCGATTTGCAATACGATCGGTTGCTGGAGCGATTAACGAGGCTAGAGCGACGGTTCCAGGAATTGGTGACGGAGGATAGTCCAACGCGTAAGTTGGGTGATGCACCTGTGGAAGGGTTACCGCAGGTGGTGCATCGGATACCGATGTTATCGATTGAGAACACGTATACAGAGGGGGAGTTGCGTGAGTTCTTTCAGCGGGTGGAGAAGATGTTGCCTGGAGAGGACTTGGAGTGGGTGGTGGAATTGAAGGTCGATGGGGTAGCGGCATCGATACGATATGAGGAAGGAAGGTTAGTGGCGGCGGTAACGCGGGGCAATGGTGAGGTTGGTGATGATGTCACGCATAATGCTCGCACGATTCGCGGGTTGCCGTTGCAGTTAGTCGGTGCTCAGGTGCCGAAGACGTTGGAGGTACGTGGAGAGGTGTACATGACCAACTCCGATTTGGTCTTGCTCAATGAGGAGCGGGTGGGGGTTGGGGAGGCGGAGTTCAAGAATCCGCGGAATGTCACGGCAGGATCGATTCGTTTGTTGGATTCGAAGTTGTGCGCGAAGCGACGGTTGCGATTTATGTGTCATGGGATGGGATTTTGCGAGGGGGTAAATGCGAAGACGCACATGGAGTTTTTGGAGCAGGTTCGGGGGATGGGGATACCGGTGACACCGTTGGTTCAAAGTTTTTCATCGGTGGAGGAGGTGATCGCGCATTGCAATCGGTTGGTAGAAGATTTGCATACGTTGGATTTCGAAGTTGATGGTTTGGTGATCAAAGTCAATCAATTTGAGCAACGGGAGACATTGGGCTCGACATCGAAGAGTCCTCGATGGGTGATTGCCTACAAGTTGGAGAAGTACGAGGCGGTAACCGAGTTGTTAGCGATCAAGACGCAGGTAGGTAAGACGGGAACGGTAACACCGGTGGCGGAGTTGGTACCGGTGCAGTTGGCAGGTACGACGGTCAGTCGGGCTTCGTTGCACAATCTCGATGAGATACGACGCAAGGATATACGGGTGGGGGATTGGGTGGTGGTGGAGAAGGCAGGAAAAATCATTCCGCATATCGTCAGGGTAGAGAAGCATCGTCGGGTTGGGGAGTTGGCGGAGTATGCATTTCCTACGGAATGTCCGGAGTGTGGCTCACAGTTGGTTCGGGATAGTTCGGGTGTGTACATTCGGTGTAATTCGAAGCAGTGCCCGGCTCAGTGGCGTCAACGATTGCGTTATTTTGCGAGTCGAGACTGCATGGACATAGAGGGGTTGGGCGAGAAGTTAGTCAATCAGTTGGTCGACACGGGGATTGTCAATTCGTATGCAGACTTGTACGGATTGACTTTAGAGAAGTTAATGCGATTGGAGCGGATGGGGGAGAAGTCTGCGAAGAATTTGTTAGAGGGGATTTCGCAGAGTAAGGGGCGGGGGTTATCAAGGGTATTGAATGCGATCACGATTAGGCATGTTGGACAGCGAGTGGCGAGTGTATTAGCGAGGAGATTTTCGAGTGCGGAGAACTTGCGCAGAGCGAGTGAGGAAGAGTTAGCGGCGACGCCGGAGGTTGGGCCGATCATCGCGAAGAGTGTGGTGGAGTTTTGTCGCAGCGAGGAGGGTGTTCAGATCTTCGAGCAGTTGTCTCAGGCGGGGGTGTCTTTGGAGACAGCACGGGAGGATGCGGTGGATCATGGAGGGGTATTAGCGGGTAAGACGGTGGTGGTTACGGGGACGTTGACACGTTTTTCCAGGGACGAGATTGAACGATGGATTGAGAAGGTCGGGGGTAAGGCGTCTGGGAGCGTTTCGAAGAAGACCGATTATTTGGTTGCGGGAGAGGGAGCGGGCAGCAAATTGGATAAGGCTCGGGAGTTGGGTGTAACGATCTTGAGCGAGGAAGACTTTGTAGGGCTTGTTGGGTATGAAGCGGGGTAGCTTCGTGGCTTGAAACCTCTTGCGGGAACTTGACATTTCGGTTCTGGGAGGAATGATTAGGGGGATGGGAGCGAGCACTGCGGACGATAAGGGTTTGCAGAAATGGGTTTCCTGTAGTGGTTGATGCGACCTTTTTCTCTCGCAAGGGGAGGGGTAAAGGTCGCATCATTTTTTTTCGCGAAAGTGGAGGAAGCGATGAGCGATTACGTCCCGATGACCCGAGAGGGGTACAATCGAATCAAGGCCGAAATCGAGCGATTAGAAAACGACGAGATGCCTAAGATCGCCGAGAAGATTGCGGATGCTCGCGCCGAGGGTGATTTGAAGGAGAACGCCGAGTATCATGCGCAGCGTGAAAATCAGGGGTTGATGCAAGCCAAGATCAATGCTTTGAAGGCGAAACTCTCGCGTGCTCACATTGTCGATACTGCGACATTGCCGAAGGATCGGGTGGCTTTTGGTGCTAGGGTGAAGTTAAAGGATTTGAGTTTTGGGGATGAGGAAGAGTACACGTTGGTGGGTGCGGGGGACGAGAACTACGAGGTTGGTAAGATATTGACCACTAGTCCATTTGGATCTGCGATGATAGGCAAGAAGGTAGGGGAGCTTGTGGAGGTCATTGCACCGCGTGGGACATTGAAGTACGAGGTTCTCGAAATTCACTTCGACGAATAACAATAAAGGAAAATTACTTGAGCACCAACGATACGGCTGGAAGTAGCTTGCAAGGCTCGGACGTTCCCGAGGAGGAGGCGGGGGATGTTTCTTTGGGTCCGGCGTGTTTAGTCGTATCGATTTTTGGTTTAGCTTTTTTGTGCATTGTTGTGGCTTTTATGTCTTTCATGCTCATAGGCAAGCAGGGTGGAAGGGCTGCATATGCGGTGCGAGAGCAGTTGATTCCTTGGGTTGACCAATCGGATTTGAGCAAGACGGATCAGACGATGATCATCGACGAGTTGCAGGCTTTGGCTTCTCAGATGGAGCGCAACGAGTTGACGTCTCGCCAGTTGACGCGATTGAATGCGAGATTGTCAGATTCGACGATCTTGCAATGGGGAGTTGTCGAGGAGACGGTCCGGACGGTCAGAGCTTCCGACGCGTTTACGGCAGAGGAGAAAGAGGACATTTCGAGGACAGCGGATCGATGGTTGCGGTGTGCTGGAGAGGGTCGTTTATCGATGACCGAGATGGAGTTTGCTTATCAAGGATGTGGATTGAAGGAGCCGAAGACGGGTCGATTGAGTTTGCGTAAGGATGTAACGCCGGAGCAATTGCGAGAGTTTCACCGGAGGGTGTTGGCGATTTGCGACAAGTACAAGATTTCGCGGGAGCCGTTTGAGAAGAGTGTCTCGCAGGTGTTCCATTTGATGATTGAGGATGGTCTAGCCGAGAAGCAGGCCCAGTAGGATTCGAACCTACGACCTACGGATTAGAAATCCGTTGCTCTATCCAACTGAGCTATGAGCCCGGCGTTTGGAGGTATTCTATCGCTAGGGGGTAAGGCTGGAAAGGCAAACCTGGGCTGTAAAGGGCAAGCTGGGCAGCTTTTCCAGAATGGCCTGCGGGGGGCTTCCTAGGTTTCCCAGGTTCTCTTGCTTGGTTTGGGCTGAAAACGGTAGAAGTAGGCCCATGCGAAACCAAAACAACCAAAACGAAGCTTGTGCGGTCCGAGGAGTGAGGCTCTCTTTGGGGCTGTGTTTCTTGGTGCTTTTACTCGGTAGTCATTTGGGTTGTGTCCGGAAGCGTATGACATTTCGGACGAATCCGTCTGGGGCGATGGTGTATGTGGACAAGCAGCCGGTGGGATTAACGCCGGTATCGACGGGATTTACGTATTATGGGACGCGTAGTATTGAGGTGGTGAAGGATGGGTATCGGACGGAGAAGTTCATGCGAAAGGTGCATGCTCCGTGGTACCAGATACCGCCTTTGGATTTTGTCAGTGACACACTTTGGCCTTTTGAGACGCGTGATGAGCGGGTGATTGACGTCCAGTTGACACCGGAGTTTGATGTTCCGAGTGAGGCATTGATTGCATCTGGAGAGCAGTTGCGATTGCAGGCGGGGCAGGGGATTGCGGTTACGCCACCGCCGCCTGTGACGCAGCCGAACGGTGGGATTTTGACACCTACACCGTCGACGATAGTTCCTACGACACCGCCGTTGGGGCCACCGATTGGTAGCATTACGGGTGCACCATATCCGCAGTCGCCGGCAGCGCCATCGTTTGGTACGCGATTGATGGATACGTTGTTTCCGTATGGAGCACCGTTAAGTTTTCCATCGACGCAGGTAACACCGGGCGGTGGATTTCGACCGCCTGCGGAGCCGAGTGGCGAGCCGACTGGGGTGCCTGGGGTTTCGGGTTCGTAGCCGTTGGTGTTAATGCCGCTTGATCAGGAGGTGGTGGGATGGGGCGGAGAGGTTCAGCACCAAAATTGGCGGGGCTGGGGCTTGCGCTGTTGGTAGCTAGTGCGGGGTGTCGTGTATTGTCGCCGAAGGGGATCGACAATCGCGAACAGTTCATTGCACCGGAGTTAGCAACATCGAATGAGCCGGCGATTGAGCGTGGCAAGGCGCGACCGATCCTCGATGGGGTCGGTTGGGTTGTTGGGATACCTTCCAAGTTAGTGTTATGGAATAGGAAGGTGGACAATCATCGGATCAGTGAGGAGACGCAGGAGGCGGTTGCGGAGTATTTGCGAGCGAATTCGCTCAGTCACGTGAAGGTTCGGTTGAATCAGTATCGGCCTTGGGATGACATGAAGCGGTTGACGCGGAATCGCACGATGGCTTGGCCTTGGCGGTACAGCGTTGGGGTATTGAGTGTGATGGGGGAGGCGGTGTTACCGGGTCGAGTATTTGGAGGGGATCATTTCAATCCGTACACGCAGACGGTGCACTTGTACAGCGATTTACCGGCAATTGGATTTCATGAGGGAGCGCATGCGAAGGATTTTTCAAGGCGGCGGTATCCTGGGACTTATGCGGCAGCTTACATGTTGCCGGTAGTTCCGTTGTATCATGAGTCAGTAGCGAGTCGAGATGTGATGGAATATGTCGCACGTTTAGGGGATGTGGAGTTAGAGCGTCAGGCGTACCATGTTTTGTATCCGGCATATGGGACATACGTCGGTGGTGCGATTGGTGCTGTATTTCCGGTGGTTAGTGCGCCTGCATACTACGGCAGTGTGGTAGTGGGGCATGTGATTGGTCGTTACGCTGCTAGCCGTCTCGATTCACCTTAGTATGTTTGATTTGATTGAGATTGGTTTGAGCAGAATCCTTGTGATGAATGGAATGAAGTCGAAATGAGTCGAGTAGAAATTTCGCCGGTTGAGACGCGTAGTGATCGCAAGGAATTCATGGAGTTGATATGGAGGTTGTATAAGGGGGATCCGAATTGGATACCGCCGATTCGGATGAATCAGGAGGAGTTGGTAGGATTTCGCAAGCATCCTTTTTACGAGGTCAATCGTTGTCAGGCTTTTTTGGCGCGTCGAGATGGCCAAGTGGTTGGGCGGATACTAGGGATAGTCAATCAGGGGCACGTCAAGCGGTTCAAGGAGAATAGGGGTTTTTTTGGATTCTTCGAGAGCATTGATGATCAAGAGGTAGCGCATGGGTTGTTTCGAGCGGCTGGGGAGTATTTAAAGTCGCAGGGGATGAGTGATGTGCGGGGGCCTTGTAATCCCTCGTTGAATTACGAGACGGGGACTTTGGTGGATGGATTCACGACGCCTCCGACATTCATGATGACTTACAATCCGCCGTACTACGATGCATTGATCAAGAGTTTTGGATTTGAGAAGACGCAGGATATGTATGCTTACGATGGGAACATCGAGATGCTCAAGACGATGGATCCGAAGATCATGCAGATGGTGGAGTTGGTGCGTGATCGTTACAAGGTAAAAGTCCGCCCGGTCAGTCGTAAGAATTTTGCGAAGGAAGTGATGTTGTTTTTAAAGATTTATAATCTTTCGTTGCAGGGGACATGGGGATTTGTACCTTTGAGCGATGCGGAGTGCAAAGCGATTGGGGCATCGATGAAGCTATTGATTAACCCTGGCGCTACGAGTGTCATCGAGGTCGAAGGTGAGCCGGTAGGAGTGGGGCTTGGGCTGCCCGATTACAATCCAATCATTAAGAAGATTGACGGACGGTTACTTCCTTTTGGGTGGTTACGATTGTTATTGGAGCGCAAGAAGATTACGAAGATGCGGATTGTCAGCACGAATGTGTTGCCGGAGTGGCAGCGGTTTGGTCTCGGATTGGTTTTACTGGAACGGATGCTTCCGGACTGTTTGGCTTTGGGGATCACGGACGCGGAGTTCTCTTGGGTATTGGAGTCAAATAATTTGTCGCGAGGATCTTTAGAGCGAGCGGGGTTGTCGCCATCGAAGACTTATCGGTTGTACGATCGAAGTTTGTCGGACATTTAGCGAGTGGATTGCCGGTGACCTTGGATTTTAAAAAGCCTGGAAAACGCGTGGTGCAAGGATGGGGCGCGTGAGGTACACTGAGGGGTGTCGTAACGTCGTTTTATGCAACGCTTTCGGAAAGCATGGGGCATGTCCACCGAAGCCACCAAGACAGAAGTCGGAAGTTACTTTATCTCGAATTACCCTCCATTTTCTCAGTGGACAGCCGAGTCTGTTGGGGAGTTAGAGGAAGCGTTAGGTCGAAGAGCCGAGCCTGTTGTAGGGCAGGATGGAGGGTTGCAGATACCACCATTGGGTTTGTATCTTCACATCCCTTTTTGCCGCAAGCGTTGTAAGTTCTGTTACTTTAAGGTCTTCACGAACGTCAATGCGGAGTCGATAGAGCGTTACGTTTCGGCTTTGAGTCAGGAGATCAGTTTGGTTGCAAGGCAGCCAATCATGCAGGATCGGCAGTTTCGATTCGTTTATTTTGGGGGTGGTACGCCGAGTTTTTTGTCGGTCAAGCAGTTGAATTCTTTGATGGAGCGGTTGCACGAGCACGTGACATGGGATGGTGCTGAGGAGGTCACGTTTGAGTGCGAGCCTGGTACTTTGAGTGAGCCGAAGGTTCAGGTGCTCCGCGAGTTGGGGGTAACTCGATTGAGTTTGGGTGTTGAGAATTTTTCGGATGCGATTTTGGAAGAGAATGGTCGTGCGCATTTATCCAAAGAAGTGTTTCGGGCTTGGGAGTGGATCCAGGCGGCTGGGTTTCCGAACGTCAACATCGATTTGATATCTGGGATGGTCGGTGAGACTTGGGAGAACTGGCGGGAGAACATACGTCGGACGTTGGAGTTGTCCCCTGAGAGTGTAACGATTTACCAGATGGAGTTGCCATTCAACACGGTGTATTCCAAGGGGTTGTTGCAGACACAGGGAGAGTCACCGGTAGCGGATTGGAAGACGAAAAGGGATTGGGTTCGTTATGCATTCGAGGTTTTTCAGGATAACGGCTACAGTGTTAGCAGTGCGTATACTGTTGTAAAAGATCCTACGAAAGTCAGTTTTTCGTACCGAGATAATTTATGGCGTGGGTCGGATTTGATGGCGACGGGAATTGCTAGTTTTGGGCATGCGGGTGGAGTTCATTATCAAAATGTACCGGAGTGGGATCGGTACTTGGGGATGATATTGGATGAGGGGCGATTGCCGTTGGGGAGGGCTTATCGACCGACGCGCGAACAGATGTTGATCCGGGAGATGATATTGCAATTGAAGAAGGGTTGGTTGGATTTGGGATATTTTCAGAGCAAGTTTGGTGTGAACATTTTGGAGCGGTGGAGAGCGGAGTGGGAGGCTTATGCTCGGGATGGATATGTCGAGTTGCCGGTGGATCAAGTGGAGTTAGGCTCGCGTATTCGGTTGACGATGGAAGGGTTGTTGCGAGTCGATGGGTTATTGCCGGTTTTTTTTGAGCCTCAGTTTCGAAACGTTCGCTATACATGATGCGGTTGTTGCGATGAGGCGAGCGGAGCGATTAGGGTTGGGTTTGCTCGCGTGCGTTCTGTTGGCGTTGCTTGTCATTTCGATGGTATTGCGTCCTGATCCATCGGGTTTGGGGACGCATCAGCAGTTAGGGTTACCGGCTTGTACTTCGGTTCAGTTGCTTGGAATGCGATGTCCGGCATGTGGTATGACCACATCGTGGGCTTGGATGGCCAGAGGTCGAATAGATCGTGCGTTGGAGAGCAACGCTGGGGGAGCGATGTTGTTTGTTGTGACAGCGGTATCGATCCCATGGATTTGTTGGATCATATACCGGGGTAGTCGAGCGGACTGGGAGGGGTGGTTGTTGTTCGCAGTGATTGGAGTTTGCACTGCGTTGGTTGTGGCGATGCTGGGTTGGGGGTGGGCATGGGCCGCGCGGGGAATGTTTATCTGATCGCGTTTTTAGGCGGCGAGACCTTTTGCGCGTGGTGGTGCGTTGAGACCGAAGAGTCCAAAGATTTCCTGTTGATTTAGCCCGAGGTTTGCGGGGGTGCCTGTTTCGGCGAAGAGGGTTTGCAGCAGTTCACGTTTTTCGGATAGGACGGTATCAATTCTCTGTTCGATGGTATCGACGGCCATCATACGTGTGACGGTGACTGCTTGTTTAACGCCGAGTCGGTGAGCGCGGTTGATGGCTTGATCTTCGACGGCGGGGTTCCACCAGCGGTCGAAGAGGAAGACATAGTGGCAGAATTGGAGGTTTAGTCCCACAGCACCGGCGCCATAGCTCATGAGAATTGCGCCGCATTTCGGATCATTTTTGAATCGGTCGATCACAGCATCACGTTTATGGGATGGGACGCGACCGTGGTAGTGAACGGGGTTGAATCGAGCGAGACGATCACCGATGACATCGAGTGTTTCGACCCATTGGCTGAAGACGATTGCTTTTTGACCGCTAGAGCAGATTTCTTCGATGTCGGCTTCGAGTCGTTCCATCTTTGCGCTTGAGCCGGTGGCTGGATCGAAGTTACAGATTTGTTTGAGTCGCAGTACGAGTTCGAAGACATGTTGAACGGTGATAGATTCGCCGAGATCAGCGAGGTGAACGATTCCTTCTTCTTCCGCTGATTTGTAGCTGAGTCGTTGATCAGCGGTCAGTTCGATATCAGCGTTCCGAAAGAGTTTCGGGGGCATATCGGTGAGAACTTTGTCTTTGGTTCTACGGAGGATATGGTCACGGGTCGCAGCGCCAAGTGACTTCAGGTGCATGTCATCGCGGAGGTGACCTGGGGAGAGGAATTCGAAAATGCTAACTAGATCCTCGACAGAGTTTTCGATGGGTGTTCCGGTTAGAGCCCAAGAGCGATCGCGAGGGATATTTCGGATAACTTCGCTGGTGGTGCTATTTCGATTTTTGATGCGTTGAGCTTCATCGAGCAGGACGAGATCGAAGTGGAGGGATTCATCGTCGATGATTGTGCTGTCTTTGAGCATGAGTTCGTAGTTTGCGATCTTGACGGGGGCTTGTGGGTTGGACCACACCCAAGCTCGTTTATTGGAATCGCCTTGGATCACTGCGACGGGTATTTCTGGGGCCCATTGACGGAATTCTCGGACCCAATTGGTGACAAGAGGTTTGGGGCAGACTAGAAGGGTATTGCGGATTTCACCGGAGAGCAGCAGCATTCGTATCGCGGTGATAGACTGCATTGTTTTCCCGAGTCCCATTTCATCGGCGAGGATTGCCGAGGATCGGGAGTAGAGAAATGCGATTCCGTCCATTTGGTAGGGGAATGGTTGGAAGGGGAAGGTGAGCTTTGCATTTTGGACGATGGACTCGAGGGGTGGTTGCAAGACGAAGTAGAGTCGATCTTCCAAGCGAATTAGGTCTTTAGGTGGAGTTAGGCGCGTTCGTTTTGGTGGAGAGGCTGGCTGCGAAACCTCTTGGGATTCTTGATTGTTTTCCTCTGGTTGATTTGTCTCTGGTTTGTTGGGAGCATCGAGAGAGGGAGGTGTTGGTTTGAGCCAGTGAGGTGATTCGGGGAATGAGAAGCCGATGGTTTTTGGAAGGGGGCAATTCAGAGCGATTGGAATTGCTTTAGGTGGGGATGGATAAAAGGACTCGAAGTCGTTTGGAAGATTCGCGATGAGGTTGTTATGGGGCGTGGCGACTAGTGCAGCGTTCCACTGATCAGCCTGTACGGTAGGTTCGCAAGAAATTGAGTCGATGAAAAATTCGGAGACCACATCGATGGGGAAGGGGGTTCGCGGATCCATGATCAACCTGCCTTCGAGCGCGGGTGAGCTTCGGAGAGGGCTTCGACGATTCTTTCGAAGGGTTCGTCGAATTCGAATCGGTTTTCAGAAAGTGGAGAGTCGTTAAGGTTCAGGATACTTTCTAGAGCATCGAGATCGGTTTCATAGGTTTGCAGGGAAGCGAAGCGGAAACCGGCGAGATCGCGAGAGGTGATTTCTGATTCTTGGCGGTGGAGTTCGGGGAGTAGGAAGCCGTGTTCAGAGGGGGAGTTGGTTTTTGATTTTGGATGTGGAGAGGAGGCGAGCCAGAGGATAGGCAGGTCGAACCAGTGTCTTGCGCACAGCGCGGCGGGAGTATCGACGAGAACGGCTTGGGGGCGGAGTTTGGCTTTTGCGAGCAGCGCGCGTGTGATTTGTTCGCCGCAGAGGAATTCTTCGAGGGTGGCACCGAAGAGGATAGATTGTGCGCGGGTGGGTTGGACGGGTACGGTGCAGTGGAATTCGAGGGGTCTGGCTGTTGGGTTAACGATCAGATAGCCCCCGAAATAGCCTTGTTCGTTTCGTTTGCGAACGGAGACGAAGCCGAGCGATTTCTGTTGGGAACCTGCAATTGCATCCATGCGTATTTTCTGTTCACGTTCGAATAGCCGGGGCTTCTTCAGAGGCTGATCGAGGCCACTGAGTCAGCGAGGTATTGGGTAGCTTCGACGGTAAGTGCTCAAGGAATCCACATGAGGGGATTTCGGCTGAATTGTCGCCATAAATTACGCAATTTGACACGGAACGGATGGCAAAACTCGACTTTTCCGCGCGGTGGGGGATATATTGGATAGCGGGGGTAATTCCGGGCGATTGGAGAGGCGGCGCAATTATCGAACGCTAGGGTTTTTGAGCGAATAGTCCAACCATTCAAGGCGATCCATCCAGAATGTCGAATGATCCAGGTCCATTTTCACCTATCTTTTCAATCAATGTCTCTGCGGACTCGGTTTCTTCGGAAACTGGGAGTAGTGGAGCCACACCTGCGGCGAATGTTCCGGCTGGTCGGTCGCTTGATGTAGGAACGGCGTTGATTGCTTTAACGCGTCAACTGGTCGATGCCCAGAATCGGCAGAATCAGACGTTGGAGCAGTTGTTGCAGATCAATCGGCAGGTTTTGCAGATGACGCAGCAGGCCAATGCGCAGCGGCAGACGGAGTTGAATCAGTGGCGGAACGCGCATCCGGAGTTGGTGCAATCTTGTCGTAGTGCTTTAGAGACATTGTCATCGGTTCAAACGGATTTTTTGCAGAAGATGGCGGACGAGATTGAGGCGGGGCGTGAGGATTTGATGGAAAGTGAGTATATGTTCGCTGACTTTTTGGACCGTTTTGGTCCTAGGATGGCGCATTTGAATGGCATGTTGCAGCTTTTGAACCACTTGGTTGGCTAGGAATTGGTTCATGGCTAGGAGTGTTTCTGTACGATAGAGGAGGAATGTAGGGAAGGAATCGGTTAAAACGCTTATAGCATTGGATGCTAGGATGAGACGTGGGAAGACGGGCCGGGCATTGACATGTTCGCTCCTAGCTGGATTGACTGGGGCGATAGGTTGCCAGACCCCTTCTTGGTGGGCTTATCGATCTTTGGGATGTGTGCCTAGTGGGGCGGACCGGGTAGCTGCACAATACATGGAGGTTTGCGGATCGGCTGAGGATCGCGGTGCGGTAGGTGGCGTACAGGGTGAGAGCGTTTCGGATATCGGTGGTGGCAAGGAAGTTTTGAGGTTGCCCAAAGAGTTACCCGGGGCTCAGACGCCGGAGTTAGCGGCACCTTTGCGAGAGAAAATGAGTGCTGAGGGCTATCGAGAGGCTTTGGAGAAACTTTATCCTCCTTTGGGCAAGTCGCAGACTCCTGGGGATGCGATGCCTAGTGATGCAAGTGGTGTTTCTTCTTTGGATGTCTTGCATCAGATGGCCCGGGAGCATCATCCTGGGTTGCGGGGTGCAGCGGCGAAGGTGGAATCCGCGCGAGGGCTGATGGTTCAAGCGGGCTTGCCGCCGAATCCTAGTGTTGGCTATCAGTCGGACACGGTTCGGACGGTCAATACGAATGGCTACCATGGGGCATATTTGCAGCAGACGATTATTACGGCGAGGAAGTTAGGGTTAGGCGCGGAGGCTGCGGCAATTGACTATGCGAACGCGATGGTGGAGCAGCGGAAGGCTTGGGTGACGATTACCAGTGGGATACGTCGAGCGTATTTCGATGTTTTGGCATCGCGGCAGCGGATGGTGTTAGCAAATGCTTTTTTTGAGTTGACTCAGAGGGCTTATGAAGCTCAGGTTCAATTGGTGAAAGCTGGAGAGGCTGCACCTTATGAGCCATTGCAACTGCGAGTGATCTTGGCGCAAGCAAGGGCAGCGTTGATTAAGGCGGAGCAAGAGTCGATAGCAAACTGGCGTCGGCTTGCGGCAGCGGTGGGTTGTCCTGACTTGCCTGCGAGTGCTTTGACTGGCAAGATTGATTGTTCGGTGCCGGTCGTTTCATATGAAGAGGCGTTAGCGAGGATGACTGCTGCGCATACGGATTTGGAGATTGCACAGAACTCGATGCGTAAGCAGCAGACGTTGGTTGCTTTGGCGGATCGTGCGGTAGTGCCGGATTTGAATGTTGGTGTAGTGTTGCAGCGTGACTATACATTTGAGCCTGGTACAACGACTTACAATTTGGTTTTAGGTGGAGATTTACCTGTATTAAATCGCAATCAGGGAAATCGTGTGGCAACACGAGCGCAGGTGGTGCAAGCGAGTCAGCAGCTTCAGGTTACTCGCAACGAGTTGATTGCAAGTTTAGCGGAGGTTTACGGACGGTATGAATCGAATCGATTGTTAGCTGAAACATTTCAGAGCGATGCATTGCGGGATCAAGTTCGAGCTTATCGGGGTGTATACCAGCGGTATTTAGCTGATCCGTCGAGTGTAAGTTTCAATGATGTGATTGTCGCACAGCAGACGGTTGCAACGGTGCTGGGGCAGTACTTAGATATTTTGCAAGCGCAATGGCAGAGTTTGGTGGATCTCGGTGAGTTGTTGCAGGTAGATGACTTGTTGGAGTTAGGGCCGTTGACAACGGTCGCTCCGATTTCGGAGATGGCTAGCGAGTTGCCGGGGGAGATTGCGGGGGATGATGCCGTTGGGCAGGAGTAGGTTCAGTTACGGTGCGTTGACGACACCTCGATTGCGACATTGATTGCGTTAAGAGACTTGGTAGTAATCACGGTACCATTTCACGAATTGCCCGATGCCTTCTTCGATGTTTGTTTTTGGTCGGAATCCGACGGTTTGTGCAAGGGAATCGACGTCTGCATAGGTGGAGACAACGTCGCCGGGTTGCATGGGAAGATAATTGATAATAGCTTTTTTCCCGATGGTCTGTTCTAGAACTTGGATGAAGTGGGAGAGTTCGGTGGGTTGATTATTACCGATGTTATAGATTCGAAATGGTGCGGAACTGGTTGCTGGGTTTGGGGCTTGGTTATCCCAGTTGGGGTTAGGGGTTGGGATTTGATCCATCAGAGGGATCATTGCATCGACGATATCGTCGACATAGGTAAAGTCCCTTTTCATTTTGCCTTCGTTGAAGACGTCGATAGGTTTTCCTTCGAAGATAGCTTTGGTGAATTTGAACAGCGCCATGTCTGGGCGTCCCCAGGGGCCGTAAACGGTAAAGAACCGCAAGCCGGTGGTAGGGATTTGATAGAGGTGCGAATAGCAGTGAGCGAACATTTCGTTCGCTTTTTTGGTTGCAGCGTAGAGGCTGACTGGATGATCGGTGTGGTGATTGGTGGCGAAGGGTTGTTGTGTATTCAAGCCGTAGACGCTGGAGCTACTGGCGTAGATTAAGTGTTCGACTTGTTGGTGTCGGCATCCTTCGAGGATGGTGAGAGTTCCTTCGATATTCGCTTGAGTGTATGCGAAGGGGTTTTGCAGTGAGTATCTCACACCGGCTTGAGCGGCTAGGTGGACAACACGATCGAAGTGGTGGTTTTGGAAGAGTTCTTTGATCGCAGGTCGGTCTTCGAGGTTGAGTTGGAATAGAGAGAAGTTCGAGAACTGTTCAAGGACTTTGATGCGATTCTTTTTGAGTTCGACGTCGTAATAGTCATTAAGGTTATCGACGCTAAGCACCCGGTGCCCGAGTTCGAGGCATTTTTTAGCGAAGTGGAAGCCGACGAAGCCAGCGGAGCCCGTTACGAGAATAGTTTTCATTGGGATTCAGCGGGCGTTCAGACGGAGAGCCGGGGATTGAGGAGGTCTGTCGTGGATCGGTTATGCGGCGTAAGGCGGGAAGGAGTCTGAGTCCAATTTCCGAGCGATAGTGCGCGGTCGATCCAAGATTGAAGCGTGTGCAAATTGTAAACTACCCCGGTGGGGTTCCAAGACGTATGGAAATGAAAATCGCGGTAAAATTCGGTGGGCCAGCACCAGAGGAGGCGAATTTCGGCGGGAGCGAGCATGGCAGAGGTGGAGGTGGTCCAAAGAACGTCGTAGCGTTGGGGGGGGGGAGGTACGGGTTCAGATTCGTTTTGAACAGTCCAGAGTATTTTACGGTTGGAATTTTCGGGTAGGTCTAAGAGTTTGTTGGAGGCGAGCCGGCGGATCAGGGCGCGGTGCATAGGTGCGATGTCTTGGAGGAGCCAATATTGCACAAGAAGTGGATTGGTCATGTTGTCGGATCGCAAGAGGCGAGTAGTGCGAAGGAGTTTGGAGCGAGGGTAAGCGTTGGGTTGGTACAAGCATAGGGGATCAGTGCGGACTGACCTGTACAGAGTTGGATTGAGCCGGCGGTGGAGTCGACGCGTCCTGAGCCTTTTGGAACAGTAATGATTTGAAAGGTGTTGGTGGGGAGTTGGATGGGTTTTGGAGACGCGTAGCGTTGTAGGGTGAATTTATCGCAGTGCACGAGAGTTTCGAGTGAAGTGTCCGATGCGTCTTGATTTTTGGGCGATACTGGGTCGACGGGGCCGCGATTGAAATCGATCACATCGAGGGCTTGAGCGACGTGGAGTGGTCGTGACTTTCCCTCTTGGTCTACTCTATTCCAGTCAAAAAGGCGAAAGGTGCAATCGCTGGCTTGTTGGATTTCAGCGACGAGGAGTCCTGCACCGAGAGCATGGACAGTTCCGGCGGGGATAAAGATACAATCACCAGGTTTAGGATTGATGACGTGTAGGCACGATTCGGTCGTACCCTTGTCGATGGCATCGCGGAGAACGGACTTGGTCACGCCCGATTTTAAACCGGCATAAAGTTTCGCTCCTGGGTTTGTAGCGAGGATGACCCAAGCTTCTGTCTTTCCGAGGTCGGGGGTTGGGAGAGTTGCACCGTAAGCGTCATCTGGGTGGACTTGAACGCTTAGTACGTTTTGGCAGTCAAGGTATTTCAAGAGGAGCGGGAATCGGGCAGGGTGACTTGCGGATGGTCCGAAGATGCAGTGGGGGTGTTGTTTGACGAGTTCTCCGAGGGACCATTGGGTCCAAGGTCCATCGGTGACGATGCTTTGGGCTTGGGGGTGGTCAACGATTTCCCAGCTTTCTGCCCAGATTCCTTCTGAGGGTAGTGGTTTCTTTAACTCGGACTCGAGGTTGCGTCCACCCCAAAGGTAGGACCGGAAGATTGGATGGAATCGAAGTGGCGGGAATTGATGGGAGGCTTGGGACATGGGCCGTCAAATTTTGGTGTAGTAGCAAGTTTGGGTAGTAATTTCAGGGGCTGGGGCTACATTGTAGTGACTTTAGCGCGAAGGTGTTTTGTGCGTAGTTGGTCCCTTCCGAGTACCTGGAACGAGAGGAATCGCACCCGATGAAAGGTGACGATCTTTTTGAGAAGAGTTCGATGACTTTTGGCGAGCATCTCGAGGAGTTGCGGGTCGCTTTGGTCAAGTCATCGTTATGGCTGGCAGGGGGGATGATTATTGGACTGTTGTTAGCCACGAAGGTGGTTGCATATATGCAGGGGCCGTTAGAGGCTTCGTTGGAGAATTTTTACAAGAAGCAATCGGTTCGGGAGATGAGTGCGTCGGCAGGTAGTGAGGTATCTGTTGATTTAGAGACGTGGATGAAGGAGAACAAGGTTGTCAGTCAGACTGTTTGGGTTGATCCTAGGCGATTGGAGTTGATGGGTTCGGGGTCGGAGAAGAGTGTGGACAGTAGTTTTTTGAGAGATCCGGATTCGGAGGGATTGCCGGACCCTACTCGGATGATGAAGTTGCGGATGTTTGTTGGGGTGAATGCTGGCACGGAGGCGTTGGGGTTGCAAGAGCCATTTATGATTTGGCTTAAGGCTGCATTTGTGGTCGCTTTTATTGTTGCGAGTCCTGGGATTTTTTACCACCTTTGGGAGTTCATTTCGGCGGGACTGTATCCGCATGAGAGGCGTTACGTGTATTTCTTTTTGCCGACGAGCCTGATTTTGTTTTGGTCGGGTGCTTGTTTGGCTTTTTTTGTGATCTTTCAAATGGTGATTGACTTCTTGCTCGAGTTCAATGCGAGCATGGGGATTGGAGCGTCACCGAGGCTGACGGATTACATGTCGTTTGCGTTGTTTTTGCCTTTGGGTTTTGGCATCGCGTTTCAGTTACCGTTGGCGATGTTGATTATAGAGCGACTGGGAATCTTGTCCGTTGAGACCTACATCAGTCAGTGGAGGATTGCCATTTTAGCGATTGCGTTTATTTCGATGGTGCTGACCCCTGCGGAGATCAGTAGCATGATAGGGATGGCAGTCCCTCTTGTGGGACTGTATTTCTTGGGGATTGCGATGTGCAAGTATTTGCCTCGTTCAGCGATGCAAACTCCCGCTTCGGGCGAGGCCCGATAGCCATCGCGTTTGTTGAAGTAGTGACTTACCAATTGAAGTCAAAGCGGGTGGCAAGAATATCCGAAGAGGTTTCGCCGTAGATTGTGGAGCTGCTGGTCAGGGGGTGGATCCAATCGAACATCCATCGAGTTCTGTCGCTCCAGTACCAATTGCATCCGACCGTCAGGTCGTTGTATTGCCCTGCGTTGAGTTGGTTCATGTCTAGGTGTGACCAGCGAGCTTTGAGTTCGATAGCTCCGGGTTGGAATTCGGTTGAGGTGAAGCGGAAGTTTCGGTTTGGGACATTTCGGCTGAATTGAGCACCGTGTTGCCCGAACTTGTCAAAGATGCGATTTTCTCCCGTGAGGAACCAGCTTGCGTGGACATAGGTTCCACTGATGTTTGGGGTGTTCCCGTTGAGCATATCGATAGTGCCGAGGAAGGCTTCGGATTGCAAGGCAAAATTTTCGTAGACGATAGCACTTTCAAGGCTACCGGTGGTGTAGCGATTGGCCAGCAGTAGTCCGGAATCGATCAGTCTTGGGCCTTCCGAGATTTGTGGACGCGTTCGGATTCGGACTCGGTTGTCGTAGTCATCGGTGTGCAGGATTCCGATACCTGTGTGGATAAGTTTTCGACCTTTGGCTTGGTCATCGTAGTAGGGGAGCCAAGTCAAGCGACCGCTGAGTCGCAGTCCTTGGTTATCATCGATACGTTTTTTGACTCCTTCGCTAATCGAGTCAAAGAAGATCCCGGTGGTCCAAGTAAGTTTTTCATCTTCGGATGCGTTGTAGAAAGCGGCTCCGACTTCGCGATCAACGGCGAAGACATTCTGCGTAGGGATGGAGCGTTCGAGGAAGATGTTGTTGGTATCGTTGGTGACTTGTTCTAGGCTGAAGGGTACAAAGAAATTTCCGATTCGGAAGCGACCAAGATAGGGAATATCTTTCATGGTCAGGTAAGCATCTTTGACTTGGGGGGTAATATTTGTGTTGGCTGGGTTATCACCGAAGGGTTCGGGTTCGAGGGTCATCTGCAGGCGGAAGTCGAAGACATCGTAGCCGGTACCATCAGCGACGAGACGAAGTCGTCGGAAGTTGAAATAGTTGTTGGTATCGGGGATTGATTCAGCAGCGTTTGCCCAGAGGACGTAGTCCATTTGGACGTGCCCGCCTAGTTTTACGGTCCACTTTTCGGATTCCTTCTTGTCCGTTTCTTTGGGCTTGTCTGTTTCTTTGGGCTTGTCTG
>CAZACJ010000004.1:52149-96777 GCA_964483385.1 uncultured Pirellula sp. | reverse complement strand
GATTGAAAGTTGCGGATTGAAAGTTGCGGAGCGTGAAAACCTGTTTAGTTTCCCAGGGTTTTCACTCTTGTGAATTGATAGCGAAAATTCCTCGTACAGATTGTTGTGCCTCGATTCGATGACGCTCACGCCATTGCCACCGAATTTGTTGGTTGGAGGACGCTCTTCCTTCGCTTGGGTCACTGCGCGTTGGTCGGACTATACGATCATTGGGTGCAACAAGGAGGCGGAGGAGTTGTATGGATACACTTCTGTGGATTTGGTGGGGCGATCGATCTTGGATTTGAGTGTGGATGCGGAGAGTTCTCGTCGCATGATTGATCGGGCGGTAACGGATCCGAATTTGGCGTCATGGCGTCGCGTGCATCGCAGATCGGATGGGACACCATTTTTAGCGCATGTTGGATTTTCGATTTGCGAGTATTTGGGGGAGGTGTATGTCACGAAGTGCGTGCAGGATGCCAGTGAGATTACGGCGGCGGAGCGGTTGCTCGACGAGAGTTATGAGCGGTTTCGAGCGGTAGCGGATTACACGTATGACTGGGAGGCTTGGTTGGATCAATCGGGGGCTTTGGTGTGGGTGAATCCGGCGGTGGAGCGTTTGACCGGGTACACGGTTGAGGAGTGCATGGAGATGCGTGAGTATCCGCTTCCTTTTATCTATTCACCTGATCGTGCGGGGATACTGGCGTTGATTGAGGGGGCGAAGAGAGGGTCGTCGGGGAATGATTATGAGTTTCGGGTGGTGACAAAAGTGGGGGAGATTTGTTGGTGTTCTGTATCATGGCAAGCGTTGTTGGATCCTGGAGGTGGGCAAGTTGGGATACGGATGAGTCATCGAGACATTGGGGATCGCAAGCGGATAGAGGAGCAATTACGGCTGCAGTCGACGCAGTTGGAGGAGTTAGCGAGGGCGAGAGCGGAGAAGATTGTTGAGTTAGAGCAGCGAAAGTTAAGGATGGAGAAGCTTGCGGCTTTGGGGACGATGGCTGCGAGCGTAGCTCATGAGATAAACAATCCGATAGCGGGCGTCAAGAATGCGATTCGGTTAGTATCGGATGAATCGACTACATCTGAGCGTTCGTTGAAATTACTGCGGATGGTGGATCAGGAGATTGATCGGATTTCTCGGATTCTGCAACAGATGAGTCAGTTGTATCGTCCGACGGTAGCGGTACCGCAGCAATTGGATTTGGTTGCATTGGTGCAGGAGATTGTTCAGAGTGTCAATGCGCAGTGCAGTCCCAAGCGTATACGCGTGGAGTATAAGTTTGGTGAGAGTTTAGGAAGGCTTTCGCTGTGCGAATTGGAATTGCGGCAAATTCTGCATAATTTGATTTTGAATGCGAATGAAGCCTCGAAAGATGGGGGTGTGGTAGAGATCGTATGTGATCGCATAGGGTTGCATTTCATTTCTATTGGGATTCGCGACGAGGGGGAAGGTATCCCGATCGATCAGGTACCGCATATTTTTGAGCCATTCTTCACCACAAAAAGAGACATGCGACGAGCTGGCTCTGGGCTAGGTTTAGCCATTTCTCGTTCTCTTGCGCAGGCTCTCGGAGGGGGCATTGAGGTGCAGACCGAGAGTGGCAAGGGATCGTGTTTTACGTTGACGTTGCCGTTGGATTCGGCGCGAGACATTGAAAAATGAGTCCGTTTCTCCCACCACACTTTTGCATTACATGAACAGACCAGTACGCATATTGATCGTTGACGATGAACCATTGTTTGGGACGACAACGCAGCAGTTTCTTCAGGGGCGCGGGTACGAAGTGCAGTACGTCGGCAGTGGCCAGGAAGGGGAGGTTGTTCTGCGTTCTGGCGGAATTGATTTGGTTATCGCAGACTTGGATATGCCGGGGAATAGAAAGTTAGAGTTTCTAAAAACTTGCCGAACGGAGTTCCAAGACATACCGTTTTTGGTGGTGACGGGTCGTCCTTCTCTGCCGAGTGCGATTGAGGGGATTCGATTAGGGATTCACGATTATTTTCTGAAGCCGATAGATCTTGATGATTTGTTGCACAGTATCGAGAGGGCCAGCCCTAGAGAAACGCGGGCGCAGCGAGCTGACGCTTCGCGTAACCAAGAGTTGTCGGGAAATGATTCGTTTTCCGAGATCATTGGAACGAGTCTTGCCGTATTGACGCTCAAGCATCTTGCAGGAAGAGTGTCGAAGTCGAATGCGACGGTGTTGATACGTGGTGAGAGTGGCACGGGCAAAGAGTTGTTAGCGAGGGGGATTCATGCGAACAGTATGCGAAGGAATGGTCCTTTTGTTACGGTTGATTGCGCATCGATTCCCGAGAATTTGATCGAGTCGACTTTGTTTGGTCATGTTCGTGGGGCTTTTACTGGTGCGGTGGAGAGCAGGGTTGGATTGGTGGGTGCCGCCGATGGTGGTTCGTTGTTTCTTGATGAGATCGGTGAGTTGCCTTTGCCGATGCAAGCGAAGTTATTGCGTACGTTGCAGTTTGGGACGTTTACGCCTGTTGGTTCGACCCAGGAGCAGAAAGTGGATGTTCGCATCTTGGCTGCGACGCATCGCGACTTGGCGAGAGAGGCGCAAGAAGGGGGATTTCGAACAGATCTTTACTATCGATTATCGGTTTTGGAATTGGTTTCGCCACCGCTGAGGGATCGTCACGGGGATATCACGCATTTAGCGAATATCTTTGTTGAGAGAATTGCAGCGCGGGATGAGATACCTGCACCTATGTTAACCACGGAAGCATTAGAAGTATTGAATGCTTACCGTTGGCCTGGAAATCTTAGAGAGTTACAGAATGTGATGGAGCGGGTCGTCTGTTTGACGACGAGTTCGGAGATTGGGGTGGATGTGGTAGGTCAAGCGATTGAACAGCGAGTTGTTTTACCAGGCGGAGGGAGTGCAGGTTCAGTGGAGAATGGGGGGAGCATTGGTCACACTCCTCAGTTGGGAGAAGGTGTCGTAGGTAGTAGTGTTACTACGGCTGGTGCATCAGCCGCGGCTTCTTATACGCATCAGGATTTCTTGTCGAACAATGAGCGGCTTTACATTGAGGAGTTGTTGCGTCGTCATCGAGGGAATGTTTCGCGGGCTGCGAAAGAGGCGAAGATGAGCCGTCAGGGGTTACATAAGGCATTGCTACGCTTGGGTATAAGTGCTTCGAATTACAGGGCTAACTGATTGTTTTGTTGGGTATAGGTTACCAGCATTCGTCATCGATCATGGTATCGACGATCCAAGAGTCTCCCCAGCGGTGGAATTTTCTATCGATGCCGCTTCGTTGTAGGGACTTTGATCGTTGTGCCATAGGTCGACGGCGTAGGTATCCGACGTGGCCTCCGCGATTGGTTACGATCACTTCGGTGCTTGGGGAGAACTCAGCGTCGCGAAAGATGAAGTAGGGGACAATAGGATCGTGGCGATCGATAAGTATTTTGGTGCGAGTGGTTAGGTTTTTCAGAAATGGTTTTGAGGAGCCGGAATGGTAGTAGTCGAGGGCATCTTGGAAACCGGCGAGTGGAGCGGTGACGGTGTCATCGAGTCTGCGCAGTGAGCTGAAATCGGCGGCTTCTAGCCGTTCTTTCCATTGAGGCCAGTGTTTTGCTCGCTCGCGGATTTGTTTGCGGATTGCGCGCAAGAAGTAATTGGCATAAAGTCGATGGATACCGCGTTCGATGTTTCTGCAGGAGGAGTCGAGGTCGATCGGTGGTGCGAGTGCAATTGCGCGAAGGACTTCGAATGAGCAAGTATTTTTGTGGTTTGGATCTGAGAGCATACGAAGCAGGATGTTTCCTCCGAGAGAAACTCCGGCCATGTACCATTGTTTGATTCCGTACAGATCACTGACGTGTTGCATCGCATTACGGATAATCGAAGAGCAAGCGCCATGGGGGGGCAAAGGGGTTTCGAGGTAGGAATCGCCTGCGCCTGGGAGATCGACGCGAAAGACTCGGAATCCGCGACGCACAAAACCGAGAGCCATGTTAGTCATGTAGGTGCCGGCATGCGAAGAGCCCAGTCCGTGGAGCAAAAGAACGCTTGGTTTCGAATGATAATCATCGCTACCTTCGGGTAAGTTTTCGTGCATGAGCATGTTGCCTTGGTTTTCGGGCAACGGGCAGCGCAGAGTGGTCCTCGGTGGCAGATTGGCGATCGGACGATAAAATCCGGTGATAAGTGTTTGGAGGTGACCACTTCTCAAGTACCAGGGTGGTCGAAATTGAGGTTCGAATTGAAAACGTCCGTGCGGATCCGACATTGATGAATATTCTCTGCGTAGGAACTTTGGCGATCGACTCGGTCGAGACACCCGTCGGGAAGAGGGAACGGGTCCTCGGGGGCAGTGCGAGTTACTTCTCGTATGCTGCGAGTCTATTTGCACCGGTGCGACTGGTGGGTCGAGTCGGTTCAGATTGGCCGCAAGAGTATACTCGAATCCTTCAGGAGCACGGAGTCGATTGGCGTGGTGTAACGCATGATTCACTGGCCAAATCTTATTTCTGGCGGGGGCGATACCACGCGGACTATCAAGACCGGGACACTTTAGAAATAGAAATGCATGGTTTTGATCGCTATGACCCCCTTGTTCCCGAGAGTTTTCGTGGATCGGAATTCGTGTTTCTCGCGGCAGCTATACCATCGGTACAGCTCAAAGTGCTTGATCAGTGTGTCGACTCGCGATTCATTTTTGCGGACACGGTGGATATGTGGATTGAGAAGACACGCAGTGATCTGCTTGAAGTGATCGCGCGTGTTGATGGTCTGTTTCTCAATGACGCAGAGGCTCGGCAGTTGACGGGTTTATCGAGTGGTTACCAAGCGGCGCAAGCGATTCGTAAAATGGGGCCGAAGTGGGTGATCTTGAAGAAGGGGGAACATGGATGCTTGATTGTCGGTCCAGGTACAACGTTAGCATTTCCCGCATTTCCCACGGCTTCGTTAGTTGATCCTACGGGGGCCGGAGATAGTTTTGCTGGCGGGTTGCTCGGGTCGATCGCGGCTAGTTATGCGGAGGGATCGGTTGATAATCCAAGGAATGCGCGAGGGCGGTTGGAGGTGGAATCGGGAGTAATGGCTAAGGCGATGAAGATGGGGACCGCGGTAGCAAGTTTTACGATCGAGAGTTTTTCTTTGGATGCTCTGCGGTCGGTATCTCGAAACGACTTGGATCAGCGGGTCAAGTCATTGGACTCGCTGGTTGGTTGTCGCGGGTGATCAAATGAGTGTAATTACTTATTGTCTGAGTTTGATGTAGATGGCGGATCGATGACAAAAGTCACTGGACCGTCGTTGACGAGTGAGACTTGCATATCGGCTTGAAAGATTCCTGTCTGCACCGGCACACCCATTTGTGCAACTTGCTGGCAAAATAACTCGTAGTACTGCTTAGCGATTTGGGGTTCGGCGGCATCATCAAAGCTTGGTCGGCGACCTTTTCGGCAATCTCCGGCGAGAGTGAATTGGGAGACGATAAGCATTCCGCCACCGACATCGACAACGGACAGATTCATTTTCCCTTGTTGGTCGGAAAACGCTCTGAGATGAACACATTTTTCCGCTAGCCAGCGTAGATTATCGACTGAGTCATCGCGGTGCACAGCGAAGAGAACTAACCAGCCTTGCTCGATGCGACCGACGCAGTTTCCGTCAACATGTACGGTAGCTTGTTTGACGCGTTGCATAACAACTCGCATCATTGTTTCTTTCGTTTATGTGTTGGTTGGGAAGTTGTTTCACGAACACGTACGGCTTCTAGAAACGATGTAAGAAGTTTGCTTTGGTAACGATAGGGATTGGTTACAGAAACTACAGTACGCGTGGGTTTGGTTCCATTGATTGTTCGATATATCCGTTCTGAATTTGTGTCGAGCCTTGCAGCCATGGCAGGGATGAGGCTTACACCATGTTCTAGCGAAACCAATTCTTGGAGCATTGCAAGTTGCGAAGTGCGTTCGATTGACAGCGGAAATAAATTCTTTTGATGACAAAATGAAACGACATTGGTGGTTAGGCAGTGCGCTTCGCCCATAAGGATAAAGGGGCGTTGCTCAAGATCGCTCCAGCGAACTGTTTCTTTTTTTGCAAGTGGGTCGTGAATGCTGACGACGAGTTGTAGTTCTTCTTCGAATAGTTCTTCGATTTGCAAATACTTGCTATCGATTGGCAAGGCTGCGATAGCTACATCGACCTCACCATCATGGACTTTGCGAATGAGTTGCGATGTCGTCTCTTCTTGCACAATCACTTTGGCTTCGGGAAATTCGTTTTGAAAGGTCCTTAGGTATGCTGGAAGAAAGTAAGGTGCGATCGTTGGGATTGCACCGATACGGATTGTTCCGTGTTGACCGTCGTCGCTCAGTTCTGCTTGAACATCTTCGATGCGACCGACAAGTTCCCTAGCACGGGTTTCGAGTATACGGCCAGCATCAGTAGGAACTACTTTTCTTGATTGGCGATCGAGGAGTTGTCGACCGATTTGTTCTTCAAGTCGCAGGACGGAGCGACTGAGGGCGGATTGTGACAGCCCGATTTCTTCTGCTGCTTTTGAAAAGCTTTCCCACTGCACGACGGCGAGGAAATGGCGGAGTTGGTCCAATTCCATGAAGAAACTCTCGGTGGAAGCTTGGGGGGGAGTCTTTTGTATGCGTCTACTGCATAGATGATATCTGGGTAATGCATTGGACACAATCGATGGATCAGGCGATAGTAGGTTTAAATGTTGAAGGGAAATCTTTTGGATCCAATCAAAAATGGGAGAATGCAGTTTATGAGACGAGAAACAATCAAGTTAGTGCGGGTATCTCGCGGGTGGATCGTAGCGTTGCTTTGGAGTGGATCGTTGGCGGCTGGTGGCGATCTATGGGGGCAAGCACCAACGTCGCCGGATGGGGTACCCGGCGTGACGCGTCCGGTGGTCGGTGGTCAGACGAAGTGTCCGGTTACAGGGGCGATGCAGTATCTGACTGGAATGCGCGGTGAGCCAGGGAATGGAAATGATTTGTCGTCAGGTGGAGCGAATACATCGGCGGGCGATTACGGGAATGCGCAGTGGTGGCCTAATCAGTTGAACTTGCGAATTTTGCATCAGAATTCCCCTCAGTCGAATCCGATGGGAGTTGGCTTTGATTACGCCAAGGAGTTCGCCTCGTTAGATCTTGCGGCAGTCAAGAAAGACATTGTGGACTTGATGACACAATCTCAAGATTGGTGGCCTGCCGATTATGGCCATTACGGCCCGTTGTTTATTCGGATGGCATGGCACAGTGCAGGAACGTATCGAATCAGTGATGGTCGTGGGGGCGCGAGGTACGGAACACAGCGTTTCGCGCCGTTGAATAGTTGGCCAGACAATGCGAATCTGGATAAGGCTCGGCGGTTGCTCTGGCCGATCAAGCAAAAATATGGAAAGAAGATTTCTTGGGCCGACTTGATGGTCTTGGCGGGTAATTGCGCATTGGAATCGATGGGTTTTGAGACCTTTGGATTTGCGGGTGGTCGTGAAGATGTATGGGAGCCGCAGGAAGACATTTACTGGGGGCCGGAGAGTGAGTGGTTAGGCGACAAACGGTACCAGGGGGATCGCATGTTAGAGCAGCCATTAGCGGCAGTGCAAATGGGTTTGATTTATGTCAATCCAGAAGGGCCGAATGGTAAACCTGATCCGCTTGCCGCGGCGCGTGACATTCGGGAGACATTTCGCCGCATGGCGATGAATGACGAAGAGACGGTGGCGTTGATTGCTGGTGGACATACGTTCGGCAAAGCGCACGGCGCATCGAGCGCAAAGAACGTTGGCCCGGAGCCGGAGGGAGCACCCATCCAAGAACAGGGACTAGGTTGGAAGAATCGGTATGGCAAGGGTAACGCAGAAGACACCATTACCAGTGGCCTTGAAGGTGCTTGGACATCGACTCCAACTGCTTGGTCGAATGGGTACTTTGAAAATCTTTTTGGATATGAGTGGAAATTGGTCAAGAGTCCTGCAGGGGCGTGGCAGTGGACGCCAACAGATCCGAGTGCGGTTGGGACGGTTCCCGATGCGCATCGTCCGGACAAATCGCATGCACCGATGATGTTCACTACGGATCTCGCATTGAAGATGGATCCTGAGTATCGTGCGATTTCCAAACGTTTTCATGAGGATCCAGAGGCATTCCGATTGGCATTTGCAAAAGCCTGGTACAAGTTAACGCATCGAGACATGGGACCTGCGAGCCGGTTGCTTGGTCCAGAGGTCCCCGCACCGCAGGTATGGCAGGATCCGATTCCGGCGGTGAATCACGCGTTGATCGATGCGAAGGACATCGAGGGCCTGAAGGAGAAAATCCTCGCCAGCGGTTTGGATGTATCGGAGCTTGTCGGGGCCGCTTGGGCGTCTGCTTCGAGTTATCGAGGAACGGATCACCGTGGAGGCGCAAATGGGGGGCGAATTCGGTTGGCACCTCAGCGTGACTGGCCGGTAAATGATCCCGAGGAGTTGTCCAAGGTTTTAACGAAACTCGAGGCGATTCAGCAGGACTTCGAGTCTGGTAGAACGGATGGCAAGCGGGTGTCGATTGCCGACCTTGTGGTTCTCGGTGGGTGTGCGGCGATTGAGGCGGCTGCGAAACGCGGTGGAGTGGAAGTGCAAGTCCCATTTGCTCCAGGGCGTATGGATGCTAGTGAGGAAATGACTGATGCGGAGTCTTTTGCGGTTCTGGAGCCAGTGGCGGACGGTTTCCGAAACTACTTGTCGCCGAAGATTCTTCAGGGGGGCAAGTCTCGATCGGCCGAGGAGTTGTTGGTTGATCGTGCCCATCGCTTACGGTTATCTGCCCCTGAAATGACGGTATTGGTAGGAGGGCTGCGTGTTCTGGGAATCAACACGAATGAAAGTGCACATGGAGTATGGACGAAGAACCCCCAAGTTCTGACGAACGACTTCTTTATCCAACTGACTGATCCGACGACCGAGTGGCGACCTGCGAATGGAAGCGAAATCGTGTTTGAGGGTGTAGATCGCAAAACAGGAGAGAGCCGATGGACAGGTACTCGAGTTGACTTGGTATTTGGTTCGAATTCTCAGTTGCGAGCGATTGCCGAAGTTTATGCTAGTGGTGACGGCAAGGCAAAGTTCATCGAGGACTTTGTTGCAGCTTGGGATAAGGTCATGATGCTCGATCGATTTGCTGCTGAACCTGCAGAGATTCGATAAGTTAGGTTTGAGGCGTAGAGTGAGCAGCAGGGTTGATTTTGCGCTTTGCTGCTCGCGTTGTTGATGATGTTGAAGTAGCTGCTCCTTTGATAATTTCGCTGGTCGTGTTTTTGCTGATCTGAAGTTCGATTACTTGGGTAGATTGCGGCAGAGCGAGTGAACGACCGAGGCGTACTTGGGCGCTGCGGAGTGAGCAATACGGTTGAGGTTTGTTGGATCGAGCAGGCCTACGGTATTCCATCTTGCGATATTCTTGCGAACGTTTTCACGGAATTGTCGCATGGAGAATAGGTCGTTCGAATTTTGTAGTAACGATTGATAAGCCGATTCAGCGGTATTTCTAAGCTCGTCGTCGGATGCTTGGAGGAATCCTAGTGGCCAGTGGCTTGGATCCTTAGCGAGTTGTTTTTCGAATTCGATCGCAGCGATGAAATAGAAACAAGCGAAGGCGTAGAAGTTATCGAAGGAGGGTTGGGCTGCGTAGCAACCGGCTACGAGAGTATCTAGCCAATTCAATTCAGACTTTAGGTCAGCTTGGTAGATCATCAGTTTTGGGTAGACATCGGAAGCGTTGACTTGGAGTAACTCAGCCAAGCGGCAAACGCCGCTTAATGCGTGAGCGATGCCTGTGCTGTGAAGAGGGTCGACAAACCCAAATGCGACGGGGAGAGCGATCCAACCAGGACCGAATGCATTGGAGCGGCATCTGCTTATGCGTTGGATTGAACCCATCTTGATAGGTTCAATTAGGCTGGCATTTTGCATGAGCTTGCCGAGGCTTGGGTGTGATTGAATCGTATTCCAGAAGTCTTCAGTGGTTCGAGGGGTGTTTGAGGATGGGTGGACCCAGCCGACGCTTGTGACTCCGTGATCAAAGCGCAGCATCCAAACCCAGCCTTGATTAAGGAGGTGGTGTTGTGCCGCGTCATCACAACAGAAGGGATCGGCTGGATGGTAGGCTGGGGCAAAAGGTTCAACACCTGAGAAGTGGCCGAAGACTGCGCCGGTTTGGGTTCGCATCCAATGGGAGTTATCTGCGTTTTTAGTCCAAGGAGCGATTGGGCCGTGAGGCCCGGTTGCGTCTATGATCCATGTAGCATGGAGGGACGCAATTGGCATTGAGTCTGAGTTGCAGTTGTTGTCGCTGTTGCTGTTGTTGGGGGAGGATTGGATTAAGTCGATTGTCCAGCGGTGTGATGTGGGATCGAAGTTTGCTGTTGCGATGGATGTTTGTTGAAGGAGTTGAACGCCGGCTTGTGTAGCTTGGTCAGCGAGGAATGCGTCGACACTGCTACGTAGCCAGTGGGTATCGCTCCATTGATCTTGGGAGCTTGCGGCGACGAGGAGAGAGTTTTGTGTGATCTTGTTGTGGTTGAGGGGTTGGTTCTGTTGATGCGCGTAGTACGAGAACCCTCTCTTTTTTCCGCATGGTAGATTTGGGAAGTGAGTTTTCCAGGTGCCGTAGCAGGCGAGGGGTGCAAGCGTAGAGAGATTCCATCGTTCGGCGAGGAATGCTAGTAGGAAATCGGCGGTTGGCGTGGAGGATTCGCCGATTGCGAATCGTGGGTGGGTAGCTTTATCTACAAGAACGACGGATCGGCCTTGGGACGCGAGGATCCACGCGAGTAGGCTTCCGGAGAATCCGGAGCCTACGATAGCGAAATCAAATTTCTTGCGATTAACGCTTGGAGAATTGTGTACCACGGCGAGCACCGCGGAGGCCGTACTTCTTGCGTTCCTTCATACGGGAATCGCGGGTAAGGAATCCGTCGTCGCGGAGAGGTTGGAAATTTTCTTCTGCGAGGCTAACGAGGGCGCGGGCGAGTCCCATGCGGACAGCGCCAGCTTGGCTCATTGGGCCACCGCCGGAGACGCGAGCAATTACATCGACTTTATCAGAATGGCCGACGTGGTCGAGAGTTTGCGTGACGAGGCGTCGTTCGCCGTCGCTAGTGAAATACTCTTCGAAGGCTCTATCGTTGATGGTAATTTTTCCGGATCCTGGGCGAACGCGAACGCGAGCGACGCTGGTCTTTCGGCGACCGGTTCCCAGGCTATCTCCGGAGATCTTGTCTTTCTTGATGAACATGCCTTACTCTCGCTCGGACTTTATCAGGTAATGAAATATCGTGTGATGTACGTTTTGTTTGTGGTGACGCAACCTAGTCCCTGGAGCCACAGCCGCCGTGAGGTGGTGGTGTGGGAGTGAGGGGGGGGAGGCGACTAATTTGTTTTGATTCGTGGTGGGAACGGGATTGGGGATTGGGCTTGGTGTGGGTGTTCGTTGCCTGCGTAGACTTTTAGTTTCCCGAGCATGTGGCGAGCGAGGTTGTTCTTTTTGGGAAGCATTCGCTTGACAGCGAGCAGGACGAGGTCGGTGGGTTTACGTTCGAGTCGTTCGCCGTAGGATTCGATTTTTTGGCGGTGGTAACCGTTGTACCATGTGTAGTGGCGGTGTTCGAGTTTGCGACCGCTCATCTTAACTTTTTCAGCGTTGATGACGACTACGTATTCGCCGGTATCGACGTGTGGGGTGTACTGGGGGCGGTGTTTGCCCATCAAAACCGTTGCAATTTCGCTTGCCAAGCGACCGAGGGTACAGTCGGTTGCGTCGACGACGTACCATTTCTGATCGACTTTACCTGTTTTGGCTACCGTTGTCTTTTGTTGAGCAAGCATAACAATTCTTCAACTTTTATTGATGTTCTGAGCTTGGACGGTGACAACCGTCCTGATTGGCTACAAAAATGCCAATGCTTTGGAATATCGTCCGCTTTTGGAATATCGGTCGCTGGGGGGTGGAACACCCAGTGAGCCTTATCAGAAGGGGGCGAAAGTATAAATCCAGTGTTGAATTCCAGCAAGTGGAAATTTGGGCGGGAATTTGAGGGGGCGGGGAGAAATTTTTCGGAGTAGGAAGTTCCGAAATGTTCGCCTGTACCGAGTTTGACGAATTGAAGTTATAACCAAAGTCCGATAGAACCCCTATGAGTATGCACCAAAGCCACATGAATGCGAGCAAAATGTCAATTGTTATACCGCCGAATTCTGGCGCCGATCCTCGGGGGAACCTTGGAAGTGGGGTAGAGCCCGTGAAGCGAGCCAGGGAGTTTTGTAATCTAGACCTTTCGCCGGTCCATGCACCGTATGCTCCTCCGTTGACAACGATGGTGGATTTGGTGCGCTATTGGTCGAACACGTTTCCGAATAAGATCGCCTTCTATTTGACGGATGGTGAGAGTCAGGACGAGACGAGTTTGACTTATGCGGAGTTGGATCATGCTGCCCGGGCGACGGCGGTGAAGATTTTGGAGACGCATCCGGTCGGCTCACGGGTGTTGATGTTGTATCCGCCTGGGACGTTGGAGTTCATAACGGGTTTCTTTGGGTGTTTGTATGCGGGATGTGTGGCGGTGCCGGCTTATCCGCCGAAGCGGAATCGCAAGGGGGCGCGGATTCAGGGGATTGCTGAGGACTGTTACGCTTCGGTGGCTTTGACGACTCAGGATGTTGCGGATCAGATTTCTCGGGACGAGAACATGCGATCCGAGACACAGAATTTGCATTTGATTGGAACGGATAGAATTGATCGTTCGATTGCGATTCAGTTTTCGGAGGTGCCCGTATTGGATTCCCATTTGGCTGTATTGCAATACACGTCGGGTTCGACGGGCCAGCCGAAGGGTGTGATGTTGACGCATGGGAATTTGATTCGCAATTGCGAGATTATATCGACGTTGTTTGGAGAGCATCACACATCGATTGGGCTCAGTTGGTTACCTACTTACCACGATATGGGTTTGATAGGTGGTATACTTTCGCCGCTGTTTTTTGGGGCGACGATGGTAATGATGAGTCCGATGACTTTTTTGCAGCGACCGGTACGTTGGTTGCGTGCGATTAGCAGGTACAAAGCGACGACCAGTGGTGGTCCGAACTTCGCGTATCAGCTTTGCGTTGACAAGGTCACGGACGAAGAGTTGGAGGGTTTGGATCTAAGTTCTTGGCGTGTGGCTTTTAACGGTGCGGAGCCTGTGCGAGCTTCGACGCTCGAGCAGTTTTCGAAGCGTTTTGAGGGAGTTGGTTTCCGGCACAGCTCTCATTTACCTTGTTACGGTATGGCTGAGACGACGTTGATCGTTACTGGGGGTCCGAGTCATGAGAAGCCAGTGATACGCAGTTTCAACGGCAAGCTTTTGGATGCAAGGGCGGTTGAGCCGGTCGCGGACACGCATGAGCAAGCGCGGAAGTTGGTAGGTTGTGGGGTGACTACGCCGAACGAGACGGTGTTGATTGTCGATCCAGAATCTCGGCGTGTTTTGCCTGAGAATCAGATTGGTGAAATTTGGGTAGATAGTCCTAGCGTTGGGCTTGGGTATTGGGAGAAGCCTGATATTTCAGCGGAGGTCTTTCATGCGACGACAAAAGAGGGCGATGGGCCTTATCTGCGCACGGGTGATTTGGGCTTTTTGAGTGAAGGTCAACTGTACGTTGCGGGGCGTGTTAAAGACTTGATCATTGTTCGGGGTGTGAATCGTTATCCTCAGGACATTGAGCAGACCGTTGAGGAGTGTCACGAGTCGATTCAGTCCTCTGCGGCTGCGGCATTTGCAGATGATTCAGGTCCTCGAGAGCGTCTGATCATAACAGTGGAGGTTCAGCGTTCGTTGGAGGACGACTGGAATCCTGTGATCCAGTCCATTCGTCGTTCGGTGACGGCGAGCCATGAGATTCCGCCGGATGCGGTCGTATTAGTTAGGCATGGATCATTGCCGAAGACATCTTCGGGAAAGATTCAGCGGCATGCGTGTTTGAAGGGTTTCCGCGAGGGGACTTTGCGGGTAGTGCATCAGTGGCTCAGTTGGGAGGAAGGTCTTTTTGATGGTCCCCCGATGATAGCGGCGGCTACGGTGAGCGACATTAAGGATGGATTTACGGCTGGAGGTATTCATCCGAAGAAGACCCGTGACCCGGATCCGGGCGTAGTGGAATTGGTCAAGCGTGCGGTAAAGAGCGTTGCTCAGGAGCGTGCGAAGTTACTGGATTTGGATACAAATGTGATTGTGGACTTGGGGCTCGATAGTCTTGAGCGTCTTCAGATCGCGCATTTCCTAGAGAACTCAGTCGGTGGTCGATTCCCGGAGGAGACGCTTCAGGAGATCGAGACCATCCGAGAGATTTCCGAGGCGATTGAGAGTCTTTTTGGTAAGGAACGGATTCGAGAAGGTTTGGCTTCGACGGAGAGTGAGGAGCAAGCCGAGCGGGTCATTGCACCGGAGGATTATCAGTTTGATTTGTTGCCGGAGTATCGTCGGCTCAAGCAAACGATGCAGCAGATGGAGATGACAGGGTTGCCGAACCCTTATTTCTCGGTGCATCAAGGGTTGACCAGAGACACGACTTTGGTGGATGGTCAGCAGCGTATTAGTTTTGCGAGTTACAATTACTTGGGTATGAGTGGTGATCCTTCGGTGACCGAAGCGGTCATAGAGGCGACTCGCAAGTATGGCACGAGCGTATCAGCATCTCGGCTCGTCAGTGGTGAGAAGGACATTCACCGGGATTTGGAGCGGGAGATTGCAGAATGGGTTGGGGTCGAAGATTCGATAGTGATGGTCGGAGGTCATTCGACGAACGAGTCGGTCATTGGGCACGTTGTCGGTCAGCAGGACTTGATTTTGCACGATTCGTTGTCCCACAACAGTATTGTTCAGGGAGCGATACTTTCGGGGAGTCGTAGAAGACCTTTCCCGCACAACAACTACGAGGCGTTGGACGCGGCCTTACAGGAGCAGCGCAAGCGACATCGCAGGGTGTTGGTGATCGTCGAAGGTGTGTATAGCATGGACGGTGATTACCCGGACTTGCCCAAGTTCGTCGAGGTGTGCAAGAAGCATCAATGTTGGTTGATGGTTGATGAAGCGCATTCGATCGGAACGATGGGTCGAACGGGTCGGGGAATTGCGGAGCACTTTGGGGTCAACCCGAAGGATGTCGACATATGGATGGGAACGTTGAGCAAGTCGTTTGGTTCTTGCGGTGGTTACATTGCAGGACGTAGAGCGTTGATTGAGTATTTGAAATATACTACGCCAGGGTTTGTGTTTAGCGTGGGGCTATCTCCTCCCAACACCGCTGCAGCTTTGGCCGCGATTCGGACATTGAAGTCCGATCCGCAGCGAGTGACTCGCTTGAAGGAGGCTTCGCGGCTGTTCTTGACGGAGGCGAAGAAGAGAGGCTTGAATACTGGGAACAGCCATGAGACTCCGGTTGTGCCAGTGATTACCGGTAACTCATTGCATGCGTTGCAACTATCGCGACGGATGATCGATGCTGGAGTGAACGTACAACCGATTTTGTATCCGGCGGTGGAGGAGTCAGCGGCTCGCTTGCGATTCTTCATTAACTCGACCCACTCGAACCAGCAGATCTTGTACACGGTGGACAAGTGTGCCGAGTTTTTAAAGGGTATTGCACCGGAGTCATTCCGTGCGACGGAGCCATCGTAGAGTTCTATGGATAGGTTTGAATTGAAGCGTGATTTTTCAAGGTGACTGAGGCCCAGCGAACGGCTGGGATGGGGATGTCCAAATCGCGCAACGAGATTCCACGAGCAACCGTAACGAGGCTTGCGTTTTATCTACGCGAGCTTCAGCAAATGCATCGATCTGAGCTCAACAACGTCCGCAGTCAGAGTCTTGCGGAGCGGCTGGGGCTCAAGGATTCTCAAGTGCGCCGCGACTTGTCGTGTTTAGGGACCGTCGGTCAGCGTGGAGTAGGGTATCGGATCGACGATTTGATCCGAAGCATTCAGCATGTATTAGGTACCGATCGAGCTTGGAATGTCGTTCTAGTGGGTGTGGGGAACTTGGGACGGGCGTTGACGGGGTACAAGGGTTTTGGGGAGCAGGGGTTTCGTTTGGTGGGGGTATTTGATTCGGATCCGAAGAAGATTGGAATCAAGGTTGGCGGGTTGGTGATACGCGACTTGTCGAGTTTAGTCGAGTTTGTTCAAGAGCAGCCGGCGGATTTGGCAATTCTTGCAGTCCCGGCATCAGCGGCTCAAAGTGTGTTATTGCAGATTGAGGAGGCTGGTATACCGGGTGTGTTGAATTTCGCACCGGTTGCAGTGCAGCCTTCGGTGGGTAGTCGCATGATCGTTCAAGAAGTAGACTTAGCGATCGAGTTGCAACGCTTGGCATTTTCTGTGGTACGTTAAGCAGCATTTAGGTTCGACGCTGATGGTTTGTGTTGGGATTGTTTAATTCATAGTAAGCCACTCATGCAGGGGCTTCGACAAACGAAGCAGCAAGAAGCAAAACGAAACTTAGCAAAACGAAGCTTAAGGAGCAGAAGGTAATGCAAGAATCCAGTGAAGCGACGATTGCCAGCGAACTGAGGTCCAGTACGAATGTTTTGATGTTCATCCATTTCATGATGTTCATTGGGGTATTGGCCTATTTACTTTTTGCTTGGTCACGAGGGTTGAAGGTGGGCGGGGACAATGCGACTTTGCCGGTCGCATCTCTATCGTTAGCGATAGTAAGTTTGGTGATGTCGTTTGTGATTCCTGCGTTGGTTCGCCGGTCGGGGGGTGGGGCTGAACCAACGACTCCGCAGTCGTTAGCTTCTACGTTCGTAGTTGCTCATATCATTGCGATTGCACTGTTGGAGGGGGCAGCGTTTTTTGCTATTTTCTCACTTACGAATGAGGACAATCCAGCACCGGCTTGGTATTGGATAGTAGCGGTTGGATTGCTAGTGGTGATGGGGTTGCGTTTTCCAGTCCCTGGACGATTGACGAATTGGGTTTTAGGCCAGATGCAGGATGCGAGTTTCGGAAGCGGTTCTCGGCGGCCTGACGTGCGAGGTTAAAGCTTTTGTTATGCCCCAAGTTGCCAGGGAGTTGTAGGCTGGGTTTGAGTGTAGGATTGTTGGAAAATGGCCGATTGGTGGTGGGGTTGTTTGAGCGAGTTGATCGCGCGTGGTATAGTACAAGTGTTCCAATTTGGAGTCACTTCGATTTGGAATCTCTTCGAGCGGTTTTGATTTTCCTTCCTTTGTAGATGAGTGATGCATTCATGCGACAGAACCAGTCTTCTCCAATCCTTTCCGGGCTTCAATCTCCTACGGCTACGCGTCGTCATTTCTTGATGGGTGTTGCGGGTGCTGCCGGGGTCTATGTGACTCGTGGTGGAAATGCGTTTGGGTACCAATCGGCGGCGGATCGACCAACGTTCGCAACGATCGGTTTGCGGAACCAAGGTTGGACGATTACGAGCAAGTCCTTCAAGTTTGCGAATTTTGCAGCGTTGGCGGATGTTGACGCTAAAGTGCTCGAGGAGAACGTCGGGAAGGTAGAGAAGGGGCAGAACAAGAAGCCAGATTCTTACAAAGATTATCGCAAGATACTTGAGCGAAAAGACATCGACGCGGTGATGATCGCCACACCGGATCACTGGCACACCAAGATCGCCATAGAAGCGATGCGAGCTGGTAAAGATGTTTATTGCGAAAAGCCTTTGACGTTGACGATTGATGAAGGCAAGTTGATTGAGAAGGTGGTCAAGGAGACGGGGCGTGTGTTCCAAGTTGGAACGATGCAGCGTTCGGAGTTCAACAATCAGTTTTTGTTGGCTGTGGCGTTGGTCAAGCATGGTCGGATCGGTAAGGTCAAGAAGGTTACCTGCGGGATCGATTCGATGGAGTCGTCGCCTGTGATTCCGGAAGTGGCTGTACCAGAGGGGCTCGATTATGACTTTTGGTTGGGACCTGCACCGAAGGTGCCTTATCGCGCGTTGCCAGAGATGCGCAAGGGCTATGGTGGCGGTGTTCCGTTGTATTCGAATGGTCACTACTCATTCCGTAACTGGCATGAGTATTCCGGTGGCAAATTGACGGACTGGGGGGCTCACCACGTCGACATCGCTTGTTGGGCGATTGGTGCGAGTGAGACGGGGCCAAGCAAGATTACACCGGTTTCGTACAAGCTTCCTGTGGATTACAAGGATGGTCATCCGTTGGTCGCAGATCGCTACAATGCAGCGACGAATTTCGAAATTCACGCGGCGATGCCAAATGACGTTTTGATGGTGATTACCAGCGAAGGTGACAATGGGATTTTGTTTGAAGGAACCGAAGGGCGATTCTTTGTCAATCGAGGTAAGATCACAGGCAAGCCTGTTGAGCAACTCAAGGACAAGCCGTTACCGGAGGGAGCGATTGAAGAGATTTATGGTGGTAAGGTTAGCGAAAATCACACCGAGAACTTCACTGCAGCGATGAAGTCTCGCAAGCAACCGATTTCGGACGTTTGGACGCACAACCGTATGCTTGAGATTTGTCACTTGGCGAACATCTCGATGCGACTGGGCCGAGCGTTGAATTGGGATCCTGCGGCACGCGTGATCGTAGGTGACGACCAAGCCAACAGTTTCCTTGGTCGTGAGAGCCGCAAGGGATTTGAGATTCAGGCTTAGTGAATCCTAAGCCGTTAGCTTGCTGATGAAACTAGGGCATTACGCGTTGTGGTTGTGAGACCGCAGCGCGTCCCAGGTCGGGAAAGTCGGTAAAAAAACCATCGACTTTGAGTTCATCGATCAGGAATTGGTGAGTCTGTTCTAGCGATTTGGACCACTTTGGTTGCATCTCGGTTCGCACTGTGTACGGATGCACTTTCAATCCAATTTCTCGGGCTTTTTCAACAAGTCCGGTGCTGCGAATCGATCCGTCTGGTAGTCGGTCTGCGAGAAGTTCGAGGGATGGGCCCAATCCATCGACGACATCTTTTAGCGAAGCGATTGCCGGGGCATCTAGTGGTTTGCCGATTAGGTAAATAAGGGGTAGATGGCAAGTGTATTGTTGTTTGAGATTCTTGAGCGGCTCTAATTCAAAACACTGAATGAAGCACGCGGATTGAGGTTGGTTGAGTTCTAGGCGATTGAGCACCTCAAGAAGGGCTTGTTCCATCGGCAAACCGAATTCTTTTCGATGGAAGGCGGGACCTTTGAGTTCGATATATAGACCTGTTTTGCGACCGGTGGTTTGATCAAGTCCTCTCAGGAGTTTGACTTCATCTTCGAGTCTCAAGATACGTTGCCCGAAGCCCCCAGGAAATCGGTTTGGGAAGGCTTGTGTCGCCCCGTCCTTCCGTGTGCGTTCGTGCAGTGTGAGTTGTTGAAGTTCTGGCCAAGTGAAGTCGGCGAAGTACCATTTCCCGTCGGAGCGGTGGCGAGACGGGAAGACTTGTTCGGCATCGGTGGTCTCTTCCATCGTGATATCATGAGTGACGATGAATTGGAGATCTTTTGAGAGGACAACATCTTGTTCGATGTAGTCGGCTTGCATTGCATGCGCGAGTACTTTTGCACCTTCGGAGTGTTCTACTATGTAACCGCTAGCACCTCGATGCGCGATGACGATTGGAGGTTGAGTTTTTGTAGCGGAGAGGTCTTGTGAATTGCCTAGGGTTGGAATGAGGGTGATGAATAGCAGAAAGGCTGTGTGGAATGTAGAGTTAGGTGTTTGCATTTCGAGCACCTCGCGATTTGGTGTTAGACGTATTTCCTTTGGTAGCATCAGACTCGGTTGCATCGAGTATGGCTTTGAAGGGGGTAGAAACCAAGGTCGGAGTGTATAGAACAGTGGATTCTTCGTTAGATCTTCATCAAGTTAAACACCGTATCGAATTAAACACCGTACCGAATTGGAATGCACCGGTTGTTGCCTTGTGCATCAAGAGTCGGATGGTTCTTGTTGCGTTGGTGTGGAGGGTTCGACGGGATTGCGAGAGCGGTTTTTCGCTACGACGCATACTTCACGGCGGTTGTGAGCGAGTTGACGAGCTTGGACATCTTCGTAGCCCCACGAGCGAACGCGTTGCAGGTAGTCATCGAGCAGTAGTGCGGATTCCCATTTGGGGAATTTGATGGTAAGGACGAGGGCACGCATTCGAGAGGTGGGGTATTGGACGATAGACTCGACGGTATCGAGGGTGTAATTAGGGGTTACGTTGGCATCGCAAATGAGGATTCGGAAGGGGCGGAAGAGTTTTCGTTTCAGTTGTAGCGAGCGACTGCGCAGGTGCGTGAAGTTTGGATGGCTCATGATTCGCGGGTCCATTTCAGCGGGGTCGACACCGGTGACGATTGCGCCTTGATCGAGTAGCCATTGGCATGCTCCGCCGGGGCTCGAGCCGATCTCAACAACTTTTTCGCCTGGTTTCAGAGAGAGGTTCCCCCACGCGAAGGCTTCGGCGATTTTCAGGTAGGCCCTGGATAGGATTTCGTCGGGGACGGGGAAGTCTGGAACTCCGCCTGGCCAGAAGTCGTAGGGGCGTTGAGCTAGTTTAGCGGCGATCCACCATCGGTTGGGTTCGTCGACGATGATATCCATGAGTTGTTGGTGTTCGGGATTGGGAATATTGTTTTCGTTGGATTGAGAGTTTGCGGGGCGATTAGCAAAGGCGCAGCGGGGATCGTTGTTGCTACGAAGAAGTTGGTTAAATTGTCGAGCGATTTCCCAAGCGAGGGTGCTGGTGCCGGGTTCGAATCCGTTCCAACCGGGTTGAGCGATATCGCGTTGCCAAACATGGCAAGCTTGCCAGTCGAGTGGGCCGAATCGTTCGAGGACTTCGCCGAGCATACTGGCGGAGTTGGAGCCTTCGATTTTCCCTAGGACCAGTCCGCGGGCGCGGACGAGGGGGTGTTCCGGCAGTGCGCGGGTCCAAGGGCCTACGGGCAGGTGGCTTTTGAGGGTCAGGAAGCCACGGCTGGAGTAAGCCAAGCGGAATGGGCCTTGCGGTTCGCAGAGGAGTTGTTTGATGATCGGTTCGGCACCATGTTGGCAGGCCACGTAGAAGAAGGGTTGTTTCGGTTCAGGGGAGGTCATGGGGAGTTTGCAGTAGGTTGGCTAATGGGGTGTGATCTTCGAGACGCAAAATTGCTTTGAGGAGTTCAATGAGATTGGCAGGGATAACGGTCGGTGGTAGTGAGGAGGAATGGAAGAGCAGTTTGGAGAATTGGGGGCAAGTTTGATGAAAAAGTGGTTGGATGGGTGGGAAGATGTGGACGTTGGCTTGGCCTATCGCCTATAAATACGCTTAATAAATCATCAAAGGACTCTGCGTCGTTGTGATGGGTGGAAGTCGGATCGCGGTGATAAGATACGTTTTTTTGAAAGGTTAGGGTTCGCGGAACGGTATGGCGAAAAACGAAGAAGCATTTGAGGTAGAGGGAACTGTCACAGCGGCGTTGGCCAACACAAGGTTTCGGGTGCAGTTGGAAACGGGCACTGAGGTATTGGCGCACGTGGCTGGAAAAATCCGTAAGAATTTCATTCGTATTGTTCCTGGGGACAAGGTGCGAGTGGAGTTATCGCCATACGACTTGACCAAGGGTCGTATTGTATTCCGTGAGCGCTAATTTGGCGTCGAGTTCATTGAGTTGAAATAGTGGGTATTTGGAATCCAAGAATTGCAGCCGCCTGACGAATTCTCAGTGGCTATCGAACAGTTCATCTCCTTTTCATTGATCCTTTTGGGAGTTCTCAGCTATGAGATTTCGTTGGTTGGCTTCGGCGGGATTGTCCGCAGTTGGAATTTTTGGCACAGGGGCGATGATTGTTGCTCCTAGCGGACGCTTAGTTGCCCAAGAGCCGCAGATTCTCGAGTCGTTCGGATTGAGTGACGCGAGTGCATCGGGGACGGACGTTGTGACGCTTTCGATTGCTCCTCTAGATCGTTTATTACCCGATATCACGCACGTGATGCGTACCGTTGGTGTTGGCGCGCAGAGTGGGATCATCACTCAAGCGGTCAATGGTTACACCAGTGGTGTGGACCGTGAGCGTCCGATTGGTGGATTTGTCAAGCTTGGTGAGTCTGGAATTCCGATGGGAGTCATCGCCTTGCCTATTTCAGATCTCGATGAGTTCCTCGGTGGTTTGGAACTTTTCGGAGAGGCTGAAGACTTGGGCGATGGTCTTTACAGCATGAATTTGGGCCCCAACACATTATTTGCGCAGCATAAGGGTGATTGGTTGTTCGTCTCGACGGCAGAGGATGCGTTGGAAGTATTGCCAGCGGATGCGAGTGGACGTTTGGCGAAGATGTCCACGAGCAATGACATCGCTTTTGAGGTCAACGTCCAAAATGTTCCTGATGAGTTGGTAGATTTGTTGACCAGTCAGATGCGAACTGGATTTGAGCAAGCGATGGAAGCTCAATCTGGAGACATGAGCGACGAGGAGTTGGAAGCGAGCCGCGAGCAGGGCGAGCTGATGATGAAGAACCTTGAGGAAGCGATCACGAGCACAGAGCGCTTTGTGTTTGGCTTGGGGATCAATCCTAAGGAAAAGAATTTGACCATCGACTTTGGTGCACAGATGGTTGAAGGATCACGGTTGGCCAAGCAGCTCGGTTCGATGAAGTCGATGAAGTCTGCCATCGCTGGATACTTGAGCGATTCGAATATGTTGACAGCCAAGTCGATGACGATTGTCGGCGCGGAAGACGTCAAGCAAATGGAAGCGAGCATGGATCAGGCTTTGACGACCGTGAAGAAGCAGATTGATGATCAGATCGACAATCCTGTTGCTGCGGAAAAGGTCAAGGAGTACGTCGGTCGGTTGGTGAAGATCTTGGCTGATTCTTCGAAAGAAGGTTCGGTCGAGACCGCTTTGAGCGTCACGACAGATCCTTCGTTGAACGTCATTGCAGCTTTTACTTTGGCTGACGGAAGCAAGGTTGAGGCTTTAGCACAAGATTTGGCGAATGAGGCATCGAGTGCTGGTGCCCCGGTTACTGTGAAGTTGATGTCGGGCAAGCACCAAGGTGCGAACTTGCACAACGTAGCGGTACCATTGCCGGACAACGCTGATGACAAGATTCGCAAGATTGTTGGTGACAACGTGAACATTGCAATTGCAACTGCACCCAAGGCTGTTTACTTGTCGGTTGGCAAGACAGCAGAAGCATCCTTGAAGACTGCGTTGGACGCAAGTGCCAGCAACAAGAACGTTTCAGGGGTTCCTGTTCGAGGTCGGTTGAGCTTGACCCAATTGTTGAATTTCATTCAGAGCATCGAATCGAATCCTGTTATCGACGGAATGTTATCTTCGATCAACAGCGACGAAGACGCGATCATGATCGACAGTCAAGTCGTTGATCGTGGTGGCATGAACCGCATCACCATTGAAGAAGGTGTGCTCAAGGCAATTTCCGGCGGTGTACGTGCTGGGATGCCTGGACCAGGCGGATTCTAATTCGACGCCTCGGATTTGCTTGATCTGAACGCATAAGAACCGGTGGCATCAACCACCGGTTTTTTTGCTTAGAATATGATTGTCGAGAGATTTCGTTAGATGTGGACTGACTGAGGCTGCTGTGAAATTGATCATTGCGATTGTCCAGCCGAATCGGCTTGAGCAGATCAAAGAAGCGTTGAGTGACGTGGATGTCTATCGTTTGACGGTGGTAGATTGTTTGGGGTACGCGAGGCAGCGAGGTCAGGACGGAAATCAACGTGATTTGGATGGGTCGATGCAATTGCTTCGGAAGTTGCAGTTGCAGATTGCGGTAAATGAGGAGTTTGTTGAACCGACGATTCAAGCGATCCTGTTGGGTGCGAAGTCCGAAGAGGGGGGCAAGATTGGGGATGGTAAGATCTTCGTCGTGCCGATGGATCAGTGCATTCGGATTCGTACGGGTGAACGTGGCCCGGAGGCCATTTAGGAATAGGAAGTTGTCATGCAAGCAGAAGGAGTTGGACTGGTTGTTGAGAATCCGTTGATTTCTTTGACGGATGTAGCAAAGGTATACAAATTAGAAGAGGTCGAGGTTCGAGCGCTCGATGGCGTAGATATGGTCATGCAGCGAGGAGAGTACTCGGCATTGATCGGGCCGAGTGGTTCAGGGAAATCGACGTTGATGAATACGCTTGGGTGTCTCGATCGTCCCACACGTGGAAGTTATTTGTTGGATGGGGTTGAAGTAGTAAACATGTCAGCGGATCAAAGGGCGAGGATCCGAAATAAACAGATTGGGTTTGTGTTTCAAAACTTCAATTTGTTAGCTCGCACGAGCGCCTTGGAGAACGTTGAGTTGCCGATGCTATATGGTCAGCGGATGACTAATCGGGAGCGACACGATCGGGCGAAGGAACTTTTGAATTTAGTGGGGCTTGGCGGACGCCTCGATCACCACCCTGGACAGCTTTCCGGTGGTCAGCAACAACGGGTTGCGATCGCTCGTGCTTTAGCAACCGACCCTTCGATTTTGATGGGTGACGAACCTACGGGGAACTTGGATTCGCGAACGAGTCGAGAGGTCATCGAGTTGTTCAAGCAATTGAATGAGACCAAACGGCTTACTGTGATTTTGGTAACGCACGATTTAGCTGTCGCGAGGAATGCGAAACGTAACATTGTGTTGCGGGATGGCAAGATCATTGCAGACACTTTGGATCACGAAGAGGCAGCCACGGCGTTAAAGGCTTCGTCGGAGTTGTAATAACAAGCGTTCGCTTGTGAGCTTATTGCAACAGTGCGATTAGGTATCCGATGATCATGCCTATTAGCAGCGCGATGGGAAGGCATAAGGCGACGGTGGTTGCGATGAGCATTGGTTTCGACATGCCAACGTGCATCGCTGGGGGTTGTGCGCCGAAGTCAATTTGTGGAGGTGGGGGAGCGTGAACAGCGGGGGGCACACGAGATAAGCTATTGGTTCCCGAAGGTATGGATGTTTCTTGGATTGATTCTTCGGTCACAACGGGCGAGTTGGATCGCAGGGATGTGGAACGGTTGATTGTGGTCTCGTTTGTGGAAGAAAGTTCGAGGACGGGTGGGGGAGGGGCAAGCCATGGTCCTCGCGTAAGAGTGGTTTGAGCGATAGGTGCATCTGGCGTAACCCATGCTTCGAGTCTTGCGGCGACTTCTGCCATGGTTTGGATTCTTTTTCGCGAGTCTTTTTCCATCATTTCCGCGATGATATCGACGAATTCTTCACTGAGGTCAGCATTAAAGTTTCGTGGGTGTAGAGGAGTTGCTTCGAGGTGCCTTCGGATTTTCGAAGCGGTATCACCTCCGGGGAATGGGGCTTTGCCTGTCACCGCGTAATAGAGGGTGCAGCCTAATGAGTACACATCGCTTGCTGGAGTGACTTGCAGGGGAGTGGTGTATTGTTCTGGTGAGATAAAATCTGGGGTACCGACAATTTTTCCAGCGCGTGGATCATCGATTAGGTCGGCGGCGAAGCCTGCGAGTCCCACATCGGATACTTTTGCGATCGATTCAGGAGTGACGAGAATGTTTCCTGGTTTGACGTCGCGGTGTATGATACCTTCGTCGTGTGCGTAGGCGAGGCCAAGTGCTGCTTGCATAATGATGCCAGCCGCTTCTTCTTGGGAGAGTGGTCCACGAGATTTAACCAGTCTGCGCAAGTCCATACCTGGAACGTATTCGGTAACAAGGTAGTGTACGCTGCCATCTTGGCCGGCATCATGGGCGCGCACGAGGTAGGGGCAATCGAGTTTGGCTTGCATGCGTATCTCGCGTTTGAACCCAGCGATGGTTTCATCGGTTACACGATGCAGTGGAAGGACTTTTACGGCGCACTCGCGTCCCATGACTTCATGGACTGCCTTGAAGACCTGCCCCATCCCCCCCTGGCCGATAAAGTCGGTAATGACGTAGGGTCCAAGCCGGAACTTGGTTTTTCCATCTGCTAGTTGGAAGGCTTGGTATTCTGTGATTGCGCGCTGTTCGACGAGGATATCGCGAAGGAGTTTATCTTCGTCGACTGGAGTATGTTTGGACTGAGCGCTAAGGATTTGGTGACGTTGTAATCGCAAGCAATACTCCCATTGTTCAGGGGAGACCAATCCACTTGCTAGAACAGTTTGTTGAAATTGGGTGGTCATTTCCTTGGATTCCTTGCGGATTACGCCCTTTATTGTTCCCAATCCGAAGCGGAGTGGGAATTCGAGGCAGGGAATGGAGCGTAAATTCAAGGTATCATGATAGCGGTGAAAGGGAACTAAGTTTACCTAGGAGGCTGGGATGGATTTGCAACTTAAGGATCATGTGGTGGTGATCACGGGTGGAGCGGCGGGGATTGGTCTGGCGACAGCGAAGTTATTTTTGGGAGAGGGGGCTAGGGTTATTTTGTGGGATCGGTCGAAGGAGACGCAGAGTATTGCCTCGGAGTTAGAAACTGCGGAGATGGGCGGGGGGAAGGCTGGTGCGGAGCGCTGCGTTGTAGGGCGGAGTGTGGGATTTTGCGTTGACATTGGTATCGAAGAAGATGTGCAAAAGGGGGTGGATCGCAGTTTGGATTTGTTTGGAAGGATTGATCACGTGGTGCATTGTGCGGCGATCGGTTCGGGGAAGTTCGGATTTCCGTTTACGAATGTGCATGCAAAAGACTGGAAGCGGGTCATGGAGATCAATGTGTTAGGGATGGTGCATGTCGCGCAGAGCGTTACTCCCGTGATGCGACGAGCAGGTGGGGGGACATTTGTATTTCTGGGGTCGATCGCTGGGCAGATCGGTTCGCAGACAGACCCGCCTTACAGTGCGAGCAAAGCGGCGACGATTAATTTTGCGCAGTGCATGGCGAAAGACTTGGCTGGCGACGCGATACGAGTCAACACCGTTTGTCCTGGGATGGTAAAAACATCTCTGAATGAATCCGTATGGAAGGCATGGTTTGAGCAAACTGAACCATCGCAACGTTTAACTTATGAGGCTTGGGCTCAGCGGAAGATCGAACAAGTAATCCCATTAAAGACATGGCAAACGAGCGAGGATGTTGCGAATATGATCGTGTTTCTTTCCTCACCAAGGGCTGCTCAAATTACGGGGCAAACGATCAACGTCGATGGTGGGTGCGTGATGCATTGGTAGCTAGCGGTTCTTAAAATCGCCTTGAGTTCTTTTTAAGGACGTTTTTCTTCCTCTGGTGGGTGTTGGTCTGGTGGTGTGCGGAGGTCAGTGGCGAAAGTCGCGAACTTGCACAGTTCTGCAATAACGCGGTGCGTGGTACTTCTCGGATTGGTATAAGGAAACTACATTGAGTCGTATACTAGCACACGCCTTTACCTACCATGTCATCTATCAAATTCTTAAAAGACAAGACGCTTTGGCCGCGGATTCGCCAAGCAACTGGTACCGTTTACGGCGATATTGGGACATCTGTTCTCTATACGGTGATGGAGATCACACGAGAGACGATTTTGCTCAAACACCATGGTATTGGGCATGAGGAGGCGGCAGCCATGGTTGAGGCTGGCGGAGCAGATTTGCTAAGCTCTTCCGAGTTACTGGGTAGTTTAAGCTTGATTTTTTGGGCATTGATTTTTTTGACGGTCAAATATGACTTGATCGTGATGCGTGCTGACCATCGTGGCGAAGGTGGAACGTTTGCTCTTTTGAGTTTACTCAAGGGTTATACGGGCAAGGTATTCGCGGGGGGCATCATCAGTTTTCTGGTGGTGTGCGCGGCGGGGCTTTTGGCGGCGGATGGAATTATTACGCCCCCGGTTAGCATGTTGGGAGCGTTCGAGCCGTTAGGAGTTACTTGGGCGGTTCTATTGACCTTGGTTTGTTTGGTTGTGTTATTCAAGATGCAGTGGCGGGGCACGAGCAAAGTTGGAGGGTTATTCGGATGGTTTATGATTGCGGTTTGGTTTCCTTGGATCGCGATTAAGGGATTGCCTTGGGTCGTTGCTCACCCTGAGGTTTTCTTGGCGATTAATCCGGTCTACGCCGTTCAGTTTTTAGTGAGTTTTCCTGGTATTGGCGCGTTAGTGATTTTGGGGGTTGTCGTTTTGGCAATCACTGGAGGGGAGGCGAAGTATGCGGATATTGGGCATTTTTCGCGATCGAGCGAATCGAAGGTCAAGGGGGATGGCGGAATTGAACCGGAGTTATCGGGTCGTATTCCGGTGATGTGTTCGTGGTTCATGATTGTTTTACCTTGTTTGATCCTTTGTTACGCTGGGCAAATTGCGTACATGTTGGATCAAGGTGTACCGGCTCGGGCTAACACGTTTTATGCATTAACTCCGCGAACGGGAAATCAAGCGATCGACGATATTATTGAGATCGTGGACGTAGCGATTTCTGCGGTGGCAGCAATCATTGCGTCTCAAGCGTTGATCACTGGAATGTTCAGTATTGTCAAGCAAGCGACGGTTGCTGGGTTTGTCCCGAGGTTTCGGGTGTTTCACACCGATGAGCACGGTGAGGGGCAGGTATACATACCGGCGGTGAACTGGGCTTTGTTTTTAGGGTGTGTTGCGGTCACGTTGATGTTTAAGACCGCTACGAATTTAACGGCTGCTTACGGGGTTGCAGTAACCGGTTCGATGGCGATTACCTCGATCATCATTTCTTACATTGCTTTTTATCGCTGGAAGTGGAATCTCATTTGGATGTTGTTGATTTTTGTGCCGTTCCTCGTGATCGACTTTGCGTTTTTTGCGGCTAATCTGCTCAAGCTAGGTAGTGGGGGATATTTCCCTGTTTTGATCGCGATCATTTTGATTTTGATCATGCTCACTTGGCAGTGGGGACGCAAGTCACTAGCCGACGCTTTTTATGCCTTTGGGGTTAAGGAAGGGAAGCGGATTGAGTGGTTGGTATCGCTCCGGGATATGTTAGACGAACTGGAGATTACTATTCAGGAGAATTTGCCAGCCGCTCGTTCATTGATTCAAGGTCGGCGACGACTGGTCGAGAGCGATCGAGCGGCTGTATTTCTGTGTTCGCGGCCAATTGAATCGGTCGATGATTACGTGCCGGTGGTGATGCGTATCTTTTTAAAGAAGTACGGCGTGTTGCCTTCCCAAGTCGTCTTCATGCATATCAACCAAACATCGCTTGCAATGTTTCCTGCCGAGGAGCGATATCGAGTGACCAAATTGGGGAATGATATCCATTCTTTGGTTGCAAGTTACGGGTACATGGAGCAACCTGACATTCGCAAGGCGCTTCGGGAAAATCAAGCGGAGGGGAAACTATCCATCGCAGCGGAGCGTTGGATTATTGAAGTAGGTGAAGAAGATATTATCGCCGAGAAAGATCTTGGGATCATCCAACGCTTACGAGTTTTCTTGTTCAGCTGGATTTTGCGACTTTCGACTCCGGCGCACAAATACCTTGGGCTTGTTTATGACGCTGCGGTATCTAAGGAGTTGATACCGGTAGTGTTCAGTAAGAAGGGAACACGTATCGCTTTGCCGGAGTTGGAATTGATCGAGGCAGCTGTCGAGAAGAGCCGTTAGGCGAGGGGCCTTGGGTTCGAGCGAGGAAGCTTACGGTCGCAATCAGAGGTGTTGGATATGGGAAGTCTTCGATCGTGGTTGCGAAGGGTGTTGCATCGCTCGGTGCTCGGGTGTGGTTTCCGATTGGTTCGTGTGCAACCGTTTGAGCGTTCGATCCGACGTTGGGAATTGATGCACGAACCGTTTTATTTCATCCAGGTTGGTGCGCACAACGGAATCACTTCGGACCCATTTCATCGATTTGTGGTCGAAGGTATCGCATGGAATTCGCTTCTGATTGAGCCGCAGACTCCGTGCGTTCAGATTCTCAAGTCGGTGTATGGTGATCGTTCGAATGTCAAGGTATTGCATTGTGCCGTTGGAGGGATGGAAGCAAGCGGTTCTGGGAGGGTTGGGGGGAAATCGGTAACGTTGTATAAGATTCGAGATGATGCCACGGGTTTGCCGCATTGGGCAAATCAGCTTGCTTCGTTGCGACGCGAAGTGATTGAGAGTCACCGGGATCGGATTGAAGATATCGACCGTTGGATTGTCACGGAGGAGGTTCCAAGTCTGAGTATGGCAGAGATCTATCGAGAGTCTGGGTTCCCGAGAATCGATCTTTTGGCGACCGACACCGAAGGATTTGATTTTGAAATCATCCGTCAGATTGAGTCTCTTCCGGTGTTGCCGCAATTTATCTACTATGAAAATCTGCATTTGCGTGCGAGTGAAGCGGCGGATTGCCTAGCTTTTCTTCATCGGTTGGGATACCGGACCCATGCGGTAAATAATGGCGATACATTTGCGGAACTCAAGGTTTGACGAGAGTTGAGCTGCAATTTTCAACGTTCAGGGAGCGATTGCGTGCTATACTTTTAGGTGGAATTCTTGAGTAATCACTCTTTTAACCAGTAACGATCAGTAAGTTACTCCTGCCAATGATCCGATTGCAAAACAACTTGCAGCAAGAACGGCCGCTCTGTGTACTGAGTTGGATATCGATTTTTTTCTTCCTTGCGACAGTTGCGAATGCTGAGGTTGGTAATCGATTGGTGATTTACCCGGAGGTATTGGTTACTACCCCGAGGTATCCGGCCCAGATCGCGATTTATTGGTTGAATTCTGACGGTACGAGTCTGGACGTAACGCAGTCATCTGACGTGAGCTTTAGGATCTCTTGCGTTTCTGATGGTGGGTTAGACCGACACGAAATTCGGAGTTCGGTCAGTGAGAATTCGCAAGGGGCGTTTGATGCGAATGGATTGCGATTGCGTACTGACGGAGCTCGGCTTTTTCTAGAAACACAGCAAGGAGGGGCACAATCGCCCAGTGGATTACAGATACAAGCTCGATTTCGGGGGGCTGAAGTAACTGCTGAGATAAGGGCTCAAGAGGATAAGCCGGTTACTTTTACGCGTGAAGTAATTTCTACATTGACCAAGAGTGGATGCAACTTAGGTACCTGCCATGGGAACTTGCACGGTAAAGGCGGGATGCGACTGAGTTTGCGGGGAGACGACCCGGGGTTTGATTATTACCGTTTAGTTGCGGAGTTTGGGCAGCGGCGTATTGATGTTTTTGAGCCAGAGAAGAGCTTGCTATTGCAGAAGGCTACCGCTCAAGTTGCGCATCAGGGGGGGAAGCGGATTGACTCGCAGAGTGCGGACTATGGCGTTTTAGTGGATTGGATTGCTGCTGGTGCACTAGAGGGTGGCCCGTCGGAATTGTCAGGTTTGGAAGTGTATCCGAAGACACAACAGGTTTCGGCTGAGCAGCGCGAAGCCAGGTTGGTGGTGGTTGCAAAGTACTTGGACGGTACCGCTCGCGACGTAACCTCGTGGTGTCGTTTTGAACCTAGTGTTCCTTCGGGTGTTACAGTGGATTCGTTTGGCAAGGTAGTTGTCAGCCATGCGATGGATGTGACGATTGGCGTTACTTATCTTAGTGCTCGCGGCGCGAGTCGATTTGTCTTTTTAGGAGGGCTGCGGGAGGATGGGGCGAAGGTTGCTCAAGCAGCTACTAGCGATGCATTTCAAGGGTTGTCGAAGCAGCCTTTAGATGAGGTGATCTCACAGCAGTGTCGTTCTCTACAATTGCAAGAAGCTCCTCGAGCGGATGCGAACACATTTTTGCGAAGGTTGTTTCTAGTGACTGTCGGGCGACTGCCCACGCCTACAGAGACCCTGGCATACGAACAAGATGTGAGGCTGGATCGAGACGAGCGTTGGGTTGATCAATTGCTGGCCGATCCTGCGTTCGACTATGCTTGGGCTTTGCGATGGAGCGACTTATTGCGCAACGAAGACAAGGTGATGAGTTCGCATGGAGCGTACTTGTTCCATGATTGGTTGCGTTCGCAAATCGCTTCGGATCGACCGATGAAGGAGTGGATAGCTGAGTTGGTTTCGAGTACGGGAAGCACGTACGAGAATCCACCAGCGTCGTTTTATCGTACGCATCGAGATCCGGAAGTTGCCGCAGAATCGGTAGCACAGGTTTTTCTCGGGGTGCGAATTCAATGCGCAAAATGTCACAATCATCCTTTTGATCGTTGGAAGCAAGATGACTATTACGGCTTGGCTGCATACTTTACGACGGTTGAGCGCAAGCAAATCGACAACAAGCCTAATGATGCGTTGGACAAGCATGTGATTACCGGCGACGAAGTGATTTCGTTGACGGAAAAGAGTCCTGAGATTCGACATCCGGGCAGGTCGAAGATGGTACCTCCTCGGGGATTGATGTTTGAAGAAGGGATGGGTATTCGAGATGGAGGTGATAAAGAAGGGGACGTGCTCAAACGGTTCGCGCGATGGCTAACTGTCGAAAATGAAACGATTGACTCGAATTTAGCCAACCGGATTTGGTATCAGTACTTTGGTCGTGGCGTGGTAGAACCACCTGACGATTTTCGGGAATCGAATCCGCCGAGCAACCCACAGCTATTGCGGTTGCTTGCGGACGAGTTTCGGTCTAGTGGATATTCGCTAAAGAGGTTTTCTCGGGCGTTGTTGCTCAGTGAGGCTTTTGCACGAGCGTCGGGAGAGGATTCTTCTGATGAGAACATTTTGCCCTCGAATCCTTACTTCGCGTCGTATTCCATTCGGCGGATGGCTGCAGAGCCACTGATGGATGCGATCAGCGATGTTACGGGTGTGCCGACGAAGTTAAAGACAGGAGACGAAGAGCGATCGGAGGTGAATTCAGCGATGCGGATGCCAGGTGTACCGAAGAAGCCTGGATTTTTGACCACTTTCGGGAAGCCCAATCGGTTACTGGTTTGTGAGTGCGAGCGGTCGAATCAGATATCGCTCGGGCAATCGTTGGCGATGGCCAATGGAGTGGAGGTTCGCGACAAGCTGACAGCTACGAGCAATCGACTATCGGCATTGGTGGGTATGGAAAGCCGCGACGCTGTGGAGGAGTTGTTTCTAACGTCGCTTTGCCGCCATCCATCGCAAAGGGAACGCGAGGTGGCTGTAGAGATGCTCAATAATGCCTCCGACAAGCGAATGGTGTTGGAAGATCTTTTATGGGCGTTGCTCAACAGTAAAGAGTTCATGACGCTCAGATAAACGTAGGAACTCCAGAGGGAACCATTATGGCGATTGGATGCAACGAGTTTCAACGCGGAATTCATAGGCGAAGATGTTTGTTGAGCGCTAGCCTTTTCGGTTTGGCCGGTGGGTTGGGTATGGGTGGAGGATTTGTCGATCAGTTGCTCAATGGGGCTCAGCCGAGCAAGGGGAGAGTGCGTGCGAAGAGTGTGATTTATCTGCATCAATATGGTGGGCCGAGCCATATCGACACGTTCGATATGAAACCCATGGCGGCCGATGGGATTCGTGGTGAGTTCCAACCGGTCAGCAGCTCCGTAGCGGGGTCGCCGGTATGCGAGTATCTGCCTCGATGGGGTAGGCAGCTAGATCGGTGGGCGCAGATTCGTAGCGTTCACCATGACATGAAGAACCATAATCCAGCTTGTTACTATTCTTTGACGGGCAAGCGTCCGCCGACGGACGATATTCGATTGCGAGACACCCTGGAGTTGTTTCCTGCGTTTGGATCGAGTGTTGCAAAGTTTTCAGAACCGGTTCCTGGAGTACCGACATTTGTCGCTTATCCACACGTGTTGCGCGACGGTGCGATCGCTCCTGGGCAGCATGCGAGTTTTTTGGGGAAGCAATTTGACCCGTACTTCTTTCAAGCTGATCCGAATTCGCCGGAGTTTGGTCTACCGGAGTTGCAACTACCAGCGAATTTGGATTTGGCGAGGCTTGAGAGGCGTCGAGAACTCGTTGAGTTGATTGATCAAGAGCAGAGGTTGATCGAACGCTCGAGTGATGCGAGAGGTTTGGATCAATTGCAGCAGCAGGCATTGCGTATTCTATCTTCTACAGGTTTGCGAGATGCATTGGATTTGAGTAACGAGAGTGGGGCGTTGCGGGATGCTTATGGACGTACGACGTATGGTCAGTCGTGTCTATTGGCTAGGCGATTAGTGCAGGCAGGTGTGAGGTTTGTCACTGTTTATTTCTCGCAGAGTATTGGTGGGAAGGGGAGTGAGGGCTGGGATACCCATCAAGAGAATTTTAAAGATCTTCGAGAGCGACTCTTGCCAATGACAGATCAGACGGTGCCTACGTTGATTGAAGATTTGGAATCGCATGGATTGCTTGAAGACACTTTGGTTTTGTGGATGGGTGAGTTTGGACGGAGTCCTCAAGTTGGGGACAGAGATGGCAAGGGACGGGGGCATTGGCCGGATTGTTATACGGTGATGATGGCAGGTGGAGGCGTGCAGGGGGGAGCGATTTTTGGCCAGAGCGATGCGAAGGGGGCTTATCCTGCTAGCGATCCCGTGGGACCAGAAGATATCGCGGCGACTTTGTATTGGGCGTTGGGGATCGATCCACACGCAGAGGTTTACGATACTCAGAATCGGCCTTTAGCGATCTCCACAGGTGAGCCGATCGAAAGAGTTTTCTACTAAGGTTTTGCCTGATAAGACTCAGGCAGAGTTTCACAGAGTGCTTGAATCTGTTGAGGTGTTTAATGTTACATCGAGCCGTTTGTTTGTTGACTCTGGTTGTTCTTTGGATTCTTCCTGGTGGTATCGGTCTTGCTCAAGACACAGCATCGACAATCCGTGTGATGAGTTTTAACATTCGGTATGGGACGGCTAATGATGGAGTCAATCGCTGGGATTTGCGCAAGGAATTCTTGGTTGAGACTATCCAAGCTTATTCGCCAGATTTACTTGGAACACAAGAGACTTTAGCCAGTCAGCGTGATTTTTTGGAAGCGACTTTATCGGGATATGGAGTAGTGGGAGTTGGTAGAGATGACGGGCAAGCGAAAGGGGAGATGGCTGCTTTGTTCTATCGCAAGGCGCGATTTGAGGAAGTCAAGCATGGACATTTTTGGCTTAGTGAGACACCAGAGAAGATAGGTAGTAAGGGATGGGATGCAGCATTGCCTCGTATTGCTTCTTGGGTGCTTTTGAAAGATCGCTCCGATCCCATGGGAAAGGAAATTTTGTTTCTCAATGCACATTTAGATCATCAAGGTCGAGAAGCACGGGCGCGGAGTACGTCGTTGATTCGCAGCAAGTTGCAATCGCTGGGGCAGGGATGTCGATGGATCGTCACGGGGGACTTTAATGCATCACCGGATGAGTTGCCTTATGAGAATCTGTTTGGATCGAAGTCGGAAGATTCTCGGAGATTGATCGATACATTTCGAGCATTCCGTCCGGTAGCTGAGGCTGGAGAGGGAACTTTTACATCGTTTTCGGTGAAAAACCGAAGTGGGGGACGGATCGATTGGATTGGATGTAGTGATGAGTTTGAAGTTCGTGTAGCGGCGATAGATCGTACATCGAGGGATGGGCGTACGCCTTCGGATCACTTCCCTGTGATCGCGACGCTTCTTCCTAAATCTCAAATGCAAGAGCCTAGATTGCGGGTGTTGAGCTACAACATACATCATGGCGAGGGTGTAGATGGGAAGCTGTCATTACCTCGGATCGCCAAGGTGATTCGAGATGCGGACCCTGATTTCGTGGCACTGCAAGAAGTCGATCAGGGGGTAACGCGTAGTGCGAGTGTGCAGCAGGCGGTCGAGTTAGCTGAGATGACCGGTTATCACTACGGGTTCTATAAAGCAATTGACTTTGGAGGTGGTGAATATGGGCAAGCGATTTTAAGTCGTTGGCCGATTTCTCAGGTTACGGGAATTCAATTACCGAATCGCGACGGAAAGGAGCAGAGGATTGCGATCGTTGCTGATATTGAGACCGAGCTCGGAAAGATACGCTTTGTAGGTACTCATTTGGATCATTCTCTTAGCGAGTTGCGGCACGAGCAGGCTTCCGCATTGGTTGAGTATTTGACACAGAGTGATGGAGCAGAAGCGGACCGACTGTGTATTCTTGCGGGGGATCTGAATGATACGCCAGAGAGTGAGACGGTTCGAAGATTTCAAGGGTGGGATCATGTTCCTCGAATAGCCGCTCAAGAAGGAACGTTGGCGACTTATCCTGCGGAAGTGCCGAAGGCCCAAATCGACTTTGTGCTACTGAAGAGCAACGACGCTTGGGAATTGGAAGCATGCAAGGTGATCGATGAGTCGATTGCATCGGATCATCGTCCAATCATTGCAGTGATTCGCAAGCAGCAGTAAGCAGATCAATCGAAGAAACCGTGTAAGTACCATTGGTGAGTGTTCATGTCTTCGAAGATCCACCACCACTGTCCTGATTCGAGCGATACACGGTAATAATTGCGTCGAATGGTGGGGCCTGACCACCATTGGCTTTCTATTCTTTCTGGTCCGTAAGCGTTAAGAACTTTGATCTTTCCTTGCAATACGGGGTGGGTTGTTGTGGCAGTTGTGTTGGAAGGGATACCAAGTTGATTAATGGATTGTGTCGCGTCGGTGCTGACTTTGATTTCAATGGGTTTTTCTAGCAGTTGTGTTGGGCGGGTCCAAGCAGCGTCGGAGTTCGGTACGATCGCGTTTGTATTGCGGAAATTGTGAATGGGTGCTTTTCGAAGTTTTCGTTCCGTGGATTGATTGCTTCCGTCGGTACGAATACCGGTAAGGGGGCGTAGTTTAGTTTGTAGTTCTGGAATAGGGTTGGGGAGTGTAGAGGGGCACAGGACGCGGTCGCGACCAAGTCTAGCTGCGAGTCCATCGATCAGTTTGGCAGCTTCGTTGCGATACTTGAGTGATTCGCATTCGAATAGCTCATGTTGTTGCCATCGCATTGGGGCGGTCCAAGCTGCTTGGACCGTGACCTGCCGAATACCGAGTTGTCGATTTAAACGAGGGGGGTTGCGTTCCAGGCATCCGCTTAGCAGCCAAAGTAGATGTTCTGGATCTCGGCTTGCTTGGAACATACCGAGTTGGATCAAGTGAGCTCTGGGAGAGTTGTGATGATGTGTTTCGGATTGCATGGTGGTAGTCTCGATGGCGATACGCACCAGAAGACGCCAGATGCCGTGATCGTTTTCTTCGAGTCTTCGGCATAGTTGACGTACGGTTGATTCGAGAAGTTGTTCTAGGTGTTGGAGTTCGAAAATTGGGTGTTCGAGGTCAACAGATATATCGATGGGTTCTCCGGCGTGTCGAATGGAGATGGGTTCCGAACGGTTAGCAAGGGTTTGGTCGAGGCGTTGCAGGAGCAGTGGGCCGAAGCGCGAAGTCAAAGAGGATCGTGGTAATTGTTCGAGCGCGTGAATAGTTCGTATGCCGAGGCGGTGTAGTTTAGCGGCGATGTCGATGGTGATTCGAAGTGCTTCGACGGGATAGGTACCGAAGAATGCCGAAGGAAAGGGGTTCTCTGCGGGAAAGATTTTGATGCGAGGGTCTATGTCTAGAGTTTCTAACAGCGAGTGTTCAGCGCGTTCGACTTGGAGCATCCATTCTGGGACTTCACGTCGTGCTGTATAGTTCGCGAGAGCCCAAGCTTGGCCAAGGGTATTTCCGATACCGATACATCCGAAGTAACCATGGCGGGTAAGCCAGAGTTGGAGAGTCATTGCGAGGGTTGTTTCGTCGCCGTACCAGTTGGCAAGCCCAGTGATATCCATCAGGATTGCTTGTGGTTCGGGGAGCGAGCGTCCACACCAGGGGTGTGCTTCGATTGCTTCGACGCCGACGAGGGGACTGAATTCCATCAAGCGTTCGGCGAGGGTGTAAAGGTCCTCGATGTTGACATGGGGGTCATGTTCGATCCATTGGATGTTTTCCGACGGGAAGGCGCTGAGAAAGGAGCGTGCTTGGGTAACGGTCATGCTTGGCAAGATCCCTGCTTTTCTTGCGGTAGCATTTGCTGCGGCGATTATTCTTCCGCGACGCGGGTCGTTAGAGACAAAGAGAGTGGGGGGAGTGGTAAGGGGCTGAGAGGCAGTTGGTGAGGAGGGATTCTCAGCCGGCATCGCTTTGGCGGCGGCGATTCGCTGCCATGGCCAATTGGGAAGCCAGATGCACAGTACTCTCTGCGGGTGTTTGCTTTTGTGCAAGCTTTCGGTCATGTATGGAGTCTACCTTTGGTTTGTATTCTACCCAATCTCCATCGGAGCCGATTCCTATTTGGACCTGTTTTCCTGTATGAGCAGCCGGTGCGCGTTGTAGGGTGAATTCAAACCAACGAGGTTCTATCCCACGTACTCGCGGTGTTGGGGAAACGGAGTTGTGTTGATTGCGGGGAGCAAAAGACCGAAGTTGCCATTGGACTTCAGCCCAACTTGGGTACCTTTTTGCCATAACGCGGTCTCTTAGGAAGATTCCTAGGCCTCCTCCTTGTTCGACTGCGAGTTGCCAGCGTCGAGCGACTCGATCGTCAAGGTGTTCAACTGAGGTGATCAGCGCGCCGACCGCTCGACTGCGTAAAGCTTGGTCGATCCCCCAAACCCAATCGGCTCCTGGATTAGGTCGAACCAGGATGACTCGTTCCAGTGGGATTTGCAATGCATTCAGGGGTGGGGCTGCGATGCTCAGATTGGGAGCGACCAGGACGAGGTATTTACCACCGGTTAGCCATTCTCTGCCGATGCGCATTGCGACGGAAAGTGCACCGTAGCCGCGAGTCAGAAGGGGGCTGGTTCTGGGAGAATTCGCTAACCCGGAGGCGGCGATGTTAGGGCCTTGTTCAGTAAGTATCTCAAGGAGGCTACCTGGGAGATAGCCGCCGGAGGGCAAGCAGGCATCGAGTTGTGCCGAACCGTTAGAGACGCTTGTCTTTTGGGTGCGATTGGCGGTCTGGAGTGTACGGATTTCCCTCGCGAGGACTTGGAGAATGTCGGAACGCATTTCGGAACCGGCTAGATCATGCTTCTGGTCTAAGAAATCGTCCAACATGATGTCTGCCGGTTTTTTTCGCATGAGGTCGGTGGTTTGTCCCAGTTGCCGCTGCGACGAGAGAATGCTAGCACTCTTCCGTTGTAGCGTCCATCAATTTTTGAGTGGATTCGCATCCTTCGGTCAGGCTTGACTGGCAAGCCGTTTTGCGACCGTCGTCATTTGTAGTAGACCTTTAACCTTGGACACCTTTGGTCACCACGCCAAGGAAATTTTTCGGAAAACAAAAGACGATCTGCGGTGCTTAAAATCTCTTTAAGGTGTTGACACGGGAAGGTAATTTCACCAAGATTGTTTTTCAGCGTTGAGTGGGAGCTTTTTCAACGTTGACGGATATTCGATTCCGCGAGCTGAGCAAACGATTCCAAGAACAAGGCAGAGACATCATGGGGAGTTCGATACGCTACATGGGCCCATGTCCCAATTGCTCGTTCGCAATGTTTGTGACAACTGTTTCGGCTCCCTTTGAGAAGTCCAAGCGAGCGGTAGTGTGCCATGGTTGTGGAGCACATTGGGAAATGAGAACCGCAGGCTCTGCGGCGGATGCTCCGAAGTGCGATCCGTCGGAAGGGGTTTTGGATGAGAAGGTTGAGTTGCTGCTTCAAGCCGCCGACGCTCAACTTTCGGCTGAAGCCCGTTGATAACACTACGAATGGTCTGTGCAACCGACGACGTAGTTCAGCATTTTACATGTTGACACTTCGGAAGGTTCCGAAGTATAAATAAGTCTCGATGTCAGACGTCGATCCGTAGATAGAAGTTGGATTGTCGCTAGCAGCCTTCCGTCAGCTGCTTGCTAGTTGTATACCCCATCCCATGAGGAGTTAGATCGATGAGCCGAAATGTTCTGATGCTGGTTTCGAGTTTGGCTTTTGCAACCTTTGCTGTGATGCTCACAAGATTGCAAGCGGATGACCGCAATCTTGAGCCGAAGGAGCACACCAAGGATTCGTTGGCTACTGTGCAGGAAAAGGTAGGTGAGAAGAAAGCGATCTTGGTCGACGTACGAGACCTTGTTGAATGGAATGCGGGACACGTCGAAGGTGCAGTATTGTTGCCTTGGAGAGAGCTTCAAGAGAAGATTACTGAGGAGCAAGTCGCGGAGAAGTTATCCAAGGAGAAGATCATCTATACGCATTGTGCGGTGGGATACCGTTCGTTGCGTGCAGCGAAGATCCTCAAGAAATATGGTTATGATGTTCGACCTCTGAAGCCTGGTTATGACGAGTTGGTCAAAGCTGGATTTCCTGTTGAGAAGGGACCTAGTAAGACCGAGGTAAAGCGATAAGGTCTGTGAGCGCGACTTAATCTAGAGCATCAAGCCCTAGTTCTTGGCTAGGGCGATCTAAACTAGAGTGTTCTGACATTGGCGGGTCTGATGTGGTTCTAGTTCTCCAAGGCACAACGACGAGCCTTCCTACATCCAATTTCGTGACTTTGACCTGCTGGCCTGGTTCAATTGGGCCTGCTCCACTTACCGCTTCGAAGGTTTGTTCTCCAATTTTCACTGTACCGTGGGGGAGAAATTCCGTTTCGCTGATTCCCAGTGACCCAAGAAGCTTCGTTGGGTCGGATTCATTTGCGGTGTCAGACCAAGTGAAGGAGTCCGCTCGTTCTGGGATAGCAATGATTTTCTTTCCAAATGGAGTTTTGGGCCAGATATAAATCAAGGCAGTAAGCATTAAGGGGATCATTGCTAGGCTGGCTGCCAGCATCCACCGTCCGCTTGCTGGAGAATGCCTGAACGCGAAGTAAACCGCTCCACATCCGAGCAACGCAGTAACGGCGACGAGTACACCGCCGGTTGGGATCATCAAATCGATTGCAAAGACTACCAAAGCGACAATGAACAAGACCATTGCTATCGCGAGGGCTGTCATGATGGTTCGTATCCGAGATTTGGGGCGAGCCAACGTTCGACTTGAGCCAGCGGCTCACCCTTCCGCTTGGCGTAGTCTTCTACTTGATCTTTCGTAAGCCGATCGACCGCAAAGTACCTTGCTTGGGGATGGCCGAAGTAAAACCCGCTAACGCTAGCTGCCGGCCACATGGCGTAGGACTCTGTAAGGGACACACCAATTTGCGCATTTGCGTCGAGCAAGTCAAACAAAATATGTTTCTCAGTATGGTCTGGGCAAGCAGGATATCCGGGGGCCGGTCGTATCCCTCGGTATTCTTCCTCGATCAATTGCTCGTTGGTCAGTTTTTCTTCGATCCCGTAGCCCCAATCAAGCCTCGCTTGTTCGTGAAGCAGTTCGGCGAAGGCTTCGGCTAACCGGTCTGCGATGGCTTTAATCATGATGGCTGAGTAGTCATCATGTTTCGCTTCGTAGGCCTTTGCCATCTCCTCTGCTCCAACTCCCGCAGTAACGACGAACGCACCGAGGTAGTCTTTGCGTTGAGAATCTAAGGGTGCGATGTAATCAGCAAGGCTACGGAAGTCATTTTGGCCTTTGCGTTCCCATTGCTGCCTGAGGAAATGGAATCTGGTCAATTCCTTCGTTCTTGTGTCATCCGTAAAGAGGATGACATCATCGCCCTGGGAAGCCGCGGGCCAGAATCCATACACTGCATGGGCTTTAAGCGAGCCGGTTGCAATGCAGTCGAAGAGCATTTTGTTTGCATCGTCGAAGAGTTTCTTGGCTTCAACACCAACGGTCGGATCATTGAAGATCTTGGGGTACTTCCCTTTGAGTTCCCAAGCCATGAAGAAGGGTGACCAGTCGATGTATTTCGCGATTTTCTCAATCGAGTATTCCTTGATCACCTTGCTACCGAGGAAGCAAGGTGTATCGATACGAACTTGACTCCAGTCAGTTGCAAAGGCTTTAGACTTCGCTTCTGCATAGGGGACTAGCTTCGCTTGTCTCGCTTCGTAGCTTGATCGTAACTCTTCCTGAAGCTTTATGTTGTCTTGTACATACTTTGGTTTGAGTTCATTGCTACAGAGCGATTCAACAACACCGACGCAGCGAGATGCGTCAAGTACGTGCACAACGGGTTCGTTGTAATACGGTGCAATTTTCACAGCCGTATGTTTCGCAGAAGTCGTTGCGCCACCAATCAACAGAGGGGTCTTCATCCCAGTACGTTGCATCTCTTTTGCGACGTGAGTCATTTCATCTAAACTCGGCGTGATCAACCCAGACAAGCCGATGACATCTACGCCGTGTTTGCGAGCTTCCTCTAGAATTTTCTCGCATGAGCACATGACCCCCAAATCGATCACTTGGTAGTTATTGCACCCGAGTACAACGCCGACGATATTCTTTCCGATGTCGTGCACGTCACCCTTGACGGTAGCCATCAAGACTTTACCACGGAAGGCTTGTCCCTCTAGGCCCGCTTCTTCCTTCTCTTTTTCCATGAAGGGCTGAAGGTAGCCAACAGCCTTCTTCATCACCCGTGCGCTCTTGACGACTTGAGGTAGGAACATCTTCCCAGCGCCAAACAAATCGCCAACAACGCTCATCGCGGACATCAGTGGTCCTTCAATCACTTCCAAGCATCGTTTACAACCTACGCGTGCTTCTTCTGTATCGATTTCAATGAACTTGTCGATTCCATGAATCAACGCGTGCTTGAGACGCTCTTGGACGGGTTTCTCCCTCCATTCCAAGTTTTCCCCGGATGCTTTCTTTGTCCCCGAGCCCTTCACCGTTTCCGCGAAGGACAACATGCGCTCTGTTGCATCTGATCGACGATTCAGGAGGACGTCTTCTACATGTTCAAGCAAGTCCTTTGGGATATCTTCATAGACAGCCAGTTGGCCAGCGTTGACGATACCCATATCCATACCGGCTTGAATAGCATGGTAAAGAAATGCTGAGTGCATTGCTTCACGTACTACATCATTGCCTCGGAACGAAAAACTGATGTTGCTAACGCCACCTGAGATTCTAGCGCCTGGACATTCTTTCTTGATCAGTCGACAGGCCTCGATAAAGTTCACTGCGTAGTTGTCGTGCTCTTCGATTCCGGTGGCGACCGTCAAGATATTCGGATCGAAGATGATATCTTGAGGAGGAAACTTCACTTGTTCGGTGAGAAGCTTGTAAGCGCGTTTGCAGATTCGAGCTTTTTCAGACGTTTCGGTAGCTTGACCTTGTTCATCAAAAGCCATTACGACAACCGCGGCGCCATATCGGCGGATAATCCCAGCCCGCTTGAGGAACTCTTCTTCACCATCCTTCAAGCTGATGCTGTTGACGATCGCTTTTCCTTGAACGTTCTGAAGACCTGCCAAGAGTACTTCCCATTTCGACGAGTCGATCATCACTGGAACAGAAGCGGCGACGCTATCACCAGCAATCAATCGCAGGTATCGCGTCATTGCTTCGACGCCATCGAGCAAGGCATCATCCATGTTGATATCGATGATGGTTGCCCCGTTCTGCACTTGCTGGCGGGCAACTTCTACAGCTTCTTCGTACTTGTCATTTCGGATGAGATTGGCGAAGGCGCGGGAGCCAGTCACATTGGTTCTTTCTCCGACCATTGTAAACTGTGTTTCAGGTCGTAACGTTGTTGCTTCTTGGCCACTTAGACGTGTCCAGACGATCGGTTCGACTTCGCCACGTGGTGGAAGAGATCTAACGCGATCGGCGATGGCCCGGATGTGATTTGGGTTCGAGCCGCAGCAACCGCCAACGATATTCAGCCATCCATTTCTTGCGAAGTCTTCGATATAGTCAGCCATCGCAGAAGGGGTCAGGTCATATTCGCCGAAGGAGTTTGGGAGACCTGCGTTCGGGTGGCAAGAAATCGGCGCATCGGAAACTCGCGCAAGTTCCTCTAGATGCGGGCGCATGATATCTGGACCCATCGCGCAATTCATCCCCACGCTGAGCATCGGAAAGTGGCTTACAGAATTCCAAAACGCTTCCACTGTTTGAGCGCTGACGAATGTTCGTCCGCCTTCACCAAAGGTGGCGCTGAGCATCACTGGAATTCTGCGGCCTGTTTCGGCGAAGTACTCGCTGATGGCATACAGACAGGACTTGAGGTTCAGAGTGTCGATTGCGGTTTCAGGAAGCAGCAAATCCGCGCCAGCTTCGACCAAGTGTGCTACTTGAACTTTGTAACTGGCAACCATCGTCAAGAAGTCTACATCGCGGTTTGCTGCGTCTTCCACCTTGGTACTAATCGCAAGTTGTTTGGTTGTCGGACCGATACTGCCAGCAACATATCGAGGGCGAGAAGGATCGATCTTTCGGATGCGATCGACTGCCTTTCGTGCACAGTCTACGGCAGCGTAATTCAGCTCCTTGACGAGTTCGGGTGGAAGCTCCATTTCTTCCATACCGATCGGGGAAGAGCCGAATGAATTGGTCTCAACGATGTCAGCACCAGCTTCAAGGTATTTGTAATGGATATCGCTGATGTCATCTGGACGGGTGATGCAAAGTAAGTCGCTGAATCGGACGAGATCTTTGTGGTGATCCACAAATCGTCTTCCACGGACCGCTGCTTCATCAAGCTTCAGCTTTTGAATCATCGTTCCCATAGCTCCGTCGAGAATATGAATACGTTCCCGAATGAGGCCAGGTAGATTGCTTTGCATTTTGCTACGTCTTTATGAGTCCAAGTTAAATAAAAAAGGCTGGCCTCATCGGCCAGCCTGGAACATGCTTTATTGTACGATGAGCAAGTTTTACTCGAAGGATGGCTTTTGAGCTTCTTTCTTAACGCGGTCGTTTTTGCCTACAAACTCGAGGATCGCCCGAGTTCCGGCATCACCGACACGTGGCTTCGCCAAACGCATGATACGAGTGTAACCACCCGCACGATCCATAAACCGAGGAGCAACTGT